>NZ_CP051774.1:0-641207 GCF_012913485.1 Luteolibacter luteus | reverse complement strand
GAGTGCACCTAACAGGCTAAGGGCAATTTTCATGTGTAAGGGGTGGGTGTGTTATCTGCTAACCGGTCTAACATGTTCTAAGATCCGGAAAGTCACTGCTTCCAAATCATACCCTCCCCATACCCGGGAAGCAAAAATGCGGAGTTTGTCAAAATGGTGACACGTGGCGATTGAAAGCATGAGCCGTGTGCATCAGAGAAATGACTATTCATGCCGGGGAGCACGGGACGGCGTTGAGGAAAGCCTCTTGGTGACAGTAGAAAGCATCTCCAAGATCGGGGAAACTGGGCAGCAACATTCCCCTTATCCGTGTCAGCCGAAGTCTTAACAAATCTCCCCTGTGAACCCCATTCGGAGCAACGCACTCCAACTGCCGAGCCATGCCATTCTGGCTGCGCCTCGCCTGTTAAATTTCCTATTTTTAACAGGCGTAGCAGGGCACACGGAGAGGTTCCCGGCATCCTCGACAGCCCTCAGTCCGGCGTTTCCCAAAGGGCCGGTCGGGCTCCAAAGAGAAAGCGGCCCTCCGCCGGAAGGCAGAAGACCGCGTTTCAGAAGAGGGAAGTGGGCGGGGCGATCAGGTGGCCTGTTCGCCGCGGGCCATCACGACCTTGCCGGTGCGCACGGTCTCGATGATCTCGAATTGGGAGAACATCGCCACGGCGGCATCGACCTTCGGGCTGTCACCGGTGATCATGACGATCATCGAAGTCGGTGTGAGGTCCACGGTCTTGCCGTCGAAGTGCTCGGTGATCTGCAGCGCCTGCGAGCGGTCTTCCGGAGAGCACTTGATCTTGATGAGGATCATCTCCTTGGTCACCGAGTCGTCCGAGGTGTGCTCGAAGCAATGGATCACGTCGATCAGCTTGGAGACCTGCTTGATGATCTGGTCGAGACCCTGGGGATCGCCGCTGATGCCGATGGTCATCCGCGAGAAGTTCGGGTTCCGGCCTTCGGAAACGACGAGCGAGTCGATGTTGAATCCGCGGCGGGAAAAGACCTGGCAGATGCGCATGAGGACTCCCGGCTCGTTGGTTACGAGGATGGAGAGGGTGTGCATGGCACCGCGACGTGCGGGCGCGACAGGATTAGGAGTCTCGGTTGTCACGATGGTTTGGGTCATGGTGAAGTTGCGGTTGGCGAATCGGGAGTGGTCCCGGAAGTGGTTTCTGCAAAGATGCGGAAGAAGATGTCGGGGCGTCGGAAAGTGGTACTGCGGAGCGGGGTCTCGGTGGAGGCTTGGCCGTGGAGGATGAAGCCGTAATCGACGGCACCGCGCAGGCCGACGACGACCTTCGGGTCCTCCCCGATGCCGAGGTCGGCCGCACTCAAGCGGGCGAGGGTCCAAGCCGTGCTGACGAGTGCCTCCTTGGTCTTGTCGTCCGCATACTTGCGGAGGTCCGGCACGTGGCAGAGGTAGAGGACGGTGTCCTTGCCCAGATGGCAGTAGGTGAGGAATTCGCCCTTGGTGAGAAAGGGCTTCTCGCTGCCGCCAGTGAAGATGGCCTCGCAGGTCACCTGCATGATCATGGAGTAACCCCTGGCCGCTTCGGTGGCCTTGTCGTTGTTGCCATGGTAGTTGCCGGATTTCGAAGAGAAGATCTTGCGATTGGCTTCTTGGAATTCGGCGTAGCCGGGCGTGGCGGCGAGGTCCTTCTCTCCTTGGATAGCCAGGTATTCCAACCCGCAGACCGGCAGGATCAGGAGCGCGAAGATCCAGGTCCACGCCTTCGCCGGGATGAAGAAGAGGCTGTGCTTCCGCGGCGGCGGACTGTCGGCATGCACGGGCTTTGGCGAGAGGCGCAGCCAGACCACGTGGTTCAGCAGGGTGGCCAGCACGATCCCGAGCACGAAGCCGCCGGGAATCTTGAGCGCGGTGCCGGCCACAATTCCCAAAATCATGGCAATCCCGAAAAGGGGAATGATCAGGATGCCGAATCCTTTCCAGATGATCATGGCGGCGGATGAAGAAGAGTGAAGGATCCGGGCGAAGGCGAACCCTTCGCCCGGATCAATCAGATCAGAAGTCGAGCATCACGTGGAACCCACGGGCTTCTCCATCTTGGTCTTCGGAGCCTCGGTGATCATGTCCTCGAGGGCCGCGCCGGCCGGGATCATCGGGAAGACGTTGTCGGTCTTCACGCACTCGGCATGGATCAGGATCGGGCCGTCATTGTAGGCGAGCGCCTTCTCGAGTTGCTTGGTGACATCGGCCGGGCGCTTGATGAAGACACTCGGGATGCCGTAGGCGGCGGCGAGCTTGCAGAAGTCGGGGTTGCCGATGAGATCCACGCCGCTTTCACGGTTTTCGAAGAAGAGCTCCTGCCACTGGCGGACCATGCCAAGGTAGTGGTTGTTCAGCACCACAATCTTGATCGGCAGCTTGTGGATTTGCGCGGTCGCCAATTCGAAGAGGGTCATCTGGAAGCCGCCGTCTCCGGAGATGGAGATCACGGTCTTCTTCGGGTGGGCGAGCTGGGCGCCGATGGCGGCAGGGAAGCCGAAACCCATGGTGCCGGCACCACCGGAGGAGAGCCAGTGGAAGGACTCGCTGTTCTTGTAGAACTGCGCGGCCCACATCTGGTGCTGGCCCACGTCGGTGGAGACGATCGCCTTGCCTTCGGTGAGTTCGTAGAGCTCGTCGATCACCTGCTGCATCCGCAGGCCGCCCTGCTTCTTGTAGTTGAGCGGGAACTTCTTCTTGTAGCCGTCGAGCTTGGCGAGCCATTCGCCGGTTTCGAGCGGACCGATCTTCTCGTTGATCTCGGTCAGTGCGGCCTTGGCATCGCCGGTGATCATCACATCCGGCTGGATCATCTTGTTGGCTTCCGCCGGATCGATGTCGATGTGGATGATCTTCGCGTCCTTACAGAACTTGGCGGGATTGCCGATGATGCGGTCGTCGAAGCGGGAGCCGATATTGATCAGCAGGTCGCACTCGATCATCGCCTTGTTCGCGTAGGCGGTGCCGTGCATGCCCAGCATGCCCAGCGAAAGCGGATGCGTTTCCGGGAAGACTCCCTTGCCCAGAAGGGTGTTCGTCACCGGGGCATTCAGCGTTTCGGCGAGGTAGCGCAGCTCCTTGTCGGCGCGGGCGATCATCGCACCTTGGCCGGCCAGGATCACCGGGCGCTTGGCCTTGGCGATCAGAGCGGCGGCGTCCTTCACGGCGTTCGAATCGATGCTGAAATCGCCGCTCGGGTCATAGCCCGGCAGGTTGAAAGGCGGGTTCATCTCGCCGCTGAAAGGAGCTCCCGAAACGTTCTTCGGAATGTCGATCAACACGGGGCCGGGGCGGCCGGTGGTGGCGATGTGATAAGCTTCGCGAGCGATGCGGGGAAGGGAGTTGGGGTCCTTCACCAGATAGTTGTGCTTCACCACCGGGATGGTGATGCCGAAGATGTCGGCCTCTTGGAAAGCGTCCTTGCCGAGCATCCAGGTCACGGTCTGGCCGGAGAGCACGATCATGGGCACGGAGTCCATCATCGCCGTCATCAGACCGGTCACCGTGTTGCCGGCACCGGGACCGGAAGTAACCAGCACCGCGGCAGGCTTGCCGGTCGCACGGGCATAACCATCGGCCATGTGGACCGCACCCTGTTCGTGGCGGACCAAGATAAACTTCATCTTGGTCTTGACCGTTTCAAGGGCGTCAAAGATGGGAATCGCTGCTCCACCGGAGTAGCCGAAAATGTACTCGATTCCCAAGTCGTCGAGTGTCTTGATGAGGGCTTGCGCGCCGTCGAGTTGATCCTTGCTCATGGCAAAATTGGGGTTCGGCGGGAGAAGTAGGGCGGTTTCTTCGGATGGGCAATGCGAAAATGCGCGATTTTTGCCTAAATGTGGGAAAAATTCGGAATCGATGCGCTGAAAATCGGAGATTTCGGTCCAAGTTGCGCAAATGGTCGTTGGGTTCTGAGTGAAAACGGCTCTTTGGGTGACAAGGTCGTTGCTTGAGCGACTCGCTGTCGGCACGCCCGGAAAAGCAGAAAGCTCCCGTGAGGGGAGCTTTCAGAACTTGTGGGGTGGGGTAGTGGCTTCCCGGAGTCAGGCGTCGCGCATCACTTGTCCACGATCTTCAGGATCGGGCCGGCGTGATCGACGATGTAGAGATTCCCCGCGGCGTCTTCACCGAAGGAAGAAATCATCCCCACGCGACCGCCTTCCGGCTCGAAATCCTTGGTGTGGTCCTCGAACTTGGTCGGCTTGCCGTTCTTGCCCGGAATGAAGGACCAGACACGGCGGTTGTTGTAGTCGCCGAAGATGTAGCGGCCTTCGAGATCTTTCACCGGGCCGCGGTAGACGTAGCCACCGGTGACGGAGAGGCCTTCCTTGCTCCCTCCGCCGTGCTGATAGACGTAAACCGGCTCGATGGCACCTTTCGGAGCATCGCCACCGACGCCGCCAGCCGGAGTTTCCTTGTCGGCCTCGCGCAAGCGCCAGCCGAAGTTTGCGCCCGCGCCCTTGCCCTTCGGCAGGTAGTCGATCTCCTCCCAGTTGTTCTGGCCGACATCGCCGATCCAGAAATCACCGGTTTCGCGGTCGAAGGAGCAACGCCACGGATTGCGGAGTCCGTAGGCCCAGATCTCGGGCTTGATGCCTTCTTTGCCAACGAAGGGATTGTCTTTCGGAACCGAGTATCCCGTCTCTGGCGAAACATCCAAGCGGAGGAACTTGCCCAAATAAGTGTCGAGCGCTTGAGCGCGTTGCTTCGGGTCGTTGCCCGAGCCGCCGTCCCCGGTGCCCACGTAGAGCATGCCATCCGGGCCGAATTCGACCCAGCCGCCATTGTGATTCTCGAAATCCTGCTTGAAGGAAAGCAGGACCTCTTGGCTCGACGCGTCGGTTGTCTTGAATTCCGGGCCTTTGGCGGTGAAGCGGGAAATCCGTGTGTTCTGCTGCTGGTCCACGTAATTCACGTAGAAGCGGCCGGTCTTGCCGAAGTCCTTGGCGAAGGCCAAGCCAAGCAGGCCTTCCTCGTTGCCCTTGCGGCGCACCTGGGGGACGATGTCCAGGAAGGGTTCCGGCTGCTTTTCGCCGGTCTTCAGGTCCACGATCCAGACCTTGCCCGCCTGCTCCATCACCCAGAGGTGATCCTTGTCGCTGGCCGGGGCTCCTACCCAAACGGGACGCTCGAATCCGGAGGCGACAACAACCGCGCCAGGCTTCGCGTGAGCCGTGGCGAGGACCGAAAGAAGGGCGGCAGACAGGAGCACTTTGCGCATGACCGGGGAGGCTAGCGCGGTGCCGCGCGAGCGCAACCCGACAACGCGTCGTCGCGCCTCCTTCATGGATCGTCTTTTCAGGACCGCCGGCGCCGGAATAATGCGCCCGCGGCAGCTAGCATAGCGAGACCGGCCGAGGAGGGCTCCGGCACCACATAGACGGCGGGATTCAGGGTTCCCGGATTGATGGTGCTCAAATCGCCGTCGAGGGCGATGAAGATGCCGTTGTTCGGTTGAGTCGTATTGTGGGTATTAGCCACGACCTGAAAGCTGATCGAATTGGTATTCTGGTAGCGGAGGAGAAAAGACGCGCGAGGATCCGTGAAAGGGTAATCCGTGCCCGGCGCATTGAAGAGGAAGTAGCCATCACCCTGGTCGGTTACCGAGACTTGCGACGATGTGGGGAGCTGGTAGCTCACCAGTCCATCGTCAGCGAAAACGACCACGGCTTCATCCTGCGTTGGTTCTCCATCGACCTCGTAGATCATGATCCTGAAGTCCGGGATCGTGAAGGGGTCGGTAAAATTGCTGCCGCCTTGGAAGAACTCCAGATTGTAAGTGACGCTGCCGGCACCGTAATTGCCGGTTGGGCCTACCCCGCCTTGATAGGCATAAAGCAGCCCGATGTCTCCACCCGGGACGCCGGGAGTGCCGCTATAGTCGGGTACTGCTCCATTATACCCATAGCGAGGTGAGGTGATATCCGTCACCGTGAGCCTCATGTCCACCTGCTGTCCCGAGCCGGGAGCAACATTGAGGAAGCTAAAGCTGGTGCCGGTATAGTAGTCGCCCAACTGTGAATGGGTTGCATTCAGTTGTTGGACGGGATTGTTGAAGACCAGATCGTAGGTCTGGCCGGAGGCGGGGGCCGCGTTTAGGAGAATCGCGACCACGCAGGCGAAACGTGGCGGGATATGCATGAGATCGAGGGGAAATCGCCCTTATGAAAGGCTTCCCGACGAAATTCGCAATCCGAAAAAGTCAACTAACCCGAAATAACCCCTAGAATCAGGATCTCTCGGGAAAAGAATGTTTCCAGACCGCCAGTGCCTCCCGGATTTCCTGGGTTTTACGGGTCGGGCTGAGTTCCCAGATCAAGGGGCATGATTCGGGGAAAAACGGGAGCAGTTCCTTGTATTGGAGTGTGCCGGTGAAGGGCGTGCGGTGGTCGCGCTGTGGCCACTGGACATCGTGAACGTGCCCGCCAATCAGATGGGGGGAGATGCGGCGCAACCACTCGACATGATCGAGCAGGCCGATGTTGTGTTTTAACTGCACGTGGCCGAAGTCATGCCAGTAGCCGACCCAAGGGTTGTCGGCGAAGTGTTCCTGAAGCTTCACCATCTCGCGCTCCGAGGGCATGTCCTCGTAACGGGAGCGGGATTCGACGGCGAGTTTCACGCCGTATTCCGCAGCTTTCTCCGCGAGAGTGCCCAAGGCGTCGATGGCGCGCTGGTAGTAAAGCGGCGCGATTTTCTCGCGCTTTTTCACGAAGGCGATCTTCTCCGCGGCGTATTCCGGACCGTTGCGACCGTTCTCCGCGACGATGGAGGTGAGGCGTTTGGTCCACTTGCGGGTATTCAGGGGGACAGAGCCCATGTGGAGCACCACGTAGATCGCCTTGAACTCCGCTGCGAGTTCGAGGGTCTTCAGGGTCATCTCCATCGCCCGCTGTCGGTCAAAGGGGCGATGCGAGGTGTATTCGTAGGCATCCGGCGCATCGATCATCACTTCCACCGGAGAGGGGAAGTAGTTGTGTACGCCGGAACAGGTGAACTTGCCCGCGGCGAAAGCTTTCTTGATACCCGGCAGCTTCGCGATGGTCATTCCATGCGAGAGTTCGATGTTCGAGAATCCCAGTTCCAGGATTTCGTCGATCATCGCCTCACCGTCGTGATGACGGGAGTTGTTCCAACAGGTAGAGAAAGCGAGCACGCCGCGAGGATGGCCGGTAGTGGCAGGAGTGGAAAGCCGAAGGTGTCGGGGACTTATTCCGCCTCTTCCTTGGCTTTCTTGCCTGCGGCGTTCTTCAGGTAGTGATCCACGATCCGCTTCTCCGCCTCATATTCGATCACGTTTGCGGCGGAGAGTTCGGAAGCCAGCGACTTGGCTGCGGCAACGTCCAGATCGGTCGGCGGGGCTCCAGCGGCCTTGACCGGGCGTAGTTCCAGATTGGGAACGATCTTCTCCATGCCGGGCGAAACCGTGGGATCAATGACATTCGCGATCGTCGCCTTCGGATCTCCTTCCGGCAGTTCGCCCTTCGCCAGCAGGGCGCGCTTCTCCGGTTCATCGAGCATCGAGAACTGGAGGGCATGCTGATAGCCACGCATCAAGGTTTCGCGGGCCAGCCGCTCGCGCGCAGGGAGATCCTCATATTCCCGGCCGAGCTGGGTCTTGAGATCGTCGTCGTGCTTGAAGACCTGATCGAAGTAAACGGTCGGAGCCATGCCGAGAGTGTTCGCCTCATCGATCATCCCGATGGCTTTCAGGAAAGTCGCATGGGCGCTCTTGGCATCCAGATTGCGATAGAAGGTGGCATCGGAGATGATGGTACGCATTTCCTCCACCAGCTTTTCCTTGCGGGCGAATTTCTTGTAGTGCTTCGAGCCGTAGATAAAGGCGAAGAAGAGGATAATCCCCCAGATCGTCAGCCGAAGGGTTGTGGCGGTACGCTGGTCCATCAGGTCCAGATTGATTTGGGTTTCTTCGGCTCGTTCGACGCTTCAGGCTCGGGGAAGTTCCGCTTCTCACGGCAGTGGAAGAGGGCTTCCTCGCGAGTGATGTAGCCGCTGTTGAGAAGCGCCGCGATGGTCTGGTCGATCGTGCGCGAACCATCCTTGAAGCCGATCTCCATTAGGCCGACCAGCTGTTCAAGTTTCCGTTCGCGGATACAGGCGCGGATGCCGTGGGATGCCCGCATTACCTCGGAGGCAAGCACGCGGCCTTGTCCATCGGCGCGCTGAATGAGACGCTGGGAGACCACGGCTTCGATCACGCCCGCAAGCTGGGTCACGATCTGTGATTGCTGCTCTGGCGGGAAGACGTCCACCAGACGGTCGATGGACTGCGGGGCATCGACGGTGTGAAGGGTGGCAAGCACGAGGTGGCCGGTTTCCGCTGCGGTGAGGGCGATGCGGATCGTTTCCAAGTCACGCAACTCCGACACCACGATCACGTCCGGGTCCTGGCGCAGCGACTGGCGCAGGGCCACGGGGAAACCCCGTGTGTCGGCACCCACTTCGCGCTGCTTGATAAGGCAGCTCGCGTGGGAGAAGACAAACTCGATGGGATCTTCGATGGTGACGATCACGCCGGAGCGGTTCTCCGAGATACGCTTGATCATCGCCGCGAGGGTGGTGGATTTGCCCGACCCCGTGATTCCGGTGACGAGCACCAGACCACGACGGAGCTGGCAGATTTCATCGACGACCGGATGGTGCCCCAAGGTGCCCAACTCCGGGATTTCCTGGGGGATGTGGCGGAAGGCCGCCTCATGGCAACCGCGGGCGACGTGGACATTGCCGCGGAAACGTCCTACGCCTTCCAGTTGCAAGGCGTAGTCCAGCTCCCAATTTTGCTCAAGGGAGGCGCGTTGGGCTTCCGAAAGCGTATCGTGGATCAGGCGCCGGGTAGTATCCGGATCGAGAAGGAAGTCCTCGAGTGGTACCAGGTTGCCGCCCACGCGTGCGGCGGGCGGTGCCCAAGTGGAAAGATGGAGATCGGAGCCGCCCAGTTGGACGGTCTGCCGGAGATAATCGGTGATTTCGCGTACCTGACTCACGATGACTGGGGATAGAGTTATGAAATACCGCGCATCGCACGATCAAAATCGAGCGGCCGGTCCGTGGCAGAACGCGCCGTGGCGGGATCGAGGATACCTTGATTGGTGGCGGCGACCAGATAGCGCAGGAAGGAGCAGCCCTTCGAGTCCTCGGTCTTGTTGAGGTGATCCTTCAACTCGTCGTAGCGGTTTTCCTCGATCCACTTGCGGGTGGCACCCTCGTTCTGGAAATACTCGAGCACGGCCACCACGCCCCCATCGATGCGTGGTAGTAGCTGTTGGGCGATAGCACCAATGAGCTGGTGTGCCAGAAGGCTCGCAGCACCGGCGGTGCTGGTGTCACTGAGGATACGGTTCAGGCGCTCCATGGCCGTGGGCACGCCAGCCACGCCGGATCCGTGCAGCGTGGAAATCACAAGGTGGCCGGTTTCCGCGGCGCGCAGGGCAGCGTAGGCTGTCTCCGCATCCCGGATTTCACCGAAGAGAATAATGTCGGGGTTTTGACGGAGCGCGGCGCGCAGGGCCACGCTGAAATTCTCGGTATCCCGCCGGACCTCGCGCTGGGAGAAGAGGGCGCGGTCGTTCTCGAAAAGGTATTCGATGGGGTCCTCGATCGTGACGATGTGGCGGGGCTGGTTCCGGTTTACCCACTGCAGGCAGGCCGCAATGGTGGTGGATTTTCCGGAGCCGGTGGGACCGCAGACCACGATCAGGCCGGAACGCCGCTCCATCCAAGAAGTGAGCATGGCACCTGGCAGGCCGAGTTGCTCAAAGGTAGGGATATCCTTTTTGATCGGGCGCAGGGCTACGGCCAAACGACCGAGGGTGCGGTAGAGGTTCGCGCGCAAGCGGCCTGCGCCCTCCACCTGGAGGCTGGAGTCACCGTCATTTTCGGTATCCGGGTTTGCCCCGCAGGTCCGCCAGATGTCGGCCACGTCTTCGCGTGAAATCGTGGCCCCGAAAGCGGTGATCACATCCCCGTCACTCCGAACCCTGGGCTTTTCGCCCTCCATCAGGAAAACATCACTGGCGCCTCCGACGAAGGCGTTCTGGATCAAGGATCGGATCTCGGGGTTCACGGTGGGAAGGCTAACAGGACCCCCTCGGGTAAGGAAAAGGCGTAAGATGTGAACTTACGATGAATTCCCGGTGGAGCCTGCATGGTTGGAGCTGTGCTTGACCCTTAAAACCGCTGGCCCGGGAAAATGTCGCTGGATGACAGATGAATCCCCCGGGCAGTAACCGGGAGCCGGCTCAGAGCATCCGGTAGCCGGAGGTGTCAGGAGTGAAGATCGCCGGGTCGATCTTCGCATTGATCTTGGCATTGCTGAAGACGGTGCGAATGCGGGACTTGTCTTCCAGCTCCAGCTCGAGGGAGCGAAGCTGGTAGTCCTTGGTGTCGATCTCCAGATACATCCACGGCACCTGGCGGCGCAGGGTCTTGTCCTTTGGCTTTACGGTAAGCTGATAGCTGCCATCGGTGACGCGGGACTCGATCAGCTCGAAGGTCTGCTGGAAGCCGGCGAGGTCGCGAAACGCGTTGTCCGAAAGCAGGGTGAACTGGCGGGCCTCGGTGGACTCGGCGTCGATGCGCTTCCCGCGTTTTTTCGACACATCGAGCAGGGTCATGGTCTGGCCGTCTGAGACCGCCATGGTTTTGACCGGCTCGCCGAGTTCCCAGCAGAGCTTGCCGGGGCGCTGCATCCGCATGCGGCCCGGGGTAGCGACCGGCTTTTTCAGCGAGGGGAGCTTCCGCTCCTGCACGAACCGGGCGTCGAGGCTCTGCAAGTCCTTCTGCTTGTTGATCCAGGTTTCCAGCGGCTTGGAGTCGAGCTCGGCATGGGCCAGCGAGATCAGGGAAAGCAGGACTAGCAGGGGTCGCATGGCTAGAGTGGAAAGCGGGATGGCCGAGGTTTCAACCGTGAATCCTGCGGCACCCCGTGTTCGGGGGCGGATGAGCGACGTTTGCCTTTCCGGGTCCCGGAAATCCGTCTTCCCTCCCGCATGCGGAAATGGTGGCTCCATCTGATGTTGCTGGCGGCGGTAGCCGTGGCGGCACTCGGGCTGACGCGGTTGAAGTTCGACACGGATATTCTCTCGATGTTGCCCGGCGATTTGCCGGAGGTGAAGGGGCTGAAGGCGCATCACCGCGCCTTTGCCCGGGAGGACGAGGCGATCTTGCTGGTGGAGGGAACGGGGGAGGAATCGCCTTCCGTCGCGGCAAAGTCGCTCGCGGAGGCCCTTCAGGCGGATGGCGTGGTAAAGGAAGCCCGCTGGCAGCCGCGTTGGACGGCGGAGCCGCAGGGGCTGGCCGAGTTGCTTTCCTATCTCTGGCTCAATGGCGATCCGGAACAGGCGAAGGCGCTCGCGGATAGGCTGTCGGAGGCGAATTCCCGGGCTGCGATGGAAGAGATCGTGGAGAATCTGGCGACCTCGCTCAGCGGTCAGGATCTGGCGATGCAGGCGCACGATCCCTTTGGCTTCCTCGATCACCCTGCGGTGGCGGATCTGCTGTCTGCCTCCGGCGGTGGCGGCGGGGCATTTGAGAGTGCGGATGGCACATCGCACCTCGTCTTTATCGATGCTCCGGCGGAGGTCCATGGTTATCGCCAGGCGGAAGAATGGATCGGCAAGATCCGGGCCTCGATCGCGAAGTGGGAACAGACCGAGCAGGGCAAGGGCTTCAAGGTGGGGCTGACGGGTGAGCCGGTCTTCTCCTCGGAGATCGGCATGGCGATGGAGAAGGATCTCAGCGGCTCGATCGGGCTCACGCTCACCTTGATCGGCTTGCTCTTTTGGTGGATGCAGCGGCGGCTGATGCTGCTGGGCGGGTTGATCGTGACGCTGTGCCTGGTCTTCGCAGTGGCCTTGGGCGTGGCGGGCTGGATCTACGGTGAGCTTAGTATCATGGCGCTGAGTTCCGCGGAAATCCTGATCGGCCTGGCGACGGATTACGGGCTGGTGATTTGCCAGGAAGCGAAGGTCGCGGGGCATAACAAAAAGGTGCTGCTGCATGCGAGTGGCAAGCCGGTGCTCTGCGGGGCGGCGACCACTGCGGTGGTGTTCCTCGCGCTGAATCTCGGCGGCCTGCCGGGGATGGCGCAGCTCGGCAGCATCGTGGCGTATGGATTGGTCGCGGCGGGCCTGCTGATGATCGCGTTCTACCTGCCTTGGGTGGTGAAGTTCGGGGTGAACCGCGCCCCGGCGGAAGACGAGGCGAAGTGGCTGCCGCGACGGAAGAAATCGTGGATTTTCACCGGGGTTCTGGTGGCAGCTTCCTTGGCCGTGGTGGTGATCATGGGGATGCCCGGGGTGGAGTTTGACTCGAAGATCATGCGGCCGCGGAACAGCCTGGCGATGGGCTCCTTCGAGCGGATGCAGGAGAAATTCCCGGACCGTGATTCGCGCCTGCTGCGGATCGTGGTGGAGGCGGAGGATGATGTGACGATGCTGTCCCGGCTTTCGGAAGCGGAGCAGCGACTTGATAGGGCGAAGCAGGAAGGCGTGCTCGAAGAAGCGACCTTTCCGGGTGGTTGGTGGCCGGATCCTGCGCGGCAGGAGCTGAACCGGCCCATCTTGCAGGAGATCGCGAAGCAAGCGCCGCGTCTGCTTGCCGAGGCGGATGACATCGGCTTCTCCGAGGAGGGGACGGGGCTTGGGAAAATGGTTCTCGAGATTCTGGGCAAACAAGGGCAGGGGGCCTTCTTCCCGGAGTCCCCCGCAGCGCGGGAGGTGATGCAGCTGTTCCTGCATCGCGACGAAAAGGGCGGTGGCCTGGTGATCGGAACGGTGATTCCGAAGCCGGAAGTCGAGCCGATGTCGGAGGGATATCCGCGCCTGCGTGAACTCAATGGAAACGGGATCTGGTTGAGCGGCTGGAGTCTCTTCAAACCCGCGATCTCGGGGTTGGTGAAGGACGACATGGTCAAGATGCTGCTGCCGATGGGACTGCTCCTGCTCGGGATGATGGCGGTGATCTTCCGTCGCTTCCGAGATGTGGGCTATGCCCTTCTGACGATGCTGGTGAGCATCCTGGGGATGCTTGCGATCATGCGGCTCTTCGGGTTGAAGTGGAACTTCGTGAACCTGATGGCGACACCGCTCTTGTTAGGCACCGGCATCGATTACGCGATCCACGTCACGCTGACGCTCAAGCGGACCGGGATGTGCTTCAAGGAGCTCTGGAACGGGACGGGGAAGGCGCTGCTTTTCTGTGGAGCCTCGAACGTCATCGGCTTCGGATCGCTGATCTTTTCTTCGAGCGATGCGCTGGTGAGCCTCGGTCAGGTGGCGGTGATCGGGATCCTTTTCAGTATGGCCGTATCGATCTTCCTGTTGCCGGGATGGCATGCGAGGTCACCGAAAATGTGAGCTTGGCTGCCATGTGAGCCCGCCTGTTATGCCTGTTAAAATTGGAAAAATAACAGGTGGGGATTTTGGGGAAGTGATATCCCACGCCTCCTTTGGCCAGCCTGTCTGGAGGCGGGATTTCCGAGGGGCGAAAGGTAGGATCAGTCTTACCGACATGCCGCGCAGAATAGCACCGGTGGCGTTGAGCTTTCTACTGCCAGAGTGCGCCCTTCTTGATGCCTGTCAGATCCCGTGTTTGGGCGAGGCCGGTGGAAGGAGGCAACCCGTTATGCGGGTTATGCCGTCCGTTTGATTCTGATTCCGCCAATAAGGAGGCCGAAGGCGAAGGGCAGCCAATAGAACGGAAGGTAGTGCGTGGCAAAGAATTCTATCTCCCCGATGAAAAACACGAGCCACAGGGCAAGGGCCACGCAAAGGATTGCCTATGCTTCGCCGGGACCGGTCCAGAATTGTCGTCGTAGAAGAATGCCGCTTGCGACGAGCACAAGCACCCAGACCAGAGTAGCTGAGTGGAGAAAGTGCTGGAAGAGACCCAGTGACACCATGCCGAAGAAGTACATCGCTAGCGCGAGAGCGATGCCCCGATGTCCAATCCTCGGTAGTTCTTCGGCTTGGGCCATTCCAAGCCTAGGATTAGCGCATTCCTCCGGGATCTGCAAGAGCGCGCCAGAGAGGCTTCCTAAGAAACCTCTGCCATCCGCGGTGCGACCTTTTCCTTCTCCTTTTCCTTCGCCATGGTCGGGTCGGGAAGTTCGGCGGCGGCTTTGGTGAACATGGTTTCCGCCTCAAGCTTCAGCCAGATTTTCATGCCGCCGAAGAGGTGGCGCACAGCCTTCAAATTCGGCTCGAAGGGAACGCGGACCAGATGGCGATGCTTGAGGTTATTCTTGCCGTAGGTCTCCGCGGTGAGGCGCTTGCGGGCGATGGTCTCAAGGCGCCGGTTGTAGAAGCGCATGAAGCGGGCGAAGATCGCGCCGCCGACGCCGTTGTAGGGCATGGTGGAGTATTCCTTGTCGGCATCGGCATAGACAGCGCGGACCGGACCGATGAAGTAGGCGGCGATGTCCATGAGGAAGGCCGCATGCATCAGGTCGGCATCGCCGAGATACTGGTATTTGTTCCGGTAGAGGCCGTGGAACCAACGGAAGTAGGACTGCGGGAAAATCTCATTGTGATGTGCCAATGCCATCTTGGTGCACTCGCCGCGCAGCCCCTTCAGGATGATCTTATGGGCGCAGTAGGTGCCGTGGCCGCAGTAATCGAGGCCCTGCGAATACAGGGGATCCATGAAGCCCGCGGCATCTCCCGCCATGATCCAGCCATCCCCGCAGACCTCGGTGGAGTAGTAGGGGAGGTGCTTGTAGATGCGGGCGTCATTCTCGACCGCCACGGCGTCCTCGAACATCAGCTTGCCGATGGGGTGGCGGACGAGATGTTCCTTCACGCGGGCACCGATGGAGCCTTCGCTGGGCGGAGTGAAGAGACGTTCGTCCCAAGTGACCCCGGCGGAGAAATCGCCATTCGAAAGCGGGATGATCCATGACCACCAGCCACGCCCCATCAGATGATTGGTCGCGCTGGCGCGGCCGACGCTCGGGCCGTCCTTCAGGCAAGGAGCCATCACGCGGGCCTCATGGCAATCGAGCGTGCGGACATTGCTGAAGCGCACCCACATCGAGTGCACGGGGTGATCTTCGAGCTTGCGCCAAGTGCCGCGCTGACGGGCGATGAGCGTCGCCTTACCCGAGCAATCCGCCACCCAGCCGGCTCGGATCGTGCGGGTTTCGCCTTGGTGCTTGAGGACGACGATGTTCTTCCCGGCGCCGTTCAGCTCGAAGGATTTGATCGAGGCCGGGCGCAGGAGTTCGCATCCCTCCTTCACGGCGAGTTCCAGCATGTGCTCGTCCAGCTTTGCGCGATCGAGCTGATAGGTGGGAAAGCGAGCCTGCGAGTTGGGGCCAATCTCCGAGCAACTGTTCGGGCAATCGTTGTCCGGAGTGGTGAACCACATGCGGAGGCCGTGCTTCTGGAAGTGCTCGCAGGAAAGATAGTGGGTGAGGCCGAGGACGCGGGTGATGAAACAGCCGGCCACCTCGGAGGTGGATTCGCCGACCTTGCGGTCGAAGGCTTCCGATTTCTCGACGATCAGCACGCGAGTCTCCGGGCGCGCCCGTTTCAGTAGCAGGGCGAGAGCGGATCCGGAGAAGGCGCCGCCGAAAACCACGACATCGCAGTCGATTGAAGGCGTGGAGGTTTCAGGGGCGTGAGCGACCATGGAAGAGGAGCCTCTTTGCGAAGCGCCGCGAGCCTAGCGTCATTGGAACGGCTCGGCAACTTGTCAAAATGATGGAGCGAGGTAGATGGCGCAATTTGGCGGATGATAGAGGATGGGAGCGGGATGAATTGGATGGATGGGATTGGATTTGTGATTGGGGATCAGGATGTCGCAGAGGGACACCCGGAAGGTGGCGGGGAGAAAAGAGTGCGATGGAACCTTTGGTGAGTTGGCTTCGGGGTGGGAGCGGAGAGCCGGGGATTGAGGGACGGTTCGGGCGTCCGGTTCACCGCGAAAGGGCGCGAGATCTGTAAGCAAGAACGGAAGAGGAGCGCCTAGACAGGAGCTTCTTCAGGGAGCTCGGGTTCGTCCGTTTTGCTGAAGGGTTTCTTATACCAATCCACCGCTTTCTTGAACCAGGTGACCCCGTCTTCCACCGCGAGATAAGCGGAAGGGACGAGGATCAGGGTGATGAAGGTGCCGAAAAGCATGCCGAAACCGATGGATACGGCCATGGGGTTCAGGAATTGCGCTTCGGGCGACTTATCGAAGATGGTGGGAATGAGACCGACGAAGGTGGTGGCGGAGGTCAGGAAGATCGGGCGGAAGCGCCGCGTGCCGGATTGGATCACGGCATCGAATAGATCGATGCCGGCCTTCCGCCGTTGATTGATGAAGTCCACCATCACCAGCGAGTCATTGATGGCCACGCCCGCGAGAGCCAGCAGGCCGAAGATCGAGAGATAGGACGGCGTGATGTCCATGATCAGGTGGCCGAAGAGCGCGCCGAGCACCGCGTAGGGGATGGCGATCATCACGAAAAGCGGCTGGAGGATCGACCGGAAGGGAATGGCGAGCAGCACGTAGAGCGCGACCAAAAGAGCCGCACCTGTAATCCAGAAGCGGAGACCGGTTTCACGGTGCTCCTTGATATAGCCCTTGAAGCGCCACGTCAGCTCGGGATGACCTTGCAAGAGGGCGTTGATCCGGGTCTCCAGCGAATCGGCGATCGCGACGACGTCCACGGTTTCGTCGTTCGGCTTTGCGGAGATCGTGCCGACCTGTGCGCCATCGCGGCGACGGATATCGGACTGGGCTTTTTCAAAGCGGGCGTCGGCGACCGAGCGGAACGGTGCGGCACCACCATCCGGAGTGAGCACCCGCATCTCTTCCAGGGTGTGCAGGGACTGGCGTTGCTGAAGCGGCAGGCGGACCATCACGCGCACGTCATCACGACCACGCTGGATGCGCTGGGCTTCCTCGCCGAAGAATGCGGCGCGGACCTGGTTCGCGAGATCGCGCTGGGTCAGGCCGAGCGCCTGGCCTTCCGGGCGGATAGTCACGTGAAGCTCGTCGCGGGCCCGGGAGTCATTCGTCCAGGCATCCTGGATGCCCGGGTAGGACTCCATCAACGCGGTGATCTGATCGGTGATGATTTCCTTCTCCTCGGTGGCTGGGCCACGAAGCTCGACCTCGATGGCTTCGAGCTCGTTGTCACCGCCGCCGAAGCCGCCGCCCCGGTCGCCGGAAATCCAGAATTGCTGGGCATCCTTCACCTCGCCGGTGAGCTCTTCCCAGCGCTTGGAGATATCCTTGTTCGCCGGACCGGGTTCGCTGCGTTCGTTGGGATCAAGGATCTCCATCACGACGAAGCCTTGGCGGGAATCGACGCCGCCACCGCCGCTCCAGCCGCCGGTGCTGGTGAGGATGTCCTGGATGATCGGCTTGCCGTTACCTGGATCGATCAGCTCCTTGCGAAGTAGTTCTGCCGCTGCCAGGATTTGGGACACCCGGTCGTCGGTCACATGCATCGGTGTATCGCGAGGCATCTGCAGCGAAGCCACGATGCGGTTGCGGTCGATCGATGGCATCGTGACGAAGCCGAGGCGACCGCTCTTCAGCACGGCAACGCAGATCATCGCGACCGCGGCGAAGACGGCGAGGGTGGTGTAACGGTTCCGCGTCGCGAGCAAAATGAGCGGCTTGTAGCAGCGATCAATGAAGAGCTCCAAGCCGTTCGAGATTGCGGTCTGGAAGCGGTCGAAGGTCAGGAAGAAGCGCGGCTTCAGCGTGGTGCTCTTCAGGTGACAGGGGAGCGCCAGCTTGGTTTCGATGAGGGAGAAGACGATGGTGGCGATGACCACCGGCGGGATCTGGCGGGCGAAGGTGCCGTAGAAGCCATCGAAGAACATCAGCGGCAGGAAGGCCACGCTGATGGTGATAGCGCCGAAAGTGACGGGGATGGTGACTTCCTTGGCGCCCTCGATGGCTGCTTCCAAGCCGCTCTTTCCTTCCTTCAGCTTCGTGAAAACGTTCTCCGAGGTCACGATGGCATCATCCACCACGATGCCGACCGCGATGATGAAGCCGAAGATGCTCATCGGATTCAATGTCATGCCCATCGCCGCCATGACGATGAAGGCGCCGGCGAAGGAGATGGGAATGCCGAGGACGACCCAGATGGCGATGGACGGCCGGAGGAAAAGGCCGAGGATGATCAGGACCAGAACGCTGCCCTGCAGGAGGCTTTCGAGGAGGCTGCCGATGCGGCCACGGAGCTCGATGGAGCTGTCATCCCAGACGCCGAGCTCGATTCCTTGAGGAAAGGTGGCCTTCGCGTTCTCCACGTATTCCTTCACCCGGTCCGCAATATCGAGGGCGTCCTCGTGGGGAAGGCGCAGGACCTCGACGAGGAGTGCGGGCTTGTGGTTGAAGCGGATCAGCTTGCGGTTCTCCTCGAAGTCATCGCTGATTTTCGCGACGTCGCGGAGCTTTACTTCGGCGCCATTGGTATTGCGAACGACGATGTTTTCGAAGTCCTCCCGCGAGTAGGCCTGGTTCTTCGATCGGATGACCAGCGCGCCCTCGTCCGTCTGAACCTGGCCGGCAGGAAGGTCGAGCGATGAGCGGCGGATTGCGTTCGTGAGATCGGAGAAGGTGAGGCCGAAATCGCGGAGGCGCTGCATGTCCGCCTCGATCGCGAGCTCGAAAGGGGACGCTCCCTGGATGGACGCTTGCGAAATGCCGGGAAGGCCGGTCAGGTCATCGCGGATGCGGCGGGCGGCCTGGAGCAGGTCCTTTTCGTCCATGTTCCCATAGACGGCGATCTTGATGACGTCGAACCACTTGCTGCTGTCCGGGATTTCGTAGCGGGGCGGTTCGGTTTCCTGAGGGAAGGTCGTGATCGCATCGATCAGCGGCTTCACGTCTTCCAGGAGATCCTCGGGCTTGGTGCCCTTGGTGGTTTTCAGGACCACGTTGCCGCGGCCGACGTTGGCGCGGGACTCGATTTCCTCGATACCGGGGAGGTTTTCCACCGCCCGTTCGATCGGGATGACGACGGCACTTTCCACGTCCTCCGGGCTGCCGCCGCGGTAGTTCACGTCGATCCGCACCTGGTCAAAGTGCATCGTGGGCTGCACCTCCGGCTGGACCTTTTCAAAATAGCACCATGCGCCGACGGCGATGATGATCCCCATCAGGAGATTCGAGGCGATGGAGTTGATCGCGAACCAGCGGATCATGGGACGGCTGTCTTAGGAAAGGGGAGGCGGGGCGTCGAGTGCGGGATTCGACCGCATTTCTGCCGTCCGGCTAAGAGGTTGGGACTCACGGGAAATTCCGGATTTCCGAAGACCGGAGGGCTCCTGTTTTGAAAGACTGGCCAGCAAGGTTTGCGCGGCCGTTTCCGGGGGTTCTTACGGAAAACCGGTCAGCGCCCGCGTAGCGGCTTCAAGCGGGGTTCAAGAGGCCCGGGCGAAATTTCGTGTATCCTTCCGGCCCTTGGGGACGGATCCTAGGATAGACATGTCCCTTCGTGCCCCCTTATCTATCGACCGGCTTTCGCTCCCGCTTTCTGTTGCCATCAATCCCGGCCCTGATCAGTTGATCTAACAGATTTGTGGGGCCAAGCCTCTTCGTCTGGCTTTGCCTTCGCTAAAGGGAGGCAGGCAGGGTTGAGGGGGCTGCCAAGCGATGTGCCCGGGGTTATCTTGAGTTTCTCATGAGATCTATCTTCAATCTTCTTCCTTGATCAATCTTGCAGTCTGGAAATCTAGAATCATGAAGTCCTGTGCCTACTTCGTTGGATTTATTTCAATCTTCCTCTGCCTGCCGGTGACCAAGGTGGCGGCCGTTCAGGCATTGCCCGGAGGTGCTTGGTCCTATTCCGGCCTGCAGATGGCCCAAGTTCCGCAGGAGATTGGCATCCCCCTGCTTGCCGATATCATCGCGGTGGCGGGAGGCGAAACCCACAGTGTTGCCCTGTCGCGTGGCGGACAGGTTTTCGCTTGGGGCTCAAATTCCTATGACCAATGCCGGGTTCCTCTGGATGTGGAGAGCGGAGTGACCGCCATTGCTGCCGGGGCGAGATTCACGGCGGCGCTGAAGGAGGATGGCGAGGTAAGGGTGTGGGGCGGGGGAGGAACTCATCCGGTTCTCTCCGTCCCGACGTCCGCGCGATCGGGTGTCACGCGGATCGCGGCGGGCCGCGACCACCTTCTGGCCTTGAAGGGTGGGGCGGTCCTGGCCTGGGGAATGAATGCCCATGCGCAATGTGAGGTCCCGCCGGAGGCAAGCGGAGGGGTGATTGCGATGGCGGCTGGTGATCACCATAGCTTGGCCCTGAAAGAGGATGGCTCGGTGCTGGCTTGGGGAGCAGGCTCTCCGGGCTCTCCCGCCGAGGTCCCTCACAATAACCAGAGCACGGTGCCTCAAGCTGCGGGGTCCGGGGTGGTGGCCATTTCCGCCGCCCTCCGTTACAGTGCGGCCCTGAAAGAGGACGGCAGCGTGATCGGATGGGGTGGCACGCTTCCGGCCGGCGAAGTCATCCAACTGGCAGTTCCCGGAAGCGGGATGATTTCGATCTCCGGGGGGCGGAATCATTTCACGGCGCTGAACTCCCAAGGACGCGTCTTTGCGACATTCATCAATCCGATTCTCAACTATGGGCAGGTGAGCATTCCCGAGGCGGCGATGTCAGGGGTGACGGCCATTGCGGCGGGGAGCAACCACACTCTGGCCCTCAAGGAAGACGGCACGGTGGTCGCGTGGGGAGCGGGGAGCACGAATCACCCGGGATTAATGATCGGCGACCTGCATGGAGGGCAATCCGCGGTGCCCAACGCATTGGCGGATGATGTGGAGACTGTTGCGGCCAGCTTCACCCATACCTTGGCCTTGACGGTCGGGGGTGTTGTTCATGCCTGGGGAAACAATAGCTATGGTGAAACGACCGTCCCCGCTGAGGCTTTGGAAGGAGTCGAGGCCATTGCTGTGGGCCACAATCATTCGCTGGCCCTGAAGAGTACCGGGCGCGTGATTGCCTGGGGAAGCAACCAGTATGGGCAGACCGATGTTCCTGCCGCCGCCTTGTCGGAGGTGAAAGCCGTCGCTGCCGGAGGAAACCATGCCCTGGCGCTGAAGAACAATGGCAGCGTGGTGGAGTGGGGTGGCTATTACGAAGGGCCGGTAGAGCTTCCCGTAGAGGTGCAATCGGGAATTGTTGCCATTTCCGCTGGCTATGAGTTCAGGGTGGCCTTGAACGAAAATGGCCGGGTCATTGCGTGGGGATCGAATGACCTGGGTCAGACGGATGTCCCTCCGGAGGCCCTCGCGGGCGTAGTCGCCATCGCCGCCGGAGCCGAGCACGTTTTGGCGCTCAAGGCTGACGGCAGGGTCCTTGCGTGGGGGGCAAATTACTTCGGTCAGTGCGTCGTTCCAGAGGGGGCTCTGTCGGGCGTGGTGGCGATCGCGGCGGGGGAAAGCCACAGTGTGGCCCTCAAAAGCGATGGGGAGGTAATTACTTGGGGGGCTGACCATTCCCTGCAGCGCGATCGTGGCCCGATCACCGCTCCGGTCTCGGCGATTGCGGCCGGAGGAGTCGTGACCTTCCGCCGTCTCGCGTCGGCATGGCCTTCGTTTTTCGAAGCCGCCGTTTCGGCGGGCTTGAGCGGGGAGGAAGCGGAGGCGCAGGCGATCCCCTTTCATGACGGCGTGCCCAACCTGCTGAAGTACGCTTTCAACATGGATCTTGCGGAACCGGCGGCGGAGAGTTCTTTGGCTGGTTCTTCCTCCGGCCTGCCGGTGGAAGGAATCCAGAGGGAGGGGCAGGAGCTATTCTGGAGAGTCGAATTCGTCCGACGGAAGAACTCGCTATTAGACTACAGGCCCGCCAAATCCACGAGCTTGGAGGGGGATTCTTTCATGCCCATGAGCGGGCCGGTGACCGTTGACGAAATTCCCGGTGCTCCGGCGTGGGAGCGGGTGGTGGTGAAGGAACCGATCGATCCCGCTTCGACAACGCGCTTTTTCAGCCGACTGGAAGTGACGGAAAAGCCGTGATCCGACCGAATGAACCACGGAGGCATCGTGGGGATGGAAGTCGATCGAAGATGCCTTGCGGGAGCGTGGTAAAGCCGACTCGCGCATGCCCGAGGGAGAGCACCGGACCAAGGCGGAGCAGCGCGGCCATGAGAAGTGGACCGCGGTATTCACACCTTTTCGAACACTCCCGTGGAGTCTCCGATCCGGTTTGCCTTCACGCCCATGCGGTCGAGCAGGGAGAGGTAGAGATTGGTCATCGGCGTCCCTTTCGGTGCCTCGATCACGCGACCAGGCTTGAGGGTGCCATTGCCTCGGCCGGCGAGGAGCACCGGAAGGTCATCATGGTTATGGCGGTTGCCATCGGCGATGCCGCCGCCGTAGACGATCATCGAGTGATCCAGCAGCGAACCCTCGCCGTCCGGGGTATCCCGCATCTTGCGGAGGAAGTAGGCGAGTTGCTCCACGTAGAAGCGGTCGATCTTGCCGATGCTCTCCAGGGTCTGGGGATTGCTGCGGTGGTGGGAGAGTTCGTGGTGCGCGGAATGGACCTCGATTTCCGGGAAGGTGCGGTTCGAGCCATCGTGCGCGAGCAGGAAGGAAGAGACGCGTGTGGTATCGGTCTGGAAGGCGAGGTGCATGAGGTCGAACATCATGCGCATGTGCTCGCCGTAGCCTTCCGGCACGCCGTTCGGGCGCTTGTCCTCGGGGACCTCCTTGCGGAACTTTTCGGCCTTTTCGATCCGCTGCTCCACGTCGCGGACGGCGGTGAGGTATTCGTCCATCTTGCCGCGGTCGGTGGAGCCGAGGCGCGTTTGCAGGCGCTTCGCATCTGCCATCACGAAATCGAGGATGCTCTTGCGATAGGCGCGGCGGCGGGAGTCTTCCTTCTCATTTCCGGAGCCGAACATCTTCTCGAAGACGAGGCGCGGGTCACGCTCGGCCGGAGCGGGGGTGGTGTCGTTGATCCAGGAGAGATTGAATTGATAGGCGCAGGAGTAGCCCGAGTCGCAATTGCCGGAACTGCGGGCCGGGTCGGTGGAAAGCTCCAGCGAGGAGAGTCGGGTATTCGCACCGATGTGGCGGGCGGCAATCTGGTCCACCGATTCCCCGAGCTCGACATCGGCTCCGGCGGTCTTGCGGGCCTGCACGCCGGTGAGGAAGGTGGCATTTGCGCGGGCGTGGTCGCCAGCGCCATCGCCGTTGGCGAAGGCCTTGTCGTGATCGAGACCGCGGAGGACGGAGAAGTGGTCGCGGAGATCGGCGAGCGGCTCGAGTGTTTTGGAGAGCGTGTAATCCTTCCCGGAGCCTTGCGGACGCCAGAGGTCAAGGTTCACCCCGTTCGGGATGTAGATGAAAGCCATGCGGGTCGGGGCGCCCAGCTTGGCAGCGGCCTGGGTGGCGGCTTGCAGGGAGGGAAAGGCGGGCACGGCCAAGGTGGCGGCGATGCTTTTCAGGAAGGTCCGGCGTGGTGTCATGGCGTGGTCGGGCTTGTTAGGAATCTCCGCGGCGATATTGGAAAGGCACGGAATCGATCACCGCGCGGACCAGCGCGCGGGAGTTTCCTCCGGCTTTCTCCGTGTCAGATACGATCCGGTCGAGGGCTGGCTTATCATACCAATCCAAGCCCCGGCCGAGGGCGTAGGTAAGCATTTTCGTGGCGACGGAACGGTAGAACTCCTCCTTGTGATCCTGCACGAGGGCTTTCCGGAGATCGTCCACGCCGTGGATCTCGCGACCAGTGATCAGCTTTCCGGCGGTATCAAGGTCCTTGCCGTTCTCCTGGTCGCGCCAAGCCCCGGCGGCGTCGAAGTTCTCCAAGGCGAAACCGATGGGATCCATCAGCGCGTGACAAGAGGCGCAGGATGGATCCTCGCGGTGCTTCTCCAGCTGCTCGCGCAGGCTGCGCTGGTCGCCCTTGTGTGAAGGCGGCTCGAGCTGAGGCACATTCGGCGGCGGTGGCGGTGGGGCGGTATCGAGAAGATTCTCCAGCACATATTTTCCGCGGAGCACGGGTGAAGTGCGAAGCGGATAGGAGGTGAGCAACTGGAAGGAACCCTGACCCATGATCCCGCGGCGGTGGCTGTCGGTGTGGGTCACCTTGCGGAACTTGTCACCCTCCACGCCGGGGATGCCGTAGTAGTTGGCGAGGGTTTCGTTGAGAAAGGTGAAGTCAGCGTCGAGCAGCGAGTCGATCGGCAAGCCTTCCTTCACGATATATCCGAAGAACATCTCCGTTTCCCGGCGCATGGCATCGCGGACCTTGCCATTGAACTTCGGGAACATCTTTTCCTGAGGCCGTGTGGACGGGATATCTCGCAGGCGCAGCCACTGGCCGGTGAAATTCGAGACGAACTGCCTTGAACGATCATCGTTGATGAGCCGGTCGATCTCGCTGTCGAGGTTCTTGCGAAGCTCGCCGCGGCTCGCGAGTTCCATGAGCTTCTGGTCCGGCATGGTGCTCCAGAAGAAGTAGGAAAGCCGGGTGGCGAGGACATGCTCGTCGATCTGGTGGATCTTGTCCGCCTTGTCCGGCTCCGGCTGCGGTTCCTCGCGGAAGAGAAAGGAAGGGGAGACGAGCATCGCTTCCAAGGCGAGGCGGATGCCGTGCTCGATGCCCTCTCCCTGGCTCTTCGCGAGGGCGACGAGCTGGAGGTAGCGCTTTACCTCGCCCTCCATGGTCGGACGGCGGAAGGCACGGCGGGCGAATCCATTCAATACCCTCAGCGCATAGCTATCGTCTCTCTCGCCGGGCTTGCGCTCGAGATAAATGCGCTTGTGGCTCTGGGGTTTTTCCGGAGCCGGGCCATCGAGAGGGCCGGTGATCCTCATGGCATTCACCATGAGATTGCGATCGCGGCGGCTGCGGTCGGGATAATTTTCATCCCAGTAATCGTTCATGAAGGCCGCGGTGAGTTCCACCGGTTCGTCCTTCTCGATGCGGATCTCCTCGGAGTATTCCTCCGGCTTGTCCATCCGTGCGCCGACGGACCAATCCTTGAGCTTCTTGCCATCGATGCGGAGCTCCATTAGCGGGGCGACATCCGCGCCGAAGGTGCCGCTGGCGGTGATGGTCACGCGATAGCTGCCTGCGCGCTGTGGCTTGAAGACCGTCTTCGCCTCGCCGGATTTGAAAAGATAGTGGCCGTCTTCCGAACGCTGGCCGTCGCCCTTCAGATCCTTGCCCGGGAGATCGGTCTCCGGCGGTGGCATCTCGCCGGGGATGACCGCCTTGTCCAAGGAGACGCGGGCGGCTTCGAGGTAGCGCTCGAGGTGGGCGGGGGAAAGGGTGAGGACGTCGCCGATGTTATCGAAGCCGTAGCCCGAATCATCCGGCGGAATGAGATCCATCACGTTGACGTTCACCCCGAGCAAATCGCGAAGCGTGTTTTGATACTCCACGCGGTTCAGGCGGCGCAGCGTCACGCGGCCGGGATCCGGGTGGTTCGGATCGACCGGGAATACGGCGTCGTCGATCCATGCGAGGATCTTCTTCCGTTCATCCGCTGTCGGCTGATCCTCGTCGATCGGCGGCATCAGCTGGTGCTTCAGGTGATCGCGGACCCGCTTCCAGACCTCGCGATGCTGCTGCATCTCGGAGATGGAATCGTATTTATCGATCGCCAGTTCGCCTTTCTTGATGCCATCGCCGTGGCAATCGTAGCAGTAGGTCTCGACGAGTGGCAGGACCTCCTTTTCCCAACGCGTGTCGAGATCCCCGGTGTTCCCTTGGGCGTGAAGCGTAGGGACGACGGAGAAGGTGCTCGCGATCAGGATGGAAGGAGTTTTCCGCATGCGCGCCGGGTTTTACGGCGGATTCCGCGCCAAACTCGCAGGAAATTGAAGCTTCGCGTAGGATTTGTCGGTCAGATTGAGAAGTGAGGAACCGCGGAATACCCGGGACACGCGGAAATTGGAGGAAACGAGGTGTTGCTTGCCATGGCTGCTAGCCTCGCGCTGCCATGCTTCTCCCGCCGCTGTCCGCTATTCCTCCCTGGGTGGTTTCGCTCGATGATTACGAGGGGCTTGCCAAGGAACGGGTAGAGGCTGGGGTTTGGGCCTATCTTTGCGGAGCATCCGGGGATGAAGCGACGCTGGCTGAGAACCGTGAGGCTTTCGGACGGATCAAGCTGAGTCCGAGGATTTTCCGGGATCTTTCCTCGGCGAGCACGGCTCTCACGCTCTTTGGCCGGGAGTATGCGCATCCCATCTTCATCGCGCCCACGGCTTTTCACCGGATGTTTCACCCGGAAGGAGAGCTGGCGACGGTGCTGGGGGCCTCGGCGATGGAAAGCTGCCTGACGGTGAGCACCTCCGCGAGCACAGGGATCGAGGATATTGTTTCACAGGCGACGGTGCCGCCTTGGTTTCAGCTCTACATCCAGCCGGACCGTGGTTTCACGGCGGAGCTGGTGAAGCGGGTGGAAGCGGCCGGATGTGGCGCGCTGGTGGTGACGGCGGATGCGCCGCTTTCCGGGCTGCGCAATCGCGAGCAGCGGGCGATGTTCCGGGTGCCTGCGGGAATCGAGGCGGTGAACTTGCGCGGGATGAAAGCGGTGCCGCCTTCGGATCGGGTTTTTGGCAGCGAATTGCTGGCGAGCGTGCCGGTGTGGAAGGATCTGGAATGGCTGCGATCATTGACGGGGCTCCCGGTGATCTTAAAGGGCGTGATCGATCCGGAAGACGCGGTGATTGCGGCGGATGAAGGAGTCTCCGGGATCGTGGTGTCCAATCACGGCGGACGGACCCTGGATACAGTGCCCGCCGCGATCGAGGTGCTGCCGCGGATTGCTGATCGTTTGGAGGGGGCCTTGCCGCTGCTGATGGATGGGGGGATCCGGCGGGGGACGGATATCTTGAAGGCGTTGGCGCTAGGGGCCTCGGCGGTGATGGTAGGCCGACCAGTGATTCACGGGTTGGCCGCGGCGGGGGCAACGGGCGTGGCGCACGTGCTGAAGATCCTGCGCACGGAACTGGAAATCGCGATAGCGCTGACGGGGCGGGCGACCTTGAAAGAGGTGGATCGTTCGGTGATCTGGTGATCGCCCAAGGACCATGGATTCTCCCTACCGCTCTCCGAAGACTCAGGGTGACCAACTGCCGGTCGACGCGAAGGATCATAAGGCGCTCAATGTGGCGCGCTTCCTTGCGATTTGCTCGATCCTAGCCAACGCGGTCATCCTTTACCTAATCCGGGAACTGCGGGCGATCACCGATGAAGTGGGTTTCAAGGCAGGGGAGGAGTCGTGGGTTTCCATGCTGACGTGGTGGAACTGGCGGCTGCCAAATGCGCTTGTATTGGGAACCGCGCTTTTCACCTTGGCCTTGTCATTCACAGGACGGAGGCAGCCCACCCTCGCATTGGCCTTCGTATCGATGGGCTTGGCGCTTTTGAGCCTCGTGGGATTATTTCGGGTGTTCCAATCATCGATGCCTTGGTAGCGCCGACGGTGGGGCGACCCGGCCCGCGTCGCCACTACCGTGGTGAGACGCAGGCGCATGGATGCGACCCATTTCGCCAACTCGCGACCGTCATAGACGTCGCTACATCCCATAGACCGCTGGCGCTGGGGGCAGGCGCTATATTCTACATCTCCGCCCACTGGCGGATGAGATTGTGGTAGACCCCGGTGAGCTGGACTCCGGATTGGCTGGCGGCGGGGTGATCCGGGAGGCTGGCGGCGAGGCGCTGGATCGCGAGGTCGAGGTCGAAGAGGATCGAGCGCTGCTCGTCGGAGCGGATCATGCTTTGGACCCAAAAGAAGGAGCAGAGGCGGGTGCCGCTGGTGACCGGGGTGACGCGGTGGAGGCTGGTGGCGGGATAAAGCACCATGTGGCCGGCGGGGAGCTTCACGCTCTTTGAGCCATAGGTGTCCTCGATGATCAGTTCTCCGCCCTCGTATTCCTCCGGTCCGGAGAAGAAGAGGGTGCAGGAGAGGTCCGTGCGGATGCGGTGGCCGGTGCCGGGGACATTCCGGATCGCGGCATCGACATGGGTGCCGTAGGTTTGACCGCCGGAGTAGCGATTGAACATCGGCGGCAGGAAATGAAGGGGAAGGGCCGCTGACATGAAGAGGGGATTCGCCCCGAGCGCGCGAACGATGGCGTCGCCCACCTGGCGGGCGACCGGATGGGTGGCAGGGATCTGCATATTGTCCTTCGCCTTCACCGCCTGATGGCCAGCGGTGGCCTTTCCGTCTTCCCAATCGGCGGATTCCAGCAGACGGCGGAATTCGGCGGTTAGCTCCGGGGTGAGGACATCGGGAATGCAGACAATCATGGGCAGGCGGGCGCTGGTTGAGTTGAGATTGATTCTCAATAGTGATCGCATGCAAGCGCAATCCGGCCACAGAGAAGTGCGATTAGCGCCAGATTGACATTTTCGTGATTTGGCAATTTTGATTTTGACTTGGCGGAGCTATTGAGACGCATTCGCAACAATCCGGCTGCCGTTAGGGCGGACGGATGTTCTGAGAGCTTCCCAACCGAATGAAAACAGACCCTGCCCAGCTTCTGCTGAATCTTCGCACGACTTCCCGTCCAGACGGCCTTGCCGTGACTGGAACCCTTCTGGCCCTAAGCCAACTGGCCGCTCCTGTCGCGGTGGCCCAGGAAGAAAAGAAGGATGAGAACAAGAAGCCGGAAGAACTCGCAGAGCTGGTGGTGGATGCGAACCAAGAGAAGAAGCTCTACAAGCCGGAGCGCCTGCAGTCCCCGAAGGTGACCCAGCCGCTGCGCGACGTGGCGAAGACCATCACCGTCATCCCGACCGAGGTGATGAAGGCCCAGAACGCGACCAACCTGCGCGACGTGCTGCGCAACGTGCCGGGCATTTCCATGCAGGCCGGTGAAGGCGGCGGCGGTCCAGCCGGTGACAACCTTTCGATCCGAGGGTTCTCGTCCCGCTCGGATATTTTTGTCGATGGCATGCGTGACACCGCTGGCGGCGGTTACAGCCGTGACCCGTTCAACTTCGAGCAAGTCGAAGTGACCAAGGGCCCGAGCTCCACGACGACCGGCCGCGGTTCCACCGGTGGTTCGATCAACATCGTCACCAAGACCCCGCACCTCGACAACGGTTACAATTTCAACCTCGGCGGCGGCACGGATGACTATTTCCGCGGCACCTTCGACGTGAATCAGGAGATCCCGAATCTCAACGGCGTGGCCGTGCGACTCAACGGTCTCTATCACGACCAGATGATCCCGGGCCGCGACTACGTCGAGAACGAGCGCTGGGGCATTGCTCCTTCGATCGCCTTCGGCTTGGGCACGGACACGCGCTTCACGCTGAACTACATGCACCTCGATCAGGACAATGTGCCTGATTACGGCATTCCTTGGGTCGCCCGCACGAGCACGAACCCGATGCTGCCACCGGGTATCCCGTATGGCGTCGGCTTTGACAGCTACTACGGCAACCTGAACCGCGACTACGAGAAGACCATCACGGACATCCTTACCGGGACCTTCGAGCATGACTTCAACGAGGACCTCAAGCTCCGCAGCACCCTGCGCTATGGCCACAACGTCCGTGACTCCGTCACGACCGCGCCGCGCTTCGTGAATGTGAACACGAGTCCGATCCTCAACCAGCAGTTCCAATCCCGCGACCAGACGGACGAGTCCTACTATAGCCAGACCGACCTGCGCTACGACTTCAACACCGGCACTGTCGAGCACCAGGTGGTTGGCGGTCTTGAGCTCGGACGTGAAGACTCGATCAACCACGGCCGCACGGCTTACAACCTTGATGGCACGCCGGTGACCACGGCGCAGACGCCGCAGACCAACCTCTGGTTCCCGAATCCTTTCGGCGATCCGGATCTGGCGATTCGCAACGGCTCCTTTACCGAGACATCTTCCGATATCGTGGCCCTGTATCTCTTCGATACAATCACGATCAACAAGAACTGGGAAGTCAACGGTGGCCTGCGCTGGGACTACTACGATACCGATTACACCTCCCGGACCACGGCGGGCGTCATCACTCCGCTTCAGCGCGATGATTCGATGCTGAGCTATCAAGCGGCAGTCACCTACAAGCCGGTGGAAGAGGGTAGCATCTACCTTTCCTACGGCACCTCCTTCAATCCCTCGACGGAGAACCTGACCTACATCGCTGCTCCGACCGGCACGAACAACACCCTGAGCCTTTTCCAAGCCGATCCGGAAGAGAACGAGACGGTGGAACTCGGTGCCAAGTGGGAATTCTTCGATGAGAAGCTCCTCGTTTCCGGGGCTGTCTTCCGCACCGAGAAGACCAATGCCCGCACCACGGATCCGGCGGATCCGAGTGTCGTGACCCTTACCGGCGAGCAAGTGGTGAAGGGCTTCGAATTCGGCGTGACCGGCCAGATCACTGACAAGTGGAGCATCACCGGTGGCTATACCTACCTCGACGGCGAGGTGAAGGAGTCCGCGGTGCCTGCCGAGGTCGGGAGCGAGCTGAGCAATACTCCGGAGAATTCCTTCAGCATCTGGACCGACTACGTCCTCCCTGCCGGCTTCAATGTCGGCGCGGGTGCCCAGTTTGTGGACAGCCGTTTCAACAATAACAACGAGACGACCCGCCAGACCGCACCGAGCTTCACCATCTTCAATGCGATGGTGGGCTACCAAGCGACGGAGAACCTTTCTCTCCAGCTTAACATCAACAACCTCACCGATGAAGATTACATCGATCGCGTCGGCGGTGGTCACTTCGTCCCGGGGGCAGGCCGCTCGGCAGTGTTGAGCGCCACCATGACCTTCTGATCGGGTTTCTAGCTACGGTTGCAATGAGTGGACGGGAAGTTTCGCCAGGGCGTGCTTCCCGTCCCGTTTTTCCAGAGAGCGGCCCTTCAAACGTTTCAGGAATGCAGGTCGCCGAAGCACCACGTCCCGCCGCTGCCGATCCAGCCATCGCAAGTGCCAGAGACGCTGCGAAGAAGCGGAAGGCTTTCTGGACGAAGCAATTTTACCTCTGGCACTGGGTTAGCAGCGCGATCTGCCTGGCGGCGATGCTGCTCTTTGCCTTCACGGGCATCACCCTCAATCATGCAGGGCAGATCCCCGCAAAGCCGCAAGTCACCGAGACGAAGCTCAAGCTTCCTGATGATCTGTTAGGCAAGATCGCGGCGACGGAAGGGGAAGCGGACTCGAAGGCGGCGCTGCCGGACGAGTTGTCGGCATGGCTCCGCAAAGAGCTGCGTACGCCGATCAAGGGGAAGGTGGCGGAGTGGTCGGAATTTGAGATCTACCTGGGTCTGCCGCGTCCCGGCGGAGACGCTTGGGTGAGCATCGATCGCGAGACAGGAGAGGTGGTCCATGAACTGACGAACCGCGGGGCGATCTCCTATTTGAACGATCTCCACAAAGGCCGGCATACCGGACCCGTGTGGTCGTGGTTCATTGACATCTTTTCAATCGCATGCGTCGTATTTTGCCTGACTGGTCTGGCCCTGCTCTGGGTCCATGCCAAGCGGCGACCGAAGACCTGGCCGATCGTGGCTGCGGGCATCCTCTTGCCCGTGATCCTGATCGTCTTCTTCGTTCACTGACCATCCCACCCCAAAAAATGAACAAGAAAACGCTCCTCGCGCTTCTAACGATGCTTGCGAGTCCCACCGGATTTGCCGGTGAGGTCAAATTAACCATAGAAATCCCCCGTCTGGAGGTGGCCGAATATCATCGGCCCTACGTGGCCTCCTGGATCCAGGCTCCGGACGGTACCGTCGTGAAGAACCTGAGTGTGTGGTACGACACCGACATGAAGGACGCCGAAGGGGAGAAGTGGCTGAAGGATATCCGCCAATGGTGGCGCAAGTCCGGCCGCTCCCTGAAGATGCCAGTCGATGGCGTCAGCGGGCCGACCAAGCCGGTAGGCACTCACACGTCCACCGTGCCGGTAAAGGTGTTCGATCCCGCGGCGCTGCCTGCCGGTGACTACGAGGTGGTCGTGGAGGCATCGAGAGAAGTGGGTGGCCGCGAGATGTTGCGGCTTCCCTTCAAGTGGGACGGCCATGCTGCCGTCGATACCGCAACCCAAGGCAAAACCGAACTTGGGAAAATCAAGTTCACGATCACTCCCTGAGACTCAAACCAAGATCCCTATGATGACCATGTTCAAGAAATCCCTCGGCGTCGCCGCTTTGCTCGCCCTTTCCTCCAGCCCGGTGCTGGCGCACCGCTTCTGGATCATCCCCTCGACCTCCGTGCTTTCCGGTGAGAACGCATGGGTGAGTTTCGATGCTGCGATCTCGAACAATCTCTTCTTCGCCAACCACGTTGCGGCACCGCTGCAATCGCTGATCGCTACCGGTCCGGACGGCAAGGCCGTGGAGGTGCAGAACGGCAAGGAAGGAAAGATCCGCACCACCTTCGACATCGAACTGACCAAGCCGGGCACCTACAAGGTGGCATCGGTGCGCTCGATGCTTTCCGCCCAGTGGAAGGAAGGCGAGGAGACGAAGCGCTGGCGCGGTCCGGCTGCCGAGTTCGCCAAGCAGAATCTGAAAGGCAAGCCGGAGCTGAAGGTTTTCGAAAACCAGACCCGCGTGGAAACCGTGGTGACCTCCGGCGAGCCGAGCAATGAGGTGCTAAAGCCGACGGGCAAGGGCCTGGAGCTGGTGGTGGACAAGAACCACCCGAATGACCTCTTCGCTGGCGAGAAGGCTTCCTTTGGCTTAGCCCTGAATGGCAAGGCGGCGCCGAACGTCAAGATCACCGTGGTGAAGGGCGACGACCGCTACCGCAACGAGCCGGGCGAAACGGAGGTGACCACCAATGAAAACGGCATCTTCGAAGTCTCCTTCTCCGAGCCGGGCCGCTACTGGCTGAATGCCACGCTCGAGAGCGAGGCAGGCGAGTTTGAAGGCGTCCCCATGGGTAGCCGCGTGTCTTACACGACCACCTTCGAAGTGTTGCCGGAATAAGATCACGGCGCGGTCACTTTGCTCCGGCAGAGCTTGACCTGCACTGCAAAACAAGGGACGGCAGGCGCCGCAAACGCGCCCGCCGTCCCTTTTCTCTCGTCTGGTCCGCATGTTCCGTCCCTTTAGAAAGATCTTGTTCTGGCTTCACCTCGTCGCCGGCGTGGCGGCGGGCCTGGTGATCCTCGTGATGGCCACCAGTGGCACGCTGCTGTCCTTCGAGCGGCAGATCACGGAGTCTGTCGATGGCTACCAGGTCTCCATGCCGATCGATGTGCAGAAGAAGGGGCCGGAGGAACTGTTCGCCGCCTTGCAAGCCGCGGAGCCCGGTGCGGCTCCCACGGGGATGGTCGTTTCCTACGATCCCACGCAAGCGGTGGCCTTCCAATTCGGCAAGGAGAAGACCCTTTTCCTGAATCCCTATAGCGGCGAAGTGCTGGGCGAGGGAGCCAAGGGCACGCGCGGATTTTTCCAGTTCGTCACCGGCGTGCACCGCTGGCTGGCGATGAAGGGGGAGTCTCAGAAGACCGGACAAGCGATCACCTCGGCTGCGGCGGTGGTGTTCTTTTTCCTCATCCTCAGCGGTCTGGTGCTGTGGATACCGAAGCGCTGGACGCGCCGCGGGCTGAAGGTGATCACGCTTCCGCAAGGGGGCCTCAAGGGCAGGGCTTGGAATTGGAGCTGGCACAACGTGCTTGGCTTCTGGTTCGCGCTGCCGCTGCTGGTGATCTGTACGACTGGCCTCGTCATTGCCTATCCGTGGGCGAATGCCTTGCTCTTTCGTGCGGTGGGTGAAGAAGCGCCGCCGCCGAAGGGCCCGCCGGGTGGCGGAAAGCCGGGGATGGGCGGACGTGGTCCGGGGTCTCCGCAAGCGGGGCCGGTTTCCACGGCGGGATGGAACCGTGCTTTCGAATTCGCGAAGGAATCGAGCGAGACCTGGAAATCGATCCAGTTTCAATTTCCGCAAGGGAAGGAAGCCATTTTCAATGTCTTCGACGGTCACCGTGGCCGTCCTGATCTGAAGCAGATGGTCACGGTGGACCTGTCCACCGGTGAACTCCGCAAAATTGAGAAATTCGAGGAACAAAGCCGTGGCCGCCAATTGCGGCAGTGGGTCCGCTGGGCTCACACGGGTGAGGCTGGATCGTGGATTGGGCAGGCCGTAGCCGGCTTGTCCGCGGCTGCGGCCGTGATGCTGGTTTGGACCGGCTTGGCCTTGGCGTGGCGCAGGTTCTTCAAGAAGAAGAGCACTGTAGAAGCGCCATTGGCGGAGTGAGAGGGAATCCGCAAAAATCGGGATGATGAGCCGGGCTCATCGGTTGTGCGGATTCGCGGGGTTTTGTTTCAGGATCTAACAGACCGGAAGGTTAAACCCATCCGGCCTGGAGTTGCGTGTGATTACATCCGGACTACCGGGTCCATGCCCGGCGGTCTGGCTGCCTCCGTTACCAAGCGGAGGCGAGACGTAGACATACAATTCCGATGACCCCGAAAAAATACCCCGACATCAATCCCGGGCATTCCGGGAACCTCCCCACACCATCGCGATTCACCTGGAAGCCACTAGCCTTGGCTACCATTGCGATATTGATGGGCGGTTCCGCCTCGGCTGCGCAAAAAACCTACCAGTACTTCCGGTTCCAGCCGACGAAGATCCAGAACAACAACACGCAGATGCAGCTTGCGGAGTTCACCTTCTCGGTGAACGGAACCCTGCTGAATCTGAACAACCGCAACGGTTCAAATGCCAGCGTGGTCCCGGTGACGGTGACTGCGGGTGGTCAGGATCCGAACGCGGGTGAGGGCCCTGGCAAGGTGGCCGACGGTCTACCGCTGATCGGGGGCAATCCGCTTCCCGTCGGGCAGACTTCCACGAAGTGGTTCAACGGTGCCGCCCTTGCCGTGCCGCTGGACTTCGCCTTCACCGAGCCGGTGACGGTGGACTCTTACAATTTCTGCACCGCGAATGATAGCGTGGCCTACAACCGGTCGCCGGTTTCGTGGAACCTCTGGGGACGAACCGAGGAGGGGGACTGGGAGCTGCTGGACGCGCGGAACAACGTCGCGATCGTCAACCAGAACCACACCTACCAAGCCGGCTTCACGATCCCGGAAAGCGTGGCTCCGGTGATCAACTACTTCAACATCATCAACACCGAGTTTGAAGGCACGGCGGCGATCGTGAAGAACGGAGAACAGGTGACGCTGGAGTGGGATTCCCTGTATGGAGATTTGGATGGAACCACACTCGCGCCTGCGCCGGGGGATGTGGATCAATTCGGATTCCTTGCGGTCACGCCACCCTCGAATGCGACGACGGTCTACACCTTGACTGCGGAGCAAGCAGCGACTTCCCAAGCGGCAACGGCCAATGTGACCGTGCGCTCGGTAGCCGGCGGCGCGTCCAATTTCCGCTATGTCCGCTTCAAGGCGACGAAGCTGAGAAGCGGAGTGGGAACCGGGACGATCCAGCTCGCGGAATTCGAACTCTATAGCGGGGAGTCGAAGCTTACGGAGATCTCCGTGACCAATCCGGGTGGCGATACTCCGGATGCGGAGGGCGTCGAAAAGCTGATCGATGGCATCGTGGCGGAAGGCGGGAACAAGTGGCTCGACTTCACCAACTCCCCGGTGGTCTTCGACTTGGGCACCGTGAGTCCAACTTTTGATCGCTACGCTTTCGTGACGGGCGGTGATGCTCCCGAACGCGATCCGATCCAGTGGACGCTCGAAGGCAGCGATGACGGTGTGGTCTGGAACCTGATCGAGAAGGTGGACTTCGATTATCCGACCCCGGAACGCCGGCTCGCTACTACCCGCACGATTCCTCTGCCGGGTATTTCCGTGGTCCAACCACCGGAGATCGCCTTCTTCCGAGCCAGACGTGATACCTCGCTGCCGGATGATCCGATCATCTTCTCGTGGGAGGTGAGCGGTGCGGATTCGATCAAGATCACGCCTGGCACCGGCGAGGAGCTGCCCGCCAGCGGTACGCTGGAATTCGTAGCGACTTCCGATGCGGTCTACACGATCACCGCGACGAACGCGGGCGGTCCTGCCACCAAGTCGCTGAGTTTCGGCGCGGTGGCCACGCCTCCTGCAAGCATCAGCTATGAGGATTTCTCCTCGGCCGGTGATGAGTTCGTGCTGCTTGGCGACGCCTCGCTGGTGAATGATAGTCCGCAGATTCCGAATCCGGGTGATGTGGTGCGTCTCCGCATGGTGCCGGATGAGGCTGGAAAGCACGGGGTTTCCTGGTATAACCAGCGGATCGATCTGAGCGGTGGCTTTGATACGACCTTCGGACTTCAGCTCACCTGTGCCCATCGTGGCTATGGAGCGGAAGGTCTGGGCTTCATGATCCAGAATACCCCGGAAGGTGCGGCGGCTTTACCCCAGGACAATGGTCCGGCCTCCAATGCGCTGACCGTGAAATTCTCCTCATGGGAAAATGCCGAGGGCATCCTCAATGAAGCCCGTATTAATGTCTTTGCGGGAGCAACGAAGATCGGCACCTCCGATCTCCGCCAGGTTTCAGGCATTACCCTGCGTGGCCAGACATACTCCACTCTCACCGGGCCGGTCGATGGAACTCCTTATGTCGTTCGCGTCGTCTATGTCCCCGGAGATCTGGATGTCTATGTGGATGGCGTTCTGGCCTTGGACAGTCTGGACGTGGATCTGGGAGACATCGGAGCGATCGATAGCGAAGGGACGTCTTACGTCGGCTTCGTGGCCCGCACGGGCGGATGGGATCAGGCCAGTGACATCACCGATTGGACGATGTCCGCGACGGCGGGTCCCGGACCGGCGGCGCCGCTGACGCTGGCCAGCAGCGCGATCAATCCGCTGACGGGCAATGCGAGCTTCACCTGGCTCTCCACGGCGGGGAAGGAGTATCGCATCACGGCGTCCACCGATCTGATTACCTTTCCGACGATCCTGATGCAGGATATCCCGTCTGAAGGTGTAATGACGAGCCGGTCGGTAACCTTCACTCCGGGAACCAAGCTCTTCTTCCGGATCGAGGAAGAATAAGTCGGATCCATTCCCACGGATGGTCGGCTCCGGCCTGCGGCTTCCACCGCGGCCGGAGCTTTTCCGTTTTTTACTACGGCGACTGTAGTAAATCGATCAGGCGCTCTGGTAGGCGCGCTGGAGCTCGGAGAGCCGGTGGTCGGCGGCTTTGAGCATGTGCAGGACTTTCTGCTGCTTCTCCATTTCCTGGGGCTCGAGGGTGGAGGAGGCAGCCCGCTGGGCGACCTCGTTCACCGCGGCCTGGAGATTCCGTGCCGCGGCAGCTTGGAAGCGGGGATCGGTAAAGGGTGCGCCCGGAGACATTTCAGGGTCCATGGACTCGACAAGGAAATCCGCGAAGAAGTGGGGCTGGCAGACGCGATAGACGTGCAAGCCGAGTTCGAAGAGATCGCTGGCGAGAGGGCGCAGCGCCTCGACGCCGCGTTGTTCCCAAAGGCGCTCGATTGCGAGGGCGTCTTCAACGGTGTCGGTAGCATCACCGATCCAGTCTTCCGCGATGCCGGGGCCTTTCCGGGAGCTGTCGAGCCACGCGATCAACGCATGAGCAAGGAGGTGGCGGGCCTGCAGGGCCATTTCGGCGGGAGCAGGGTGGTTCTGTTCATGGGGGACCAGCAGTCCAAGCACTTGGCGGGCGTCGGCTGCGGTGGCCTCCGTATCGTCGTGGACCTGAAGCGAATGGCGGCCGCGATTTAGGATGGCGTTGCAGAGCGTAAGAAGCTGCTGCGGGTTCTGCGGATCCGAGAGAAGATTGATGCATTCATCGAAGCAGCGGCGGGCTTCGGCGGGATCTTCGACCACCAGGCCGCGGTTTGCCCAAGCGAGGGCGTAGCGCTGGAGCGTGGCGGGATTCTCGGCGTAGGGGAGCTGCTTGAGGTGGGAGATCGCCTCGTCATAAGCGGCGGTAGCCTCGGCAGAGCGGTCGCCCATGCGGTGAAGCACGTCGCCGCGGTTCATGAAGCCAGCGGAAAGGCCCCAGCGGATGCTCGGCTCTTCTTCCAAGGGGAGATCCTTGCGGAGAGCGATGGCGCGGTCGAAGTCCTCCAGCGCGGCCGGAAGCTTTTCTTCACCTCCGCCGGTCAGCAGGGAGATCCCCCGGTTGGTGTAGAGATTGGCGAGTTCGTTTTTTCCGTGCACCGATCCGTCATCGAGGTCGGCGGGATTCTCCAATGCGGCATCGTAGAAGGGCAGCGCGTGATCGAGCAGGCCGTGATCGCGGTGAAGGTTTCCCATCACCATGCGCGCCATCGCGCGGGCCTGGCGGGTACCTGCATCCGGGTTTTCCCCGGCGACTTCGACGACATTGGTCAGCTCGCCGATGGCGGTGGTGAAGTCCTCCTCGCTGAGCGGGATCGGGACATCGCGCCATTTGAGGACCGTGGCGAGGGTTTCTGGCAGACCGGGGGCCTGAGGTGTGGAGCGGAAGACTTCAGCCATGTGCGGGCGAAACCATCGCGGCCCGTGGCCCGAGGTCCAGCGAAAGTGTGAGGAGAGGGTGCTACAAAAAGCGTGCTCGGGGCAAATCCGGTGTCGAAATCCCCGGACGGGGCTCCCATTCTCGTCGCGTGCTGCGTTTCACGGGGATCGACGAATTGGCTCGGGTGGTTGGGCCGCACCATCTGGCCTTGGGGGTTTTTGACGGCGTGCATCTGGGGCACCAGGCGGTGATTTCCCGGGCCTTGGCGGGACGCGCTCGAGAGGGGGGGACTTGTGGGGTGCTGACCTTTGATCCTTATCCGATCCGGATTCTGGCTCCGGAAAAGGCGCCTCGGCGGCTCTTGGCCTCGCTGGATCACAAGGCGGAGATCCTGGAGCGGATGGGTGTTGATTTCCTGCTGGCGCTTCCCTTCGACCATGAGAGGGCTGCGCAGGATGCAGAAGAGTTTCTTGGCGAGATCTCCTCGGCCGGGGTTCGCACCGTCGCGGTGGGGGAGGATTGGCGCTTCGGCAAGAGCCGGAAAGGCGACGTAGCCCTGCTTTCCCGCCTGTCCGGTGAGTTAGGCTACCATCTGGATGCCGTGCCTCCGGTCATGATGGACGGAGAGCGCATCAGTAGCACCCGCATCCGCCAAGCGATCCGGGACGGCAGCCTCGACGCAGCTGCTGCGATGCTGGGACGAGCTTACACGGTGGAGGGGCGCGTCGTGGAAGGGCGACGCTTGGGAAGGCAAATCGGCTTTCCGACGGCCAATGTGGAGCGTGGCGAAGAGCAATTTCCGCCGGACGGGGTATGGGCCGTGCGTGCGAGGGAAGGGAAGACCTGCCTGAAAGGGGTGGCGAATCTGGGAGTGAGACCCACGGTGGACGGTGAAACCCGGACCTTGGAAGTGCATCTTTTCGACTACTCCGGAGATCTGTATGGGAAGATTTTGGAGGTCGAATTCGTGCGCCATCTGCGCGGTGAAAGGAAATTCGGATCTCTTGAGGAGTTGAAGGCCCAGATTTCCCGCGATGCAGAGCAGGCGTTGTATTTACTTCGTGGGGATGAGGGCGTGGAACAATGAAATTTCCCGGATTTTCCGCTTACCCTGCTGAAAGTCGGTCTCTATACAACGCGGAAACCCCGATGCCGATCTCCGATCGTTTCCAAAATGTCACGACCCGCGCCCGCCTTCTGGCAGTCGCGCCGCTGACCTGTTTCCTCCTGTCGCAGCCTCTGGTTGCACAGACCTCTGCCTTGGCTCAAGCCGAGCTCCAGCGCCGTGCGGCTAACGCCAAGGAGGCGCATGAGCTTCTGAAAAAGGGCGACGAGTCCTATCAGGAAGGCAAGTGGAAGGCTGCCGTGGAAGCCTACAGTGGTGCCCGCGATCTCCTGCCGGAAGCCCCGGCTACCACGGAACTGCGCAAGGCCGCGACCGAGCGCCTCATCCAAGCTTCCATCGAGCAGGCACGCAACCAGCGCCGCTTGGGCGATGTGAGCGGTGCTAAGGAAACCATGTCCAAGGTGCTCGCCGATGATGTGGCGCCGGGCAATGGCTTGGCGCTCGAGATGGACGAGCAACTCAACGACCCTATCCGCACCAATCCCGCCGCGACCCTTGAGCACGGCAAGGATGTGGAGGAAGTCCGGCTGCTTCTCTACAAGGCCGAAGGCTTCAAGAATCTGGGCGACTACGACAAGGCGAGCATGGTCTATGAAGACGTGCTGCAGGTGGACCCCACGAACAAGGCGGCCCGCCGCGGGATGGAAGAAGTTTCGCAGTATAAGGCAGACTACTATCGTGCAGCGCGTGATCATGCCCGCGCTGAATTGCTCGCCGAGGTGGACGAGTCCTGGCAACTGCGCGTGACGCCGAAGGAAGATGTTGCGTCCTTGGTGGGAGCCGGCAGGCACCAACCCGGTGCCGGGGATGTCCTCCTTTCCAGCAAGATGGAGCGGATCATCCTTCCGGTGGTCTCCTTCGACGCCGTGAAGATTCAGGAAGCTTTCGACTTCCTTCGCGCCCAATCCATCGAGCGGGATACCCTCGAAGTGGATCCGACCCGAAAGGGAATCAATTTCGTGCTGAATCTCGGCGATTCGGCCGCGGCTCAGGGAATTCTGCAGGTGCCCATTTCGCTGGAACTGCGGAACGTGCCACTTTCCCAAGTGGTCAAATACATCGCGGACGTGACGCGCACGATCGTGGTGCCGCAGGAATTCGCGGTGGAGATCCGTCCGGCGGGCGCTGGTTCCTCCGACCTGATCACGCGGACCTACAGTGTGCCGCCTGATTTCTTGTCCCAGGCAGGCACTGCGGCGGGTGGTTCGGGCGAGCTTGATCCCTTCGCCGACAAGGAAGCCTCGGAAGGACTGCTGGCAGCACGAATGAGTGCCCAGGACGTCCTCAAGAATTTCGGCGTGGAATTCCCAGAAGGTTCTTCCGCGAACTACAACGCCACCACCAGCAAGCTGCGGGTTACCAATACGGTGCAGAATCTCGCGATGGTGGAACAGGCGGTGGAGCAGGCGAATAGCGCCGAGCCACGCATGGTTTCGGTCACGGTCCGGATGATCAAGGTCCAGGAAAACAATCTGGAGGAGCTGGGCTTCGACTGGTTGCTGGATGACTACAGCCTGGGTGGTACTGGCCTGACTCCGGGAACGACTGCCGGTCACTTGAGCGGAGGTACCCAAAATCCGGGAAACATGGCCGACATGCCGTTGGCACCGGGTTCGATTTTCCAGCATGCGATCACCAGCGGCAACCGTAGTGGTACCGAGGCGGTGGACGGCAATGCGATCGACGACCGGATCCTCCAGCAGCAGCAGGGATTTGCGCCCGGTTCTTCGCGCGCTCCGGGGGTGATGTGGATGAACGGTATCATCAACAACACCAACCTCACCATGATGATGCGGGGTCTCTCGCAGAAGAAGGGTGTCGATATCGTGGTGAGTCCTTCCACGGTCACCCGCAGCGGCCAGCAATCGACGGTCGAGATCATGCGGGAATTTATTTACCCGACGGAATACGAGCCCCCGGAACTGCCAAACAGTGTCGGTGGTTCGGCTGCGATTGACTTTGATACCGGGCAGATCGGAGCGGGCTCGCCCATCATGCCGATCACGCCTGCGACCCCGACCTCCTTCGAAATGGAGAAGGTGGGCGTGGTGCTGGACGTCTTGCCGACGGTCAGTGGCGATGGGCACTTCGTGGACGTGGCGCTGAAGCCCAGCATCACGGACTTCGACGGCTTCATCAACTACGGGACACCGATTACCAGTCCGGCTCCGCAATCCATTGCGAGCATTGGCAGAACCGGAAACGAGCGCGTTATCCTGACGGAGAACCAGATCCTGATGCCGGTTTTCTCGAAGACCCAGCTGGACACCAATCTCACGATTGCGAACGGCACCACCTTTGCGGTGGGCGGACTTCTACAATCCCGGATGCAGAAGGTGGAAGACCACACGAAAGTCCTCGGGGACATCCCGGTCGTGGGACGTTTGTTCAGGAGCGAGGTTACCGCGCCTTCGCGGACCCTGCTTTTGTTCCTCGTGACGGTGAATGTGCTGGATCCGACGGGTGAGAACGCCCAGGGCAATTGACGCCCTGTCATTTCGCGCGGAGCTTGCTGCTCCGCACGTCCTTTTATTTGCATGGCTGACTCCGATAGCGAACCGGACAATTATTCCATCGATGAAATGATGGACCGCCTGCGGTCCAGAGGGGAGGGTGGGCAGGATGGAGATGCCCCCCAACTGGTGACCCGGCCGGACGGCACGCAGGTTTACCGCGTGAAAAAGCGGAAACGGCGTAGCCGCCAGCCGAAGAAAGAGAAGGAAGCGCGGCAGAAGCGCTTCCGGATCCTTCAGGTGATCCTTGCGGTGGCTCTGGTGATCCTTGTTGCGGTCTGTTTCTTTGCCTCGCTGGTGTTTTTGAACAGCAGCGCCTACCGGGACTCGGTGATCGCGAAGATCCAGGCTTGGAGCGGTGCTGAGACGAAGGTCACGCAGCTCCGCCTTACCCCGGTGGGGGCCAGTGCGGATGCCATCGAGTTCACTTGGCCGCAGGAGTCGATCCTCGCCAAGCTGGACCTTCGCGGGCTGCAAGGAGATCTGAATTTCACGAAGCTGGTCGGAGGTTCCTGGCACGGATCCGAAATCGTGGCCGGACAAGGTGGCAATCTGTTGCTTCGTCCTCCCACAGGCAATCAGGCTTGGTTCAAGCGGCCTGAGGGCGAGCTTCCCTTCCACTTCCGCTACCGCAGCCCCAAATTCAACGTCCTTCTGGGTGAAGAAACTGCTCCGGCCTTCCATGTCCGTAACAGCGAGGCGAGCCTGGAGATTCATGAGCCGGAGGCCGTGTCTGCCAGCCTGCGCCTTGATGGCGGAACGGCGACCTTTGCCGGATGGGGTGACTTCAAGCTCGAGTTTGCCTCCCTGCTCATCGAGAAGGGAAAGATCTTTCTCAGCAATGCCCGGCTTTCGCCGGTGGGTGCCGCGAAAGGCAGGATCGAGATTTCCAACAACGAGGAAAACAAGGAGAGCGTGCCCTTCGATTTCGAGAGCGGTGAGACCATACTCCCTGTGAGAGTCGCCGATATCGAGCTGCAGCATCTCTTGGGGCCATCCTTCGGCTCGTTTTTGTCCACGACGGTGGAGGTTCCCGGGGAGAAAGCGACCGGTGACCTGATCGTCCGGACTTCCGGGGACGCCGGTCTTTCCTGGCGCATTCCTTTCCGTGCGATCGCGGCAGCGGATTCCACGGCGACAGGATTACCCATGTTCGAGTTGATCGCCCGCGAACTGGGCGAGGTGTGGTATGAAAAGCCGCGTTTCGATCTCGAAGCGAAGGGCGTCGCAGTGAGAGACAAGAACCGGACGGGGGTCGAGAGCCTGATTCTTGATGCCCGGGGTCGGATTTCGATTGGCGGAAGCATCTTTGCCGATGCCAGCGGCAAGCTCGATGGCGAGCTTCAGGTTGGTCTTCCGAGCTCTGCGGTCGATGGCGGTTCTCCGGCGTTCCAGAGGGTTTTCCACCGCCGGGCCGGTGGATCTTCATGGGCGAAGATTCATATTTCGGGTACCAACCAGCAGCCCTTGGACGACCTCGAAGTGCAGCTGAAGACTTCCTCCACCGTGACATCTCCTGCAGTGGGGGGAGACAAGGCGCTGGACGAAACGTTCGAGCAGTTGATCACGCCGGGTGCGCGCTGAGCGGGCCTCCGGTGCAAAGATAAGTTCAGCCGGAGAAGGGCGGTCTTCGATAGGCATCGTAGCAGGCCGTCCCCGGGGACTAGGTTCCGGGCTCGCCCTTGAATGGGATGGTAGTCCGTGCAACCGGGAGAGATATCCTTGGAAAACATCACCCGGGGTTGCATGTCGCAGACCCCGGGCTATGAAGGTGTCCCTTCCTGACACCGTGAATGCCTGTCTCCGTAGCCGCACGAGGGGGCTGGGAGGCCGTCAATTCTCTACCACCCGGAAGAAGCAGTTCGGGTTTGCGAGGCGATCGATCGGCACAAGTTCCTCATGGCTGGCGCCACTGGCGGTAACGGTGCGGATATCCATCCATGAGTCGGTAGCCAAAGTCGTGCTTTTCTGGATCTTGTAGCTACGTCCGCTCTGGGACTTCCAACGGAAGCGCATTTCATTTCCCTCCATCGTCGCCTGCTCGAATTTGAGTTCGGATTGGCCGACGATGGTGAAGAGGAAGCGGTTCGAGACCTCCGTGTAGGAGTCGTTCGTGAACATCGCCGCGAAGTAATCACCCGGTGGAAGATCTGGCAGGTGGAAGGTCACGCTACCGGAGGTGGCGCCCGCGAAGTAGAGATAGGCGGTGAGGACGTCCACGCCGGGGACATCGCCTTGCTTGAAGATGCCGATCCAGTCCTTCGGGATGCCGGGGCCCTTGTTGAAGCTCACCGTGAAGTCGCTGCCCGCGGTGATCTGGTTCGATTCCATCGAGACGCTCGTGATCTGCGTTCCCACGGAGAAAACGATGCGCTGGCTGATCTCCTGATAGCCATCATTCACGAAGAAGGAGGCGAAGTAGTATCCCTTCGGGAGGCCCGTGAAGTCGAGTGATCCCGAGGCGGTGGGCGCATACTTGTATTGCGTCGAAAGGGGGCCTCCCGGGGTCTGGCCGATCTGGTAGATGCCAATCCAATCCGTGGCTCCTGCAGGGGCGTTCGAGAACTGGATGCTCACGGTCTCCCCTTCGTCGTAAGCTTCCTTCGCGGTGCTGATGACAGCTGCATTGCCGACATAGAAAGGAACGCGCGGAGCGATCTCGGTGTAGCCATCGTTGGTGAAGAAGGCGGCGTACCATTCGCCAACCGGCAGGTTGTAGGTGAAGTTCCGCGTGCCGTTCACCAGGTTCGCGGCATCGACATATTGCCAGGTGGTGGAAGTGACGGTGCCGGCCCCCGAGCCGGGCTTTTGGCCCTTCTTGTAAATGCCAATCCAGTCCTTCGGCAGGCCGGTGCCATTTTCGTAGGTAGCCAGGAAGTCCTCGTTCGGGGCATAGACGGTCTTCGCAAGCTTCAGGGCGGTCGGCCCGCTGGTGCTGCCTTCAACGGTGAAGGCGATGGCATCCGACCATGCGGACCACATCGCATTCGTGTCGCGATGGCGGACACGGGCGTAGTGGGTGCCATTGTAGATGCCGGAAGAAACGGCGAGGCGCAGGATGTCCACGTTCGCGTGGATATTTACCGGTTCGTAGAGCGGAGCACCGGTGTCGCCGTAGAGATTCTCCACGTCGCGAATGCGATCGATCTTGAGATTGGTGAATCCAGAATCGGCGGCGATCTGGAACCAAGTGCTATTGATCGCCTCCCCGCTGCCACTCTGGTAAGCGCTGCTGATGAGTTCGAGCGGCAGAGTGACCGGACCACTGAAGGTATTCTCAAGTGCAGGCTTGTTTGGAGCTTCGAGGCCGAGCTTGCGGTGGAAGCTGTCGATGATCCGGCTGTTGTAGTTCCAGCGGGTCTCGGCAGAGAGTTTCACATTGGCCTCCGCATAGCAGGTGACCTCCATGGTCCGGGCGGAGAGGTCAAAGTCCATGAGCTGCCAGGCCCAGTGGGCGATGGTTTTCTGGACGTCGTCGAAATCCGATTCCGAGGACTGGCCCCAGTACTGGTCCCAGGCGGTGCCACCGGAGATGATGTGGTAGATCGGCCACTCGCGGGTCTGGCCGCGGGCGTAGAGATGGTGATGCGCACCGATGTTCAGCACATGCTTCTCCGTCTCCGCCAGCATCGGCATGATCTCGCTGCGGAACCATCCGGAGATGTCGCCCACGTATTGCTCCGCTTGGTAGGGTCGGTGGACCACGCTCACGCAGAGATCCGTGGAGGCATCGGTCTTCAGGGCATCGACCAAGGAACGGACCCACTGCTTCTGCGCGGTGGTGGTGTGTTCGCTGCTGGTGTGGATGAACGCGATGTTTGCCAGCTGGTAAGCATAGTATTTCTCGCCTTCCGTGCCGGGAGTATTGGCGTAGCTGATGTCATCGTAGCGGAAGATCCGGCTGTAGAGATCGAGGTTGGTATCGTAGTAGGTCTCATGGTTCCCGACCGTGGTCATGATCGGGATATTCGGGGAGATCAGGCCGCACTGCTTGAAGTGCAGGTTCCGGTAGTGATCGAGGGTGCCGACATCCACCTGGTCCCCGGGCATCAGGATGAAATCGATGACTTCCTCGATGGGCACGCCGTAGGTCGATTCGATCTTCGCCTTGGCGCAGGCGATGAGTTTCTCGTAGCGGTTTTCGCCGATGATCTGGTTGTCGCCCATCACGAGCACGCGCATGCGCCCCGTCTTGGTGCCTGCGGGGACCGGTGTGCGGAAGCGGAAGACGTCCGAAACTGTGGAGCCATTGCGGACCCGGTAGTAATAGTAGCTCGCCGGCGAGAGTCCGGTGATGCGTCCGGCGTGGTAGTGATAGCCGGTGCCGAGCACGTCGAGCGCGGCGTTGACCGTGTTGTTGAGGTTTGCTGGCGAGGTGCCCCATTCGATCTGTCCGCTCGGAGCATTATCGGAGAACCATGAAACCCACATCGAGTCAGGGCGCGGTGTTTGCAGGTAGGGGCGGATGCCAGCGGGAATGCCGGTGTAGCCTTCGGGCAATGCGAAGCTGCGGGTGGCCAGACCGAGGGAGCCGAGCGCCGAGAGGCGGAGGAAATCGGAGCGTTTCATGGCAAGGAGTGCGGGGTGGTTTTCGAAATGGAAGGAAAGGGGCGTCAGGCGGCGTGCCCTCCGGCCTGGAGCCGGAGGGATGAGATGGAACGTGCTCCCCGAGCGTGCGGGTCAGCGGCGGCGGCGGAGCAGCGCCGTCATTCCGAGCGCACCGAGCAGGGCGGCGGAGGGCTCCGGAACGAGGATGCCATTGGCGGAGGGACCACCGAGGGATGCGATGGCGGAGTCGCCAAGCGCTTGATCGGTGAAGGCCACCGAGCCCACCAGCAGCGGATGGACGTAGCTGCCTGAGTTGTCCCCTTCATTGAAGAGAAGAAGGTCGGCACCCGGATGATTGTTCGTGTAGACGGCGAAGCGTCCGTCAAGAAGGGATCCCCCGGTGCGGGTCTTCACCAAGTTACCATTCACATAGTATTTGACGGTTCCCGCGGCGAGATCAGCGCTCATCGCGATGCGCTGCCAGGAGTTCTGCGTTACGGCACCACCGGAAGAATAGCCGAGTTCGCCTATGCCGAGGCCACCCGTGTCGGAGATGTACCAATCGGCATCATTGGCGTTATCGGTGGCCGTGTTCATCAGTGCCTGCCAGCCCGCCGCGCCGGGGCTGTAAATGTCCATCAGGATGGTGTACTGATTCAGGTAGGCTCCGCCGCCATTCGGGGCGCTATCGGCAAAGGTCAGCAGCACGCCATTCGCTCCTGCAGTGAAAGAGGGCACGCTCATGTAGCCGGAGGCGACGCCGCCGATATGGGGGACCGTGGTGCCGTCCGTCGTCGCGAAGGAGACGGTGGCAGATCCAGTGGTAGCCATCGTGCCGTTCCCGGCTGCCGCGGTGAGATCGCCGTTGTTGAAGGTCCATTCATAGACCGACGTGGCGGCGGACAAAGGGAGGGTGGAGCAAAGGAGGATGCTCAGGAGGGAGAGTCGGGATTTCATTTCACCGCCCAGCGTGAGGTGGCGGCGGTTTCCGAGAAACGGGCAATATCGCCGGGAGGCGTGGGGATTTCGGCGAAACAAGGAGGCTGATTTTCACAAAACGATGCCCGCTATTTTCCCGGCAGATACCACTTCTGCGAAGCCTGTGTGATGGGATTTCAGCCCCTTAAAAAAATGGAGGCCCGCCTTGCGGCGAGCCTCCTGACCTCCTGAAGATCGGGATCCTGCTTAGTAGCGCAGGCGATAGAAGTGGCTTGGTCCGTCTGCCGGAGCATAGGGAGAGGTGACGGATGGGACGTCGTTCCACTGGAGGAGATCGTCCGATTGCTGTAAAACGCCGCCTGCCCAGTCCAAGGTGATTACTCCACCCGGGCGGGAGATCGTCAGGATCGGATCGTTCACCGTGCCGGTTCCCGCGAGGTAGTGTGCATTGACCCGGCTGGCGGAGAGGGCGGTATTATAGATGGCGGCATCGGTGATTCCGCCGTTGAAGACACGGGCGGCACCTCCCGGATTTTCGGGGAAGCCCGCGCCATTCTTCCAGCGGCCGCGTGCGCCGACCGCCCAGTTGGCATTGTCGACCAGGACCGCACCTCCTGCGGCGGTGGCGGTGGCGACTTGGGTGCCATTGCGATAGAGTGCCCACTGGGTGCCGTCCCATGTTCCGGCGAGGTGGACCCACGCGGTGCTGCCGAGATCTTCGGCGGGCACGGGGAAGGAAGCCTTGCCGCCATTCGCACCGATCTCGTAGTTGCCGCCTTCGATACGGAGGAAAACCTCGCCCGAGAAGTTGTCATTGCCGCCGTGACCGATGATGTTTGCCGAGGCATTCGGCTGGGCTGCCGCGGGTTGTACCCAAGCCTCCAAGGTGATGGGGCCGGTGAAGTTCAGGCCTGCGGGGTTACGGACCTCCAAATAGGTATCGTCGCCATTGAAACGGCTGGCAGCGGTTGAAGGATCGAAGCCGGCATAGGTTGGCGGCTGCGGTCCGTTGATCACCTCAGGGGCATTCACCAAAGTGGCATCAGCTGCGGCGGCGAGGGTTCCGGCGTTGTTCACCACGGCCTTCGCGGCCTCGTTCATCCGGTAGTAAGCCACCGGAGCGTGGGACACGACCAGATCCTGATAAGGGGTGGCCGGTGAAGTGCTGGTGCCATTCGCGTAGTGAGCCGAGACTTGGGCGGGAGTAAGAGCCGAGCCATAGAAGGCGACCTCATCCATGTCACCTTCGAAAGGATTCTCGGTTCCGTTGGCGAAACCGCCGAACGCCGGAACGATCGTTCCCGGGTTTGGCACATAGTCGCCTGCGGTGGCGGTCTGGGTCGCCACGGAGACACCATTGACGTAAACGGCCGCAGTCTGCGTTGCCTTGTCGTAGGTTACCACGAGATGCTGCCACTGGCCGATCGTGTAACCGCCCGCCGCGTTGCCGGTGGTGATGTTGATCGTGCGGTTGTTGCCGGTGCCGTTGTAGAGGCGGAGATTCCAGCCAAAGCCTTCCGCCGGACTGGAGGCCGCCACCGATCCGCGTTGCCAGAGGACCCAGCCGGTGCGATTGGCCCCGGAATTGTAGTTCATCACGACGCATTGGGCGTTTCCGGCACCTTCCGCGGCGGGTTTCACCCAGCCTTCCCATGAGAAGCTTTCGGTCTGGAATTCGGGAAGATTCGGCAGGACGGTGGGATAGCCACCATCATTCGAAGTCTTGTCGATGCGGTTGAAGCGCAGTGCGGTATCGCCCCCGGTCGCGAGGGCACCGGGTACCTGATGGACCGCTCCCGGAAAGTGGAGTGCATTGCCATTTGATCCGAGGGTGCCGAGGTTGGTCGCGACTGAACGCCAGGATGCCTGCTCGGCCATGCGGAGGTGAAGTGTGGCGCCATCGCCGGCGAGGAGGGTTTCATAAGGCTCGGTGGGCTCGAAGCTGAAGGCATTATCCGTGTGCTCCACGATCTGGGTGGTGGTGAGAGCGCTCGGGTAAAAGGCGACTTCATCGATATCGCCCGCGTAGCCGTTCGCGCCGGGATTCACGGCATCGCCCGCCCCGATGACGAGCGGGGCGTCGGGGTTGGCGACATATCCGCCGGCCAAGGTCTGGGAGCCGACGGCGGTGCCATCGACGTAAAGCGTCGCGGTGGAGGTGCCCGCATTCCAGACTGCCACGAGGTGGCTCCAGAATCCCGGGGTCCGCATCCCGCCGGTGATGGTGATGGCGGGAGTGGTGCCGGATTGGTTGAACATCTGGAAACTCCAGCCCGAGCTTTCATCCGCCTTTTGGACGAAGGCCCAGCCCCGGTAGTTGCCGGTGGCCTGGCGATTGGAAATCGCGATTCGCCCCTCGGGGCTGGCGTCGCCGATCACGGGCTTCACCCATGCTTCGACGGTGAAGGACTGGGAGGCCGCGGGATTCAGCGAGGCATTGTAGGAAAGCACGGTGCGCCCGCTGCCGCCATAAGTAATGGAGGTATTGGAGTTGGCGACCAGGGCACCGACCGCGCCATACTGGACATTGTTGTGAGTGCCATTGAGGGCGGCACCGAGGCTGCCGCTATTGGCGGCGACACTGGTGGGAGCGGCATTTCCCAGCGCGTAGTAGGCGAGGGGGGAGTCCGAGAGGACGGCCGTGGAATAGAGATCGGCAGAAGCGAGAGGGATCAGCAGTGCTGAGACCATCAGGATATGCCGGCCGAAGGGAGATGGAAGTGACGAGTTCATCATGGGCTTGATCTAGGGAAGACGGATTGAACTTCCGTTTTCTAACGGTAGGCTTGGCATCACGGCTTAGGAAGGCTGCTCAAATGAGTGGGGCAATTTCGTCAGAGGCCGTGGGAATATCGGCGGGAAATTGGCGCCAGCTTGCCATCGGGGGACGGGCTGGGCTTCAATCGGACGTCCATGAACGGCAAGCCTCCCCTGATCCGCCGCAGTGTCGCCATGCGTCACCCGGTGTGGTCTTCCTATGGTCCGCTGGTCATGGCGGGCGTGGTCGATTTCATGCGGGAGGAGGATCCTTGGCGGCTGGCCACGGAGAATGACTCCTATGGCGAGATGGAGGCCGTTAAGATCGACCGTGAGTGGCACGGGGATGGGCTGATCCTCTTCCGAGCGACCGAAGATGAATTGGCGGAGTTCCGGCGGCGCGGCCAAGCGGTGGTGCTCACCAGCACCGAGGGGCCGGATCTCGGCTTTCCGCGCGTGGTGCCGGACAACCAGCAGATCGGCCGGGTGGCCGCGGAGCATTTGATCGAGTGCTCCGTCCCGCATTTCGCCTTCCTTGCCCGTGGCGAGACGTTCTATCGCGAAGAGCAATTCGCTCCCGGGCTGCGGCGCTATGCCCGTGAGAGGTTGGGAGGCTTCCGCTCCAAGCTCGCGGAGTATGCCATCGAGCCCACGGTTCATTATTTGAAGGGAAGGCCGTTGTGGAAGGATCAGACATGGCGGGAGGTCGAGACGGAGGTGATGGCTTTCCTTGACCTGCTGCCGCGGCCCTGCGGGCTTTTCGTGGTGGATGATTCGCTGGGGGCTGTCGTGCTGCGGGCTGCGGATCGTCTCGGCATCCGGGTGCCGGGCGAGCTCGCGGTGATCGGCTTCGGTGATGATCCCAGCTATTGCTTCGCCACCTTTCCCGCACTGAGCAGCATCGCCTACCCCGGCAGGGAGATCGGGAAGCAGGCTGCGGCCATGCTCTGGCAGCAGATGAATGGCGGTGCTCCGCCTCCAGTGCGGACGGAAGTGGCGGTGCAAACGGTGGTGGCGAGGGAATCAAGCGATACGCTGGCGATCGAGGATGAGGAGATCCGGGACCTAGTGCGCTTCATCCGCCGGCAGGCACCGCATGAAGCGTTGCGAGTGGCCGAGCTGGCAGAGCGGACGACGCTTTCGATGACCACGATCAAGGCGCGTTTCGCCACGGTGCTGGGCCATGGGCCGAAGCAGGAGATCCAACGGGTGCGGCTCCGGCACCTGAGGCATCTTTTGATGGATCATCGCCTCAGCCTCGCCGAGATCGCCCGACAGATGCAATTTGGCACTGCCCACGAGTTGAGCCGGTTTTTCCTGGCGGAGACCGGCCAGCGTCCCACGGACTTCCGCGGGAAGCCGGAGACGGCGACGCCGGGGAAGGTGGTCAGCGCGGTGATCTTCGATATGGACGGCACGCTCTTCGATACCGAGCCGGTCTATTTCGAAGCGTATCGCCATGCCTTCGCCGCCCAAGGCGGGGAGCTCAGCCGTGAGGTTTACTTCAGCAAGCTGATGGGGCTCTCGAATGCCGCGATCGAAACCGCCCTTGGTGCGATGGCGCAAGACCGCTTCGACGTGCGGAAATTCCGGAAAGGCTGGAAAGCGAAGTGGCGTGCGCTGCTGGCGGCGAACCCACTCGAGGTGCTGCCCGGAGTGCGGGAGCTACTGGAGCGGCTGATGGAGGACCGGATTCGGATCGGTTTGGCCAGTTCCAGTGACCGCGAGGACATAGAACTCAGTTTGGAATCGGCGGGGCTCGCATCGCATTTCCCGGTGCGAGCTGCCGGGGACGAGGTGCCGGAAGGGAAGCCTGCGCCGGATGTTTACTTGCTGGCTTGCCAGCGTCTTGGGGTGGATCCGAAGGATTGCATCGCGATCGAGGACAGTCCCCATGGGGTGGCCGCAGCGCAGGCTGCGGGGATCAGGGTTCTCGCCATCACCACTGCAGCAGTGGAAGGACCTTGCCTCCGGAAAGCAAACACCCTCGCCGAGCTCGGCGAGGGTGAGTGGAAAGAGATTCTGGGAACGACGAGGCCGATCAGAGTTCCTTGATCCGGATGTTGCGCCAGCGGACCTTGCAGGACGGCCCGGCATGCACCTGCAGGGCGAAAAAACCTTCCGGTGTGAACTCCTTGCCCTCGTCTTCTAAATCGACGCGCTCCTTGCCGTTGAGCCAGATCTGGATGTGCTTGCCCTTGCAGACGATGCGGATCTCGTTCCAGTCGTTCCATTTCATCAGGTCCTGCCCCTGCTTGGTAAAAGCGGCTTGGCCCTTCTTGTCTTCCTCGCTGTCATCCTTGGCATTGCCATGCTTCACCGGCTGGAGCCAGCCGCGGCGGGCCTCATCGTAGAGACCGGCGGTCCACGCGCGCTTCTTGTCCTGATCGTGCTCGCACTGGTAGCCGTGCACCCGGCCGTCATTGCCTTCCTTTTGAAGCCCGCGGAACATCATGCCGGAGTTTCCGGAAAGGTCGTCGAACTTCATTTCGAAGCGAAAATCGAAGTCCTTGTAGGTCTTGTCCGTGCGCAGGAAGGTGTTCGACTTCACGTTCTCGCCGAAGCCGACGATCTCCTTGCCCTCGATCTTGAATTCGCCGCTGCCATTCACCCGGGTCCAGCCGGCGAGATCCTTGCCATTGAAGAGATCGGTGAAGCCCGGTTCGGCCGCTTGGGCGGCTGGAAGGGCGAGGACCATGGTGGCGATGAAGGTACGGATTTTCATGGAAGTTGTCAGACAAATTTGACGGCCGCTTTTTACAGCGCAAGTCAGAAGTCGGTGTCTCTGGAAAGCAGCGCCATCAGAACAACCCTCGAAACGGCAAAAGATCCCCCGGACATTTCAAGCGGTGTTTGGAATGGCGGGATCGTCCGTATTTTTCCGGATGCCTGCTGGCCTTCTTTGGGAAGCTGGAAATCGACGCTCTCTGTAACTTCCCTGTCACCGACCTTTTCCTTGCGACATCCCGCTTTCCTGCTAGCTTCCGCGGCAATTGCTGGGAAAAGGCATGGTAGGCCATCTTGACTATCCCGTCCTCGTACTCAACCGGTTTTGGCAGCCGGTGCAAACCTGCACCGTCAGACGTGCGCTCAAGCTTTTGTTTCTTGGGCACGCCCAGGTAGTGCAGACGGAAGGCGAAGACCGTTTCCGTACCCATGACCTGGGGTCTTGGGTGGAGCATTCGTCGTCGCGAGACATCGTCGACGAAATGATCCACACCGTTCGTTTGGCGCTGCGCGTGCCAAAGATCATCGTGCTGGCGCTCTATGAAAAGCTGCCGCGCATGGAGGTGCGCTTTACCCGCCGGAATGTCTTCCTGCGGGACAAGCATACCTGCCAGTATTGCGCGAAGACCTTCACCGAGGCGGAGCTGAATCTCGACCACGTGATGCCGCGCGACAAGGGCGGCCGGACCACGTGGGAGAACATCGTGACCTCCTGCATCCGCTGCAATACGCGGAAGGCGAACAAGCTGCCGCAGGAGGCGAACATGCACCCGCTCCGCAAGCCTGCGGCACCGCGGTGGCGGCCGATGTTCGGGCTGAGGGAGAGCAACTCGGACGAGAGCTGGGGGCACTTTATCGATCCGGATCCCTCGACCGTGAGGATGTCGGCCTAGGGTCGGGGAATCGCTAGCCCGGGGGCTTCGGCAGTCTTTCCGGGCCAAGGCACGGACCTTCGGGACTCAATGCCTGCTCAGTCCCGCCGGGAAGATCATGTTCATCAGCAGGGTGAGGAAGAAATTGAAGATGAGAATCGCCAGGGCGGAGTAGACCATCGCGCGGGTGGTGCTACGACCCACGCCGACAGCCCCGTTGTTTGCGCACATGCCTTGATGGCAGGAAATCCCGACGATGAGGAGGCCGAAGACGATGCCTTTGATCAGGGCGATGGCGATATCGCTGAGGTCGGTGTATTTGCCCATCTGCGCCATCCAGTAGGCCGGGTTCACGTTGAAGGGGCCGGTGCCGACGAGCACCGAAGCGATGATCCCGAAGGCCGCCGATTCCCCGATGAGGAGAGGCATGGCGATGATCATGGCGATGAGGCGCGGGGTGACGAGGTAATCGACGGGATGAACGCTCATCGAGCGCAGGGCATCGACCTGCTCGGTCACTTTCATGGTTCCGATCTCGGCGGCCATGGCGGCCCCGACGCGGCCGGCGAGCATGAGCGCGGTGATGGAGGGACCGAGCTCCCGGAGCATGGCGACGCTGACCAAGGCCCCGGCGCCGGTCTCCATATTCAGGGTGGCGAATTGGAAGAGGGACTGGGCGGCGAGGACCGCGCCGGTGAAGGCCCCGGTGACCATGACCACGGGCTGGGAGCGGTGGCCGATCTCGACGATCTGTTGGAGAACCAGCCGCCAGCGGATCTTACCCTTTACCAAGGACTCGAAGATTTGCCCGAACAGCAGGGCCACTTCCCCGAGATACCGGAGAAAGCCCGTAACCAAGCTGCCGAGAAACCGCAGAAAACCCACGCGCGGGACCTTAGGGAGGCGATTCCGAATTGGGAAGCGCGGTCGTGATTTTGCGCGGGGAAGGAGGTTTGGAACGCGTATCCCTGTTGCCTTCTTAGGGAAAAAATCGAAACCCGTTTCAATCCCTGCAATTTGCCGCTAGAGCTTGTCGTAGTGCCCGAATCATGAGCAACGACGACAAGGCGGCAGTCGAGAAGCTTCACGCGACCTACCGGCAGATGAAAGAGGAGGTCGGACGTGTGATCGTCGGCCAGGAAGCGGTCGTCGAGCAGGCCCTGATGGCGATTTTTTGCCGTGGCCATGCGCTGCTGGTGGGGGTTCCCGGTCTGGCGAAGACCCTGCTGGTGGCGACGCTCTCCCGCGCGCTGCATCTGGGATTCAAGCGAATCCAGTTCACGCCGGACCTGATGCCTGCGGACATTACCGGAACGGACGTGCTGGAGGTGGATCCTGAGACAGGGCGGCGCGGGTTCCGGTTCGTCCATGGGCCGATTTTCTCGAACCTGGTGCTGGCGGATGAGATCAACCGGACGCCGCCAAAGACGCAGGCCGCGCTGCTAGAGGCGATGCAGGAGCACCATGTGACGGTGGGTGAGCACACGCTGGATCTGCCGAAGCCGTTCTTCGTGCTGGCGACGCAAAATCCGATCGAGCAGGAGGGCACCTATCCTCTTCCGGAAGCGCAGTTGGACCGCTTCCTCTTCAACATCGTGGTGGACTATCCGAGCGAGGAGGAGGAACGCGAGATCATCCGCCGCGTGACGAGCCCGGGCGATGCGCAGATCACGCCGCTGATGAATGCGGAAGAGATCATCCATCTCCAACAGATCGTGCGCCGCGTGCCGGTGGGGGATCATGTGATCGACTTCGCCGCGAAGCTGGCACGTGCGACGCGGCCGAAGGATATTTCGGCACCGGACTTCGTGAAAGAGATGGTGGGTTGGGGTGCCGGGCCACGTGCCGGCATCAGCCTGATTTCCGCAGCGAAGGCGCACGCGGTATTACGAGGGCGTTTCCATGCGACGACCAGTGACGTCGCGGCGATCGCGGTGCCGGTGCTCAGGCATCGGGTGCTGACCACTTTCAATGCCGAGGCGGCAGGGGTGAGTAGTGATGACGTGATCAAGCGCCTGATCAAGGTGCTGGCCCCGAAGGAAGAGCTCGTGGTTTGAGAATTTCCCATGTCCGGTGATTCGCTAAAACTTCCCGAGTGCATGCGGCTGCTGCCGCCGGAGATCATGGGCGTGATGAAGCGCCTGGAGTGGTATGCCCGACGACGGATGCAGGGTACGCTGACGGGGCGGCACAGCTCTCCGGATAAGGGCTTCTCCGTGGAGTTCGCGGAGCATCGCGAGTATGTGCCGGGGGATGATCCGAAGGATCTGGACTGGCGGGTGATCGCAAAGAGCGATCGGAATGTGATCCGCCAGTACATCGAAGAGACGAATCTGCGGGCGACGCTGGCGATCGATGTCTCCGGCTCGATGAAATACACCGGTGATACTGCTGCGAAGATCGGTGATGTGGCGCTTTCCAAGCTGGAGTATGCGAAGCATCTGGCCGCGGCTCTGGCGTATCTCTTCGTGAAGCAGGGTGATGCCGCGGGATTGGTGACCTTTGACAAAGAGGTGCGCGGATTTATCCGGGCTGGCAGCCGCCCGAGCCAGGTGCGGCGGATCCTTGAGGAACTGCACACGGCGGAGGCCGGTGCGGATACGGATGTGGGCGGGGTCTTGCACGGCGTGGCCGAGCGGATTCCGAAGCGCGGGCTGGTGATCCTGATCAGCGATCTTTTCGACGATCCGACCAAGGTGATCGAGGCGCTGCATCACTTCGATTTCCGGCAGCATGAGTTGGTGATTTTCCATCTGCTGGCGGAGGAAGAGCTGACCTTTCCGTTCAAGAGCTTCCAGCGCTTCCGCGATCTCGAGGGAATCGAGAAGATGTTACGGATCGACCCGCAGGCAGTGCGTGCGGCCTATCTGGAGCGACTGCGTGATTTTGTGAAGCGGATCGATTCCGCATGCGGGAAGCTCCGTGCGGACTACGTGGCGGTGAACACGAAAACCCCGCTGCGGGATACCCTGCTGCGTTACCTGGGAGGACGGAAGTAGATGCTTTTCCTGAATCCATGGCTGCTGGCGGGATTGGCGGGTGTCTCGATCCCGATCATCATTCATCTGGTCCGGCGTCAGGCGGCGAAGCCGATCGATTGGGGGGCGATGCGCTTTCTCTTCGATACCGTGGCAGTGCGGCGGCGGAAGATGGAGTGGGAGGATCTGCTGCTGATGGCGGCACGGTGCCTGTTGCTGGCTTTGCTGGCGCTGGCTTTGGCGCGGCCATTCATCCCGCCGGATTCCACGGTGCCGTGGCTGTTTGTTTTGCCGGCTGCCTTGATCGGTATCGCGCTCTTGGGAGCGTCCTTCGTGCTGGCGGGGAAGATGCGGTGGATCCTGAAGCTTTGCGCGCTGGTGCTGGTGATTGCCGCAGCAGGGCTGATCTTCTTGGAGCGGTCGCTGAACTTGAAGCGATTCGAGGCAAGTGGCCGCCGTGACGTGGCGCTAGTGATCGATGCTTCTTCCTCGATGGAGCTTTCGCGGGACGGGCGGACGGTTTTCGCGCACGCGGTAGAGGAGGCGAAGCAACTGGTGAAGGAAGCGCCGCGAGGTACGGCGTTTCTCGTGGTTCTCGGCGGGCCCGCTCCAGAAGCGAAGACGGCGGCGCCGCTGACGCATCGTGCGGATGTGCTCGGGGTGCTGGATTCGTTACGGCCGGTTGGAGGGACTTTCCGGGCCCATGAGGCATTGGGGATCGCGACGCTGGGATTGGCGGAGGGGACGAATGCCTCGAAGGAAGTGATCGTTTTCACGGATGCCCAGCGTGCGGGCTGGCGTTTTGACAACCCGAATGCGTGGGCTGGCCTGGATGAGGCGTGGAAGGCGATGCCTGCGAAGCCGAAGCTGCTACTGCGGGACTATGGTGTGCCGACCTCACTGAGGAATGTGGCAATTGCGGGAGTCGATGTCTCGCGGCGGGTGATTGGCACGGATCGCGAGGCAACCTTGCGGGTCACGGTGGAGAATACGGGGACCGAAGCGGTGACGCCGGGACCGGTATCATTTGAGGTGGGTGGCGCGAAGGTGGGCGAGAAGCCGGTGGGCATGCTGATGGCAGGGCAGAAGGAGATCGTTGAGTTCCGGCATCGCTTCACCAAGCCGGGACCTCAGGTGGTGGCGGCGAGGATGAGTGGCTCGGATGATCTGCCAGCGGACGACAAGGCGGAACGCGTGGTGAACGTGCGGGGCAAGCTGCCGGTGCTGCTAGTGGACGGGAACCCGGCGGGGTCTTTCTTCGAGCGGGCCGCCGGATATTCCGCGCTGGCGCTGGCTCCATCGCCAGATCTCCGGCATGGCCGGGATGCGGGCGAGGTCTATCTGATGGATCCCAAGGTGGTCCCCGCACCGGAACTGCGGGAGGATGATTTCGATGACTGCGCGGTGGTGGTGCTGGCGGACGTGCCCCGCCTGCCGGAACGGATTGCCGCGAAGCTGGCGGGCCGGGTGGCGGACGGGCTGGGTCTGATGATCATTGCGGGTCCGCGGACCGAACCGGCGTTCTTCAACAATTGGAAAGGCGGAGAGGGGGCGATGCTCCCGGTGCCGCTGGGTGAGATGGCTGTCGATACGGAAGGTGTTTCGCCTGCGCCATCCACATTTCTCCATGAGTCGGTGACGCTTTTCAAGGACGAGAGGAACTCCGACCTGGCGATGGCGAGGCTCAAGCAATGGCGGAAGACCGGTGAGTCCACCGGAGGCGTGCAGGCAGCGGCATTTCTGAATGGCGACACTTTCCTGGCGGCGAAGAACTACGGGAATGGTCGTACCTTGCTGGCGACTTGCGCCTTTGATGCACGCTCGGGAAATCTTCCGGCACAGCGCTCCTTTGTTCCGCTGGTCCATGAGCTGGTCTCGTGGAGCGCGGGAACCGGGGCTGAGCTGAATGTCGAGGCAGCATGGAGCCCTTCCGTGGCCTTGCACGGTGCGACGGGTGGCCTCACAGCGAGCTACTACCGGAACGACGAGTGGCGCGGGCGTCCAACGATCGTGCGCGTTGAGCCGGGCATTGATTATCGCTGGGGCAATGAGAAGCCGGACAAGAGGATGCCGAACGACAACTTCACGATCGAATGGCAGGGGCAACTGGTTCCGCCGGTGAGCGGGGAGTATCTCTTTTCCGCGGAGGTCGATGACGAGATCGAGCTGCGGCTCGGCGACCACTCCGCGATGCATGCGGACTATGGTGGCAAGGATCTGGGCAAAGCGAATCTTGAAGAGGGCAAGCCGGTGCCGTTCCACGCGAAGTATCGGGAACGGGGCGGCGAGGCTTACCTGCGGCTTTTTTGGACACCGCCGGGCGGAACGAAGCAGATCATCCCGGGCTTTGCCTTCAAGCCGGAGCGCGAGGAGAACTCCGAGCCGATGCGCGTCATGGATCCGATGGGGATGCCGCGTGAAGCGATCCTCAAGCCGACGCGCCGAGGCAAAGAACTGGCGATTGGCGGTTCCGCGGTGCCGGGGATCTATCAGGTCACGACGAGTGATGATCTTTCCGAGTTGCTTTCGGTTCCTGCCGATACGGCGCTGCCGGTGGCGGTGATCCGTGATCCGGGTGAGAGCCATTTTGAGCCGCGGACCGAAGAGGATTTGGCTCTGGTGAGGAAGCACGTGGATCTCCTGCAGCCGGGCTCGGTGGCGGATATCCTGGGCGTGTTGCAGGGCAAGGGCTTCGGGCGTGAGATTTGGAAACTGCTGGCGATTGCCGCGTTTGTTCTCTTCCTGCTGGAAAGCGCCTTGGCGCGATGGGTTTCGCGGAACCGCCGGATGGCGGAAGATGTGCGTGTCGATTTCGGGCAAGATGCCGTGTGGCGATGAGCGATTGAGATGAAGATCCTGTTCAGATTTCCGATCGTCTTCTTCCTGCTGTGGGGGCTTCTCCACGGCATCGGAAAGGTCGTGCGGCTTGCGCCGGATTGGCCGGCATGGGCGGTGGCGCTCGGTGCGGCGCTGGCGGTGGAGGCGGTGATCGGCTTGTATCGTTATGAGGCGGGTGCGGTGACGAGCAAGCGGGGCCGATGGCTGGTGGCGCTGCGATTGGTGGCGCTGGCGGTGCTGGTGTGGATCTTGGTCGAGCCAGTGTGGGTTCGTGAGGTGAAGCGCGACCGACAGAAGGAAGTGGTGGTGGTGCTGGATGACTCTGCATCGATGCACTTGAAGGACGATGGCGAGGAGGCCACACGCTTGGAGATCGGCGAGGCGGCTCTGGAGAAGTCAGGCATTCTCGCGAAGCTTGGTGAGTCCATGAAAGTGCGGACGGTGCGTGCCGCGCGGAGTGTCCACGACACCGGTGAAGCTGAAACCGAAGGTTGGAACGATGCGACGGATCTGGCCGCGGCGCTCGGCACAGTTTTGGAGCAGGTCCCGCCCGATGATCTTGGCGGCGTGATCATGGTGAGTGATGGCCGGCACAATCGTCCCGGCCATGTCGAGGATGTGGCGCGGCGCTTCGGAATCCTCGATGCGCCGGTGGGGATCGTGGCGGCGGGAAGCACGGAGCCGCCGCGCGATGCCGCGGTGCTGGACGTGAAGGCACCGGAAGCGATCCATCTGGGCGACCGGATGCGGGTAACGGCCACGCTCAAGTTCGACGGTTACAAGGGCAAGGAGGCAAAGGTGCGCCTGATGCGCGGTGAGGAGCGGATCGAGGAACGGGTGATCCAGATCCCGCAGGATCGCCACCGCGAGGAGGTCCGTTTCACGACGGTGCCGGAAGAAGGCGGTGTAGGTGGTTTCCGGATCGAGATCGCGGCGCTCGATGGCGAGCGTTTCCCCGACAACAACGACTGGGCCTTCGAGACTTCGATCACGGATGCACGGACGAATGTGTTGATCGTGGAGAGCACGCCGCGTTGGGAGTTCCGCTACCTGCGGAACCTTTTCTACGGCCGCGACAAGTCGGTGCACCTCCAATACGTGCTGCTGCACCCGGACCGGATCGACGGACAAGACGATGCGGAGATCCCTGCATCAGCATCGCGGCCCTTTGGCGAAGCCCAAGCGACTCGTCTGCCGGTGAGCGAGGAGGAATGGCGGAAGTTCGATGTGATCATCCTCGGGGATGTTGCTCCGGATGCGATCGACGCCGGGACTTGGGACGTCATCTCGAAGTGCGTAACAGAACGCGCCGCGCTACTGGTGATGATTGCGGGGCCGCGCTTCATGCCGCATGGCATCGGGCCGGAGGCGGGGCGTAATCTGGTGCCGGTGGAAACCTTTGAAGAACATCGAAACTTCTACGTCTCCACCGAGGAGCCGTTCCGCTTTTCGCTGACTTCGGAAGGGCGCTCGCATCCGGTCACGCAGCAGGCAACCGGCGAAACGGCGAATGACTCGGTATGGGCGGGTTTTCCCGATGTCCGTTGGCGGCAGCCGGTAAAATCGCTCAAGGAGGGAGCGGAGGTTTTGTTGACGGCGAGCGATGGCAACGAGCAGCAGGTGGTCTCAGGCGATGAAGGCCTGAATGCCGCGCTGGATGCATTGGCCCGTCGTCGCGAGCATGAAGCTGCGGCCGCCCTGCTGGTGACCCGGCAAACCGGGAAAGGGAAGGTGGCTCTGCTTCTAACAGACCGCACATGGCGGCTGCGCGAGGGAGCAGGGGACATCTATCACCACCGCTTCTGGGGGAATCTGGTGCGCTGGGGTGCGGGGCCGATTCTCCGTGCCGGAGGAAACCGCGTGCGACTCGGGACGGATCAGCTGACCTATACGGCGGACGACCGGATCAAAGTGACGGCGCGGCTGCGCGACACGGGCTTGAGCCCGGTGAAGGATGAGGATTTGAAGGTGGAGCTGGTCCGCGAGGGCGAAGTGATTTCGAGTACGCCACTGGCCTACGTGGAGGAGTCGAATGGTCTCCACGAGACGGAGTTGCCGCGCATCGCGAAGGCAGGGCGCTATGAAGTCCGCCTGCGCGGCACCCAGGCGGACCGCTTGAGCGCGGAGGATGGAAACCAAGGCGTGAGCGCAGGTTTCCGCGTGGTGGGCTCGCGTGGCCCGGTGGAACTGGCGGAGACGACCTTGAATCGCGGCCTCCTCGATACGGTGGCGGATCTTTCCGGTGGCAAGGTGGTGGCGGCGGATCAGGCGGGTGAACTTTCCGGGCTGTTCCTGAAGGAGAGCAACGAGCGCCATGAAGTGCGCGAGACTTCGCTCTGGGACAGCGGTTGGGTGCTGGGCCTGCTTGCGATGCTGCTCGGCACGGAATGGGTGATCAGAAGAGGTGGCGGACTGCCGTAACCATCGAAGCGGAGGAATCGCATGAAAACGAGCGAAGCAAGACAGGACATCGAACGGCGCTTGGCTGCCGTGCGGTCGGGCATCCGTCGTGCGCAGTGGATGCGCGGCGGCTTCTTGGTTGCCACCGTGGCACTCGGTGGCCTGCTCGCGATCATGGCGGCGGATCATCTTCTGGCTCCGCTGCCCGTGGCGGCGCGCTGGGTGATGTTCGGCGCATGGGTAGCCGCGATTCTTGTCGCGGGTTGCGCAGGACTCAGGCCGCTGATACGGAAGATCGGCTTGGTTCAAGTGGCTCGCTGGATCGAGGGGCGCCACCCGGAGATCGAGGAGCGGATGAGCACGGTCATGGAACTCTCTGGTGGTGATGCCGGTGCTTCCGCGGACCTGCTGGCGGAGCTGGCACGTGCGGCGAATGAAGATGTCGGCCGGGTGGATGCGAAGGCTGAGATGAAAGCGGCCGGTGCTGGAAAGCGCTGGGCCAAGCCCGCGGCTGCGCTGGCAGTCCTGACGCTCTTGCTTTTCGCGGTATGGCCGAAAGAGGTGTCGAGGTTGGCGGTGCGGGCAGTAGCTCCGTTTAGCAAGGTCGGCAATGCCGCGGCTGTGAAGTTTGAGCTCAAGCCGGGCAACGTGGAGTTGCTCGAAGGCGACGCGATCGAGATCGTGGCCAACTACGAAGGTCATGCCGACAAGCTGGAAGTGGTGATGGAGATGGGCGCGACGGGGATCGAAGTTACCCAGCCGATGTATCCCGAAGGCGACGCCTGGCGCTACCGGATGGATCCCGTGCGCGAGGGTTTTAGCTATCGCGCGCGCGCGGGCCGGGGAGAAAGCGACCGCTTCACGGTGACCGTGTGGCCTCTGCCCACGGTGGTGCAGCCACGGGTGAGGTTGCGCTTTCCGGAATACACCGGAGTGATTCCGCAGGAAGAACCGCTGGGCCGCGGGATCGAAGCGATCCGTGGCACGATGGTGGAAATTAGCGGTGCGCTAAATACCGCGGTGGAGGAAGGTTGGCTGGAGATCGATGGCAAGCGGGTCGCGGACGCAAAGATCGAGCGCGCGGCGGATGGCGGACGCATGAGTGTCTCATGGAATCTCGAAGAGAATGGCGCTGGGGATGCGGTGCTGTGGTTGAAGCACCGCTTGGGCCGTGAGGTGGATGCGCTGCGTTTTCCGGTGCGGGTGCTTGAGGATGCAGCGCCGGTGGTGCGTTGGCTAAGCCCCATCGCAAAGGAAATCCGCGTGCGGCCGGATGAGGTGCTGGGGCTTCGCTATGAGATCACGGAGGACTTCGGTGTGGCCGCGGTGCAGATCGAGGCGAAGACCGAGGGCAAGGAGCCGGTGAGGCTCGCTCAGGATTTGCCGGAGCGCTTCGGTGCGGCGACCAAGCCGGCGCGCTTCCGCGGGGGGAACGAAGTAGCGGTCGGTGAACTTCTGGAGCGCTGGCAGGGCGCGGGTGAGATCCGCATGCGCGTGCGTGCCGAAGATGGGCGCACCAAGGAGCTGAAGGGGCCGGGCGTCGGGCATTCCGAGTGGATTCTGCTGCGCATCGATCGAGGAGCGGAATCCCTGGCGAGGCAGGAAATGCGGGCCGAGCACGATGGCGCGCATGAGACAATCGAGCAGGCTATGCGTGCGACGCGCGAGGCGCGGGAGCGGATGGATTGGCACCGCGGGGAGATGCAGCGAGAGGAGCTGAGCAAGGATGCGGTGAAGCATTTCGAGGAAGCGCGGGAACGCTTGGCCGAAGCGCAGCAGAAGTTGTCGGAGCTTTCCGATCGGATGCAGGAAAGCGTGCACGCCACGAAGGCAGACGAAGTGCGGCAGGCGGCGGAGCAAGTCGCGCAGGCCCGGCAGGAGCTTGAGAGCGCGCCCTTGCAGGACGGCAAGGAGCAGCGTGAGGAGAAGCTTGATATCGCGCGCGAGAAGGCGGAGGACGCGGTGAGAAAGCTGGAGGAAGTCCGCAACCGGATGGAGCGGGATCGCCAGAAGATCGAAGAACTGGCGCGCCTTCAGGAATTAGCCCAGCAGCAACGCGAGCTGGCACGTCAGGCGGAACGCCAGGTCGCGGAGAACAGGGAAGAGAAAGCCTTGCCCGAGGATTGGCAGAACCGTCAGCGACAGATGGAGGAGCAGCTCCGCCAGCAATTGCGCGAGCAACCTCAGGCGCGCGCGGAGGTGCTGGAGGATCAAGCCAAGGAAGCCCGCGAGATGGCGGATCAAGCCAGGGCTTTGAGCGAGGCTCAGAAAGAACTGGAGGAGCAGGCCAAGCAGATTCCGGCTAACGCGTCCGTGCCGGAACAGGCGGAACGATCCGTTCGTGAGTCGCTGCAGAAGGAGCAGGCGAAGATTGCCGAGCAGGCGGCGCAGCAACTGGCCGAAGCACAGAAAGAGCGCAGCGAGGCGGCGGATGTTCTGCCGGAGGTCGTTGCGGAGACGAAACAAGCGAGTGAATCTCTGGCCAAGGGTGAGGATAAGGCTGCGGCGGAGTCAGCGAAGGAAGCCGCGCAGGCTCTCCGCGAAGCAGCGAAGTCCGAGCAAGGTCAGCCCGAACAAGGTCAGCCCGAACAAGGTCAGCCCGAACAAGGTCAGCCCGAACAAGGTCAGCCCGAACAAGGTCAGCCCGAACAAGGTCAGCCCGAACAAGGTCAGCCCGAACAAGGTCAGTCCGAACAAGGTCAGTCCGAACAAGGTCAGTCCGAACAAGGTCAGTCCGAACAAGGTCAGTCCGAACAAGGTCAGTCCGAACAAGGTCAGTCGACTCAGGCCGCGCAGATGGAAGCTCTTGCAGAACGGCAGGAGAAGGTAGCGGAGGCGCTGAACTCCCTTGCCGAAGGAAAGACCGCTGAGGCGGTTCAGAGCCTTCAGCAGATGCAGGCCGAGCAAGCAGGAGAGTTCTCGGAAGCGATCGCCCGGATGCCACAGGCCGAGGGTTCGGGGAACATGAATGAAGCCAAGGATGCGTCACACCAAGGAGGCGAACAGGCGAAAGCCGCCGCTCAGAGCGGGCAAGAAGGCAAGCTGCAGGAAGCTGCCGGACAACATAACCAATCCTCAAACAGCCTTCAGCGCAGTGCCGATGCCCTCGGTCGTGCCGCGGAGGAATTTGCCCGCAATGCCGAGCAAGCGAAGGGCCAGCAGCCGGAGCAACATCGTGTGCCGATCCCGCCCACGGACCTGGCCGATGCTTTCCAATCGGCAGCCAAGGCGGCAGGCGAGAAGCAAGAAGGCTCCGAAGCCGCAAATCAAGCGTCGCAAGCTGCTGATGCCCTCTCGCGTGCTGCGCAGGCAGCCCGCCAGAGCATGCAGGGACAGAATCAGGGCCAGCCGGGTCAACCCGGTATGCCGCAGCCCGGCAATCAACCCGGAGAAAAGCCGGAGGAAGGTGACCGCAGCCCCGAGGCCGATCCCGGCGTCCCTCCCGAGCTGGCGAAGCTGGGGATCAGCGCTGCTGATTGGGAGAAGATCCAAGCGACCCTGAAGTCCGATGTGGGCGGTGGTGCGGGCACCGGAGTTCCCGAAGAGTATCGCGGATTGGTGAAGAAATACTTCGAGGCGATGGCAGACGAATGAGGAACACATTTTCCATTTCCATGAAGACTCTCTCCATCGTCCTGTCGCTCATCCTCCCGCTTGCAGCACAAGAGCCTGCTGACCCTGTGTTTTCCGAGTGGAAGGAGAAAGTGGATCCCGCGGTGGAGAACGCCTTGGAATACTTGTCTCGGGTTCAGAAGGAGGATGGCTCCTATCCTGAGAACTATGGCGACTCCACCGGCATCCCGGCGCTGGCGGGCATGGCCTTTCTTTCGAAGGGGCATCTCCCGACCGAGGGGCCCTATGCCGAGGCCTTGAACCGCTGCATCGACTTCGTTTTGGAAAACCAACGCGGCAGCGGCCTTTTCGAGAAGGGCAATGCGGGCAGCGGTCCGATGTATGCCCACAATATCTCCACGCTCTTCCTTTCCGAAGTAAGTGGCATGGTCGATCCCGGTAGGCAGGAAAAGATCGCGAAGGCCCTGCCTCCGGCGCTCAAGCTGATCTTGAAGGCACAAGCGGTGCAGAAGGAAGACCGCCATCAGGGTGGCTGGCGCTATCATCCCGGGTCATCGGATAGCGACACCTCTTGCAGCGGCTGGGCGCTGATGGCCCTGCGCTCCGCGAAGCTAAACGGTGCCGCAGTCCCGGACAAGGCGATCGCCGATGCCGTCGCTTATCTGAGCCGGCATCAGGACGACAAGGAAGGGAGCTTCGGCTACATGGATCGCCACGATCACGCGCGCTCTCTTACAGGGATGGGATTGCTTTGCCTGGAGCTCTGCGGACGCCACGGCACTGAGGAAACGGTGCAGGCGGCGGATTATGTAATGAAGACTTTCCGGGATCTGCCGGGGGATCAATTCGAGTTCTACGGGAACTACTATAATGCCCAAGGGACCTTCCAGATCGGCGGGCGCTATTGGAGCGAATACGCAAACTGGATGTACGAGACTTACTTGAAGAAGCAATCGGAAGACGGCTCTTGGAATAGCCGCGAGGCCGGGCGGATCTATGGCACCTGCATGATGGTGCTGGCCTTCACGGTGCCTTACCGGCAGCTCCCGATTTATCAGCGGGACGAGACGGTGGACGAGGGGGAGTGAAAGCTTCCGGAACTTCGTCCGGAAGGGACCTCATTACTTGTTCAAGTCCCGCAACGAGGACGCGATAAATTCGCCGACCTTGGACTGAAGAAGGCCTGGCAGGTTAATCCCGCTCACTTTGTCCTCAAGGCCGGCTTCGTCGCGGACCAGTGTCCGGAGGTCCAGCCTACCCGTGATCACGGGCTTTGGGGCAATCTCGACGGCGATCAAGGTAAACAGATCTGCGGAATGCCGGGGATTCCGCAACAAGCCAAAGGCCGGACCCTTGTCCGGCTTGATGACAATCGCGTAGCTAGTGCGCTCGCCGAGTAGATTCTTCGTATTCGTCTGGGCCGCGGCTTGAGCAAGGGCCTGGTTCAGTAGTCCGATCTCCCGCTCGCTGAATTTGAGAACATTGGTAGGGGAAAAGTAATCCTCTTCCTCAGCCGTGTCGGAATAGACATCGATCCAAAGCCACGCAGCTTCGATCTTCGTGCCCCGTACCTCTTCGACGATTTTGGCATAAGCGCGGTCCTTGAGGTCTTGCGACCAAACGCTGCAAGTCGAAGCAATGAATGCAGCTACCAATGACAAGCTCGCCGCAAGCTTCATGCGGGACTTTTCTATTTCTCCGGTGCCGGAGCGCTGTCTCCCTCGGCTGCCTTCTCTGCTCCCGGTGCCGGCAGAGGAACACCAGCGGCGGAGCCTTGGATGTCGTGGAGCAGGGAGCGTCCGGTTTCCTTCTGATGCCGGATTGAGAGCCCGACGCAGAAGGCACCTGCCGCGAGGATCAGGAAGAAAAGCGTCATGAAGAAGCTGGCCGAGGCACTCGGCTGCTGTTCGTACACCACGTGACGATGGGCTGCTGGAGCCGGGCGGACCGGACCAGCCGGACGCTTCGGCGCATCGAGAGCGGACTCCTTGATGATCGGGGATTCCTGCTGCGGCTTTTCGCGGGCGAGCGCCTCGCGCTCCTCGTCGCTGAGGGTGAAATCAAATGCCACATCGCCGATCTTCACGGACAGGCCATGGCGCAGAGGGATGACGGGCATCACGTGACCGTCCAGCTTGATGCCATTCGTGGAACCCAAGTCGCGGAGTTGGTAACCGCCATCGATGCGCTCCATCACGGCGTGGCTGACGGAAACGGAGCCGTCTTCCACCACGATGTCGTTGTCGCTGCCGCGGCCCATATTCACCGCCATCCGATCAAGCTGGAAGCGGTATGGCTGCGGATTGCGATCCGGAACGGTGATGGTGACGCGTGGCATGGGTTGAAAGACGTGAACTTGCGACGCTTTCTAGCGGCAAAAGGGCAGACTCTGCACGGAAAAACTCCGGCAGCCCGGGCCTGGGCGGTGTGAAGCTCTGAAAACCTTGCAGGGCTCAGGGATGGTCGACCCTAAAGAAAGCCGCACCGTCGGAAGACGGGAACTCGAAGTCGATGCCGCCGGACGGGTTTACCGAGACTGAGGAGCCTGCCGGCGCAGGAAAGTCGAAGAAGGTGGCGAAGTTGGCCGATTTCTTCCAGTGCGTGGTCAGCTTGGCTTGGCCGCTCACCGGGTCCTTTGCAACCGAGTGCACCGGGCGGAGGGCATGTACCTGCGTGGCGGCATAGAGCCCGCCCCGATTCAGGTCCTCATAGTAGGTCGCCACGAGAGCGCTTTGGCTCACCCGCCAGTTGAAGTTGAGAGCGGACAGGTTGTATTCCGCGGCATCGCTCAGGCCGTCGCCGTCCGTGTCGGTGGTGAAGGAGAGGCCGCTGCCTTCTAGGTTGAGGGTGAAGAGAGGGGTCTTGGGATCGTTACTCGCGATGGAGAGAGTCGTCGAGCGGAGGCCTTCACCGGTAGGGGCGAAGCGCACCTTGAAGGATCGAGCCTGCTTGTAGCTGAAGATGGTGTCGGAGGGCGGGGTCGGAGCCTCTACCACGGTAAAGTCGCTACTTCCACTCAGGGCGATCACGGGGCTGCCGGAGAGGATCAGGTCGAGCTCGCCATCGTTTCTCACCCAGAACGTAAGATCCTTGGCGCCGCCCTCCATGCTGACGGAGTCGAAGGAGCGCGTGCCGCCCGGGATACCGACCTGCTGGCCATACTGGTTCGGTTGGGCCAACGTGATTACGGGAGCCAGCGTGACGTCGAAGATATAGGCGACTCCCGCAGTAGGAAACGGAGCCTGGGTGATATGGTGCTGCGGCGCGCCAATCAGGGCCGTGCCGCCGGAAATTGCCACCGCGCGTCCGAAATTCGTGTAATTGTAGCGATAGCGGTGCGTCGCCTTGAGATAGCCATACTGGAACCAGTTGGTTCCCCGGCGGGTGAAGGAATGCACGGCTCCCGCCCCGGGGTCGCCGGTGCCGTCCGGGTTGCTGTCCGGACTGGCATCATAGAAGGCTCCCACCACCAGCGTGTCGCCCGACAAGGCGACGGCACAGCCGAACTGGTCGTAAGTGACGTTCGAGGGGTCCCAGCCGCCGGTATTGAGCGCTTTGAGATAAGCCTCTTGGCTCCACGTGGTCCCACTGCGGGTGAAGACATAGGCGGCTCCTGCGGCCTCCACATCGTTGTTGTTCTGGCCGCTATTGATCGTCCGGGAGCTACTGTCTTCGTAGGGTGCACCGACCACTACGAGATCGCCGGAGATCGTCACTGCATAGCCGAAGGCATCGCCGAATTGGGTATTGCTGGCCTTCAGGTAGGCCTGCTGGCTCCAAGTCGTGCCATTGCGGGTGAAGACGTAGGCGGCACCGGAGCCTCCAGCGTTGTTGTCCGCCTGGTTGCCGTTCACGCCGGTGGCGTTGCTACCTTCCCCGACCGCCCCGATCACGAGCGTCTCGCCGGACATTGCCACGGCATTGCCGAACTTGTCGCCCGGGCCGGGGTTGCTGGCCTTGAGGTAGGCCTGCTGGGTCCAGGTGGTGCCGCTGCGGGTGAAGACATAAACGGCTCCGGAGCCCGGAGCCGACTCGTCTGTCGCGTTGCCGTTCACACCGGTGGCGTTGCTGTCCTCCTCACTTGCGCCCACGACCACGGTGTCGTTCACGATTCCAACAGAAGCCCCGAAGTTGTCGTCGGCCCCGGTGTTGGCACCCTTCAGGTAGGCTTGCTGGGTCCAAGTGGTGCCGCTGCGAGTGAAGACATAGACGGCCCCGGAGTTGGCGGCCGCGTTGCCCGACTGGTCGCCATTCACCCCGGTGGCCTCGCTGTCCTCGCTCCGGGCGGCGATCGCCACGGTGTCGCCGGAGATCGCCACGGCGCAGCCGAAGGAATCGCCAGCCCCGGTATTGCTGGCCTTCAGGTAGGCCTGCTGGGTCCATGCCGAGCCGTTGCGGACGAAAATGTAGGCCGCACCCGAGTCCGTGGCGGCATTACTCGCTTCGTCGCCGTTCACGCCGGTGGCCGCGCTGTCTTCACCGGGTGCACCCATCACAACCGTGTCGCCGGAGATTGCCACCGCGTGGGAGAAGTCATCGCTCTGATCGCCGTTGCTGGGGGCCAGGTAAGTCTGCATGGCAACCGGATCGATCGTGATGGGATAGCGCGCAGCGAGGTCATCGACCGAGATGCGGAGTCCGTCTCCAACTGCTTGCTCGAAGCGAACGGGAAGGGTCTTCCCATCGGCATCCCAAGCCTTCAGGCCGCCGTAGCTCAGGGCGCTGGCCCCGTCTTCCTGGTGGAAGGAAACGCTGTCGCCGCTGGCGGATACCTGCGGCTTCACATCGCCGCGGACAGAGAGATGAAGCAGCAAGGGCGCAGCGTGATCGGATCGCCCGGGGCGCCGCTGGATATCCCAGCCTTGTTCGAGGCCGCGGCTGTCGTTGATGAACCACTCGGTCAGGTTCTCGTCGCGCTGGCAGGTGACCTTGCCGCCCTCGTGGCGGAGTGACATGCCGGCGCCAAGACTGCGGTCCCCATAGGCGGTGAGATCCAGGCCCCAGCTCCAGCCACGGTGATCGGGCGTGACGGTGAAGCCCTTGCCATCGAATTCCGTTTCCCATTGCTGGCCGGGATTGCGCGCCACCAGATCGCCGTCCGCCTGACGTTGCGGGGCATGCACGGCGGTAGCATGAGCAGCCCGGAGGCCATCCCAATCGGAGGAGGAGACGCCTTCCGGCACGGTACTGGCATCCATGGCACAAACGATGCCGGGGCAGAGGGCGGCGAAGAGCGAAAGGAGGTTTTTCATCGGGGAAGAGAGGGTGTGCGACTTCAATCCGTCTCGAACATGAAGAAGGCCTTGGCCTCCGGCGACGCGAACTGGAACTCGATGCCGCCCGAAGGGGTGATCACGGGCGAGGAACCGGACGGCAGCGGGAAGTCGACGAAGTCCTCGAGCGAGGTGGACTTCTTCCAGCGGGTGGTGAGCTTGAAGCGGTGGCTGACCGGGTCTGGCGCGACCACGGATTCTCCCGGGTGGAGGGCTTGGATCTGGGCCGGGGTATAGAGCGGTGTCCGCGCCACTTGGGCGAGATAGGCGCTCGCGAGGGCGGGCTGGCTCAGCTCCCAATTGAAGTTGAGGACGGCCATATTATACTCGGAGGCATCGTTCAGGCCGTCGCCATCCGTATCCGTGGTGAAGGACAGGCCCCGGCCGGTGAGCTGGATGATGAAGGGATCGGCTCCATCCACGTTGTTGTTCGGAATGGAAAGCGTGGCCGTCTTGGCGCCCTCGGTGGTCGGAGCGAAGAGCACCTTGAAGCTCGTGTTCTGGCCGGCGGTGATCGGGTCCGAGGAGGGCTGCGCGCTCACCGTGAAGCTGGCGTCGCCCGAAACGGCCACCGCAGGGCTCCCGGTCAGGGAAAGCGGCCCTGGCGGGGGAACGTAGGCTGGCGTGCCGGGATTCGTAATCTGGATGGTGATCTCGCGGCTGGTATCGATCACGAGAGGACCACAGGCCACCGTGCCGCCCTTGGGGACGACAGCACCGCCGGATACCGCGACCGTGATCGCGGGAGGAGCCACGGGAATATCGAGCTGGGTCACGAATGCGGCCCCGGCCTGACTCACATCACCTTGCGTGGGATCTTGGATCCGCGTCACGCCGTGTACACCATAACTGACCGTTTCGGCCCCTACCACGACTGTCTCGCCGGAGATTGACACGGAGCTGCGATACCCTCCTGAACCACTCGAAGGCAGAAAAGCCAGCTGGCTCCAGGACGTGCCGTCCCTGCTGAAAATGTAGCCGGCCGGGTATTCGAACGTGTTGCTGACCGGTCTTCCTGACACCACCACCTTGTCGCCCGAGACTCCCACGGAACGTCCGAAGTTTAGGTTGGTGGTAGAGTTGTGGGCCTTAAGGTAGGCCTGCTGCGACCAAGACGTGCCGTCGCGGACGAAGATATAGGCGGCACCCGAGCTGTCGGCGTATCCCGAGGGGGGGCTGTTCACGCCGGTGTTGCCGTACTCCTCCGAGGGCGAGCCGACGATCACCGTGTCACCGGAAATCGCCACGGAGGTGCCGAACTCGTAGCCCTGCCACCACGTATCGCTGGTGCTGGGGTTACTCGCCTTCAGATAGGCCTGCTGAGACCATGTAGTGCCGCTCCGCACGAAGACATAGGCTGCTCCGGCATAGGCGCCGGAGTTGTTGGATTGGTCGCCATTCACCCCGGGGGAACTGCTGTCCTCGTAAACGGCTCCAGCGACCAGGGTATCCCCGGAAATGGCTACGGCGTTGCCGAAATAGTCTCCCCCTTCGGCATTGCTGGCCTTCAGGTAGGCTTGCTGGGTCCAGTCCGTGCCACTGCGGGTAAAGACATAGACCGCCCCGGCACCTGCAGCGCTATTGTCCGTCTGATTGCCATTCACGCCGGTGGCGTTGCTGTCTTCGCTTGGAGCACCGACCAAGATCGTATCGCCGGAGATCGCCACGGCGGTGCCGAAAGAGTCGTCTGCTTGGGCATTGCTGGCCTTCAAGTAGGCCTGCTGGCTCCAAGTGGTGCCGCTGCGGGTGAAAACGTAAGCAGCACCGGCGAAACCAGCGCTATCGTCCGCCTGATTGCCATTCACGCCGGAGGCGGCACTGTCTTCCCAGGCCGCCCCCACGACCACCGTGTCGCCGGAGATCGCCACGGTGGAACCGAACTGGTCCTCAGCACCGGTATTGCTGGCCTTCAGATAAGCTTGTTGGGTCCAAGTGCTGCCAGTGCGGACGAAGATGTAAACCGCGCCCGAATCCATGGCGGCGTTGCTGGCTTGGTCGCCATTCACGCCGGTGGCCGCGCTGTCCTCGTTGGATGCCCCGACGACCACGGTATCTCCGGAGACCGCAACCGCGCGGCCGAAGTAGTCTGAGCTCCCGGCATTGCTGGCCCGCATGAACGCTTGCTGGGCAATAGGGTCGATCGTGATCGGGTAGCGGGCGCTCCGGTCATCGACAGTGATGCGGATGTCCTTGCCGCTGGCCTGCTCAAAACGAACCGCGAGCTTCGCGCCCGTGGCGTCCCAGGCCTTTAGCCCGCCATAGCTCAGGGCGGTGGCTCCGTCTTCCTGATGGAATGAAACGCTGTCTCCCTGCTCGGATACCCGCGGGCTGACACTGCCGCGGGTGCGCAGATGAAGATGCAGCGGGGCGCTTGCGTTAGAGCGATCCGGGCGCTGCCGGATGTCCCAGCCTTGTTCCAGACCGCGGGTGTCATTGATGAACCACTCGGTTAGGTTCTCGTCCCGCTGACAAGTGATCTTGTTTCCCGTTTGACTCAGCTCGGCAGGGGATGCGGTGGCCGGCACTGTGCGGTCGCCGTATCCGGTGAGCTCAAGGCCCCAGGTCCAAGCACCGTGGTCGGGGGAAACGGTGAAGCCTTTGCCATCGAATTCCGTCTGCCACTGCTGGCTGGGATTGCGGGCGCTCAGTTTGCCATCCTGCTGCTGCTGGGCCGCATGGCGGGTAATTTCATGGGCGGAGCGTATCCCGGCCCAATCCGCGGCGGCGAGACCTTCCGGCGCGGGGGACAGTTGGGGAGTGGTGGAGGCGAAGGCAATGCCGGAGATTCCGGCCAGAAGCAAGACGAGAGGATTCATCTTTCAGGGTGGAAGGGGCGATGATGGGGCCCGGGCCGCGAGCCGCCACCATCGCTTTGAGTTTATTCAGGCTTCAGGTCACTAGAAGAGCAGACAGATAGAGAAAGCGTCTACATAGGAGTTGTGAAAAAATGATGCGATTTTCGCGGGACCGCTGATCTCCATGAAAGCCCCCTCAAGGTGAGTTCGGCCGGACCATCGGCGGCGCCCCCGGAATCCCGCCGGATCGCGTCGCCGGTGCACCAAATCCCTCGGGAAATCCGATTGCCAAGCCCCCCGTGCTCTGCTGAATTCTTCCCCATCATGGCAAACGCAACCAACGTGCTCGCGAGCGGGATCGAGATCAACGGTTCCATCCGCTTCTCCAATGACATGATCATCGACGGGAAGATCGAGGGCGAGATCATCTCCGAGAAGGGCCGCGTCACCATCGGTGAGAACGCCATGATCAAGGGTAACGTCACCGCTGGCGACGTGAAGGTCTTCGGCAAGGTCGAAGGCAAGATCACCGGCGAGCGATGCGAACTGAAGGCCAAGTCCCGTCTGGAAGGCGACATCAAGGCCAAGATGTTCTCGATGGAGGAAGGCGCCCAGCTTTCCGGTCGCACCGAGATCGGCTAATCAATCTGCCGCAACTTTCTGATTTTCAAGAGGGCTGTCCGTTTGGGGCGGCCCTTTTTTTGTGCCCCGCTTCAGCGCGTCCACGGCATAGATCGCCACGGCGGTCCAGATCAGGCCGAAGGAAATCAGGCGGAGGGTATTCAATGGCTCCCCATACATTCCCCAGCCGATGAGGAACTGGAGCGTGGGCCCGATGAATTGGAGGATGCCGAGGCTGGTGAGGGAGATCGTGCGGGTGGCGTGGCCGAAGCAGAGGAGGGGAGTGGCCGTGGCGATGCCGGTGCAGATCACCAGTGCGGCCGTCCAGCCACTGGGGCCGAAGAGTTCAACGCCCTGTGTGCCCCGCCAGATCAGCCAACCTAGAGCAATCGGAGCCAGCAGGGCGGTCTCCGCACCGAGGCCAGCCAGCGCGCCCAGCGGCGCCTTTTTCCGGACCACTGCGTAGAGGGCAAAGGTCACGGCCAGCACCAGCGCGATCCACGGGACGCCTTTTACGGCGGGGAATTGGCAAGCCACCCCGGAAGCAGCTACCGCCACGGCGAGCATTTGCAGGCGATTCTGGCGCTCTCCGAAGAACAACGCGCCGAAGAGCATGTTCAGGAAGGGATTCAGATAGTAGCCGAGAGCGCCTTCCAGAATGTGATTGTTGAGAGTCGCCCAGACGTAGAGCAGCCAATTCGAGCCGAGAAGGACTCCGGAGAGGAGGTGCCAGCCCGCTCCGCGCAGGGTGGAGATGCCACGGAGCATGGTCCACAGCTGCCTTTGGAAGGCCAGCACCGGCAGAAGCAGGAGAAGGGACCAGAGAGTGCGGTGCGCGATGATCGAGGCGGGCGGAAGGAAATGAAGGTGCTTCCAGAAGATCGGAAGCACGCCCCATAGGAAAAACGCCGCGACCGCGCTCAGGACACCATTCCGGGATTCATTCACTGGGGTGCACCGGACTCGAACTTCTTGCAGATCCATGCGATCCGGGCGGCGGCGGACTCCATTTCGAGGAGGTCCTGGCGTTCGTCGGGATCGTGCAGGAATTGCTGGGCCATGACGTCGGCCAGAATCGAGGGGTCATCGATCTGGGACGTCATGTTGGTGAGGGCTTCCCGGACTTCGCCCGGAAGATCGCGCGTCACGGACTCCACGGCTTCGTGGAGGGCCTCGAGCGCGCCTTTCGACTGGGACTCCGGTTCGAAAATCGAGGGCACGGGCTCGATCCGGGCGAGGGGGTAGGGGCCATCCAGCCACTCGGTGAAACGGACGCGGATCACCCCGTGGAGGAGGAGATTAGAGGTGCCGTCATCCAGTTCCCGTGAAGCCCGGACGAGGCCCATGGTGCCGATCGGCGCCACGCAACTGCCGGGATTGTCGGTTTCCGGGCCGAGCAGGCGGGCGACGGAGAAAAAGCAGCTCCCCTCCAGGGTATCCTGCAGCATTTCGCGATAGCGGGGCTCGAAAATATGCAGCGGCAGTCCCCCGTGTGGAAAAAGGGTGCAGTCGGGCAGCAGCATCACGCCGCAAGTCTGGGGGATGTTCAGCGACGACATCGCCGCAAGGGAGGCGTGGCCCTGCCCGGGTGCAATTCAAAAAACCGGGAAAGCTTGCCACAATAGGACGGTCCAGCCTTGCACCGGCTCCCCGCCTGACAGTGGGATGGGCGCGTGACCGAGGAATCTGCCCCGCGCCGCGACCCGCGCGTGACCCTGCTGCTCTGGATGCTGCCCCTCTGGCTGGTGATTTCCAGCGGGGTGGGGATGTGGCTTTATTTCCGCAAGCAAGCCGCCGCCGCGCAGGAAGAACGGCTGAAGATCGCCACGGTGGTGAGCAAGGAGGGGCTGCAGGATGACATGTCCAAGCTGCTGGGATTCGTGGGTGAGCGCCACACGGCTAGCGAGGTCGGCGCGCAGGGATTGAACCGCGCGGCGGCGATGATCGAGGGCTCGCTCGGCGGGGCGAATGCCGGCTACACGGTGGAAAGAGTGCGGACGCCGGAGACGGGCGTGGGCACTTGGCCGATCCTGGTCGCTACGCTGCGCGGGCAGGATGCGAAGCTGGATCCCTTGTGGGTGGTCGCCGCGTATGACACGAGGCCGGGTTCTCCGGGGGCCGAAGCAAATGCCAGCGGTGTTGCCAGCGTGATGGCTGCAGCCCATCAACTCGCGGACAAGTCTCCGAAGCGGGCGGTGAGCTTTGCTTTCCTGCCGCACGCCTACGATGCCGATGCACCGCTGATGGAAACTTTTGAAGCGCTTCGCGGGCGGATCGGCGGTGCGTCCGAGGTGCTGGTGGTGGAATCGACGGGGGCTGCGAAGCAGCTCATGCTGAGCAGCCGGAATGCGGAGAGCGGTGCGCTCCGTCAAGTGAGCGGGATCGGTGAAGTAGTGGGTGCGGAAAGCATCTGCCTGGAAGAAGACTTCGATCTTTCCTCGGTGCTTTTCGAGACTGGCTTGCCCACCGTGCGAGTCGCCACGCGTCCGGTGGTGAAGATGGACGAGGAAGATGCGGGCGCTCCGGATCCCGCTATTCATGCGGGTTCCACGGGGGCACTGGTCACCTTGATCCAAAGACTTTCAGATTCATGAAAAAAACCTCTTGCGCGGCCCCGATTCATCTCCTACCAAGCCGCCCGCACGCGGCACCTCACGGAGCCACGAGCAACAACAAGACACCGTAAGGGGGATTAGCTCAGTTGGTAGAGCACTTGCATGGCATGCAAGGGGTCAGCGGTTCGAATCCGCTATCCTCCACGTCTTTGAAGCCCCGCGATCGCGGGGTTCTTTTTTGCCCGTGATCAAGGCACGAATTCGCAGCTACGAGGCGGCGGAGGGCAAGGATTCGAATCCTCCGATCTTGTCACCTGAAGCTTCGCGACCGCGCCCTGGGAGCCGTGGTTTCAGCGGCATCCATGACTTCACGCCGACTGCTCCTCTTGGTTCTCTCCGTCTTTCCATTGATCGCCCATGCGGAAAGGAAGCCGAATATCCTTCTGATCGTCGCCGATGACCTGGGCTGGGGCGAGCTGGGTTGCCAAGGTTTCTCCAAGGAGATCCCGACGCCCCACATCGATAGCATCTTCGCGAATGGGACTCGCTTTACCGATGGATATGTGAGCGCTCCCTACTGCAGTCCCACCCGTGCAGGGCTACTGACGGGGCGCTACCAAGAGCGCTTCGGCCATGAGTTCAATCCGGGCATTCCGGTGGTGGCGAGTGAACCGACCGGCTTGCCGCTGGATGAGGTCACCATGGGCCAGCGTCTGAAGTCCGCGGGCTATGCGACCGGGTGGTTCGGCAAGTCCCACTTGGGAACCACGCCGTCACATCATCCACTGCGGCGCGGCTTTGATGAATTCTACGGCTTCCTTGCTCCGGGGGGGCACAGCTATATCAGTCCGGGGAGTGGTACGAACGCCATTCTGCGGGGATACGATGTGGTGAAGGAGCCGGGCTATCTGACGGAGACCTTCGCGGCGGAGACGGTGTCATTCATCGAGCGGAAGAAGGATGAGCCGTGGTTCGTTTATCTTCCTTTCAATGCGGTCCATGCGCCGCTGGAGACGCTGGCGAAGTACGAGGATCGCTTTACTTCGATCCAGAATCCAAAGCGCCGGAAATTCGCGGCGCTGCTTTCCGCTCTGGATGATGCGGTCGGCGAGGTGCTGGGGAAAGTGAAGGAACTGGGCTTGGAAGAAGACACGCTCGTCTATTTCGTTAGCGACAATGGCGGGCCGACCGATGTGACCACTTCAGGCAACGGCCCGCTGAAGGGGCTCAAGGCGCAGACCTCGGAGGGCGGCATCCGCGTGCCCTTCGCGATCCAATGGAAAGGGCATCTTCCTGCGGGGAAGGTAGATTCGCGCCCGGTGATCCAGCTTGATCTGCTGCCGACCAGCTTGGCCGCCGCGGGCGTGGAGATCGATCCGGCTTGGAAGCTGGATGGCGTCAACCTGTTGCCTTATTTGAAGGGTGAGAAGACCGAGGAACCGCACAATGTGCTGTATTGGCGCTTCGGCCAGCAGTTCGCGATCCGTATGGGAGATTGGAAGCTGGTGAAGTCCGCTGCGGATGGCGTCATCGATCGTGCCGAACCCGGCTTGGCAAAGACAGGGGGCGCGAAGCTTTACAACCTCGCCAGCGATATCGGGGAAAGGAACGACCTCGCCGCTGCAAATCCCGCCAAGGTGGAGGAGTTGGCGGCGCTTTGGAACGCTTGGAATGCGACACTGATCGCGCCGAAGTGGACTCCGCCGGGATTCCATCCTGAAGGCGGACGGATCAAAGAAGGGAAGGCTGCAAAGTCGACAAAGACGCAAGGCAAGAAGTCGAAGGCAGAAGTGGCCAGCAATGCCTCGAGGGTAGGTCCTTGGAAATCGGGTGACGTGCTTGCACTCGATGATTCACCATCGATCGCAAACAAGGGCTTCACGCTCGGAGCCGAGATTGAAACGGGAGATGCACCGACCGGTGTGATCCTGGCCCATGGCGGGCATCTTCGCGGGTATGCGCTGCATGTGACCGGGGGCAAGCTTGTCTTCTCTTTCCGGTCGGATGGTGAGCTCACAACCGTCGCTTGCTCCGAAGCGCTGGCCGTAGGCACGCATAAGATCGAAGCGAACCTATCTCCGGTAGGTCGTCTCACGCTCAAACTCGACGACAAGGAAGTCGCGGAAGGGAAGACGCCGGAGTTGATCAAGAAGCGTCCGGGCGAAGGACTCACCGTGGGGAATGACGGCAGCAATCCAGTCGGTCCTTACTCCGCGCCAAACGCTTTCAGCGGCAAGGTCACGCGGGCGACGATCACGATCCGCTGACTGGACTCTGCCGGGGGCGAATTCGTTTCGCCCCCGGTCGCTTGTTCTTCACAAATCGAATACCTCGATCCTCGCGCCTTTCTCGGGGTGGCTGATGAGCACTGAGATCCTTCGGATTTCACCGAGTTTCTCGCCGGTGTGGCTCAGATAGTCGAATTTCCCTCTCAAGTCCGTGTAGCCGTCCTTGTGGAAGCGGGTTTCGCCATTCATCCCCTGCACATAGACTTTCACGTAGCATTGGGAGAGGGGCAGCCGGCTTGCGGTATCATAGACCTGCAAGGTCCGCTCTTCCGGCTGGCGGATCATCTCGAGCGCACGGCTATCGAGCACCTTCAGCATGTTGGTGGTGCCTGAGCTCGCGGTGACGAGCACGTTTCCTTTCCGGAAGTTCTCCGGTAGCTCCACAGTGGTTTCCGCTGCTGCCAAGGCGACTTCCCGGGTTTCGTTCGCGCGGATGCCGGGCTGCAATGCACCCTCTCCCGTGAGGAAGGGGTCCTTCGAGAACAGAACTTCCAGATCCACGCTGAAAAGCTGGAGCGAGGTCTTGCCCAGCTTGTGTTGCTTCACCAGGAGCTTTCCGTCGGCAGCCAAGGCGAGGTCGATCGAAGGCGCTTCTTCCTGCGGCTTTTCTTCGTCTGCCTTCCGGGGCACTTGAAGGGCCAGGATTTCGTCCGCCTGTGCAATGACCTTGCCAAAGCGTTCTTTCCATAGGCCCGGAGGGAGCGCCCCATACTCCAGCGCGATGGCCCTGGCTTCCACCGCTTGTGAACGATGGAAAAGCACGACCGCTTGCAGGTAATCGTAGGCCATCCGGCTCGTGAGATCGGCAGGATTGAAAGCGTCGAATCTTGTCAAAGCTTCATCGACCCGGTCCTGAAGCAGCAACTGTGCGGTGAGCGATAGCTGGTCCTCTGCCGTGAGCACCGGTTTCCATGCCAGGATGTCGAGGAATGACTCGAAGTGTCTCAGTGCATCCGGATGAGTCAGGCGATCCTTGTCCGCGAAACGATGAGTGCGCGGATTGACGAGCGGATCGAACTCAATGGTTTCCCAATGACGATGCTCCTCTGGCCGGATCTTGAGCAGCGTGCTGTCGAGCCACTCCCCGAGGTCGTCGGTCAGCGGGGTGTTCTCCAGCGCATCCCCGAGGCTGCCCGCATCCGCATGGAAGAAGGCATAAGCGTAAACTTCACGGGAGAAATGGAGCCGTTCGCGCAAGATGGCCACGGACTTCTGATAGAAATCGAGCTCCCGCATCCGCCAGCGGATCAGCTTGAGATCCGCAGTCTTCAGATTGATGGTCTTCAGCCGTTCTAATACCACCTCGGGAGAGGCATCCCGCGCGATGGCGGGCCAGGAATTCGCGTCGATCGGAGCTGCTTCGGCTGGGGCCCGCAGGGTCTTGCTCTCACCACGCGCGAGCACGAGATCACCCTCGGACACTTGCATCGGGTAGATCGGGAACTCGCCCGGTAGAGGGAAATAGAAGGCGAGCTTCAGCGTCAGCACTCCGTAGGGTTCAAGATCCTTGGTGAGGGATTCCGTGGAACTCTTCGCCGACAAGGGAATCGCGCCGGCGGGAATCTGTGCCAGCACGTCGATCCGGCGGCCTGCCCCGGAGGGATTGGTGACGATCATCGACGCTTCATAGGGAATGCCCGGTGTGAAATCCCCGGTGATACTGTTCTCGATCTTCCGGCCGTTCTCCGTCCGGAACTGATCATCGAAGCGATGGAAGGTCTGGCGAACCAGCACCGGAGAGTCCTGCGCCAGCTTCTGTGTTTCGCGGGTGTCCTTGTAGAAGAGAAGCATCGGCTCCCTCGCTTTCACGCGTAGCGTTGAGCCATCCACCGTTGTTTCGGGACGTTCGGCCTTGAAAGGAAGGTCCAGCATCGCGAGGCACAGCAGTGCTTCGTTGGCATTGCTGGTGCAGGCATTGAAGTGGGGCGAGACGAAAGAGCCATTGCCATCCCATGCCGCAAGATCCAGCCAGAAGCGGTTTAGAGGGATGAATGCCTCACCGGTGGATCCGATGTAGTGGTAGTATCGGGACTCTCTCCACAGCCGGGTTTTGTCGCGATCCGAGCTCCAGGACGGGCGTGCGGGGAAGTTGCCCGCCACAGGACCTGCGAAGGCAGGGGCACCAGGCTGCGGATTGTTCAGCACCGCGTCGATGTAGTTGCGGTTGGTTGCGGAGCCGTCGCTGCGGAGGCTGCCTGTCACCATATCGGTGACGCTCAGGTCGATGGGTTTTCCGATGGAGTTCGCGATGCTCCCCTCACTGCCGCTGAAGGCGTCCATAGCCTCAAGCGCTCCGCTATGGCCTCCTGAAATCTGCTCTGTGATCTGCTCGATCAGATCAAGATTCGTTGGCGTATTGCGGACGACGAGAGTGCTGGTGGCCGCATCGAATCTGGCGGTTGCACCTTCTGGAAATTTCACGCCGTTGGATTGGAGCACCTCAATCTCATTCTTCCTCGGAGCCAAGATTTCCGGCATTCTTCCGGAGGGGGAGTCGGCAAAGGGATCTGAGAATGGATCATCCTGGGGGTCTCGTAGGGAACCGCCTAATGACGAAATGAAATCTGGCGGTACGAGGAAGGTCTTCGTGAACAGATCTTCGTCAGTCTCCGTGGCCGGGACGAAGGTCACGGCAAAGTCATCCACTTTATAGCGGAGCTTTGTCCCATCGACCAGATACTTGAGCACCTTCCCCAATGGTACGTTTCGCAGCTTCAGCTCTTTTACACGGAGCGTACCGGGGTCAATCCCTTGCGCCTCGCCAACAAGGGACGGACGAGGTTTCCGGATCGCAAAATTGATACCCCTTTTGGCGGGGTCGATTTCGATTGTGTCTTGTTCAATCGATTTTGCACGAAGGTGGTCGATTGCCTCTGCAACAGAGATATCCTCAAAATCGATCTCCGGGATGATGATCGCATCCAGCTTTTTTATTAGATAGGTAGCCCCCGTGGTTCCTCCCTCCTCAGGTGCATTAAACTCGGGCGATGCGGAAGCCAGTCCCAGCGAGTCCGCTACGGAAAGCTCGCTGCCACCGAGGGTCTTCGTGAAGAGGATCGTTTCCTGTTCCGGGGTCGGAGACTCGATTTCCCAGCGGTTCTCCAACTCGCTGGTGATGCGCTGTCGCGCCGCGGGCAGCGCTTGCGAAAGCAGGGCTTTCTCCGCGGCATTCAGCCGCTGCCAGGCGTAGGGGCGCAGATATTTGTTCAGGTCGCGCTGCAGCAGGACGTCATCGATCAGATCCGGCGCCTTCTTCTCCGCAAGCATCGGCTTCACGTGCTTGTCGAAGAATTCCTTGTCCTTGCGCGCCAGGAAGAGATGGAGCTCATGGCACGCGTGCTCGGAGAGAAAAGCGAGCTTGGCGGCTTCGTCCAGCGAGGGCCAATCGATCAGCGGGCGGAATCTCTCAAGGTTTGGATCGCCACTCGCTCCTGCGAGAAACGCATGCGCTTCTGCAAGAGTAGTGAAGGCACGCCAGTCCGCATCGATCACACTCTCGATGCTGGCTTCCGCGCCTTTGGCCAAAGCGGCGGCACGACGGGTTCCCACGTGATATTTCCCCGGGTCAAGCGGGCGGCTCAGCCTGCGATCGCGCAAAGGTGGATCGTTCGGAGCAAGGGGAAGGATGCTGTGGTGGCGCGCGTGGTGATCAAGGACGATCACCTCAAGATACTGGCAATGCACGAAGTCCGTTGCGGGAAGACGGAGCGTGCCATCTTCGGCTACCTGCAGATCACTGCGGACGACCGAGCCCTTCGCTAGAAAATCCACGCTTTCCCACAGGTCCTCCCGGTTTGAATCGTCATCGTCACTGCTTTCCGGAGCTGGCTGCGATTCCCCTTCGCTGAGACGGGGCAAGACGTTCCCATCCAGGCCTCCGGCGCCGGCTTGCTTGTCCTGGACCAGATCTTCCTGGCTCCAGCGGTTTACCAGCAGACCGGGGCGGGGCAGCAGGGAGCCGGGATAGCTCTTGGCCGCGCGGCGGTCGAGAATGTAGCGCAGCTCATCGCTTAGCTTCCGGGCCTCCAGCAGATCGTTGCCGATGAAGTCCGGCACGATGCTATCGGGTTCGGGATTGGCGAAGGGTTGAAGCGCATTACCCATCGGCCAGTGGTAGAGGTATCTCCGGCCGACGAGCGCAACCCGGGTTCCCGGAGCTGCACCATTCACATGAAGGACCAGTGAGCCTTCAGCGAGCGCCGCGCTGTGGATCGAAGGCATCGCCGGCAAGTGATGCGGCACGATCCGCGACGTGGAAACCAGCAGTTGCTGGCGGAGCTGTCCTCCCGACACTCGAACCGGAATGTTGCTCCCATCCATGGTCAGCGAGTAGTCGCCTGCGGGGAGTCCGCGCACCACGAGGAGACCGTCTTGGGAGGCGAGCTTGTCGAAATGATCACGCACGACCACATCGTCGCGTGTTTCGACCAAGGAAACGCGGGTCCGGTCCGGGTTTTCCATGGGGCGTGTCAGGGGAAGGCGGGCTTCTTCGCCTAGAGCGAGGTTCAGGTGACTCGGGCGTTTGTGCCAGCTCTCCTCATTGCCGGGCTGTAGGCTGGCACTGTCGATTCCGGTGCCTTTTGCTTCCACCACTTCGATATCCGGCAGGGAGCCAAGCTCCACCTTGCCGCTATCATCGGTGCGGACTTCGAGTTGCAAGGACTCCTCGTAGTCACGATGCAGGAACTCCAAGCTCACCGGGCGAGAAGGAAGCGGCTCGCCATTGCGGCCACGGACTTCGAGGCGGTAGCCCTCGGTGGACTTCGTGAAAAGCCCCGCTGCGATCCTGCTGCTGCCGAGGATGCCATTGAGCTGATAGCTTTTCTCGGCGGTGACCGGCACCGGATCTTCGCCATCGTGCGGAGTCACGGTGCCGGTGAATTTCAGTCTCAAGCCACGGGCATTTGCCGGCACCTGGAAGGGGATGCTCATGGCGGGCTCCAGCTTCAGCTCGCTGCTGATTACCCGCTCGGTCTTGGTTCCGTTGACCAAGGTCGCCTCCATGACAATGGAGGGTTTCTCGATCCACTCCAGGGGGATCTCGTGGCCATGGCTGTTCAAACGCAGGCGGAGGCTCAGGCTCGCCTCCTGATCGGCGAGAAGCTGCTCGCGATCGACATGGAATCGCGCATCCAGCGAGACTTCATCGAAGCGCGGGCGCAGTTCGAGCGGAACGGCCAGCTTCCCGTGGCGGACGATGCCGGTATTTCGCGCGGATCTCCCTTTGTCCGGGACGAAGATGCCGCCCTCTTCCTTGGCGGCGAAGGTCTCGGTGCCGATGCTGACGCTGGCGTCGGTCAGCAGATTTCCTTTTTCGTCAAAGACACGTATGATCTGGCCGCGTGCCGCGGGCTCGATGAACGGGATCAGTCGCCCCTTGCGGATCAAAGCCCGCGAGACGACTCCACGCGAGACACACTCCACGATCCAAGCACCCGGTCCGGTCAATTCCGGTAGATCTAGTACTTCGCGGTGCAGCAGGAGCGGGGCCTGGTCAAAGCGGAGGCTTCTTTCAAAATGAGGAACTAGTCCCTCAAGATCGAGGCCGACAGAGGGCTCGCTTTCCTCGCGTTCGATCCAGCCGGGCAGATCGAGCTCGAAGACCCGCACGGCGAGTTCCGGCGTGTTTTTAAGATCCAGCGTGAGCTTCACCGCGGCATCTCCACCGAGCAACTCCTGCTGGCCGGGAGCGAAGGAAATGCGGGTTTCCTTCTGGAGTTCCTGGACCTCGGCGGGATGAAGCACGGCTCCCCAGCGGTTGGGATCTGCTCCGGCGAGGAGGCGCGCGCGGGCATGGATCTGGCGCAGGGGTGCTTCTTCGATGAACTCCTTGAAGGGATCCGAGCTCTCCATCGTGCCCAGCAGATGCCGGAGGTAAACCTGCACGAGGGGGCGGTCGTCATAGACCGGTGGGCAGCCGGTGGCTTTCCGAAAGTCTTCGCTGAGCTGGATCACCGGATTCTCGGCGGCGGGTGGCAGGAGACGGTAGAGGCTATCGACTGACCGGGGCAGACGGAGGAAGGTGAGGAGATCCTCCTGAGGAAATTGTCCCAGTTCCCGCTGGAGTCTCAGGTGATGGAAGAGGACATGCGCTTTCAGGGAATTCAAGGCTGGCGGCAGACCCAGAACGAAAGTCCTGCAGGCGGCCAGATGTGCGGCATGGGCGGCGGTATCCCGGTCGAAATCCGTCTCGGCACCGGGCAGCAGGGTCGTGAGGTAGCGGACGGCGAAGGCCTCGTCATTCCTCAGCGAAGGAACCGCTGCGAGCAACTCGTCCATCTGCCCGCGTGTCAGGAGTTGGTGGATCTTCCTTTCCCCGAACTTGTCCGGTCCAGAAAGCTGCAGGTTTTTTACAATGAGCGGGACGATCCCGGGATGATCCGCCCGCGACAAACTGCGGTGAAAGAAACGCAGCTTGGTCTCATCAAAGGTCGCGAGGCGATCAAGTTCGGCCAGCAGCCGGGCCTCGGAGTATTTCTTGTAACCTTCGCCGGAATTGCGGGCGTTCGCGATGTTTTCAAACGCCTGTGCGGAGATCAGGGCAGGATCGAGACGATCGGGGAGCTTCTCATCGGCTCGCGCATCGGGCTTGGTGTCCTCAAACTTGAGATCGAGCTGCCGGATCAGGGCATCGGAGGATTTCCGGGGTTCCGCGTCGAATCGAAGAAGGAGTTCCCGATTTTCGAGGATTTCCAGCCCATCGGTGGGAATCAGGATTTCGGTTGAGGAAGCGGCTTTCCAAGCCTCAATGGTCTTGCGGTAGGCGTCGGCTTGCCCGGAAAGCTGTTGATGGAGAGCGTGGTAGAAGAACCAGTCCCGGGTCTGCGGCACGAGCTTCGACAGGGCGGCCTGGCGCGTCGCCGGATCGGCAAACGCCTCCTTGAATTCTAGGTCCGCCGCTCCCAGAGGCAGGACAAACAGCAGGGAGATGAGGCTTTTTCTCATGATGAGGATATAGGAAAGGTCCGGGGGCAAAGGGAAGGGAAGAAAGCGGCGGAAAGCGGTGCCTTAAATTGATTGGCCAAGTCCGCCGGACGAGCTAGGCTCCGCGCCCCGGCAGGGGACTTTATGGCGATCGACGGACTTGAATTGGCAAAGGCTTGCGCAAAAGCGGCAGACGAAATCCAGGCGGAGAAGATCCGCGTCTGGGATCTCCGCGGGCTGTCGAATCTGACCGATTTCATGATCGTCTGCTCCGGTTCCTCGATGCCTCACCTCCGCGCCATCCTGCGGGATATCCGCGGCAATGTGGAAGAGCAACACGGCAACAAGCCCGCCAATGCGGAAGGAAATGCCGATACCCGCTGGGTGGTGCTCGATTATATCGACGTGATGGTTCATGTGATGCACGAGGAGTTGCGCGATTTCTACGGCCTCGAAGATCTCTGGGCAGACGCCAAGGAGGTCGATTGGAAGGCATAAAGGGCGCTCTCTGCGCTTGCGCTCCTGCCCGGCTCGTCTTCTGTCTCGGCCGTGCGCATCGAAATCCTGAACACCGGGACCGAGCTCTTGCTCGGCACTGTCCTCAACACCCACGGCAAGTGGTTCGGTGAAGAGCTTTTCAAGCTGGGCTTCCGCATCCAGCGACTGACCACGGTGCCGGATGGTGATGCCATCACGCAGGCGTTGCGCGAGTGCGTTTCCCGGGCGGATGTCGTGATCATTACCGGCGGCCTCGGGCCCACGAGTGACGATCTCACCCGCGAGGCTGCTGCCGAAGTGCTGGGAGCTGAATTGATCGAGGATGAGGCAGCGATGCGTTCACTGGAGGCCTTTTTCGCCATCCGGAACAAGGTGATGGCGGAGGTGAACCGCAAGCAAGCGCAGGTGCTGGTGGGAGCGGACGTGTTGCCAAATGCCAACGGCACCGCGCCGGGAATCTACGTGCCGCCACGTCTGAACGGCGCGGCGAATTGCGCCGTTTTCCTGCTGCCCGGACCACCGCGCGAACTCTATCCGATGTTTCGGGAGGAAGTGGCGCCGCGGATCGTGGCGCTGGCCGGGCTCGCCAAGCCGCCAGGCATGCTGGAGTTGAAGATTGCCGGGGTAGGGGAGAGCGACCTGCAGCAGGAGGTCGATGCCAAGCTGGCGGAGATTCCGGATCTCGAGGTCGGCTACTGCGCGCGGGTGGGAGAAGTTGATCTGCGGCTGATCGGGGACGAAGCTGCGATAGAGGCTGGCCGTAAGATTGCCGAGGCCAGCTTTGCGAGGCAGATCTTCTCCGATGACGGTTCGTCACTGGAAGCGACCGTAGTACGTCTCTTGACCCGGCAAGGCTTGAAGCTGGCGACCGCGGAGAGTTGCACCGGCGGATTGATCTCAAATCGGGTGACGGATGTCCCCGGTAGCAGTGCGGTGTTCACACATGGCTTCATCACTTATGCGAATGAAGCGAAGCGCGACATTCTGGGAGTGCCGCAGGCTTTATTAGACGCGCATGGCGCGGTGAGCGAGCCAGTGGCTCTCTCCATGGCCGATGGTGCGCTCCGCGTGAGCGGAGCAGACATCGCCGTGGCGGTCACCGGCATCGCCGGACCCGATGGTGGCACGCCGGACAAGCCGGCGGGCACCGTGTGGATCGCGTGGGCAGCCAAAGGCCGACCGACCGTGGCCGTGAAACAGATCCATCCCCGCAACCGGAAGGATTTCAAAATCGCCACGAGCCAGTCCGCTTTGGATGGAGTGAGGAAGATCGTTCTGAAAATGCCTCACGCTTGAGGACGTCCCGCGTGGGGACGTCCTTGCTTCCTATTCTGATTCGACCTTCAGGAACGCGGCGTCGTCCGGAGATGGGAATTCGAATTCGATGCCACCCGAAGGATTGATCGAGACTTGGGAACCAGCCGGGGCGGCAAGGTCGAAGAAGTCGACAAGGTTCGTGGATTTTTGCCAGTGGGTCGTCAACTTGATGCGGCCGCTAGCTTGATCCTTGGTCACTTGCGTAGCACCCAAGCGAAGTGCGTGCACTTGGCTCTCAGCGTAGCGCCCGGCCCGGTTCGCGCTGGCGAGGTAGGCATTCACGGAGGCGGTTTGCTTCACCTGCCAATTGAAGCCCAATGCCGAGGTCTTCAGTTCCATTGCATCGCTCAGGCCGTCCCCGTCCGTGTCGATGGTGTAGGACAAGCCGCCGCCGGTAAGATTGATGACAAAGGGAGCATCGATTCCGTCATTGCTTGCAATGGACAGTAGCGCCGACTTGCTCCCTCCGCTGGTGGGGGCGAAGCGCACGTTGAAGGTGGTGCTTCCCGTGGAGCCGCTAACGGGGCTGTCGGGCTGCTGGGTCACGGTGAAGTCGCTGCTGCCCGTGATGACCACCTTCGGGGTGCCGGTCAGAATGAGATCGGCTTGGCCGAGATTGGACACACTGAACGGGTTATCGAAAGAGTCGCCCTCTGCTACGAAGCCGAACCACTTTGTCGCTCCCTTTGCGTAGTCGACTCCTCCCTGTTTGACGGAGATGGCGGGCGGCAGCACATCGACATTGAGATCGATGGTATAGGCTGAGCCGGCCTTCGAGGTGGTGATACCGGTGTCGGAAACATTACTCTTCTCAGGAGCTCCGGCTACCGCGAGATTGCCGGAAATCGCAACGGAGGATCCGAAACCTGTTGCCGTGCTGATCAGGGGAAGATCGAGTTGAGCTTGGGGACTCCACACGGTGCCCGTGCGGCTGAAGACGCAGACGGCACCGGTGTTCGCGTTGTTCCAAGGGGAGTAAGCGCCGACGATCAAGGTATCGCCCGAACTGGCCAAGGACCATCCGAAACCGCGGTCCGGGAGCGCGGTGCCAGCTTTCAGATAGGCCTGCTGCGTCCACGTCACGCCACTGCGGCTGAAGACATAGGCGGCACCGCTATTGTAGACGCCTTCGCCTGCTTGGTTGCCATTCACGCCCGTGGCTTCGCTGTCCTCATTGGGAGCTCCTACGATCGCCGTGTCTCCGGAGATCGCCACGCTGGTGCCGAACATGTCATTGGTTTCCGTATTGCTTGCCTTCAGGTAAGCTTGCTGGGACCAGTCGGTACCGCTGCGCACGAAGACGTAAGCTGCACCGGCTGAGTAAGCTGTATTGCTGCTCTGATCGCCATTCACGCCGGTAGCCGCGCTGCGTTCGTGAGAAGCCCCGACGATGACGGTATCACCCGAGATCGCCACCGAAGCTCCGAATACATCACCGGCTCCTCCGCCCGGGGTAGAAGGCTGACCTTCAGCATTGCTGGCTTTGAGGTAGGCCTGCTGGGTCCACGTTGCGCCGCTGCGCACGAAGACATAGGCCGCACCGGTTCCGGCAGTCCCGACGATCGACTGGTCGCCATTCACGCCGGTGGCTCCTCCGTCTTCGAAAGGAGCTCCGACGACCAAAGTCTCACCGGAGATCGCCACGCTTGTACCAAACTGGTCCTCGGGCCCGGTGTTGCTGGCCTTCAGGTAAGCCTGCTGAGTCCATGTCGCACCGGTGCGGGTGAAGATGTAGACGGCGCCGGCACCGGAAGTGGTGTTGTTCGTCTGGTCGCCATTCACGCCGGTGGCCGCGCTGCGCTCGGCGAAAGCGCCTACGGCCAAGGTGTCACCGGAAAACGCGAGGCTGTATCCGAATTGGTCGGCCGCGTCGGTGTTGCTGGCTTTCAAATAAGCCTGCTGGGTCCATGTCGCACCGGTGCGGGTGAAGATGTAGACGGCACCGGAGCGGGAGGCAGCGTTATTGGCCTGATCACCATCCACGCCAGTGGCATTGCTAGACTCGCCGACAGCACTGACAGCCACCGTGTCACCGGATATGGCAACCTGATAGCCAAACCGGTCGTCCTGCTCCGGATTGCTCGCCTTCAGGGATGCCTGCCGGGCGATGGGATCCACGGTGATCGGGTAGCGGGCATTCTGGTCATCGACAGCAATGCGGATCCCATCTTCACCAGCCTGTTCGAAGTGGACGTGGAGCTCACGGCCGGTGGCATCCCAAGCTTTCAGCCCTCCATAGGTCAGTACCTTGCTGCCGCGTTCTTCGATGAAAGAAACGCTGTCGCTCCCGGGAGAAACTTCGGGATGGATGCTGCCACGGGTGGACAGTTCGAGAAGCAAGGGAGATCCCGGATCGTCCCGCTCCGGGCGTTGCTGGATATCCCAGCCCTGTTCGAGGCCGCGGCGATCATTGATGAACCATTCGGTGAGGTTGTCATCGCGCCGGCAGGTGATTTTTCCTCCCTCCTCCCGAAGTTGGGATTGCGGGGACTTGTCAGCAAGCTTGCGATTGCCATAGCCCGTCAGCTCCAGGCCCCAGGTCCATTCACCTTGATCGGGAGTGACGGTGAAGCCTTCGCCGTCAAATTCCGTGCGCCACTGTTGGCCGGGATTCCGGGCGAGGAGACTGCCGTCCGGCATGCGCCGGATTCCGTGGCGGCTGGCTTCGTAGGCCGCATGGATTCCGGCCCAGTCGGAAGAGGTGATGCCTTCGGGAGCGGGGCCCGGATTTGGCTGCGTGGCGGCCCAGCCAATGCTGGAGAACGCAAGCGCCAGGAGGGGAAGGAGAGTTTTCATGGGAAGCAAAAAGGATGGATGCAAGGTGCCTGATGCCCGGGGTTTCAATCTTGGTTGATCCGGAAGAACCCGGCCGACTCAGGGGATGCGAATTCGAATTCGACGCCGCCTGAAGGGCTGATCGAGACGGAGGAATCTGCCGGTGCCGGGAAGGCGAGGAATTCCGCGAGATCGGTGGATTTCTCCCATTGTGCCGTCAGCTTGAACCGGTTGCTGACCGGATCCTTGGCGAGCAAGGATGTTCCGGGATGTAGGGCTTGGATCTGCGCTGCATCGTAGAAGCCCGGCCCGTTCAAGCTGGCAAGATAGGCGGTTGCGAGAGCGCCTTGGTGTGTCTGCCAATCGAAGCCCAGGGGTGCCATGGTGAATTCGGTGGCGTCGTCCAGGCCGTCGCCATCGGTGTCGGTGGTGTAGGTGAGGCCGGTGCCCGTCAGCTGGATGACAAAGGAGGAGTTGTTAGCGTCGTTGCTGGAGATGGACAGGGACGCCGCCTTAGGACCTTGGCTGGTCGGAGCGAAACTCACCTTGAAAAGAGTTTGTCCCGAGTCACCGACAGGACTGGAAGGCTGGGTGGAGACGGTGAAGTCGCTGCTGCCGGTCAGGGCGACCTTCGGAGTGCCCGTCAGGGTGAGGGGATCGACTCCCAGGTTCAGGAGGTCGAAGGTGACCTCGGTCGAGGTGCCGACCACGAAGATCCCTACCGGTTTGGTCGCGCCGTTTGGAAGGCTGGCTTCAGCCTGGCGGATTGAAATTTCAGGAGCGGGATCGATATTGAAGGTATAGGCCGCTCCCGTATGGGTGATGTTGGTTGTGGGATTGACGTAGATATCAGGCTGGAATGCACCCACGACAGCGGTCCTGGGGGAGATTCCCACCGACGAGCCGAAAGAGGCACTTTGGGCGGTGTCGCTGGCCTTGAGATAGGACTGCTGGGTCCATGTGGTCCCACTGCGGTTGAAGATGTAGGCGGCTCCGGAGGCACCGGCAGCGTTGCTGATCTGGTCACCATCCACGCCGGTTGCATCACTGCTTTCAAAGACGGCGCCTACGATCAGCTTGTCGCCCGAGATCCCCACGGAAACTCCGAAATTGTCAGAGGTCCCGGTGTTGCTGGCTTTAAGGTAGGCTTGTTGGGCCCATGCAGTGCCGCTGCGGGCGAAAACATAGGCAGCGCCTGAACTAAGGGCCGCTTTGCTGGTCTGGTCGCCATTCACACCGGTAGCTGCACTTTCTTCACCAGGGGAGCCAACGACCACCGTGTCGCCTGAAATCGCCACTGAACTTCCGAAGAGGTAGCCCACGCTGTTGCCGGGTGAGGCTACTGCAGTGTTGCTGGCTTTGAGGTAAGCTTGCTGGCTCCACGCCGTGCCGCTGCGGGTGAAGACGTAGGCAGCACCGGCCCCGAAGACACTGTTGTTCGATTGGTCGCCGTTCACGCCGGTGGCGGCACTTCGCTCGCGGGAAGCTCCGACTACCACGGTGTCACCGGAGATCGCCACTTCACCGCCAAATAGATCGGCAGTATTCGTATTGCTGGCTTTCAGGTAAGCTTGCTGGCTCCAATTCGAGCCGCTGCGGACGAAGACGTAGGCGGCCCCTGACCCGTCGGCCGAGTTGTTGCTCGCATCCCCGTTGACGCCGGTGGCAGCGCTGTCTTCTTCTGGAGCTCCCACGACCACGGTGTCGCCCGACACCGCCACGGAAGCGCCGAAGCAATCGCCAATAACAAATCCGCCTTCGGCATTGTTTGCCTTGAGGTAGGCCTGCTGGCTCCAAGTGGCGCCGGTGCGGGTGAAGACGTAGACCGCCCCCGAGTTCGTCGCGGCATTGCTTGACTGATCGCCATTTACACCGATCGAAGCGCTATCTTCGTCGCGTGCGCCGACGACCAGCGTGTCGCCTGAAATAGCCACGGAGCGGCCGAACTGGTCTCCGGCCCCGGTGTTGCTGGCCTTGAGATACGCTTGCTGGACCCATACCCCGTTCGCGCGGACAAAAACGTAGACCGCCCCGGACTCCGGCGCGGCATTGTTCGTTTGGTCGCCGTTTACGCCGATGGCGGAACTATCCTCGTTGCGCGCTGCCACCACCACGGTGTTTCCGGAAGTCGCTACGGCTGATCCGAAATAGTCGCTTAATCCGGCGTTGCTGGCGGCTAGTCGCGCCTGTTGGACAACGGGATCGATGGTGATCGGGTAGCGGGCTGTTTGATCCTCGACCAAGATCCGGATGTCACCTTCCCCGGCCTGCTCGAAGCGGACGGAAAGCTTCTTTCCATCGGCGTCCCATGCCTTCAGCCCACCGTAGGTCAGGGCGCTGCTGCCGTCTTCCCGTTGGAAGGAAACACAGTCTCCTTCGGCGGAGATTTGAGGACGGATGCCACCGCGATTGGATAGATGGAGCTGAAGGGGGCCATCCTGATCGGTGCGTTCCGGACGCTTTTGGAGATTCCAGCCTTGTTCCAAGCCCCGGGTGTCGTTGATGAACCATTCGGTAAGGTTCTCGTCCCGCTGGCAGGTGATTTTCCCGCCTTCGTAGCGGAGTTGCGCGGGGGACGAGGCGGAGGAAAGCGTGTGGTTTCCATATCCGGTCAAGTCGAGGCCCCAAGTCCAGTCGCCGTGGTCAGGAGTGACGGTGAAACCCTTGCCATCGAACTCTGCGAGCCACTGTTGTCCAGGATTGCGGGTGACCAGGTGCCCATTGTCCTGCCGGTGCGGAGCATGCCGGCTCGCTTCATGGGCAGCGCGGATGCCGGACCAGTCGGAAGCGGCGATCCCTTCGGGCACGGCTCCGGAATCGGGTGGTGCAGCCGCTAAGGCGAGCCCGGACAAAGCGGTGGTGGCTAGGAGTGGAAGGAGATATTTCATCGGAGATAGGGGAGAAGGTGAATGCGGACGCCTCGGAGATAGGGTCGGAAGGGAATGATGGGGTGGGTGGAAGGAGAGGCCGGACAGGGAGTCCAAAGATGCAGGTTGGCCCTCAAAGAGCTTCATTCTTTCGGCCCGGGAAACGCAAATGGCGGGCCTGCCGGGTCGGGATTCGCCTCCGGGAATGCATCATCAACGAGTCTTCCGGCGTCACCGAAGCGACACTCGGCATGGGAAATGGTTGCCTGAAGATAGGAGCCCGGAGGCGGTGAAAAGGAGATACCGCGGAAGAGGGATGGGCATTTCATCTTGGGGTGGGGCGGGAGGAGAGTGCCAAATTCCAAGCGTGGGCTCTCGGTTAACTTATGCCATTAGATGATCGTCTACGGAGCCGCCACCTGTAAGTTGTGAAAAAGGCGTTAGATTTTGAAGAATTTGCGGCCGGTCACGCACCGCAGCATCGTCACCAGCCCTTTGGGGGAGACAGGCGCATGGCACTTTGCATTGCTCCCAAGCCCACCTGATAGAGAAGGAAAAATCGCAGCCGGCATGTACCACGATGCCCGCGCTCGGGGTCAGGAACTTCCTGTCGCAAGCACGACCGATCGTTCCGGGGGATTCTTCCGCAGAAATCCGCCGCATGCTCGCAGCTTCCCCGGCCGAGGCTTACCGGAGAGTCGTCTCTTCGCACACCACTCCGGCGCGTCGACCCTTGAGGCTCTTAGAACGGAATATCGTCCGACATGTCCGGCTCATTGTCGAAGCTGGCGTCCATCGAGGAATTCGTCCGCTGGCTATCACCGTCATCTGCGGCCCCGCTGCCACCACTCTTGTTGATCTTCCACGCGTTCAGGTTCACGTAGAAGCGTTCCTTGAACTCGCTGCCACGGATGTCGAAAGCGACCTTCACCTGGTCTCCGATGCGGATGCCGTCGAGCATCGCGATCTTGTCCTTCACGCACTCGAATTTGATCATCTGCGGGAAGCGGCCGTCCGGAACTTCCACCACGAATTCACGCTTTGCGAAGCCGCTGGCGAAGGTCTGGGTGTCAAAGAGGTGCTTGAGGGTACCTTCGAGTTCGAATGTCTGGGCCATGGTTAGAGAGCGGTTGGTTTCAGGTAGCGGCGAACTTCAAAGGCTTCATGCGTCTCGATGAGTTCCGGCTGCGAAAATCGTTCCTCGAATTCGGGAAAGCGCGTGTCTCCGGGATAATTCTCGAAGACCCAGGACACCAGCAATTCATCCAGATGTCCGAGAAATGCAGCATAGATCTCCGCACCGCCAATGATGAAGACCTGCTCGCCGAGCCCCGGGATCGATTCCAGATCTTCCGGCGCATGGATCACCTCCACGCCTGGAGCACTCCAGGCGGTATCCCTTGTTAGAACGATGTTCCGGCGCTTTGGCAGGGGCCTGCCGATGGACTCGTAGGTCTTCCGCCCCATGACGATGGTGTGGCCCGAAGTGGTCCGCTTGAAAAACGCAAGGTCTTCCGGCAGATGCCAGGGCAGATCGCCATTCCGGCCGATCACACGGTCCGGGGTCATGGCTACGATGGCGGTGAGGCGGCTCATGAGTCTTTGTCGTCGTCGTCCGACTCATAGTGGAAGCGGTGGAGCATCCGGTGGAAGACGGGCGCGACGAGGAAACCTGCCAGCGCGACAAAGACCAGCCCGGAAAACAGCGCATAACAACCGGCGAAGATTTTCGCAGGATCGTCCTTCAGTTCATCCACCGGCCCCATGCCGCCGAGGATCATGCAGGCATTCAGAAATGAATCCACCCAGCCAAGGCCGCCGATCCAGTGATAGCCTGCGATCCCGATGCTAAGCGCGAACATCGTGATGCCTGCCGCAATCGCTCCGCAGCGCAGCATCCGCAGCGTGAAATGCTGCCGGCTGATCAGCTTTTCCCGGCGCTGCTCGAAGCGAAACATGGCCGCTTACACAGAGACCTCCGCCTTGATGTGGGGATGGGGATCGTAGTTCTCCAGGCGGAAGTCCTCGAAGGTGAAATCGTCCAGCTCCCGGACCTTCGGATTGATCCACATCGTCGGTAGCGGCTTCGGGCTGCGAGTCAGTTGCTCGCGGGCCTGATCGAGGTGGTTCTTGTAGAGATGAAGATCGCCGAAGGTGTGGATGAATTCGCGCGGCTCGAAGTCGCAGACCTGAGCCAGCATCATGGTCAGCAGCGCATAGGAAGCCACGTTGAAAGGCACGCCGAGGAAAAGATCCGCGGAGCGCTGGTAGAGCTGGCAGGAAAGCCCGGGGCGGTCCGACTCCGGCTCGTGCACGAAAAACTGGAACAAGCAGTGGCACGGCGGCAGGGCCATGCGGTTGAGCTCGCCGGGATTCCACGCGACCACCAGGTGGCGGCGTGAATGCGGATCACCGCGCAGGCCGTGGACCAGCTCTGCGATCTGATCGACCGTGCGGCCGTCCGGGGCTGGGAAGGAACGCCACTGACGGCCATAAACCGGGCCCAGTTCGCCGCTTTCATCCGCCCACTCGTCCCAGATCCGCACGCCGTTTTCCTTCAGGTAGGCGACGTTGGTGTCACCCTTCAGGAACCACAACAGCTCGTGGATGATGGAGCGCAGGTGAAGCTTCTTGGTGGTGAGGCAGGGGAAGCCTTGGCGCAGGTCATAGCGAGTCTGGCGTCCGAAAACCGAGAGCGTGCCGGTGCCGGTGCGATCGGACCGTTCCTCGCCGTTCTGCAGGACATCGCGCATAAGATCGAGGTAGGCTTTCATAGGTATCAGGATTAGCAGGGAAGGGGACGAAATCAATCGTCACCTGTTGGGGATTTCCGCATCGCCTTTTTCTCAGAGAGTTGGCGCTTTTCGGCGACGGAACGCTGCTTCGAGCGGCGGGAACGCTGCCGGTTGCGGCGGCGGTTTTTCTCGATGGCCTGTTTCTGTGCGGTCGCCTTGTCACGCTTGATCCCCTCGAAGGCATCGCAGAGCAGCTCCCGGGCGAGCTGGCGGTTGGCCTCCCGCGAGCGGCTTTCCTGGCATTTCACCTGAAGGCCGCTGGGGATGTGTTTGAGAAAGACGCAGGAGTTCGTCTTGTTGATCTTCTGCCCCCCCGAGCCCGAGCCGAGAATGAAGCTCTCGTGGAGGTCTTCCTCCTCGATGCCCAAGGCCGCCATCCTTACTTCGAGATCGGCTTGTTTGTCAGGGGTGCTCATGGCCAGAGCTTGTGGATCTCCCCATCCACGAAACCCACAGCGACCGCGGAGGCATTTTTCAGGGTGCTGCTGCCGGTGCTTGGCCTTGAGAGATACGAGCCGACAAGCGCTTTGGCGAACTCGAGAACGGATTGCCAATCGTCGCCAGCCTCCACTTCAGGAAGCTCGAGGGCATCGGTCTCCGGACGGAAGATTTCATCGGTGGCCCAGTCTTCGTCAGACTCATCATAGCTGCCGCATCCGACGACTTCGATGCTCCAAGGCTCGCCTAGATTAAAGCTGAAAGCGACCACGTCGTCCCTGCCGCTGGCTTCATCAAGGGCCCGGTCGAGCCAAGTGTCGAACTCGGATTGGAAGGCGGGAGACGGCATGACGAAGGGGGTCAGCGATGCTGGATCGGCACGCTCTGCACGCGCTTGCAGTAGGCTGCTGCCGCGGCGGTGATCTGCGGAGCAAGATTCGCCTCCGGCTTCGCGAAGGGAGGCACGAACCAAGGAAAAGTGCCGATCAGGTCGGTCGCCACGGATACCTCGCCATCGCAGGTGTGCTCGCCACAGCCGATCCCGATCGTGGGAATAGGGACTCGCGCGGTGATCCATTCCGCAGCGGAAGGCACCACGCTTTCCAGCACGATCGCAAATGCGCCCGCTTCGGCAAGTGCGAGAGCGCCTTCGAGGATCGCGGCGCTTTGCTCAGGAGTCTTGCCCTTCTTCTTGTAGCCGCCTTCTTCGAGGACCCGCTGTGGCAGCATCCCGAGGTGGCCGCAGACGGGAATACCGGCATCGACGATGGCCTTCACTTTTGCAGCCTGCCGGAGGCCGCCTTCCAATTTCACGGCTTCGGCACCGGCCTCGACCAGACGGCGGGCATTGGTCACGGCCGTTTCCGGATCGGGATAGGTGCCGATCGAAAGATCCCCGATCAGCAGGGCCTTTGGCCTCGCGCGACCGACCGCCGCGACGTGATGGATCATTTGATCCAGCGTGACGTGGGTGGTGTCCGGATAGCCCAGCACCACCATGCCGAGAGAGTCTCCTACCAGCAGCGCGTCCACTCCGGCATCATCGAACAGACGGGCCGTAGGATAGTCGTAGGCGGTCAACATCGTCACCGGAGGTCCGGCGTGCTTCCGGGCGGCGAGGGCAGCGGCTTTTTCGGAACCGGTCACGGGAATCGGATGGCTTACCACACCGCTTGCACAGTGACGAGCGGCGGCTCGTTAGAGTCGAGGTGCCGGAGGTGTTCCGCAATCGAAACTTGATCGCCAGGGAGGATCAAATCCGGGCGAATCTCGGCAAGCGGTTGAAGGACAAAGCGCCGCGAAGTCAGGCGAGGGTGGGGGAGATCGAGGATTTCCCCCTCGATCCGCTCTTCGCCGAAGTAAAGGATGTCCACGTCGATCACCCGTGGCGCGTTCCTCACCGGCACCGTCGTCCGACCGAGCCGGAATTCGATCGCTTGGGTGGCGTCCAGCAGATCGTGTGGCGTGCCTTTGTACCCGATCTCGACCACGGTATTGTAGAAATCCGGCGAGTCATCCGGACAATCTACCGGCTCCGTCTGGAAAACCGGGGCTTGGATCAGGGAACCGGGAACAGCGACGTTTTTCAGCAAGTCCCGCGCCTCCTGCAGGTGGCGCAGGCGATTGCCCAGATTCGAGCCGAGGGCAATGCCTACGCGGGTTTCACGCGAGACGGATGATTGGAGGACTTCAGACACAAGACTCGAAGTTCCGGATCAGGAGGTCTTTCTCAAGTCTTGCGTCTTGGGTCTCGGAGCGCAGCGGTCTTGAGTCTCAGGCTTACTTCAGCCCCAATACGTCCTGCATGTCGTAAAGACCTGCCGGCTTGTCGTAGAGCCATACGGCTGCACGGACCGCGCCGGCGGCGAAGGTCAGGCGGGAGCTGGCCTTGTGGGTCAGTTCCACACGCTCGCCATCGGCGGCGAACATCACGGTGTGATCGCCCACGACGTCACCGCCGCGCAGGGTATGCATGCCGATTTCGCGGGGCGGGCGCGGGCCCACGTTGCCGAAGCGGCCGTGAACGATGTCCTTCTTGTAATCGGTGCCGGTTTCCTCGTTGAGGATCTCCAGCAGGCGGCGCGCGGTGCCGGAAGGAGAGTCGATCTTGTGGCGGTGATGCATCTCCGTCACTTCGATGTCGAAGCGGTCCTGGGTGAGGATCTGCGCGGCTTTCTGCGTGAGCCAGAAGAGCGTGTTCACACCGATGGAGAAGTTCGGGGCGTAAACGATCGGCAGCGTCTTGGCGGCCTCGTGAATCGCCTCGCGCTCCTCATCGGTGTGGCCGGTGGTGCCGATCACCAGATGCGTGCCTTTTTCCAAGGCGGCGTCGAGCAACTCGCGGGTGAACTTGTGGACCGTGAAATCGATCACCGTGTTCGCTTGGGTGATCGCTGCGGTAAGGCTTTCCCCGCTGTCGTGGGTGGATGCCACGGTGACGGCGGGCTCCTGGCTGGCAGCTTGGAGAACGGCTTGGCCCATGCGGCCGGACTTGCCGGTGACGAGGAGTTGGATCATGGCGTGGGTCGAGGGGGTGATCAGGAGAGCAGTCCGAACTCGCGGAGCAACGCTGCAAGCTGGGCCTTCGCCGCATCCGTCATCGGGGCGAGCGGCAGGCGCAGTTCCTCCGTGCAGTGGCCTTGGAGTGCGACGGCGGTCTTGATCGGCACCGGGTTCACGTCCAGCGACATCAGGCCGCGGAACAGCGGGTAAAATTGCTTCTGCTGAGCCAGAGCCCCGGTGAAGTCACCGTCCAGGCAGAGCTGCACCAGCTTCACCAGCACCTCGGGGACGAGGTTCGAGGTCACCGAAACCAGACCCACGGCACCGCAGGACATGAAAGGCAGGGTCAGCGGATCGTCGCCGGAAAGGATCGAGAAATCCGCAGGCACCGCTTGGAAAAGCTGGTTCACGCGCTCCACCGAACCACCGGCTTCCTTGATGGAAACGATGTTCTTGCAGTCCGCGGCAAGGCGCGCGGTCGTTTCCACGCCGATTTCGATCCCGCTGCGGCCAGGCACGCTGTAAAGCATCACCGGCAGGCCGGTATTTTCGGCCACGGTGCGGAAGTGGCGGTAGACCCCTTCCTGAGAGGGCTTGTTGTAATAGGGGCAAACCTGAAGCGTCCCCGTCGCGCCAACCTTTTCGGCGGCTTGGGTCAGCTCGATGGCTTCCTTGGTGGAATTCGCTCCCGTGCCCGCCACGACTTGGCAACGGCCGGCGGCGTATTCCGCGGCCAGGCGGATCACCTCGATGTGCTCATCCATATCGAGCGTCGGGGACTCGCCGGTGGTGCCCACCGGAACGATGCCCGTGATGCCGGCGGCAACCTGACGGTCGATCAAGGCTTTGAAGGCCGCGGTATCGATACGGTCGTCGCGAAAAGGAGTGATAAGCGCGGTGTAGGTGCCTCGGAACGTCATGGCGGGCGGAGAATGAACAACCCGCGGCGCTCTTCAACCCGGAAGCCCGGATTTGTGAAATTTCCCGTCACACGCGGTAGGGTACATGGACGTCTGCCGAGTCCTGCGGAAAATCCCGGGTATTCCTCGTGATCAGCCGACAGCCCAGCATCCGGGCGGAGGCGAGGATGATTGCATCCGGTAACTTCAGGCGCGGCACATGGTGACGGCGTAGGGTGAGCGCTGCCTCCGCGACTTCCTCCGTCATCTCGACGACGTCAAATTGGGCGAGGAAAGTCCGTGCGATATCTTCTCCCGGCGTGTCTTTGACACCAGCCAGAATTTCCATCCAGGTGATCCGGTTGATGCAGCGGCGTCCGTAAGCGGAGGTCGCCACTTGTGCTTCCGTCACCCCGTTGAGGAAATCGATAAGGATGTTGGTATCGAAGAAGCCGGTCATTCCCACTCTCCCCGAAGTTGATCCTGATAGGCCTGCGCCTCGCCATAGTAGCCCTTCAGCGAGCCAAAACCGCTGAGGGGCTTGGGCACGGCCGGAACCTTGCTCTTCCGAACCACATACTCCGCCACTGCTTCCCTCAGTATGGAAGCACGTGAGACGGATCCTTCTTCGGCCAAAGCATCAAGGCGCGACAGATCCTCATCGGGCAGGTCAATGATCGTTCGTTTCCGGCTCGCCTTGTAGTCCATGGCGAACCAACTACACCTGCTCTAAAATGATGTCAAATTTTGGCATCACATGATGCCGAAATTTAACATCAAATCTCGATGTCACCCTCAAAGACGAAGTCAGCCGGGCCGGTGAGGGTCACGTTGGTGAAGGTATCGCCCTTCTTTTCGAATCCGATTTCCAGAGTGTCGCCCCCCTTTACGTCCACCTTGATCGGGGATGGCGCACCATCCAGAAGGTGATGCATCAGCGCGCAGGCTACCATGCCGGTGCCGCAGGCCAGGGTTTCGTCTTCCACGCCGCGCTCATAGGTGCGGATGGCAATATGACCCGGAGCGAGGACGGTCGCGAAGTTCGCATTCGTTCCCGCGGGGGCGAAGGCCTTGTGGTAACGAATCGTGGCACCGTGGCGGACCACTTCCGTGCCCGGCAGGTCTGCCACGAAGGCAACCACGTGAGGCACGCCCGTGTTGATGAAATGGAGCTTGGCATTGAGGTCCGGGATCTCCACGCCGGTATCGATCTTGAGGTCCTTGGGTTCGGACATCGCGATGCGGATGTTGTCGTCCACCAGTTCGGCCGCGAGGGTTCCGGCGATGGTTTCGAAGGTCACGCGCTCCGGATCATCCTCCATGAGGGCGGCGGTGAAGCGGCCGAAGCAGCGGGCGCCATTGCCACACATCTCGGCTTCGCCTCCATCCGCATTGTAGTAGCGGAATTTGAAGTCGGCCCCCTTTTCGGACGGCTCCACGGCGAGCAATCCGTCCGCGCCGATCCCGCGATGGCGGTCGCAGAGGTGCTCGATCTGCTCCTTGGTCAGGGCAGCGGAAAGGTCGCGGTTATCGATGACAACGAAGTCGTTGCCGGCACCGTTCATCTTGTAGAAATGCAGGAGCATGGGCTGGGGCAAAGTGGAGGCTAAGAACTGAAAATCAAGAGGCGGACTTGGTGGCTTCGATCAGGGGCGTCACAAATTCGCGGACAGCTTCGGCGGCGCGGTTCGGATGGAGTTCGATCTGCTTCACGATGGCGGATCCGACGATCACCCCGTCCGAATTCTTTGCGACCATGGCGGCCTGTTCCGGCTTGGTGATGCCGAAGCCCACGCACACCGGCACCGTGGCGTGTGCCTTGATCTTCGCGACTTGGGTGCCGATGCCTTCCGAAGGTACCCCGTGTGCGCCGGTCACTCCGGTGCGGGAAAGGGCGTAGATGAAACCCTCAGCGCTCTTCGCCAGCAGTTCCGCGCGGTCGTCCGGTGTGGTCGGGGCGATCAGGCGGATGTGCTTCAGGCCTTCTCCCTTCGCGAGATCGTCGTTTTCCTTCGCCTCATCCGGTGGCAGGTCCAGCAGCAGGATGCCATCGGCACCGGCCGCGGCGGCGTCCTTGTGGAAGCGCTCGAAGCCGTAGGTGAAGATGGGATTCAGGTAAGTGAAAAGCACGATCGGCGTCTCGTGCGTCTTGCGGAATTCGCGGATAAGCTCCAGCGAGCGGGCGGTGTTCATTCCCGCCTTCAAGGCGCGGTCCGCGGCCATCTGGTTTACGATGCCGTCGGCAAGTGGATCCGAGAAGGGAAGTCCCAGCTCAATGATGTCCGCCCCGGCATCGGCGAGGGTCTTCACCACCTCCAGCGAGGCTTCGAAGGATGGGTCACCGGCGGCGACATAGGCGACGAACGCCTTCTTTCCTTCGGACTGAAGCCGGGCAAATGCCGCGTCGATGCGATTCATGGGGCGCGGAGAATCCGCAGTTCCCCCCCTGCTGACAAGGCCGGGTTTCATCTTCGGGCCCATCCCGGCGATGAAAGATAAGGCGAGACATTCCAGGTAAGGATGGGTCGCCCTCCAAACCGATGAAGAGACTCTGGATCCTTGTCTTCACCCTCTTTGGTGCCATCGCACAGGGTCGGGATACGGCAATGTTCCAGCGCGGGAAGATGGCCGCGTGGTGCATCGTCCCCTTCGATTCCATCAAGCGCGGGCCGGTCCAGCGGGCTGAAATGCTGAACCGGCTGGGGATCACCCGTCTGGCTTACGATTGGAGGGCGGAGCACATCCCGACCTTCGAGGCAGAGGTGGATGCGATGACTTCCCATGGCATCGAGATTTCCGCTTGGTGGATGCCGTCGTCACTCGACGAGACGGCCTTGAAAATCCTCGATCTGATCGGGAAGAAGCAGATCCATCCGCAGCTCTGGGTCCTGATCGGTGATCCTGCGAACCCCGATCAAGAGGGAAAGGTAAAGGCTGCGGCGGAACAGATCCGTCCCATCGCGGAGGCAGCGAAGAAATCGGGCTGCAAGCTTGGTCTCTACAATCACGGCGGCTGGTTCGGAGAGCCGGACAACCAGATGGCGATCCTCAAGGAGCTGGGCATGCCGGAGGTAGGGATGGTCTACAATTTCCACCACGGCCATTCCCACATCGAGAATTTCCCGGAGCTTTTCGAACGGATGAAACCTCATCTGATAGCCTTGAACATCAATGGTATGGTGGCCCATGGTCCGGAAACGGACAGGAAGATCATTCCAGTCGGCTCAGGCGATCAGGAAAAACGAATGATCGAGATCGTGACCGCGAGCGGCTGGGTCGGCCCGGTCGGGATCTTGTGTCACTTGGATCAGGATGCTGAGCTGGTCCTCCGAGGAAATCTCGCCGGCATCGAGCGGATCACCGCGGAATTGGAAGCGGGGAACTCCGGCGGCCTGGACGCTCCGCCGAAGTGAGCGGCGATCTCGCGCTCATCTTGATCGGAATCTAAGGTGCTTCCGACAGAAGCCTTCCGCTTGCATCCATCGGCTCGGTGGCCTGCATGAGGACGATCTTCTTCCCGTCGGCTTGGGGAGCAACCATGACCCCGTTTCCTCCGGCGGGCAGGATGCCGCTGCTGCTGCCCTTGGTCCGCTGGCCGTTCGGCTCGCGGATTTCAAAGGCGTATTCAACCTCGCTACCCAGGCCGAGAGGCACGGAAGCACTCGCCACCCGGACGCCGGTCCAGGTGTCACCGTCTCCGGCGGGAGCCGGGTTCTGTCCGTTGAGAATGATCCTGCCGCTTTGGCCCTCGCGGGTCATCAGGGCCGGCATGCTTAAGACGTCGGCCTTGGTGCTCCTCATCAATTCTCCCAAGGCGAGCCGGGATTGCCCGCTGGAGAGCACCATCCCGTCGGACAGTGTCTGGGCGAGGGAGTCGTCGAGCTGGACGATTACCGTACTCGCTTTCATCTGGATCGGGCCGGACTCACCGGGGCTGCTGAAGCGGGCGAGCATCCCGAGCAATTCGACCTCGGCCTCGCTCAGGTTTTTGTAGTGAAGATGACCGTCCGGAGTCGCGCTGAATTCGGCATCCTGGTTAAAACCGTTCGCGCGGAGCACCTCCTGAAGCGTGGACGAGGGGCCGCGGGCTTCCTGCGCCGCTTCGCCTTCTTCACCGAAGGGATCGTTTCCCAACTCAGCTTTCGTGGGCTTCTTTTGACGCTCGAAAAATCCCGCCAGCATCTCGGGATCGATCGTGTCGTCCAAGGAGCCCTTCCGGTCCGTGCTGCGCTCCAGGATTGCGAGGCGGAAATCCGGCAGCGAGCCTTTTACCCGGTGACCGGTCAGGGCGGCCAGGTAGCGGATCACCGTATCTGCCGGAGCACGCGGTGTCGTGCAGGTGAGGATGGCATCGGGGCGGGCACCGGAGACATCCACCCGCAGGTCGAGGGGGTGTTCCTGGGTCATGACTGCAGCTTCGGCGTAGGCCGCGATGATCTTTTCCATCGCTTCCTCGATGCTCGCATGTTCCAGCTTCACGGGCGGGAGGAAGAAGCGTGCGAATTTCTTCTGATCTTCGTCCGATGCCACCTTCCGGCTTTCCCTCAGGCGACCGGTCTTGGTCGGTTTGCCGGGTCCGTTTTCGTCAGAACTCGCTGGGGAGAGCCCGCTAGTCCGGCGGAGAGAGTTCTTCGTGCCTTCTTCTTCTCCGGTGGGACCGGAAGTTTTGAACAGCAGGAGCAGCGCGAGCAGCAGGCCCGCGGCGATTCCGTAATTTCGGATCTTTCTCCGGCTCATCCAGACGGGCTATCAGGTCTGCCGGGTCTCTGGCAAGGAGCGCCTTGGGCTGCTTGCCGCCGCAGCCCGGGCGCCGTGTCGGGCAGGAGCTTGTGAAAAATTTCACAAACGGGCTTGAGGGCAGGGCGGGGGAGGGGCATCGTCCCGCCGCACCACTATGGTCAGCGATTCCCTTCAGACCGCCCACGCGGCCTACGATTCCAAGATCGAAGGCAATATCATCTTCACGCGCGTGGATGCCGCTATCAACTGGATGCGGAAAAACTCCATGTGGCCGATGCCGATGGGTCTCGCCTGCTGCGCCATTGAAATGATGGCCGCCGCGTGCAGCCGCTTCGACCTCAGCCGCTTCGGCGCGGAAGTGATGCGTTTCTCGCCCCGCCAGGCGGACGTGATGATCGTGGCTGGCACGGTGACCTATAAGATGGCACTCGCCGTGAAGCGCATCTGGGACCAGATGCCGGAACCGAAGTGGTGCATCGCCATGGGTGCCTGCGCCTCCTCCGGTGGCATGTATCGCTCCTACGCCGTGCTGCAGGGCATCGACCGCCTCATTCCGGTGGACGTTTACATTTCCGGTTGCCCGCCGCGCCCCGAGGCGCTGATCGAGGGGCTGATGAAGCTCCAGGCGAAGATCGAGGCCGAGCCGGCGCTGAAGAACCAGAAGAAGGAATTCATCGAAGACCTTTCCTGATCGCTTTCCATGTCCGCCGCGCAAGATATTGAAAAACTCTCCGCCAAGTTCGGCGAGAACGTCGTGGGAACGAAAGAGTTCCGCGGCGAGCACACGATCAACGTGAAGCTCGGAGTGCTCCACGAGGTGCTGGCCACCGCGAAGAAGGAGATGGGTTACGAGATGATCATCGACATCTCCAGCCTCGACCACTTCGGCGAGGATCCTCGCTTCGAGATGGTCTACGAACTGGTGACCGTGGATGACTCCAAGCACCTGCGGGTGAAGTCGAAGGTTTCCGAGGACGAGGAAGTGCCGACTGCCACCGACATCTGGCTGGGTGCTGACTGGCATGAGCGCGAGGTTTACGATATGATGGGCATCCGCTTTAGCGGTCACCCGGACCTGCGCCGTATCCTGATGTGGGAAGGTTATCCCTTTTACCCGCTGCGGAAGGATTTTCCGCTGGCCGGTCGTCCGAGCGAAATGCCGGACGTGGCCTTCACCGGCATCGCCCCGCTGGAGGGCGGTCCCTTCGTGACTTCTCCCGGCACGCAGGATTCGGTGAAGCGCGAGCCGCGCGCCCGCGTCGTGAAGTGAGATTGCCCTAGGTAGAGCCGCGCGAATTTTCGACTCTCTGCGTACCCTCCTGCCATGCATCTTCCGACCGTGACACAACGGAGCGGAGATCGCTGGCGCTGGGTGATCGCGGATCTCCGCGGGGCGAAATTGTGCTGGCTTCTGGTTCTCGTGATCGCTGCCGTTTACGGTGGCATGTGCTTTGCCAGTGATGATCGCTTGGACTGGCTCTTCCTGACCTTCGGGCTTTCTCGCCAAGGCTTGCTCGAAGGGAAGGTCTGGCAATTGGTGAGCCACGCTTTTCTACACGGAAATATCACCCACCTCGCGATCAATGCGGCGGGACTGCTCTTGATTGGCGCCCGGGTGGAGCGCATTGGTGGGGCATCGGCCGTGGCCAAGGTGCTGCTGGCGGGAGTGTTGCTGGGTGGCTTGGTCCAAGTGATCGCAGCACCTTCACCGCATCGCGATTTCCAATTGGTGGGAATCTCCGGAGGTTTTACGGCCCTGCTGCTTTGGCTGACCACCGTATCTCCGGAGTCGCGGATGGCCCCTTTGCCGATCTCGGCGAAGAATCTCGGACGGGGAATCATCTTGGCGGAAGGGATGTTTCTGGTCGGCTCTTGGTTTCTTCCGGAGGCTGGCTTCCAAGTGGTGGCACACGGTTGCCACTTCGGAGGAGCGCTCGCGGGATGGTGGATAGGCAGACGGATGATGCGGCCGACGGTGACCTTGGAGGATCTGCAGCGCGAAAGGGCGAAGCGGGAGGGCGGCGAGCAGCCGAAGCTGCCCTAGCCGCGGAGGGGTATTCCCGAGCTGTCACTGGCAGTAGAAGCTGATGGCCGGCGTCTGCGAAGCTGGCGGCAGTATGCGTGATATCGGTGAAGGGAAGTTCTTGCCAGCCTGTTGGTGGAATGGCCGGGTAGGGGGTACTTCCGCTGCCATCTCGCGGCACCTCGGGATTCCCTGTTAAATTTCCACTTTTTATCAGGCGGATCAGGGTGGAAATCGCAGAGGTCCCCGGAGTCCTTCCTGCCTTGCGATTGGCTGCCGGAGCAGGCCCTGCCTTCAAGCCCGGGTGGCCAAAGAAAAGGCCTGCCGGGATTCCCGGCAGGCCTTGGATAGCTCTGAAGTTCTTGGACTCAGGCGTCTTGCCCTTGGCCGCCGCGGCGTTCTTGCATCTTCTGTTTCCAGTTTCCACCACCGCCGCCGCCGCCGCCGCCGCCATTGGCACGTGGTTCGCGTTGTGGAGGTGCTTCACGCGGTGCTGCCTGTTGACGCTGCGGACCTGGACCGCCGCGGCCATATTGCTGCTGGCGTTGGGCGTCCTGAGCCCGGGCTTGGCGGGATCCGCCCCCGTTACCACCGCGGGGAGTTGTGTCCACCTGTTGGTTGTAGTAGGGATTCCGCGAGCGTTGGTTGCTTTGCTGCGGGCGCTGCGGTTGGGCTTGGCGCGGCTGCTGCCGCTCTTGTTGCAACTGCTGAGGCTGCTGTTGCTGGCGTTGTCCGCCACGGCCCCAGGCCTTGTTGTTAAACTGCTGTTGTTGCTCCCGGATGTTCTGCTGGCGCTGGCCTTGCTGCTCGCGCATCGCCTGATTGCGCTGCTTCTGATAGAACTGGGCGTCCTTGTACTTCGCGGCGGCGCGCACGCGCTGTTCGCGCATGGCATCGGCAGCGCGGTCGTTCTTCTCGCGGACGTTTTGCGCCCAGCGGTAGTTGCGGTTCTTCAACTGCTGGATGCGGTCCTGGTAATTGCTCAGGTAGCGGTCGCGGAAGCCGGATGGCGGTGCCAGGACGCCATGACCCGGATACCAGCCATGCGGGTGGTAAGCTCCATAGATCGGGCGCGGGCAATAGCCGGCGGGATAGTAGCCATAAAGGTAGGGATCGTAGTAGCAGCCCCGGTAGCGGTCATAGTAGCAATAGACCACCGGGTCGTAGAGCCAGCGGTCATTGCTGGTATAGACGAAAGTCGTGCTGCCTCCGCCGTAGTAGCCGCCACCGCCCCCCTCATAGTAGCCGCCACCGCCGCCACCGCCGGCGTAGTAGGGGTCATAATAACAGGAAGTGGCGACGACGGTGAGAAGCGCCGCGGTAGCTCCTTTGATCCAGCGGGATGTTGCGGTCATGGTTTTGAAACGGTGGTTGGAGGGAATTATTCAACCGATCCGATAGAAGTCCAGAGGGGGTGGAAACCTTCTGCCGTTTCGTGGCCGCGTCCCGTTTTTTGCGGGGGAGCCGGCGCCCCACTCCGAGGGGGCACTCGCCCGGGTCATGGTTTTGCGCCGTGGGATGAAAGGATTTATTCGGTTGAATCGTGCGAAGTCCAGCGGGCGGGTTGACAGGTAGCCACAGAATCCATTTCCTGCGGGCGTCAAGCTGCCTAAATCTCATACATGACCGCCCCTGTCCTCGTTACCGGAGGAGCCGGCTATATCGGCTCCCATACTGTCAGATTGCTCGCATCCCGGGGATACAAGGTCGTCGTTCTGGACAATCTGGTTTTCGGCCACAAGGAAGCGATCGTCGATGACGGCGTGGAACTGGTGGTGGGGGACGTGGGCGACCGTGCCCTGATCACCCGGCTCTTCGACCAGCACGGCTTTGCCGCGGTAATCCACTTCGCTGCCTACGCTTATGTGGGCGAGTCCGTGACCAATCCGCTCAAGTACTACCGCAACAACACCGCGGAACCTCTGAACCTGCTGGAAGTGATGCAGGAAAAGGGCTGCAAGAATTTCGTCTTCTCCTCCACCTGCGCCACCTACGGCGTGCCGGAGACCATCCCGATCGTGGAGAGCAACCGGCAGGACCCCATCAACCCTTATGGCCGAAGCAAGCTGATGCTCGAGCAGGTCCTCAAGGACTGCGATCACGCCTACGGGCTGCGGAGCGTCTCCTTGCGCTACTTCAATGCGAGCGGTTGCTCTGAGGATGGCGTGATCGGTGAAGATCACAATCCCGAAACCCACCTGATCCCCCGGGTCCTCATGGCTGTCACCGGCGAGGTGTCCCATGTTGATGTCTTCGGCACCGACTATCCGACCCCGGACGGCACTTGCATCCGCGATTACATTCACGTGAACGACCTCGCCGAGGCCCACTTGAAAGCGCTGGAGCATCTCGCGGCTGGAGGGAACACGATCCAAGCGAACTTGGGAACCGGCGTGGGGGTCTCCGTAAAGGAGATCATTTCCGCGGTGGAAGAAGTCACCGGCCGCACCGTCCCGGTCAAATACGGCCCTCGCCGCGAGGGTGATCCGCCTCAGCTTCTGGCAGATCCTTCTTATTCTAAGCAGGTGCTGGGCTGGGAGGCCAAGCACAAGGATGTCCGGGACATGGTCCGCTCCGCTTGGGCTTGGGTGGATGGTCCCCGGAAGGGCCACTATCCGGCCTAATCCTGTTTTTCACGTAATCGCGATGTAAACACATTCCCGCTTGCATCCGGCAAAAAACCGCAGCATAAGTCCTCAAAATAAAACCCGCCATGACTTCACCCAAGAAACGACTCCTTGGAGGCTTTAGCCTTATCGAGCTCCTTGTCGTCATCCTGATCATTTCGCTTCTCCTGACCTTGGGGGCCGTAGGCCTGCGAGGGATTACGGGGGGTAATGGAGTCGGGGCTGCCGTTGCCACCTCGGAAGCGGTGTTTGATGAAGCCCGTTCGATCGCGGTCGGAAAGGGAACCAAATCGCGCGTGCTGGTGGATATCAATGATCCCCGGGACACCGAGAATTACCTTCGCCGCATCGTGGTAGCTTACCAGAAGCTGGATGAGCAGGGCGAGCCTACCGAAGAGTGGGAGCTTGCCAGCCGCGCGCTGAACCTTCCGGAGAAGACCTTCTTCAGCAAGTCCTACAGCAAGAAGGATCATGAGGCCGGGAGCGGGGACATCGAAGAAATGACCCTCACCATCAACAAACGCGCCTTCGATGGCCGTTACCTCTACTACGAGTTCAACTCCGAGGGGATTTGTACCTCTCCGGGCTCGAGCTTCGTGGTTGGCTCCGGCATTCGCCCCGACGGCGAAGAGCCTCGGGTGACCGGCGACGGCAAGCGCGACTTTGCCGGCTTTGTGATTTGGAGAAACGGCCGCACCTCGCTGTTCCGCGGGCCGGACCAAATCGGCATTCCTTCCGACGTGACCAAATTCTGACGACAACATGAATTCCACCCTTTCACGCATGCGCCGCGGTTTCACTTTGATGGAAACCGTTATCGCCATCGGTGTGCTTGCCTTGCTTCTCACCGCGTTCCTCGCCGTTTTCGGCCCCGCCACCACGGGTCTGCGTAAGGCGATCAGCGTTCAGGAGGCGGACCGCTTGGCCGCGGCTCTCGAACGCGAGCTTGTGACCCTTCGTCCCGGCGGTTCGGGCCCGAGCTACACCACTGGCTTCGACAAGGCCTATAACTGGATCGAACAAGCCTCCGATGGCAGCGAGACGGTGATGCTTTACCAGTATCGCGGAAATCCGACTTCGCTGCGCGAGGACGGCACCATGGAGCCGTTTACCCAAGGCGGAGGTGTCGCCGGTAAGGATTTCGTGGTCCAGCCGATGGTTCGCCTGCGCTCGGACACCCTGCTGATGGAAGACCTCAACGCACTCGACGGCCGGATCTTCGCGGCCAAGTTGACCCAGCTTGAGTTCAGCAACGGCCAGCTCAAGAAGCGCGAGAGCGGTGGCATCAACCCGGATCCGAACAACACCGGCGAGTCCTTGGGTGGCTCCGGTTCCGACGCCTACGTGGAAGCGGTTATTGCTTTCGCCGCGGAGTTCTTCATTGTGCCGAACAGTGCACCGGAATACGTCCGGCAGGGTGGGAAGTTCGATCCGAACAACCTCACCAAACCCATCTTCACCCGCAACCTCGCCGTTCGCCGCTAAGACAGCCAACTGCTGACTTCCAATGAAAACCCCTTTATCCTTAAAGCGCCGCTTCCTGCGCGGCTTCACCCTGATCGAGCTGATGGTCGCCATGGCCATCACCACGGTGATCGTCACCGTCCTCGTTTCCATCACCGGTGTGGCCTTGGATTCGTGGCAGCGTGGTCGTGCGGAGATCCGCGCATCCCGCCAAGCGAAGTCGATGCTGGATACCCTGGCGAAGGACTTCGAGTCCATGGTATCGCGCCGCGGCAATTCCTTCGAGTGGATGTATGCGAAGATCAGCAGCGATCTGCCGGGTACTTCGGCCAACCAAAGCTCGAACGCCGCAGATCTGATTTTCTTCACTGCTGCAACCGACCGTTACCTTGGTGAGATCGGTACGGCGAACGATGCGGGAGGCGACGTGTCCTGCGTGGGTTACAAGCTCGAATATCAGGATCCGGTGAAGGGCACCGAGGAAGATGATTCCTCCACCTTCGTGTTCTACCGCCTGCTGGTGAATCCGGATGATACCTTTAAGGATCTACTGGGCCAAGCTGACCTGAAGGCGGCTTTCTCCAGCTACGATGACAAGGTCAAGGAAGTGGAGAACTTCGTCTGCGAAAACATTTATCAGTTCACGCTGACCTTCCAGGTGGAAGTGACCCAGCCGGGTTCGGGTAACAATGCTCCGACCACGGTGCCGGTGCGCGTGACCCTCGGTGAAGACGCTGCCGGAACGGAGATGATCCTCCGCGGCAATGGCTTGGAGACCGATGCTTCCGTCGGCCAGCTCAAGCCGGTCGTCAGCATCGACGAACTCAAGGCCGGTCGCCTCAAGGGCGTCGAAATCGGCATTACCGTGCTTTCCGACGCTGCTGTGATCCGTCTCAACACCCCCGGCCTCAAGGATGAGGTGCGCGAGAAGATCCTGGCTCAGGAATCCTTCCAATACTCCCGCACCGTCGAGTTGCCGGGAATGTAATGGGTTTGTCTTTCAAAGACCCCGTCGTCCGAAAGGGCGACGGGGTTTTCTGTTTTTGAGTGGTGGGTAGAAGATAGATTGCCTTGCGGGTCCAACTTAAAGCGGATGCCGCAGGTGTTCGATGGCCTCCTGCAGATCTTCCGCCGTTACGGCATCGCTGACGAAGGCATCGCCAGCCTTGCTCAGCAGGACGAAGCGGATCTTGCCTGCTTCGAATTTCTTGTCGCGGCCCAGCTTGTGAAGGATTTGTTCCGTCGTGATCTGGTCCTCAAGAATGAGGGGCAGCCTGAAGTGCTGGAGGAGTCCGAGGATCTTGGCGGAGTCTTCCTTTGATAGTCCCGAGCGTTTCTCAGAAAGATAGAGGGCGGCACGCAGTCCGAGTGAGATTGCCTCCCCGTGGAGCATGCTGCCGTAGGGGACTGCCGCTTCGATACCATGCCCGATGGTGTGGCCGAGATTGAGAAGGGCACGGATGCCCTTGGTTTCATGCTCATCCACTTCGACGATCCGAGCCTTGATGGCGATGTTCCGCGCGATCAGGTCAGCAGGTACCTCGCGCGTCGAAGGGTCGAGCGCGGCAATATCAGCGATCATTGCGGCATCTCGGATGGCGGCGTGCTTGATAACCTCCGCGTAGCCTTCGCGATACTCGCGGTCCGGCAGCGTGGCGAGCACGTCGGGATCGACGATCACCAGGGCCGGCTGGTGAAAGGCTCCCAGCAGATTCTTGCCCTGCGGCAGGTTTACCCCTGTCTTCCCGCCGACAGACGAGTCCACCTGTGAGACGATTGTTGTCGGGATCTGCACGAAAGGGATGCCGCGATAGAAGACCGAAGCGACGAACCCGGCCAAGTCGCCGACCACTCCGCCGCCGAGGGCGACGACGAAGGAGCGGCGGTCATGCTTGGCCTCTGCCATGGCGGCGCAGAGTTCCTCCACTTGGCTCATCGACTTCGATCCTTCGCCTGCGGGAACCTCGTGAAGGCTTGGAGCGAAGCCAGCGGCTTCGAGACTCGCAAGCAGCTTGGCGCCGTGATGACGGGAGACATTCGCGTCGGAAATTACGGCCGCGCGGCCACGGACACCTGCTTGCTGGATTGCCTGACCTGCTTGGGAGAGCAGGCCTTTTTCCACCAGGACATCGTAGGAACGGTCCCCGAGATCGACGCGCGTTGTCGGCATGCCGCGGAGCATGGAGAGCCGGACCGCGAGGGCCAATCCTAATCCCGTCCCAAGAATCGGCCTCAGAGCATGTCGCGGGTCACACGATACTTCGCGGCGCAGCGCGGACACTGGACCGTGATGACATCGGCGTCCTCGAAGAGTTCGTCCATGCGTTCGCGCCAGGATCCCAGCACGGGCAGGATTCTCCCGAGATCGCAGCCACAGTTGAAATGGAAGCGGCGGGTCTCCAGCAGGGTCGTTTCTTCGGTCTCTTGAATCCGCTCTGCCGCATCGGCATCGAGGCCGGCAAGCCATTCCTCGTCGCAATCCGGCTGGGCGGTAACGAGTGTGAAAAGCTCGTCATCGTGGCGGAACATCCGCGCCGGCCGCTGCTCGGATTGCGCGTAGTATTGCTCTACCCAGCGCAGGGGATCGCGGCCCTCCACTTCGAGTGTGGAAAGGCGCGGCTCGGCCCATTGCTTCGCAGTCACCTGCGAGTAGAAGAAATTGCGATCGGGCTCACGGACGTCCTCGGTGAAGAGACGACCGGTTACGGATTCCTCCAGAGAACTACCGGTCACAAAGATATTCACGCGCGGTGCGCGGAGGTTCACGGTCCATGCCACGGTCTCCGCCCATGGGCGCGCCACGCAGTGGAGGGTGATCGCGGCGAGGCTGTCCTTCAGCATCTCATCCAGCTCCTGCGAATGGCGGATGCCATGCTGCATCAGGTGCAGGTAGTAGTCGGTGTAGATCGGCGCGAACTTCGCACGCAGCACCAGGGCATTTCGATGGCGGACGAAGATGGATTCGACCTTGGTGTATTCCTCTACGCTGTCTACCTGCTCCGGCTCGTCCACGCCGGAATCTAGAAGGGGAACGGGGGAAACCAAACGATTATTTGCGCGGCAGGGGGGCTACTTGCCTGGTCCGGTTTCGGAAAGGTCCACCTCTTCCAAGCGCTGCCGGGCGATGGACAGGTAGTAGTCATCCAGCTCGATGCCGGTGAACTCCGCGAGGCCTTGGCGCTTCGCTGCCACGGCGGAGCTGCCGATGCCGAGGAAGGGGTCCAGCAGGCGGGTGGCGCTTCCTTTGCCATGCAGGAGGATGCACTGTTCCACCAGTGCGATCGGGAAGCTGGCGGGATGGGGTCGCTCCTTGTCGCGGGAGTTAATCGTGTCGTAGGGGATGAACCAAGTGTTCCCGCGGCACCTGCGATCGACGCCTCCGGTATGTCCCCAGCGGGCGATGTTGGACTTGTCCTGATAGGGCACACCCGCGCCGCGGCGGTCGACTTCAACCTCGCCGCGCTTGGTCAGGTGGAAGACATACTCGTGGCAATCGTTGACGAAGCGCTTCGAGTTGATCGGCTTGAAGTGACCCACGCTGATCTGCTCGCTACTGCGGGTCTCGACGGTGATCGATTTGATCCAGTGGAAGGTATTCTGAAGGACGAAGAGCGCCTCCGGACCTTCGGTGAAGGCGAGCACGATCTGATGGGGGAGCAGAGGGTTTGCAGGGGATGCTCCGACGTTGAGGAAGAATGAGCCGTCATCGGAGAGCACGCGCTTCAGCTCCGTGGCCCAGGCACGACACCAGTCGAGGAATTCGGAACGTCCCGCGGTATCGTCGAAGGAGCGATAGTTGATGCCTAGATTGTAGGGTGGCGAGGTGACAACGAGATCCACCGAGCTATCCGGCAAGGTGGGCAGGATCTCGAGGCAATCGCCGTGGTGAAGCATAGGCATCAATATTGAAGATCCGGCATGAAAGTTAGGCCTTGGAAGCCTATGCGCACCCGTTCTAGGGCTCCTCTTCTTCGAACAGATCCGTGCCCTCAATCCGACCGAATGCCGTTCCCGCCTCGCGATTCAGATGGGGGATGATCGCCGGGTCGTAGTTGCAGATCGTGTTCACCTCATAGGCCGCCCAGTTCGACGGCATGTCGGCATACTCCTGCGTCTCGTCTCCGGAAAGGAAGCGCCAGCCGGAGTCGGCTTCATTGTCCGGCTCCTCGCGATACATGTAGCCGACCTTCATTCCATCGACCGTGATCCGGTCCGTCGCCAAGCATGCTCCCATCGGCGGGATCAGCTCCTTGATCTCTGAAGCGGGGATCCGGAACTTCGTATCGCTGGAGGCCATGGAAACTTAGAGTTTCGATTTCAGCAGATCTGTGACCTGCTTCGGGTTCGGCTTGCTCGGGGAGGCCTTCATCACCTGGCCGGTGAGCCAGTTGAGAAGCTTCTCATTGCCGCCTTTGATCTCGGCGACCTTGTCCGGGTTCGCAGCGATGACTTGATCGCAGAGCGCATCGAGTTCGCCGGCGTCGGTCGGTTCGAAGCCGAGTTCCTTCGCCACGGCCGCGGGATCGCGGTCCGGGGCGTCAAGCATCACGGCGAGCACTTCCTTCGCTTGGCTGAGGGCCAGGGTGCCATCTTCGACGAGCATTAGCAGGCCACCGATTTTCCCGGCTCCCACTGGTGAGTCGGCGATGGCGATGGAGCGATCGTTGAGCGTTCCGAGCAGGGTATTCAGCAGGAAATTCGCGGCTTTCTTTCCGGGGATGCCGGGAGTTGCGGCGAGGGCTTCGAAGTAGGTCGCGAGCGGAAGATCCGAGGATAGCACCGAGGCATCGTAGGTAGTGACGCCGAAGTCCGCCTCGTAGCGGGCGGAGCGTTCGTGCGGTCGCTCGCCGAGCATCGGGCGCACCTTGTCGAGGATCGGCCCGGTGACGATTGGCAGGAGATCGGGGCAGGGGAAATAGCGGTAGTCGTGTGCGTCTTCCTTCGTCCGCATGAGTTGGGTTTCCCCGCGATCATCGTCCCAGCGGCGGGTCGATTGGATCTGCGGGATGCCCATGTCGAGCTCCTCGGCCTGGCGTTCGACCTCGTGATAGATCGCCCGGCGTACGGCCGAGATGGAGTTCAGGTTCTTCAGCTCGACCTTCGCACCGTAAGGGTCTTCCTTCTTCTTGCGCAGGGAGATGTTCACGTCGCAGCGCATCTGACCCTTCTCCATATCGGCATCGGAAATCCCGGCTTGTTGGAGAATCATCTGCAGGGAGCGCAGGTAGGCACCTGCTTCCTCCGCGGATTCGATATCCGGCTCGCTGACAATTTCCATCAGGGGGGTGCCAGCGCGGTTGAAATCGATCAGCGAGGAGTTCCCAAGGTGGGTGGACTTCGCCACGTCCTCTTCCAGGTGGATGCGGTTCAGTCGCACCCGGTGGCCGGGGCGGGCGATGCTTTTCCGCGCATCCGTGGGGTAGCAGTGGTCGTAGAGGGGAACGGAGCCGCCGAGGCAGAGGGGGAAGTCCATCTGCGTGGTTTGGAAATTCTTTGGCATGTCCGGGTAGAAGTAGCTCTTCCGATCCCAGCGGGAAATTTCGGGGGAACCGCAGTCCAGATAGAGCCCGGCCAGCAGGGTTTTCTCGATCGCGTAGCGGTTCAGCACCGGGAGCGCGCCGGGCAGGCCCAGGCAGACCGGGCAGGTGCGGGTATTCGGCTCGTCACCGAAGGAGGTTTCGCAGGAGCAAAACATCTTCGTGCGCGTTTTGACCTGACAGTGGACTTCGAGACCGATGGTGACGAGGTAAGGCATGGGAAAGTGACGGACGGGCGGAGTCTGCGGCGCTGTCGGCGATTGGCCAATCCCGAATCTCGCCCGATCCGCTGCCTCGCCCCGGGCTTGCCATTTTTCCATGCCCGGTGCATGGCCGGGCCGGTTGACCCCACACGGGGAGACTTTCACATGACTTGGGAAATCGGACTCACCCTGGCGGTCATCGTCGTGACCCTCATCGCCTTCATCCGCGAATGGGCTGCGCCGGATGTCATCGCACTCACCGTTCTTTGCGGCGTCGTGGCCTTGGGGCTGATCGACCCGTCGAAGATGACGGAAGTCTTTAAAAATGAAGCGCCGCTTACCATCGCGGCGCTTTTTGTGATCGGGGGCGCGCTGGAGAGGTCTGGAGCGGTCGATCACATCGGCCACATCTTGAAAACCAAGCTGTCCGGGAATCTACGCTGGGCCATTTTGTGGTTTTCCGTGCTGACCGCCTTCTTCAGTGCGTGGATGAACAACACGGCCATCGTGGCCATCCTGCTGCCGGTGAACCTCGGCTTCGCCCGCAGCAAGAACATCCCGGCCTCCCGGCTGCTGATGCCGCTTTCCTATACCTCCATCTTGGGTGGCTGCTGCACCCTGATCGGCACCTCCACGAACCTGCTCGTGAACGGTGCGCTGAAGGACCTCGGCGAGCGGCCGATGACCATGTTCGAGCTCGCACCGGTGGGTATCCCGCTGGCGATCGCGGGTATCGCCTATCTGGTCATCTTCGGCCCCAAGCTTATTCCAGCCCGTTCCTCAATCAGCGGTAGTCTGGACATCGAGAACCGCACCACGCCGCTTTATCATATCTTGGTGGAAGAAGACTCTCCGATGGTGGGCAAGCCGCTGTTGGATACCCCGCTCTTTGACCGAGAGGGAGGAGTGCACCTGCTTGAGATCCGTCGCAACGGGCAGCGCATCATGCGGCCGATGAATACCATCACGGTCGAGAAATACGATCGCTTTTTGGTGGCCGTGCACAGCCGGAACAAGAGGACGGTGAAGCCGGAAGAACTCTTCGCCTCGATCCGTGCGCAGGTGCTCTCCACAGTTGACGGGCTGGTGACGGAGCTGGTGGTGCGGGATGAGTCGTCCCTTAACGGACAGACCTTGGCGCGCTCCGATTTCCGCCAGAAATACAATGCCGTGGTGCTGGCAGTGCATCGCGATGGGGTGAACATCACCAAACAGCTGGCCAGCGTGCCTCTGGAGATCGGTGATACCTTGCTCGTCATCACTCCGGCCCACAACCTCGATGAAATCGAGGATACGAAGGACTTCATCCTCACCGACAAGCCGGTCGATGACACTCCACCACCGCCGAAGCATCATTCCCGGATTGCTTGGGCGACTCTGATTGGCGTGGTGGCCGTGGCCACGATCACGGATCTGGTGAACGGGGTGAACCCGAGCTTTCCGGTGGTCCCGATCCACTACGCTTCGCTGGTTGGCGCGCTGGCACTCCTTTGGTTGAAGGTGATCACTCCGCGCGATGCCTACGCGAGCGTGGACTGGCAGGTCATGCTGATGCTTTACGGCCTGCTGGGACTCGGCATGGCGATGCAGGCGACGGGCACGGCGGAGTATCTCGCGGAGACCTTGGTGAAAGTCACAAGGACGATGTTCTCACCCGAGCATCTGCCGCTGGCGACTTTGTGGCTGGTCTTCCTGCTTACCTTGTTGCTCACCGAGGTGCTTTCCAACAACGCCACGGCGGTGATGATGGTGCCGATCGTGGTGAAGCTGGCGCATGAACTGGGTGTGGACTCACGACCCTTCGTCATGGGAGTCACCGTGGCGGCGTCCACCGCCTTCGCGCTGCCGATGGGCTACCAGACTCACCTGATGGTCTATGGACCGGGGGGCTACCGTTTCTCGGACTTCCTGCGGGTGGGCATTCCGCTAAATATCATCTGCTGGGTCGTGGCCTGTCTGGTCATCCCGCTGGTGTGGCCCTTCCACTGAGCCTTACTTACTCTCGGTGTAGACGACCATCACGGTGAGAGGGGATCCGCTCTTCCCGTAAGCCAGGAACGTGAGCTCCTTCTTGCCACCGGCGTAGCTGAAGCGGGCCCGTCTCACTCCATTGAGATCGTAATTACTGCGCGAGGTCGATGAGGAGGAGAAGAGCTTGGCGGCCTCGGCATCGGCGAATTTCTCGACGTCGTCCATGGCGTCGGCGGTCTCCATCACCATGATGCCGTGGATCTTGTCAGGCAGGTCCTCATGAACCAGGGAGGTGATACCGCTCGCTCCGGGGTAGCGTGGCACCCAGGCGGGAACTTTGGTGAGGTCGCCTTGGAACAAAGGAACCGGTGTTCCCGAAGGATCAGGCATGACTACTTTTCCACGTACGATTTCATCGTAGGTAGTCTTGACCTGATCGGGTGAACCAGTCGGGGCGAGTATGACGGTCCCGGCTTCCTGATTTTCGGCCAAGCGCCCGATTTCCGGATGTGTCTGAAGCACTTCCTCGACCATCGGAAGGGCGGGGTGCTGTTTGAATTTTGAGAGCACCGATTTTCCAACAGTCAGGCCGACGATCCCCGCGATGAGGAGGATCAAGACGATCACGCCGCCGCAGCCGATTCCCACCCACGCAAAGGGTGGGAGACCTTTCTTCGGCGGTGCGACAGGAAAGGGAGGGGGAGCCATGCTCATGTGCCGAGGTTATTTAGCGAAGATGGCAAATCTTCAGGTGCAATCAGAAGGGGAACTTACCCTTCATCTTTTTCATCAGCTCGTCGATGTTGCCGAGATCTCCGGCACCGCCACCGCCGAGGCTGCCCAGTCCGCCGGGCATCTTGCCGAAGTTCGGCATCTTGCCCATGTCCGGCATGCCGCCCATCTGCTTCATCATGTTCTTCATCTTGTTCGGGGAGCGCATCATCTTGCGCATCTCGCCGAACTGCTTGAGCAGCTGGTTCACTTCCACGAGCTTCACGCCGGAGCCTTTCGCGATGCGTTCGCGGCGGGAGTTCTTGATGATTTCCGGACGGCGGCGCTCATCGGGCGTCATGGACAGCACGATCGCTTCGGTGCGCTTCATTCGCTTCGGGTCGAAGGCGGCATCCGGGATCTGCTTCTTGATCTTGTTGAAGCCGGGAAGAAGGCCGAGCAGGCCCTTCATGTCGCCCAGCTTCTGGAGCATCTTCATCTGATCGAGGAAGTCATAGAAGTCGAACTTGCCCTCCGCGAGGCGCTGGATCGACTTCATTGCGTCCTTCTCGTCGATCTTGGAAGCGACTTGTTCCACCATTCCGACGATGTCGCCCATCCCGAGGATACGGTCGGCCATGCGGTTCGGGTGGAATTCGAAAAGCTGGTCGAGCTTTTCGCCTTCACCGGCGAACTTGATCGGCTTGCCGGTGACGGCACGCATCGAGAGCGCGGCGCCACCACGGGCATCGCCATCGAGCTTGGTAAGGATGATGCCGGTGATGCCCACCGCTTCATCGAAGTGGCGCGCCACGGAAACGGCTTGCTGACCGGTGGCGGAGTCGGCCACGAGCAGGGTCTCCTTCGGCTGGAGGAAGGCATGCAGGCGCTTGAGCTCTTCGATCAGGCGCTCATCGACCTCCTGGCGGCCGGCGGTATCAAAGATGATGACGTTGTGATTCTGCGTCTTCGCCCACTCGAGAGCGTCCTTGGCCACCTTCACCACATCGGTCTCGGAAGCTTCGGGCGTGTAGACGGGGACATCCACCTGTTTCGCCAGCACGGCGAGCTGATCGATGGCGGCGGGACGGTAAAGGTCACAGGCGACGAGGAGGGGCTTGCGGCCTTCGCGCTTCAGGCGCAGGGCCAGCTTGCCCGCGGTGGTCGTCTTTCCCGCGCCGTTCAGGCCGCAGATGAGGACATAGCCCGGATCCGAGAGATCAAGCGGCACTTGATCGCCGCCGAGCAACTCGGCCATTTCGTCGTGGAAGATCTTAACGATCTGCTCACCGGGCTTGATGGACTTCAGCACGTCCACGCCCATGGCCTTCTCCTTCACGTGAGCCACGAATTCCTTCGCCACGCTGAATTCCACATCGGCCTCAAGGAGGGCCAGGCGGATGTCGCGCAGGGCGTCGGTGATATTGGACTCGGAGATTTTCCCGACCCCGCGGAGATTGCGGAAGGTCTTGTCGAGGGAGTCGGCGAGATTCGAGAACATGTGAGAAAAGGGAAAAGATCGATGAGAGAGGAAACAAGGAAGAAACCGCTTATTCCTCAGGCAAGTAGGCGGCTTCCGGGTCGATGCGGAAGGACCAGCGCAGCGGAACTTCGGGTGGTTTGCCCTTGCTGTCCAGCCATGACACCGCGACCTGACAAACCGGGGAGCGGAGGCGGCGGTTGACTTGCCACGAGTAGGACTTCGCATTCGAGTCGTAAACCGCAGGAACCTCGCCGAATCCGCCGACTTTCATGGAGAGGGTGGCGGGATTGATATCTGCTACGGCGGAAAGGTCCGCGCTGATCAGCGGCAGGCGGCTATCGATCATGCTGCCCGGTTCGGGATTGACAGGGTGCGGGGTGGTCTGCGGGGCGATCGCCGTGCTGCCCGCGGTGGCAGTGCTGCCGCCCGCGACGTCATTGAAGCCGGTAGCCAGCTCGAAAATCCGGTCGTGGGTGCCGAGGATGATGTAGCGGGGCAGCGTGTGGTCGTCGTTCGAGCGGCGGATTTTGCCCGGCAGCACGGTGAAAAGGTGCTCGTAGCCCAGTTCCTTGGAGATGGGGTCCATCTCGGCGGTGTGGATGCCACCCGGGTAGGCGTAGGTCGTGACCCGGGCCTTGAATTTCTCATCGAGGAAGGTCTTCGACTCGCCGAATTCCTTGCGCAGGAACTTCTCATACGCGGCGGCACCCTTCCGGCGATAGCTGCCCGGATAGGAGTGGCTGACGGAGTGGCTGCCGATGCTGGCTCCGTTCTTCTGCATCTCTTCGACCATGGCGGAGGTCAGGGCCTTCCCGCCGCCGTCGATGTAGTTCTTGTAGAGGAAGAGGGTGAAAGGATAGCCGAACTCCTTCAGGATCGGGTAGGCGTCCGTGTAAACCGCCTTCCAGCCGTCATCGATGGTGATGACGATGCTCTTGTCCTGAATTTCCTTTTCCCCGCGTTTCCAAGCTTGGAAGTCCTCCATCCGGATCACGGGAAGCCCGGCATTCTTGATCGCCTCCATCTGCTTCCGGAACTTCGAGGTCCGGATAATCATTTCGGTCTCCGTGGCGGTCTCCGAGAAGTCGTGGTAGCCGAGCACGGCCACGCGCACGCCATCGTCCGGGATGACCGGGGCCGCGGGCTCGGCTGGTGCAGGAGCGGGGATCGGGGCCGTTTCAGGCACCGCGGTTCCCTCCGGGGCAGTTGCCGGAGTTGGTGTTGCGGGCTTCGGGGCAGGTGTGGGAGCTGGCGCAGGCGGGGTTACCTGCGCGGACGCGGTCAGCGGCAGGAGCAAGGCAAGCAGGAGAGCGAGCTTCATTCGGGTTCGGATGGCCGGAAGTGTAGCCGCAGGGAGCCGGGTGCGAAGCGCGAAGTGTGGGTGAACGGGATCGGGCGGGCTGGCATAGGGGGAGAAATGGAAGCAAATGAATGAGGCGGTGGGATTTCCGGAAGTTCTCTGGTCCCCGGCCCCAATCTCCCGGCCGCAGCCTCGAAAATCCGACGGAGTGCCGAGCCTGTTATCCCTGTTTTAACAGGAAAAATAACAGGCGCTTGGTTCCCGTGAGCGACGCATGAGCGCTTTGCCCGAGATTCACCGGAGTAGCCGGTCTTTTGGAAGCGCTGCCAGTGGTCCCCGCGTGAATTTCGGATCGTCCTACCGAGACTTGGGACTAGCTTGCCGGGAGCCTTACCCGGCTTTGCTAGAAGGAAGCGGTCGCGGGTTGGTTGCGCCAGTTTTTGAAGACATAGAAATGCACCCGTTTGAGGCCGATGCAGAACAAGGCTTCCTTCACCCGGCTCAGGAAGCCCTTCGCCTTGATACGGGTGACTCGAGTGATCCGCACGCCTTTGGGGATTTCCTCGATGTGAAAGTCCTCTTCGATGGATTCGACGCAGCGTCCCCACTGGTGGTCGGTGGAGCGCATGCGGAATTTCAGGCGGGTCGGCGGATTCCAGTGGGTGATCGTCTGGATCACCGTGCCGCGATCCGAGATGCAACGACGTTCCGCTCCGACTTCGCCCACTGCGCTTGGGAGTTCGCAAGCGACGGGGCGGGGAACGCCAAGGCAGAAGCGCCCGGATGCCGTCATCTGCGAACTCGTGAGCAGCGGCCACAGGCGCTCTGCTGTGCTTTGAATGATCGTGGAGGTTGCGACGTTCATGGGTTGGCGGCGGGGTGCTAGATGTCCGAGGTGGGATACTGAGCGTTGGCCCGGGGCTAAAACTTGTCTGCTCAAGAGGGTTCTGGTGCCTCTAATCGCTTGAGCCATTCCCGACCGCCGGAGTCGAGGAGAAGCTTGAGATAGGCATTGGAGCCCTGAGTCGGACAGGCTCCAAGAGCATCGATAAAGCTGTCAGGCGGCAGATAGCCGTGAGCATCGATGTAGTGGGCGATGTTCTTCGGTGAGACAAAGATCTCTCTACCATTTGGGACGAAGATCTCTGAACTTGAGGTCGATTGGAAGGAGTAGCCTCCGAAGTGACTTTGGGAGGTCGAGAACTGACAGAGTTCGCAGTGGTGAAAGCCCGCCCATGCGAAGGGCGCTTGCCAGGGCTTTCCCAAATGCATGCAGAGTTGGCGAAAGAACCCCTCGCTCACCTTTCCCCGGGGATAGTCGTGGTCAGGGTCCAGCCACCCGATCGCGGTGAGCGGGATGCCGGTGGAGTGGGGGAGATTGCAGCAATGATCTCCGTCGCGAAGATAGGCCATGGGAAGAGTGTCGACAATCGGTTCGAACGTGCCGCGCTTGTGAAGGTCGCCTTATGCTTCGCGGTCGAAATCCCGTTTCTGCAGAAAGAAGCGGGTGTGTCCGGGTGGGCAGTCTTCGAGTTTTCCGAAGACGACATAGCCGAGCGACTCGTAGAATGGAAGCGCTTGGAAGTCGAAGGTATCAAGGTGGGCATGCTGGCAGCCGCGTGCGCGGGCTTCCTGATGGGCGGCTGCGATCAACTTCTGGCCGAGCCCTTGTTTCCGGAAGTCTTCCGCGACCCAGAGCCATTTTACGAAGAGCCAGTTCCAGTAGGTATGTCCGGTGAGGCCGGCGACCACCTTTCCCTCGTGCCGAGCCAGAACGGCGATGTCGCGAGACTTGGAGGCGGGGGCTTGGCTCTCGTTGTAGTCGACGAGGCCGCGCAGGATCACGTCACGGTCTTCGTCCGTGCAATGATCTTCGACGAAGATGATTGGGGCTGTAATCCCGTCGGGCGATTCTGGCGGATTCTTAGTCATTTCAGTTTCTACGATCTGAGGGCTGTCAAGCGCGAGGCCCGTCGGTGCCAAGTGTTGGCCAGGACGAACTGTTAGCTCAAGATCCCTGCCGGAAGCGCCGCTCATAGTCCGGATCCAAGGTTCCGAAGAGCTTGTCCCAGAAGAGGGTGTAGAAGCCGAAGTTGTAGCGCGGATGCTCGTGGTGTTCGGCGTGGAAGGTCGAGCTGCCAATGAGTCTGAGCACCGGCAAGCGGCTGAGGAAGGCGGGGAAGGGTTCGACTCCGGCGTGTCCCAAGGTGCCGAAGAGGACATTGAGCGTGAGGTAACCGATGAGTCCTGCAAGGCTCATGGGATAGAGGGTGAGGAAAAGAATCATCAGGCCGCCGAAGCCGATCACTTCGAGAGGATGCAAGACGAAGAGACTGATGGGATTCGTCGCTTCATGGCGGTGGTGGAAGCGGTGAATCACGCGGAACATCACCGGGTGATGTGCGGCCCGATGGAATACGTACATGCCGAGATCCATGGCGAACACCATGAGCAGGCAGTCGATGACAGAGCGGAGAATGCCTCCGTCGCGGAGCTCGATCCAGCCGCGCGTCCATAAACACCAGCCGCCGACCGAGACCGCGGCGTTCAGAATCACCGCAGAGAAGGCTGCGGCCAATTCGACCGAACGAACGGGTTCCCACCGATCGAAGATTCGCTTGCCCTTGAACATCACGCCCAAGGCCCAGCAGAGCACGATGGAACCTCCAAAGATCGCCAGATTCGCGACGAGGAAGAAACCCGCGGTTTGGAGTGCCGTGGCCGTGCGCAGTGCTTCGAGCATGTCAGGATCACGCTGTCTTCAGTTCGCGAAGAGGGCAACCGCAATCCATGGATAAAGTTGGCTTGGAAGTCATGTGAAGGTGGATTGTGCAAGATTCGTAAGGTCTTGGAGATGTACATGTCACAGTTACCTGAAGTGCTTGGAAACCCAATGGGCAAGCGGGTTTCCGGATTGTGTGACCTGTTAGGATTTGTCCTTCGGCTTGGTATGATGGCCAAAATATTTGACCCGACGGGTAGAGGGGAGTTAGTGGTCGGATTCTATTCCTGCATCTCTACCTGGGCGGAGATCGGGAATGGCTAACTCGACAACGCCCAATGAAAAAAACCACCTATCAAAGGAAGAATCGTGCCCACATGTTTCTGAGTGCCGCTTTCCTGGCGGCAGGCGCGGGAGCCGCGATGGCCCAATCGCAACCAGCGAACACGCTCTCGATCGCCACCTACGGTGCGACCGGGAATGATACGACCGACGACGTCACCGCAATCCAGAATTGCTTCAATGCCGCGCGAACGCAGGGCAGGGGAGTGTGGATCCCGGCGGGGACCTACTATGTCGGTACTACTTTGTCCGCCACGGACATCACCATCACCGGAGCAGGGATGAATAGCAGCACCCTTTTCCGGGATGTGAACGTGAATCCCAGCGATGGCGCGAACTACCTGGACATCACGCGCTGCACGGTCCGTGACATCGGACTCAAGGGAAATGCCCCGAACCGTGCGCAATCCGCCACCGGTATCAATACCCAAGGCGTGGGCTGGCTGGTAGAGCGGGTCCGCTTTGAAAAGGCCCAGGCCGGCATGTGGGCCAGCGGGTCGAACGGCACGATCCGGAATTGCCAGACCGTAGACACTTGGGCTGATGGCCTGAACATCAACAACGGTGACGGCCCCAATAAACTCGGTGCCTACCTCACCGTCGAAGATTGCAACATCAACGGATCCGGAGACGACGGGATCGCGATCAATTCGCAAGGGATCTCACTCGGTCGGCAGAACATGCAGGATCCGAAGGTGCTGAACAACACCCAGACGAATTCCTTCGGCGCGAACGGCCTGCGCATCGCGGGCGGAATCAATTCGCTGATGCAGGGAAACTCGGTCTCCGATCAGGTTTCGACCGGTGAGAATGGCATCCAGGTAGGCAAGTTCAGCGCGGATGGCTTCCAGTGCGTGAACGGCCAGGTGAACAACAATACCTTCACCCGGGTAGGCGGCCACAATGACACCGCGGGGATCTGGGTCTATGAGGATGCGATCTGCAGCTTCAGCGGGAACAACATCATCGACTCCTATCAGCATGGCGTGCGGATCGGCAGTTGCTCGATCACCTTCGGGGACAACAACACGATCAGCCATCCTGCGAAGCGGGGTGTGTGGGTAGTCAGCGGGTCTTCGGGTTCGGCGAACATCAAGAACAACACCGTCTCGAATCTGAATGCCGGGCAGCCCGCTTTCCTCAATGAGGCCGGTGGCGCGATGAACGTGACCACCACCGGGAACAGCTGGCAGACCGGGACCGGTGTCGTCTTCTATCAGAATACGAACTACGGGGGATCAGCGGGATCGGCCTTGCAACCGGGGAACTACACGCTCAGCCAGCTCGCTGCGGCCGGTGTGGCGAACGATTGGGCATCGTCGGTCAGGGTACCTGCCGGCTGGTCGGTGCAGTTCTATTCGGACGACAACTTCAGCGGTCAATCGTGGACCCGCACTGCGGATACCCCGAGCTTTGCCTCGCTGACTCCGAATGCGAACGAGCAGATGTCCTCCTGCCGGGTGACCGGACCCTCGGGTGCGACCTTCTACCAGAATACGAACTACGGCGGTGCGGCCAGCCAGTTGCTGCCGGTGGGCACCTACACGCTGGTGCAGATGGCGGCGAGAGGCCTGGTCAATGATTGGGCGTCTTCCGTGAGGGTGCAGAGCGGGCGCACGGTCACGATGTATTCCGATGACAACTTCAGCGGGCAATCGTGGGTTCGCACGGCGGACACGCCGAACTTCACGACGCTGACTCCGAACGCGAACGACGTAGTGTCGTCGGTGCGTGTGGATTGATGGAGCCCTGAACCGGCCCCGGCTTTCCTGGCTTCCATTCGGGAGGCCGGGGCCATTTTCGAAAATCAGATGACGATGAAGACGAATACAAAACCCCGTCTTGTTGTGGGGTGCATCATTCTTTTCGGCGGTGCCTTGTTCGTTGCGATGCTTGGAGTGAGTCGAGAGCCTCAAGCCGGAAATGGCAAGGTGGCGGAGCATTCACTTGCTCCGAAGCATCAGACTGAATCGAGCCGTAGGACAGCAGCGCAAAAGGCGGCGGAGTTCGCGCGCTTGCAGGAGGAGATTCTGGCGCTCTTGGCTACGAAGGATCCAGCGAGCATCAACCGCGTCTATCAGAAGCTGGTGCCTGCCTTGGCAAAGCTCGATCCGGAAGCGGCGGCAGCATTTGCATCATCGCAGGAGAATCCGGAATGGCGGGCTGATCTGATGATGGTGGTGGTTCAGAGTTGGGCTTCCTTTGATCCGGACAAGGCACAGGACTGGGCGGCGAATCTTCCGAACCCTGCAGACAATCCCCGTGAGCGGGACACGATGGTGAGCTACGTTTCCTTCGAGGTGGCGAAGACGAATCCGGAGAGGGCGGTGCGTGTGCTGCGGGAGACCAACATCAATGCCGACCGCCGCGAGATCATGGTCGAGAGTCTTTCGCAGCAGTGGTCGCGTGCGGATGACTTGCAACCGCTCGCCGAGTGGCTGGCGACCTTTCCGGAGGGGGAGGAGCGCGACAGCCTCTTCGCGAGAGTGGCGAATGCGCAGGCGCAGACAGATCCCGCGAGGGCGGCGGCCTTGGTGAGCCGCGAGATCCCGGCCGGCCAGATCCACGAGGAAGCGGTGCTCAATGTCTTGCGCAAGTGGGCGTGGACGGATGCCGAAGCGGCATCGAAGTGGGTGGAACTCTTTCCCAAGGATGATCCGATCTACATGCTCGCGATCAAGACACTGGGCGAGACCGTGGCGCGGCGGAATGGCCTAACAAAACCGCCGGCACAAGTGACGAGGTAGAGTTCCTGCCTGTGCCTGCCGCTAGTCCACTAGGTGAGCGCCACCTTCGCCAGAGTCTCCTGGATGTGGGGATTCACCTTGTGCTCGTAGGTTTCCATGCCGACGCGGATCGCATTGCGGACGGCGACGGCGGTGGAGCCACCGTGAGCGATAATGACCACGCCATTCACGCCGAGAAGGGGACTGCCGCCGTAGGATTCGGCGCTGGCGCGTTCCTTGAGGGCCATGAAGGCGCCCTTGGAAATTTTCGCGCCGAGCATGCGGATCGGGCTGGCGGTGAGCTCGGCCTTCAGCCACTTGAACATGGCCTTGGCGGTGGCTTCGCAGGACTTCAGCACGACGTTGCCGGTGAAGCCGTCGCAGAGCACCACGTCGAGCTGGGTTTCGAAAAGATCGTGGCCTTCGACGTTGCCGACGAATTCGAAGGGTGCCTTGCCGCTGTCGGCGAACTGCTTGAGCAGGGCGAAGGTCTCCTTGGTGAAAGTGGTGCCTTTTTCGTCTTCCTCACCATTCGACATGAGCCCGACTTTCGGCTGCTTCACGCCGAGGGCGTACTGGGCGAAGGCGCTGCCCATGATCGCGTAGACGAGCAGGTGCTCAGGCTTGGCTTCGGGGTTTGCGCCGGCATCGAGCAAGTGGCACACGCCGAATTCATTCGGCAGGCCGGAGGCGATGCCCGCGCGGTCCACGCCTTCGATCAGACGGAGCTTGATGGTGGCGGAGGCGACGGCGGCACCGGTATTGCCCGCGGAGACGAAGGCGTGAGCCTCGCCGGCCTTCACCAAGTCCATCGCCACATTGATGGAAGACTGCTTCTTGCGGCGCACCGTCTTGGCGCCCGGTTCGGCCATGCCGATGGTCTCCGGGGCGTGGACGATCTGCACGCGGGGATCGGAAAGGGAGAGTCCTTGTTTCGCGCACTCCGCCTCCAAGGCTGCCTGATCTCCCACGAGGAAGATCTTCTCGATCGCGGGGTAAAGCTGCAGGGCTTCCTTGGCCCCTCCGATATTGACGGCGGGGGCGTGGTCGCCGCCCATGGCATCGAGCGCTACTTTCATCGCGGGTGCATCGTGAGACCCGGATACAACAAATCACCGTGCCGGAAAAGCCGGCACGGCGATCTTGAAAAATCCGGGTCGGAGCGCTTCAGAGCGCATCCACTTCAAGAACCTTGCGGCCAGCGTAGTAACCGCAGGACGGGCAGGCAATGTGCGAAGGCACGCGGCTGCCGCACTCGGAGCAAGACTTGAAGATCGGTGCGCGCCAGCGGCTGGCACCCCGGCGCATCTTTTGCCGGCTCTTGGACTGACGGCGTTTTGGTACGGCCATGACGTGAAGGTATTAGCGTTCGGAATCCAGTTTATCCAGCGCATCGAGGGCCGACCAGCGGTCGTCCCCTGCGGCGCGGGGGCGGGTCTCTACCCCATCCTCTGCGGGTTTGTCCACTGCCAAATAGCGAGGATCGATTTCGCAGTGCATCGGTTCGTCCGCTTCCTCGCAGCGCGGGTAGTCCGGGATCTCCAAGAGGAGCTCCTCCCGGAGGGCGTCGGTGACGTCCACAGATCCTTCATCCTCAATCTCTACCGAAACATTGGCGGGGTCGACGACGAGGGTCTTTTTGAAAGGATGGACGGTGCGGACGCAGATCAATTCGAAGGGTGCGGAAAGACTGCCGGAAAGTAGCAATTCCGAGCCGAATCGCTGGACACGGAGGTCGTAGACCATGGGGCCCAGCGGTTTGACGTCGTGCTCGGGGAGGTCGAAGATCTCCGGATCAATCTCTCCGCTGAAGTTTTTGCCTTCCTCGGGCAAGGTGTGGAGATCAATGGAAAGACGGGCGGACATGGGCGAAAAGAGTGTGGGAGGGGCAGGGAGATTTCAACCCGCATGAGGGGATGTGCAAGGGGAATGGAGAAAGGCCGGCCGACTATTTGCCAAGCGCTTGTTTCCAAAATGGATTCCGGAACTCCGGTGCGTGAATGGCGTATGGATCCCGGGGGCTTTGCCGGATATCCGATGGCGGGGACCTTTGGAATCCGTTCCTGTTCCTCCTGTTAAAAAGAAGAAATTTAACAGGGATCTCTCTGCCGAACCCTTGGTGGCAGTAGAAGGTCTCCGGCCGAGAAGCCCGACGATGGGTATGGTGAGAGGCCCGATGTGCACGAGAAAGGGGATGTTGGCTCGGGAAGCTTCGCGCATGTCGGTGGTAAGCTTCTACTGCCAGTGGAAGGGCATTGCGGGGCCCGGGAGAACTTGGCTGACCCTATCCGCGACCCTCAAAGCTTGGCTCGGCAGTCCGCCGAATCCGATTGAGCGATGGGGATACTGCATGCATGTTAGCCGCGGAACGTGTCCGGATTCCCGCCAGCCCAGATCATCCCGCCGCAAGTGCTGCTTGGTGCCTATGCCCAAGGGGTTTTCCCGATGGCAGATCAAGGTGAGCTCACGTGGTTTTCGCCGTTGCTGCGCGGGGTGATCCCGCTCGATCACGGCTTCCACATTCCCCACGGCATGAAGCGTGCGATGAAGCGGTCGCCCTTCGTCGTGAAGTGGGATACCGATTTCCGCGGTACGATGCAGGGCTGTGCCGACCGCGAGCGCACCTGGATCGACGCCACCATCCTGGAGAGCTACTGCCTGCTGCACCGCCTCGGCTATGCGCATTCGGTGGAGGTGCATGATGAGGAGGGCCTGCAAGGCGGGCTCTACGGGGTGGCGCTAGGAAAGGCCTTCTTTGGAGAGAGCATGTTCTCCCGGAAGACCGATGCCTCCAAGTTCGCCCTAGTCGCGCTGGTGCGCGAATTGCAGGCGCGCGGCTTCATGCTGCTGGATACGCAGTGGCTTACCGATCACCTTCGGAAATTCGGTGGGATCGAGGTACCGCGGGATGAATACCAGCGGCGGCTCAAGGATGCGCTGGGGCCGCAGGACGGTGTCTTTCATCCGCCGCCGCTCGGTCCCGGTGCCTGATCTGGTGGATAGGGCAGGCCAGAGGCTTGCCCTTGACCTTACTTCCATCCTTGGAAGCTGAGGCGTGCCTCCTCCAGCTCCGGATCGTAGAGATTGAACTCGATCCGGTTGAAGGCATTGCCATCGAAGGCCACGTCCCCAAAGGGTTGTGCGTAGCCTTTCAAGCGCCCTTCAGCCGAACTTTCGAGGCGGAAGGTCACGCAGGTGCCATCCGGGAACCAGGCGCGAACGTCGCCCAGGTAACGCTTGGGAATCTGGTAGAGGTCCGGGTTCTTGCGGTTGTCCTTGGTGTGAAGCGTGAAGTTGCGAAGCCTCGAAACGGGGAGCAAGACCTCGCCGAAGCGGGTCTTCAGCTTCACCTTGCCGCTTTCGATGCCCAGCATCTCGCCCGCCACCTCATCGTTGTTCCGCAGGCGGATGCGGGCTGGATCGGGTTCCGGTTCCTCCTTCGGCTGGGGCGGCTCATCGTCTTCCATGAGTCCCTCTCCATTGTCCGGCGCATGGCCTTCCACGACGCCATCCCACGAGGTCACCTCGACGCGGGAGATCCGGATGTTGGCACTTTCCCGGGAGTTGAAATGGATACCTCCTGAGGATGCGCCTTGCTCCGGATCGGGGTCGTTCCAATCCTGTGCGACATTGCCATTCACCAGCAAGCGGATGAAGCCCGCCTTGCGATCCACCAGGACCTCGATGCGGATCTTCTCCTTGGTCTGCATCTCGGGGATATTGATGAAGCCGCCGATCTGGGTAACGCCGGTGCGGGACGAGCGCTTGGTGAGCTGAAGGAAACGCGAATTTGTAAAATCGAGCATGTAGCAATTGGCCGGTTCTCCGGCCTGCACATCATCGCTCAGGAAAATGAAGCGGAAGCGTGGACTCGCGCGCCAAGCCAGGTCGAAGGCGTAGCGGAGCTTCGCCGGCAGCTTGCCGACATCCCGTGAAACCGAGCCCGGGCCGGTGGCGCGCAGGGCTCCTTGCTCATAGTTCCACGATGGCGGGTCGTCCAAGGTCCAGCCGTCGATCGATTCCGGGCCGGAGAAAAACAGCTCCGGACGATCCTCGATCTCCAAGCGGTCCACCATCTCGCGGCGGAACTTCATGTCACCGGCATACCAGGTGCTCAGGGAGATCTCCTTGTCGCTCACTCCGGTCAACTCGCCGCGCAGGGTATCGCCATTGCTCAGCGTCACGGTTGCCACATGGTCGCCCTTGAAATCGCCACGCTTCGCGGCCATCGAGATCTCCAGGATCTTCTCGGTCTTCAGCGGCACCGGGGATGCCAGGAAATCCGCCTCCAACCGCGCGGTGTCCGGGCCGATTTCCACGAGATTTCCCTTCAGGCGGCTGCCGTCGATGCACTGCACTTCGGTCTGCGGGGCCGCGCCCGCACCGGTCAGGGCGGCAAGCAGCAGGGAGGGGTAAAGCATCGTCTTCATCACTCCTCTTCCTCCTCCTCTACATCCTTTTGCTCTTCCTTGCCATCGATCCTCTCCAACTTCGCCACCGCATCACGGCGGATCGAGAGTTTTCCAAGCAAAGGATGATCGGCGATGAGCAGATCTCCTTCGGAGCGGCAATTGTTCACGCCCAGCGAGCCACGGCTGCGCAGGCCCAGTGCAAGCGGCGGGTGCGGCTGCGCGGGGCGCTCCGCAGGACGTTCGAAGAACAGCGTGGAAACCTCGTCCAGCGGGAGTTCCACCGCGGTAGGGGAGTGCGGGCCCTTGTAAAAGAGCATCGGGGTGCCGTTGAGCTCGCGCATCTCGAGGATCTTCACCTTGCCGCGATCGGAGGAGCGCGTGATCACCACGTCGGAAGATTCATCGCCCCGGGGTTCGGCACGGTGGCGGTCGGCGGAAGGGTCCCATTCACGCACTTCGACGGCATCGATAAACTGCAAGTCCTCGCCGCCGGTATTGCTGCGGAACATCACGCCCTGGCCGATGGGCGCGCTATCGAGCGAGTCATGGTATTTCTCCACAAACTCGCCGTTGAGGTAGACGTGCACCATTGCCAGCTTGCGATCCACGCGGAGCTCCACTTCGAGCTGGGAGTCCGGGAAGTCGTCCGGCTCGCGGGGGATCGAAGCCATCGCCAGATAGGGGTGGCCGTCATTGCTCTGCTGGCGCTTCAACTCGAAGCCCGAGCTATTGAAGGTCACGTAGTAGCGATCCGCCTTGCCGGTGGTTTCCAGCATGTCGTCGGCGAAATAGACTTGGATGTTCGGCGTGTTTTTCCAGGCCAAGCGGAAGCGCAGGGCAAAGGACCCCGGGATATCGAAGCTCCGTGCCAGAGTGCCGCTGCCATCGGCCATGAAGCGACGGTTGTCGAAGCGCCAGCCGCTTTTGATCTTCCAGCCATCGTCGCTATCCGGTCCGCGATAGACCAGCTTCCGGGGCCGTACCCCGAGCTGCACGGTGTTCACCGCGCTGCGCGGCACGTCGATCTCGCCGCCGAGAGAGGTGTTTACGCGGAGTGAATCCGCGTTGATGCCCAGCAAATCGCAGGGCAGTTCGTCGCCATTGGCGAGCACCAGCATGGCATCGTATTCATCGACCACTTTCTTGGCGTGGCTGAATTGCACCTGCTTGATGTGATCCGCCCGAAGTTGGAATGGCTCGCTGGAGAGCGGGCTGGCGAGAGCAAGCTCGCCGGTATCGGCCACGGCGGCCACGGTGCCGGACAGGCGTGACCCGTCGGTCAGGATGACCTCGTCCGCGGCAGCGGGCAAGATCAGGGCGAGAGTGAGTGCGAGACGATACACGGGGGTTCAGCAATCAAAGGTCATCATCCCAACCGTCAAGGAATCCTCCGCCAGCTTGAAATTCCAAGACGACGGCGGGTGCCAGATCGAGGTCGATCTTTCCGGCCAAGCGGTTTTCCAGTTCGATCCTGCCATCGGCGGCGACCACCGGCTTTCCGCTGATCTTCCCGACGGGCTGGAGGTGAACGGAGATCTCCGCTGCGGGAGCCTCCTCGATCTTGCGGCGTCCGCTCTTCGCAAAGCGGACCTCCGCGACTTCGGTGAGCGGGATCTTCATCCCGGCATACTTCGAGTCGATCTCCACGATGCCATCCTGAATCCCACGCACGGTGCCGGAGAAGCGGTCGGTGCCATTGGTGAGCAGGACGATGTCCTGCTTCTCGCTCTCCATGCTACGGGCGGAATCGGTCATGCCATTCCACTCCGCCACCACGATGTCGGAAATCTTCACCTGCGAGGCACCTCCTTGCACCTGGAACCCGAAAGCCCCGCCCGGGGCCTTGTAGGTCTCCTCGACCCCGCCTTCTTCACGGTTCTCCTCGTTGGTATACCATTGGAGGGCGAACTCGCCATCGATGTAGACGGCGATGCAGCCTTCCTTGCGATCGGCGCGGATCTCGAAGAGAGCCTCGCCCGTATCCGGCAGGCGGATGGACGTGCTGCCGACGCGGACGCCGGTGATCTTCGGCTGGCCATCCTCGTCGTACCAGGTGCGCTGCAAGCGGACGTAACCGGGATTAAAGTTCAACACATAAGCATTGCCGAAAAGCTTGGTGAATTGTGACGGGCCACCGAAATTTCCGCGGTTGTCGTCGCCATCGCCCCCTTCCTTCTTCGCCGCCGGCGGCTTCGCCAGATCGGCATGGAAGGCGACGGCGAAGGATGGACGCGAGCGCCAGCCGAGCTTGAAGCGCAGCAGGGCGCGATCCGGCATATTTGCGTCATAGGTGATCGCATCATTGCCATTGCGGGAATACCAGGCGGTTCCGGCATGGACCCAGGAGGCCTTCGCCTCGGGTTCCTTCTTGGCATTCGCATCCTTCTTTCCGGTGGGATCCGGCAGCAGCGGACCATTTGCTGCAAAGGGGTCCTGAATGTCGGCGGCAGCGCTTTCCGCACGTGCGATGTTCCAGCCCTTTTCTTCGAAGGGGCCGGCGTAGAGCAAGCGCCCGCCGAAGGGATTCGGCGCCACGGTGGCGATCACGTCGCGCGGGAGTGTCAGCACGCCCGCGGCGGTGCTTTCGATGGTGTATTCGTTCTCGTCGGCAGCGACCACCTTGCCGGGGATGCGGTCGCCATTGATCAAGGTCACGTGGCAGGGGTTCGCCATCGGCGAGGCCGGGCTGGCACCATGCAAAACGATCTGCCGGACCTTCTCCTGCTGCAGCTCGATGGGGGTGGCGATGTCCGGGCGCTCCCAGAAGATCTTACCGTTGTCACTGATGCCGCCGAAGTGCCCCTGCAACTGGTCACCATTGGTGAAGCGCAGGTGATCCACCGGCTCCTGCTGGGCAGCGAGCGGCAGGGTGAGCCAAGAGGCGATGACCAGACGTCGGATCATTTTTCGTAGATTGGAAGAAACCTATAGTTCAGGGCCAGCGAAAGCAGGGACCCTGCCGTATTGAAGGACTGTCCCTTGTTCCCGGGCCATGAGCCGTCACGGGACTGGGCCGTCGAAAGGTAGCGGATGTTCCGGGAGTTCCATTCTTCCCATGTTTCCGGGTCGGCATGGAAGAGGGCCTGGGACATGTAATACTCGAAATAATAGGGGTAGTGGCGGTCCCGGTAGGAGAGCTGCTTGCGCAGGTAGTCGACCGAGGACTGGAAGCCTTTCCCGTCCTTTTCCTTCGCGAGCGAGAGGCAGAGCACGCCGATGGCCGTCAGGGTCGGCTTCCCGCCGCTCGCGGAGGTGTAGCCATAGGATCCATCGCCACCGCGGCAGCGGGCCATATAGGCCAGGCCTTTCTTGAATGCTTCATCCGGGACCGGCAGGCCTGCATTCCGCGCGGCATAGAGCGCGACCAGCTGGCAGCCGGAGACGGTGGTATCCGCATCGGTGCTGTCCGGAGTATATCGCCAGGCTTCGGAACGATTCCGTTTTTGCGCACTGAGGATCAGATCCACCGCTTTCCTCAGCGCGGGGGCGATCTTCGGGTTGTCCACCATGCCGTAGGCTTCCGCGAGGGCGAGGGTGGCGAAACCGTGGTTATACATGCTGTTCCCGATGTAACCATTGCTCTGGTTCTGCTGGGACAGGATGAAATCGAGGCCGCGGGTAATGTTCTTGGCATAGGTGCCGTGGTTCGGGTCCTCACCATGGGCGAGGAAGGCGACCACGCAGAGTCCTACCACGCCGGGCTCGCTGCCCATGCTGTCATCCCACGCTCCCTGCTGGTTCTGGAACTTCGCGAGATAGGCGAGGCCGCGATCAAACATGGTATCGACCTGCGCCGGCACCGGGTCATCCGGGCGGCGTGGCAAGTCCTGGGCCACCCCGTGAAGGAGGCTGGCGAGGAAAAGGGATGCGGAGAGAGCCTTGATCATTTCGCGAGTTTCTCGGCGGCGCGGTTATAGGCGTCGAGGGCGTCCTGGAATTCACGCGGCAAGCTTTGGCCGGCCTTGCCGGAGGACTTCGGAACGCGGCGCTCTTCTTCCTTGCCGGTGCTGGCTCCGTTGCTGGCGGAGTTCGCGGAGTCCGAGTCGCCGGTCTGGCCTTCGCCACCTTGCTCGCCGCCTTGCTGACCTGGTTGCTGGCCGGGCTGCTCGCCCCCGGGCTCCTTGCCCATCATGCGCTCCATCATGTCCAGCATGGCACCGCCGGGGCTATTCGGCTGGCCTTGTCCCTGGCCCTGTTGTTTCTGGCGTTCCTTGGCGGCCTCGAAGATCTTTTCGATGACATCGGTTTCCGCGGCGATGGTGATCCCGCCGGTGTCGAACTCGAGCAGCAAGCCCGACGCTTCATCCATCGCTTGCTCCACGCCTTCGAGCAGCTCGATGACCTTGGGATGGGTTTGTTCGATGATGAGCTGCTGGACGTCTGCTGCCATTTCGTCCTGCTGCTCGGAGAGCTTTCGCGAGCCGTCCTGATGCTCCGCGATTTTTGTCGCGAGATCCTTCTCTGCGGCCGCAGCGAACAAGGGGAGAGCGAGGATGAATGCGAGGGTCGTCTTCATGGCTCGGGATTCGGGCTATTGTCGTAAGAACGTCGGAGTGTTTCAAGGGCACGGGTGCGCGCGCGGAGATCCTGTTCCTGCTGGATCATCTTCATGACCCGCAGCATGAACTCGAAATCCTCATCCTGGTTTTCACCACCGCCGCCGCCGCCCCCCCCGCCGCCGGATTGCTGCTCGCCCTCGAGCATCTTGGCCCACTCCTTGAGCTTGTTTGCCCAGATGTCGGCTTCCTCGCGGGCACGATAGCCATGGTTGGCATCCAGCAACAGGCGCAGGTCCTCCAGCTTCAGATCGATGCGCGACTCGGTCATCGCATCCAGGATCTTGCGATACTCTTCCTTGTTGGTGCGGGTGAAGAAATGGTTCAGGTCCTCCTGGATCCAGCGGACGTCGGAAGTGATATTCGCCTGTTGGCGCATGGTGTCCTGCAGCTTGCCTGAATCCGAAGGGTCAAGCTCCTCCATGGAGAGGCCGCCGGTCTTCGCGTAGGAATCCCACACGCTGATGCCGACGCCTTCCTGTTCGGAAGCGGCCTTCTTCAGACGGTTGACGAAGGTGCTTGCTTCGAAGCGCTGGTTGGCATCGTTCGCCTTCTCAAGGGCCTCCTGCATCTTCTCGAGTGCTTCCTTCTGCTCCTGCACGGCCTTCTCGACATCCTGCTTCGACTTCTCGTCGGTATTACGCTGGTCCTGTGCGTCGCCGAGGGGCTTCTCGACTTCAGGCATGTCCTTCTCCGCGAGCTCGCGCATCGATTGCTGGGCTTCGGCCATCTTCTTCAGGGTGTCCTTGTCGATGGTTCCGTTGCGGGTGCTGTCCTTGAAGAGCTTTTCCATCTTCTCGGCCAGATCCTTCATGCGCTCGGCCTGCTGCTTCTCCGCTTCCTGCTGGGCTTCCAAGCGCTTCAGGTTTTCTTCCTTCCGCAGGTCTTCCGGTGCCAGGCGCTCAAGGCGCTGGTTCTCTTCGTAGAGATTCCGCTCCCGGCGTGCGAGGTCCTCCAGCTCGCCGATCGCGCGGTCGAACTGGGTCTTGAGCATCTGCGCGTGTTCGTCGTGCGTGAGGATGAAAAGCGTGACGGGCTCCGAGAAGGCGCGCTGGCGTCCCGGCATGTAGTCTTCCGCCCATGCGCGCAGGGTGAGCTTCTGCGGCCGGATTTGGTAGGCTTGCGGAGAGAATGCGGGATTGCCCGAGAGGCGATTCATCGCCGGGCCACCGGTGGCCAACTCGATCTCGCCGCTAGCCGGCTTTTCGTCGGTCGCACGGGTGAATTCGCCGCTCCATTCCAAGCCGATGCGGCGGATGCCGAAGTCGTCTTCGGACAGTACCTCGAAATCGACGGTTTCCTCCGGAAGCATGACGTGCTGGCGCGGGAGGCCCTGGATGTAGATCCCCGGAGCTTCATCCGGCAGGGCATCGACGCGGATTTCAAAGCCGTCCTCGCCTTTGAGTCCAAGCTGGTCGGTCCACTGGATCGGGAGCTTGGAGACATCCTTGCCGATCTCGATGGGAGGCGTGCTTGCCGAGGCTCCATGAATGCTCATTTCGCCGCGCTCCCGGAGTTCCGCGGCGGGTGCCGGGGTGGCGAGCGACGACTCCAAGGGGCCGAACTGGTAGCTGGCCAAGGCGAGCTCGCGGGTGGCATCGATCGTCACGGAGACCTTGCTCCCCTCCACGGCAGAAAGAACGCCGCTGCCGAGGTCGATTTCCCGATTCGGGATTTGCAGGTAGTCCGGGTGCTTCAGGTTTGCCAGCACCCTGCGGATGGCGGGGCGCAGGGTCGGGACCACCTTGATCAAGTGCTTCGCATCTCCGATCTCGATCTTCACGATCCCGGGATCTTGTTGCGCGGGAAACTGGAACTCGTAGCTGCTGCCGGATAATGGGGCGAAGACCGGATCCTGGCGGCCATATTTCGCCACGCCGGAAGCGGGGTACCACTCGGTGTCCTTGGCGAGCTTCAGGGTGATCGAAAAGGCTTCTCCCTGCGGCACGGGGAGTTCGGCAGGTGTCGCCTCGAGCGCGGTGAAGGTGTAGCGTTGGGTCTGGGAAAGAGGCATCAGCCAGCGCTTCAAGGAGCTGATGCCGGCCTTCGGGGCGAAAATCAGGGCACCTGTTGCGGTGAGAAACAGTGCAACGACCGCAAGGAACCAAGTGCGCTGGCGGGAAGCGGGCAGTGCCTCCTCAAGCTTGCGGCGCTCCGCTTCCTCCGCGACCCGCTGCATGGCGGCGGCACGCAGGCGAGGGGAGAGGGTATCGGAATTTTCAACCTGTTGCTGGAGCTCGACGACGCCGAGCAGGCGGTCGCCGAGGCCGGGGAAGCGCTTTGCGATCAGGCGGGCGAGCTGATTTTCGCGGCGGTGCTTCCAAACCCAGCGATGCATCCACAGCGGGGCGAAGATCGCCATGAGCGAGGTGCCCCCGATGAGGATTGCCAGACGTAGCAGGGCGGGGGTCTGCCAGACCCGGTCCAAGGCAAAAACGAGCAAGAAAGAGAAGAGGAGCCCGAAAAATCCCGCCAAGACGGCTTCGGCGATTTTAGCCCGCCACAACTGACGGCGGAAATCGTCGAGCTGCTTGCGCAGCGACTCGGGGATCGGGATTTCCACCGGCGTTTGCGGGTCGTCAGCCATGGATTCAGGCAATAAACGTCGGTTGTCTCATCTGCTTTACCAAAGTCGCAGGGGAGAGTGTAAAATTCCAGCGGATTTCTCGCCCGTAAGTAGCGACACCCGGGCGCGGCTTTGCCTCGCTTTCAGTCACCGACATACGGGTTTTCAGCACGTTCCGCGCCGATCGTGGTCGCGGGGCCGTGGCCCGGGAAAACGCGTGTTTCATCCGGCAGGACGAAAAGTTTTTCCCGGATGCCGTCGACGAGCTGCCCCATATTCCCGCCGGGCAGGTCCGCGCGACCGATCGAACCGGCGAAAAGGGTATCTCCGGCGTATAGCTCCCCGCGTTCCGGAAGATAGAAGGTGACGCTGTCCGTCGAGTGTCCGGGCACGTGGGCGAGCTGGATTTTCAGGTTGCCGATCTCGAGTTCGGCGCTGCCTTCCAGAAGCTGATCGACCGAGTAGGGCGTAACTTCGATCGGCAGGCCCCAGGCGCGGACTCTTTCCTCCAAGGTGAGGACCGTGGAGTAGGGGGCGAAGGCGTAGACTTTCGCGCCAAGTGCCGCGACCGCCGCGGCGTCCTCCACGTGGTCGTAGTGCTGGTGGGTGAGCAGGAGGGCGGTGGGGCGGATGCCCTTGGCTTCCAGCCACCCGGCGGCGCCCATCGGGGCATCGATCAGGAGACGGCCTCCATCCGGGGTTTCGACGAGGTAGGCATTGGTCTGGACGAAACCACCGGTGAAGCTTTCGGGCATGGCGGGATGAAGGCGGAGGCCGGACGAGGTGTCAAACCGGGGTCAAGATCGGTCAGGCGATCACGGCAGCGATGCGGGCGCGATCGAGATCAAAGGGGCTGATTTCCAGCAGGACGACGGTGCCTTCGGGGAGGGGCGGTGGATTCGCGGCGAGTTCCTTTGAGAGATGGGAAATGACGGGTTTCCCGTTAGGGAGGGCGGCTTCGTAAAGGCCTTCGGCGAGGGTGCGCAGGATGGTCCCGTGCGGGCGCAGGCAATCGTCGATCGGGGTGGAAGGCTTTCTCACGCGGGGAGGCAGCCATGGAAGGGCGGCGTTTTGCAAGCTCCGGCAAGGCCCCGGCTTGACGGGGCGGGGGTAGCGGGGCATCGTCGGCGCTTTCCGGCGGCATGGTGTTGCCGACCGAGATCCCTTCTAGAACCATGAATCTGCGCCTGATTCTCCCGGCTGCTGCCTCTGCCTTGCTCGCGGCTTCCTGCACTCCGTACGTCGAACCGCCGCCGGAACCGCCCGCTGATCCAGCTCAACGCAAGCAGCTCACTCCCGAAGAGCAGGAGAAAATCAACAAGCAGCGCGAGGAGAAGCGCAAGCGCGAGGAAGAGCTGAAGGCGGAGGGCACGAACACCCAGCCGGATGGTGAAACGCCGAAGGTGGAACCGACCACTCCGGATGGCGGTGGTGAGAAGGCTCCGGCCCCGCCGAAGCCTGCCAACGAGAAGAAGGAGGCTCCTCCGGTGGCGCGTCCGATCCCTGGCAAGCCGGGCTTCGTCTTCAGTCCCTTCAACAACAAGCCGATCGACGTGAAGGGCTTCCCGCCGGGCTCGCTGGTGGCGGATCCGACCTATCCGGCTTCTGAAAAGAAGCACTTCCGGGTTCCTTGAAGCCTCTGCCACGTCGCAACATTTGATTTCGAGGAGCCGGTCCCGCAGGGTCCGGCTCTTCTGTTCCGGGCCATGCCATGATGGAGTTTCAAAAGGTCGCTGTCTTGGGCGGGGGGCTGCTTGGCGGCTCCTTGGCACTGGCGATGCGGCAGCGATTTCCGGACCGTGCCGTTTCGCTGTGGGCACGGCGTGCCGAAACGGTGGAGCAGGCCCGGGGACGAGGGATTTCCGAAGCGACCGAGCGCATGGAGGAGGCGCTTGAGGGTGCGGACCTGATTGTTCTTTCCACGCCGGTGGGTGCGATGGCCACGGTGCTGCTGGCAGCACAGGGTGCGGGTCTTTCCCGCGAGGCGCTGGTCACGGATGTGGGCAGCGTGAAGGCGACGCCACACCGCCTGCTACGGCCGCTACTGGAGAGGACGGGGGGACGCTTCATCGGTAGCCACCCGATGGCTGGCTCCGAGCAAACCGGCATGGGGGCGGCAGATGCGCGGCTATTTGAAGGGGCTGCCTGCCTGCTGACGGATGACGATGCGGTCGGCGCGCCATGGACAGACCGGCTGGCGCGTTTCTGGGAGGCGATGGGTTGCCATATCTCTTGGTTAGGCGCGGCGGAGCACGATGCGCTCGTCGCGAAGATCAGCCATTTTCCGCACATGATGGCGGCGGTGACGGCCAAGGTGGCGCTCCAAGAGCCGCAGGATGGGAAATTCGGCGGTGGCGGCCTGCGGGACACCACCCGGGTGGCTGGCGGCGACGCCGCGATGTGGGCGGAGATCGTGGTGGAAAACCGTGATGCCATGAAGGTGGTACTAGGTCAGGGCATCAAGGAGATGAGTGAAATGCTTGCCATGCTGGAGGCGGGCGACCAAGAAGCGCTGCGCTTGTGGCTGGCGGAGGCAAAGGATGCCCGCGACTCCGCGCTGCCACGCGTCAGAAACGATTTTTCATGAGCGAGTTCCGAGTCCGATCCATCCGCACGCTGGACGCCGCCTTCCCGGTGCCTGGCGACAAGAGCATGTCCCATCGTGCGGCCATGATTGCCGGTCTGGCGGACGGGGTTTCCACGGTGCGGAATTTCCTGCCGAGCGAGGACTGTCTGAACACCCTGGGCGCGATGCGTGCCTGTGGCGTGGAGGTGGAGGTGCTGGAGGAGATGCCGGGCTTCGGGCCGACGACGATGCGCATTCATGGCCGCAAGATGGAACTGGCCGCACCGACCAGGCCGATCGATTGCGGGAACTCCGGTACCGGCATGCGTTTGCTGGCGGGTCTCTTCGCCGGACAGTCTTTCGAGACGGAGCTTTTCGGTGATGAATCGCTTTCCGGGCGTCCGATGGGCCGCATCACCGATCCGCTCGGTGCCATGGGCGCGAAGATCGATTGCCTCGGCGAGAAGCCGGGTTGCGCACCGCTGAGGATTCACGGCACGAAGTTGACGCCGATTCGCTACGAGCTGCCGATGGCCAGCGCACAGGTGAAGAGCGCCGTGCTGCTGGCCGGGATGTTCTGCGATGGCACGACCACCGCGGTGCAGCCTGCCGAGACGCGCGACCATACCGAGCGCATGCTCGAGTCCTTCGGCGTGAAGCTTTCGACGGAAGGGAATGCCATCTCGATCGAAGGTGGCCAGGTTCCGCAGGCGCGTGATTTCCAAGTGCCTGGAGATATTTCCAGCGCTGCCTTCTGGGTGGTGGCTGCCGCCGCCTTGCCGGGCTCGCGCCTGGTGATCAAGAACGTCGGCCTGAACCCGACGCGCACCGCGGTGCTCGATGTGATCGAGCGCATGGGTGCGAAAATCACCCGCACGGTGACTTCTTCCGAAGCCGGCGAGCCGATCGGCGATGTCGAGATCCTCGGCGGCAAGCTCAAGGGCACCGAACTGCTCAAGGCGGAGATCCCGAACCTGATCGACGAGATTCCGGTGATCGCCGTCGCTGCGGCGATGGCCGAGGGCAAGACGGTCATCCGCAATGCGAAGGAACTGCGCGTGAAGGAAACCGACCGCATCACCACGGTGGTGAACAACCTGCGTGCGATGGGCGGTCAGGTGGAAGAATTCGAGGACGGCATGGAGATTACCGGTGGTTCACCGCTTCATGCCGCCACGATGGAGAGCCATGGCGATCACCGCATCGCAATGGCCTTCGCGATCGCAGGGCTTTTCGCCAGCGGCGAGACGGTGATGCGCAATACCGAGTGCGTGAACACGTCTTATCCCGGTTTCTCCAAGCAGCTCGCCGCGGTTCTCGCCGAAAGCAAGGTCGAGGCTGACTACGATCTGCCCACGGTTCCCGTTCAGCCATGATCCTTCATCGAGCCATCGCCATTGACGGTCCGGCCGCGTCCGGGAAGAGCACGCTTGCGCGCATCCTCTCGAAGCGCCTCGGCCTGATCATGGTGAACTCCGGCGCGATGTATCGGGCCGTGACCTGGAAGGTCCTGCAATTGGGCGTGGATGCGAACGACCGCCTGGCTGTGGTCGAGGCGCTGAAGGGCATGGAGCTCCAGTGCGGGGTGGATGGATTATCTTCCACCGTAGCCGTCGACGGAGTGGATCCCGGTGATGAACTCCGCAGCGAGGAGGTGAATGCGAACGTCTCCGCGGTGGCCGCGGTGCCGGAAGTCCGCGAGTGCCTCGTTTCCCTGCAGCGGGATTACCTGAAGCTGGGCGATGTGGTGATGGAAGGCCGGGACATCGGCACCGTCGTCTTTCCCGAGACGCCGTACAAGATTTACATGGATGCCGACCCGACGGTGCGCGAGGCGCGTCGTGAGGAAGTCGGCGAGGTGGATTCCGTGGCCGCGCGCGATCACGCTGATAGCCGCCGCGAAACGGCTCCGTTGAAGATCGCGGAAGGTGCCGCGATTCTCGATACCTCAGGACACACGATCGAAACCGGCGTGGCGGCTGCTTTGGAAATCCTGGTGAGCCAGGGTTTCCCGATCCCCGAGAGTGCTTGGTCGGGGGACGGCTCGATCTGATAGAACTTTTCCTGCTTCTCCTTGGCCTATGATGCGTTGGGTATACTGGTTCGGTTGGTCGCTCTTCGGGAGTGCCTATCGCTCGCTTTTCGGTCTGAAAGTCGTGGGTCGCGAGCATCTCGTGACTGAAGGCGCGGTGCTCATCGCCGCGAACCACGAGAGCTTCCTGGATCCGCCGTTGATCGGGACGCTCTATCACGACGAGATGTTCTACCTCGCGCGGAAGACCCTCATGAAGGGGGCTCTGCTGAAGTGGATCTACCTCGCGTGGAACTCCATCCCGGTGGATCAGGACCGGCCGGACATGACCAGCCTGAAGGCCATCATCAAGCTGCTGAGCTCCGGCAAGCGGGTGCTGATCTTCCCGGAAGGGGAGCGCAGTCTCACCGGTGATCTGGGCGTGGCCCAGCCAGGCGTGGGACTCATCGCGGTGAAGACGAATGCGGTGATCCAACCGATCCGTATCCGTGGTGCGCGTGAGGCATTGCCGCGTGGTTCGGCCCGTGTGCGCTTTAGCCAGATCTCACTGCATATCGGTCCGCCGATCCGGCTTACCGCAGAGGAGCTCGAGACGGCGAAGGGGAAGCACGGCTACCAACACATCGCGGACCGGATCATGGACGCGGTAAAGGCGCTCTAGGAGCTGCAGCCGCAGCTCCTCGTCATGCCGCATATTCCCGGGTGAGGGGAAATGCGGAGATCTTCGGGCGCTGCGGCAGTAGCGACAACAGGGCCGCATCGGCTTCGAGCTTCCGGAGTACCCGGGCGACGACGCCGGAGAGAGCGGGGGAATCCCGGTTTCGCGGGTGGGAGGAGGTTAGGATCTCGACGTGCCACAGTTCTCCTGAGCTATTCATCAGGGCCGCTTCCTCGATGTTGTCGTCGAGCGGTTCGGAATTGATAGAGAAGTAGAGGATCTGACCGCGTTGCCAGCGGCCGGGATAGGCGGGTTCGAGTTCGGAGGCTGTTGAAATGACGGTGCCAGCGTGGACGAGGTAAAGCATGGGATCTGAAATGTGAAAGGTGGATTGAAGACAAAGGTTTGCCCGCTTGTCCGGCCTGAATGGCCGGGGACCTCTGAAAGCCATGACGATGCCCCGGGGATGCTGGGGTGCCATTCACCGCCATAGCGGTCGCTTCCTGAGGGCTCTCAACAGCAACAACAGCCGACGATTCCGGAGCGGAGAGTCCGGAATGCAGGGGTGGAGCTGGAAAGTACGGGAAACATTAGGGTCGATCCTAACATGGGACAGCGTCCCGAAGAACACGCCTTGGAGGCCTATTGAAAGGCCGGTTGGCGAAGTGATCAAAATATAATTCCCACGCTTGTGTGGGAATTCAAGATTTATTTTTTGATCTGTAAATTAAGGGTCTTGGCCAATTGTCTATCGATTGAGGGGATTTCTTCGGATTGACAACAGGGGGCCGGAGGAGCAGCGTCGCGGCGCTTCCCTGCGAGTGGCGAGTCCCACAAAGACAACCCCGCGGATTCGCGAAGCTGCCGACCATGTGTTTGGAGGCACCCGGGCCGATGCTCATCCCGTGCAAGGGAAGGCCCCCGGTGAACTGATGTGATGCGATCCCGCCCGTGCTGCGGAGGGATCGCGCCCGGCATGCCGCAGGAGCGGCTTTCTCACTATCCAAACCACTACTCTCCCCGTTCAAATCATGAGCGATCCGTCCGATGTCCCCGCCCGCCTCAGCGTGAGTGCCGAGGCTGCCCGCAATCTTGCCACCGCGACCGTGACCCCACCGCAGTGGGATGAGATCACGCCCCGCTGGCTGCATCTTCTCTTGCCTTGGGTGGACGTCGACGGCGGCGTCTATCGCGTGAACCGCGTGAAACAGAACACGCAAGGCATCACCGTGGACCTGCTGACGGTGGACGATGGTGAGCCGGAGCTACCGCGCGACTATATCGATTACGAGCAGGACCCGCGGGAGTATCACCTTAGTACGATCCAGACCGTACTTCAGACGCACACGCGGATCACGGATCTCTACAGCAACGCGATCGACCAGCTGCGAGAGCAGGTGCGGCTGACGGTGGAAGCGGTGAAGGAGCGGGAGGAGTACGAACTGGTGAACCACCCGAGCTTCGGCCTGCTGAATTCAGTGATCCCTTCCCAGCGGATCCAGACGCGCAAGGGACCGCCGACGCCGGATGACTTGGATGAACTGATTTCCTTGGTGTGGAAGAAACCCGCTTTCTTCCTGGCGCATCCGAAGGCAATCACCGCCTTTGGCCGGGAGGCGACGCGCCGCGGCGTGCCGCCGCCGACGGTGACGCTCTTTGGCTCTCCCTTCATCACGTGGCGCGGGATTCCGCTGATCCCGAGCGACAAATTGCCGATCCAGGATGGCACGACGAGCATCCTGCTGCTGCGGGTGGGCGAGAAGCAGCGCGGCGTGGTGGGCCTGCAGAAGGCGGGCGTGGCAGGGGAGATCGAGCCGGGTCTTTCGGTGCGCTACATGGGCACGAACAAGCATTCGATCGCCTCGCATCTGGTGACGCGATACTTCTCCCTCGCGAAGCTGGGCGAGGATGCGCTGGCGAGCCTGGATGGCGTTTCCCTCGGCAACTACCACGAGTATGTCTATCCCACGGCTTGAACCGTCCCTTCCTTCGTTCGATTCGGGGACGGAGGATTTTGGCACGGCGCTGATCTCGCGGCTGGCGAACGAGTTCTTCTCGGGCGCGGCTGCGGGGAACGCGCCGTCCGTCTCGCCGGTTTCGCTGCCGCACACGGTGGCGGGGCTGCCGGTGGAGCCGGGCGAGGTGCCGGTGAATCCACTGGAGGCACCGCAAGGCGGGCAGGGGGGCAACCGGGATATCGCGCTTTCCGGTGGGTTTCCGAATGCCTCCGCAATCTCCGCGCCGCCGGTGCATCCGACGGTAGTGGCGGCGGAGCCTGAGCCTGCGCCGAAGAACGAGCAGCCGCCGACAGGGACGCATCGTCCGGGCGATACGCGCTCGCACGAATTCGGCGAGCCGTCTTTTTATGCGCAGGATCTAGGGTCACGGCTGGAGGTGCCGGTGAAGCGGGACGGTGCCAAGCCGGACTGGCAACTGCCGGGTCTAACAGAGGAGTCTCTGGCCGAGTTCTATTTCCTGAAGGATGCTCCGCATATCCCCTCGTTTTCGACTTTCGGCACGCAGCCATCGGCCTTTGCCGCACTGCCGGATTTCAATGTGGATGGGGTGCGGAAGGACTTCCCGGCGCTGCAGCAGCACGTGAATGGCAAGACCCTGGTGTGGCTGGACAATGCGGCGACGACGCACAAGCCGCAGAGCGTGATCGATGCAACCTCGCGCTTTTATTCGCGGGATAACTCGAACATCCACCGTGCGGCGCACACGCTGGCGGCACGGTCGACCGAACTTTTCGAAGGCGGTCGGGAGAAAGTTCGGCAATTCCTGGGCGCGGCGGATGCGAAGGAGATCGTCTTCGTACGCGGAACGACGGAGGCCATCAACCTGGTGGCGCAGAGCTGGGGGCACCAGAACATTGGCCAAGGTGACGAGATCCTGGTGAGCCAGCTGGAGCATCACGCGAACATCGTGCCGTGGCAGATCCTGGCAAGCCAAGTGGGTGCGAACCTGCGGGTGATCCCGATCAACGACCGCGGCGAGCTTTTGATCGAGGAGCTGCCGCGCTTGCTGAACGAGCGGACGAAGATTGTTTCGGTGACGCAGGTCTCGAACGCCCTTGGTACGGTGAATCCCGTACAAGAAATCATCGCGATGGCGCACTCGCGCGGGATTCCGGTACTGGTGGATGGAGCGCAATCGACGCCGCACCTGCCGATCAACGTGCAGGCGCTGGATGCGGATTTCTTCGTCTTCTCCGGACACAAGGTTTTCGGTCCCACGGGGATCGGCGCGCTTTACGGCAAGTCGCACCTGCTGGAGGCGATGCCGCCGTGGCAGGGCGGGGGGCACATGATCAAGGATGTGAGCTTCGAACGGACGGTGTATAACGCGCCGCCGGAGAAGTTCGAGGCCGGTACCCCGGACATCGCGGGCGTCGTGGGTCTGGGCGCGGCGATCGATTACATGTTCGAGCTCGGGATCCCGGCACTTGCCGCGTATGAGCACTCGCTGCTGGAGTATGCGGAGGAGGCGCTGCGCTCCGTGCATGGCGTGCGCCAGATCGGCACGGCCTCGGACAAGGCGAGCGTCTTCGGTTTCGTAGTGCCGGGGATTCCGAACGAGCGGATCGCGAAGCATCTGGACCAGCAGGGAATCGCGGTGCGTGCGGGGCACCATTGTGCGATGCCGGCGGTGCGTCACTTCGGCGTGGAGGGCACGATCCGTCCTTCGCTTGCGTTTTACAACAACCGCGCGGATGTGGATGCGCTGATTCATGCGCTGCACCAGATCGTGCGCCGCTGAATGAACTGAAGAGTGAGGCTATGTTTGAGATCGATATTCCGGGCTTCGACCAACTGCACATCGAGCATGTGGTGATGGACTACAACGGGACCCTGGCGCTGGACGGGCACATCCAGCTGGGGATCCCCGAGGACCTGCGCTGCCTGGCGAAGAGCTTCAAGCTGCACGTCATCACCGCGGACACGAATCATCGTGCGGCAGAGCAGCTGGCGGGCTTGCCAGTGACCCTGCGGATCATCCCGGCCGAGGCTCAGGCGGAGACGAAGCTGGAATACATCCGCAATCTGGGCGAGGACCGCGTGATCGCGATCGGCAACGGCCGCAACGACCGGCTGATGTTGAAGGCGGCGGCGCTGGGAATCGCGGTGCTGCAAAAGGAAGGCACTGCGGCGGCCGCGATCCAGAACGCGGATCTGCTTTCCCCGAGCATCGGTGATGCGCTCGATCTGCTGAAGCATCCGCGCCGCTTGATTTCCACCCTGCGATCCTGATCCCTTTCTTCCCGCTCATGAGCACCATCTCCGCCACCGACCTGAAGCGCCACCTGGATGAAAGTCCGGGTGCCACCGTCATCGATGTCCGCACGCCCGTCGAATTCGACCAGGTGCATGTGCCGCAGGCTCGCAACTATCCGCTGGGCGAGCTGAATCCGAAGCAGTTGATCGAGAATTCGCTGCTGCCGAAATCCGAGCCGATCTTCATCCTGTGCCAAAGCGGTGGCCGGGCTCAAAAGGCGAGCGACCAATTCCTGGCCTCCGGTTATGAGAACACCGTGGTGGTGGAAGGTGGCACGCAGGCGTGGGTGGCGGCAGATCTTCCGGTGACGCGCGGGCAGGGGAAGGTGATCTCCCTGGAGCGGCAGGTGCGGATCGGCGCCGGCACTCTGGTGCTGACCGGTGTGATCTTGGGATGGTTCTTCCATCCCGGCTTTTTCGGGCTCTCGGCCTTCGTCGGTGCGGGGCTCGTCTTCGCGGGGATCACGGATTGGTGCGGGATGGGCCTGCTGCTGGCCAAGGCACCATGGAACCAGCGCTCCGGATCATGATCATGAGTGAGACGCCTCTCTCCGTTTCCAAGTTCGACCACGCCTCCCCATCGCCCTTCGAGATCCCTTACGGCGAGTATGTGCCGAAGCTGCTGGCCTCGTACGAACGCTTCGGCGGATGGAACAACGCGGAGGCTCTGAACCTGCCCTCGAAGCACATCGTGGGGGAGATTTGCGAGGATCTGCTGAAGCTGCTTTTCCCGGGCTTCCTCGATAGCGATGTGGTTCCGAACGGGACGCTGGCGGAACTGACGGCGCGGCGTTTGTGGGATGTGATCTCGCGCTTGGAAGACCAAGTGCGGAAGAGCGTGCGGATCGGCAATCCGAACGTTCCGACAGGGAAGACGCCACCGATCATGCAGAAGTTTTGCCGCGCGCTACACATCGTGCGGGAGGTGCTGCGCACGGACATCGAGGCGGCGTATGCGAACGACCCCTCGGCACGGAGCCGGGAGGAGGTGATTCTTTCTTATCCCTTCATCGAGGCGATCGCGATCCAGCGGCTGGCGCACCGGCTCTATCGTGCGGGCGCGCCAATCATCCCGCGGATGATGACGGAGTGGGCGCACTCGCGGACGGGGATCGACATCCATCCGGGTGCAAGCATTGGCTCGCATTTCTTCATCGACCACGGGACCGGCGTGGTGATTGGGGAGACCTGCTACATCGGGAACCACTGCAAGATTTACCACGGAGTGACACTGGGCACGCGGACTTTCATCAAGGATGAGGACGGGAATGTGGTGAAGGGCCTGAAGCGTCACCCGGATCTGGGGGACAACGTGACGATTTACCCGAACTCGACGATCCTCGGCGGCGATACCGTGATCGGCGAGAACTCGACCATTGGCGCGAACGTTTTCCTGATGCACAGCATCGCGCCGAATTCGCTGGTGATCTACGAGGAGAAAAACCTTAGCATCAAGACGAAGCCTCCCCGCAAGGGCAAGGGGCGCGACCAGGCGGATCTGCTATGGTCGATCTAACAAGCCATTATTCCTTTCCTGCCATGAGCCGCCCCCAATACCACGGAGTCGATCACCACGTCGGCAAGACGCCGCTGATCCGCCTGAAGAAGTTGTCCGAGCTGACCGGTTGCGAGATCCTGGCGAAGGCGGAGTTCATGAATCCGGGTGGCTCGGTGAAGGATCGCGCGGCCTATGGCATCATCAAGGATGCGGAGTCGCGTGGCCTGCTGAAGCCGGGGGCGACGATCGTGGAGGGGACCGCAGGGAACACGGGGATCGGCCTGACGGTGATCGGCCATGCGCGCGGCTACAAGACGGTGATCGTGATTCCCGAGACGCAATCGCCGGAGAAGTTCCAGCAACTGCGGACGCTGGGTGCGGAGGTGATTCCGGTGCCGGCAAAGCCGTATAGCGACCCGGGGAACTACAATCACATCGCGCGCGGCCTGGCCGAGGAGCGCGGGTGGTTCTGGGCGAATCAATTCGACAATACGGCGAACCGTCAGGCGCACTACCTGAGCACCGGTCCAGAGATCTGGGAACAGACCGGGGGCACCGTGGATGCCTTTGTGGCGGCGGTAGGCACGGGTGGCACGCTGGCGGGGACGACGCAGTTTTTGAAGGAGCAAAAGCCGGGGATCGCGGCGGTTTGCGCGGATCCTTATGGCGCGGCGATGTGGTCGTGGTTCACGAACGGAAACCTCGACGACGACGATGGCGATTCCTTCGCGGAGGGCATCGGGCAGGGGCGCGTGACCCGGAACATCGAAGGCCTGGCAATCGACAAGGCATACCGGATCGATGACCAGACGGCGCTGGCGGTGGTCTATCAGCTACTGCACGAGGAGGGGATCTTCGTGGGGCTTTCGAGCGGGATCAATGTGGCAGGTGCGGTGCGGTATGCGCTGGAGCATGGGCCGGGGCTGACGATCGCGACGATCCTCTGTGACTCGGGGGCGAAGTACCAATCGAAGCTGTTTAACGCGGAGTGGTTGCTAGAGAACGGGCTGGAACCGGGGATGGAGGTGGAGGAGGTGTTTGGAGAGAGGAGATAAGATAAGAGGGGAATGCAGTCGGGGGAGGGATGGTCTTTGCCGGACTGTCCAAGCGGAACTGGAGTTCTGCGCTCCCAGTCCGTCGGTAAACCGGCAGCAGTCCAAGGCGGCGGGGCCGCTTTGGGAAAAGTTGCGGTTAGGGGAAAAGATTTCTTGAATTCCCACTTAGTGGTGGGTATTTATTCCTCCGTCAGCCGCGGGCCGCTTTCCGCTCTACCAAGAGAGCAAGCAGGCACGCGAAGCGCGACCCCGCGCAGGGGAGCTTGTTGGCAATGGTGCTGTGGTTCACGCGGATCTTCCTCCGCCACCCGCTGCAGCGAATCGCACAAACGCTCCCTGCTCATGACGACTCATTCCGATTTCTTCGCGTTGCTTTCGTGTCGATGCTAGCCACAGGGCTGCGCCGGTGGTGATGCCAATCCGCGCCAGCTCATTCTCCGCATGCCGGAGGCCATTTCTCCGCTGCCCATTCCGGTGTTTTTGGGTTTTCACCGGCGGGCTGCACGAGACGCCACGGTGGGCGCGGGATTTTGGGTTTTCCCGAGCCCGCCGTGGTCATCGTCTCTCACTCTTCTTCTCCTTTCATCCATCCCCGTAGTCTCACACCCCATTTCTCCTCATCCTATGATCAAGCAATTCGTCAGGGACTTCCACTATGCGCTCAACTCCCGCGAGCACTCCCTCTTCACTCATCTCCTGCCGGAGGAGAAGCGCGAGAAGCTGGGTGCGTATGCCAGGAAGTACGATCACTTCGTGGAAACCGGCACCTACCTCGGTGAGACGACGGCGGCGATGGCGGCGCTCTACAAGAAGGTCTTTACGGTGGAGATCCACGAGGAGCTGGCGCGGAAAGCGGCGGCGAGGTTTGCGGATCACGTGAACGTGGAGGCTTATCACGGGAACAGCGCGGAGGTGCTGCCGAAGATCATCGCGAAGCTGGATGGTCCGGCGGTGTTCTGGCTGGACGCACATTATTCGGGACCACGGACCGGGAAGGCGAGCCGCGAGTGCCCGATCGAGGAGGAGCTTTCGATCATCTTCGGGAATCCTTCGCAGGAGCACCTGATCTTTATCGATGATGCGCGGCTTTTCGTTGGGAAAAATTCGTATCCGAAGATCGGGAGGCTGTGGAAATTCGTGAGGACGCATTCGCCCTACAGCATGACGGTGCGGGATGATATTATCCGGTTGTATCGCGATCCGGAGAGATACTGAATGGGGGATTCTCCATCGTCTGCCGCTCCCTCGTTCTCACGAGCGAGCCTATATTTCCAAGGGCCATGTAAGCGCATTCGTGGGAATGCGGTGCGGCTCCTTGTTGTTAGGCCGCTCCTGCGGTCGGCCGGGGGCGTCCGGCCCAATATCGGAGCGATCGGGTGGAGCGTTACCTTGTTTGGCTCGCGTGGATCACCGCTTCAACTTCGGTCCACATGGCTTCGTTCTGGGCCTTGATGCGGGTGGCGGCTTCCTGGAGGCGCTGCTTATAAGAGGCGCGTCCTTCCGGGGTGGCGAGGCGATCGATGGCTGCTTCTAACAGGGCATCGTCGGCGAGGTCGCCGATGAGGAACTCGGGGCATCCGAAGTCAGCGTAGAGTTCGGGATACTTGTGGGACCAGCCGGCGGCGATGGCGGGGAGGCCTTGGGACAGGGTGCTGACGAGGGCGTGGAATCTTGAGCCGATGACTAGCGTCGCCTTGCCGAGGATGGCTTTCAAGACACGGGCGTCCTCGTGCTCCAGGACGGGGATGTCGATGCCACGTTCCCTCATGGCGGAGACGACCTTGCGGTCATCGTTGGCATCGTGAAGGAGGAAGACGGGATTGAGGCCGCGGCGCTTGAGGGAGTGCACTGCCGCGCCAATGAAGCCGAGGTAAGCTTCGCCGGACTGGCCCTTGTCGACCATGCGCTGGTTCGGGACGACGGCGGAGAATTGTTCGGGGATACGCAGGTTGGCCGGGCGCTGCGGCTTGATGCCGACGGTGAAATCCGGATAGACGCGCAGCGTGGGCAAGGTGGCGAGCTTCAGCACTTCCTCGCGTGATCGTGCATCGCGGGCGCAGACTAGGCTCGCGCGCTGGCAGAGCTTGCGGGTGGCGTCTGCGACTTCAGGCTGGGTGAAAGGACCGAAGGCCTGGGGGAGGAGAACGAGGGGCTTTCCTGCGCGACCTCCGCGCGTCATTCTCTTCAGGAGATGGCGTGCGCCTTTCGGGCCCCACTTGTCGGAGAAGGAGAAACCGGAGGCGTCCAGGACGACATCGATCTCCGAGGGATCGACGATGCCGGAGGCTTCCTCGATGTCCTTCGAGTAGCGCTGGATCCACTTCGCGGCGAAGCGGCTCTGCCAGCGGCGCGAGAACTCCCAGGTGGTCCAGAAGCCGTGGCGTGCGCGTGCTTCGAAATCACCGAAGCCGGGTGGCACGACGATGCGGACGCCGGGATACTTCGCGCGCAGGCGTTCGGCGATGGCGATGGCCATGAGCTCCGCGCCGCGGTTGTGCGTACCGGTGCCGTGGATCTCGATGGTGAGGGGCTGCTTCATTCGAAATTGTAGCGGCGGATCACGGGCAGGCTTTTCTTCACGGAGCGGGCGACCATGCCCTGGGGATCGGGATAGCCGAGAGCGACGAGCATGACGGGGCGCTCGTCGGCGGAGAGCTTGAGCAGCTCCGCCATGCGCGTTTCGTTTTCCTCGATGTCCGGCCAGTTCACGCAGCAGGAACTGAGGCCCTGCACTTCGAGTCCGTAGAGCAGGCCCATGACAGCGAGTGAGGCATCGATGTAGATGAGATGGCGGTCGCGCTCGCTGAAGAAATTCCGCTGCTGTCCGACGACGACGATGAGCACGGGGACATTGTGGCCATAGCCAGCGAGCCCGAAGGGGATATCGATGACCTGCTCCACCAGCTCGCGGTCATCGAAGATGCGGAACTCGAAGGGTTGGCGGTTGCAGGCGCTGGGTGCCTGAGTGCCGATCTCGATGGCGGCATCGATGGCGCTACGGGGCACGGGCTTCTGCAAGAACCAGCGCACCGATCGACGATGACGGGCGAGGGCGCGCAGGGACTCGAGATCGACAGGCAGGGGCGCCGCGGTATCACGGCGATAAGGGATGCGCGGCGTGCTTTCGTCGGCGATCCAGCCGGATGTGGAGAGGGCGGTGTAGAACTTTTCGGCGTGGGGGTTTGCTTTCGCTTCCTTTTCGTGGACGGCGAAGTACTCGGAGAGGACATCGCGGCCCCAGGCGAATTCCTCGGCCTCCAGCGGAGCCTTGCAGGCGGTGGCGAAGGCGGCGACGGTCTCGCCGATGTAATCGAGGGCGAAGGGGACTCGCCGCGGCTGCATTAGCAGGCCTTTTTCGATGCGGTGAACATTCCGGCGGAGGATGGCCATGCTGCTGCCGGGTTTCGCAAGGGAATCCTGATAGGCTTGGCGACCGGCGGCGAAGGAGCGCTGCTCCCGGAGGAAATCGGTACGATAGATGCCGTAGTAAAGGGACGATCCGAGCCGGCTGCGGGCTGCCGCGCGGGCGAGGACGGGGTCGAGCTTGCGGAGCAGGCGGCGGAGGAATCGCATGGCGTCACTTCTTCGGCACGTAGCCAGGGATCAGCAGGGTGCGGATCCAGCGCTTCAGGTAGCGCTTGCGGTAGCGGCCGGTGGTTCCCAGCACGTTATCGGCGTAGATGCGGTTGTATCGCGGCGAGACGACGACCTCCGGCGGGTGAGAGAGGGGGAAAGTGAGCGGGGTGGTGGGGACATTCGCTGCGTGGAGGCTGCCGCTTCCGGTGGTGTGGGTCGCTTCCTCGCCGAAGCCGGTATTCGAGATCTGGTTCACGGCGGGTGCGGCGCAGAGGCCGCGGTTTTTCAGCACGGCATACTGCCACTGGTAGCCCCACATGCTGGTCTTCTGCCGGGTGGAGAGCACGCGATCGCGCTGTGCATACTGGCGGTAGCGGTCCACGCCTTCCTGGATAAAGTGCGACTTCGGTACCTCTGCCGGTGGAGGGATCTGGTAGCGGAAGTGCGCCCATGCCCGCGCCCAAGTGGCCCAGCCCCAGAGATCGGCGTAGCGGGTGAAGGCGTAGCTGAACGGCGCGCAGGCTTCCGCAGTGCCCTCGCCGCCGAAGTTGTTGCCGCTGACGTGCATGACCTGCGGGTGATCCCGGTAGCGATCTAAAAGATCCGCGCAGTAATCGAAGAAGGTCGGCTCCGGGACGCAGTCGTCCTCCAGGATGATGCCGTGGCTTTCTTGCTCGAACATCCAGGTGATCGCATTGCTCACGCCGCGACCGCAGCCCTGATTGACATCGGAGAAGCGGGTGAAGACTTCGCAGGGCCAATCGACGGCTTGGGCGAGATCCTTGCAGGCGGCCACGCCAGCGGCATCGCGCGGATGGGTCTCCTCCGCGCGCGGGCCATCGACGGCAAGGTAGAGGCGATCCGGTTGGTAGATCCGGATCCGCTCGAAGACCCGCTGCGAGAGATGCGGGCGATTGAAGGAGATGAGAAGGACCGGTGGCTTGCGAGGCATACGGAGTGGCGGCAGGTGATGCCGAAGATCCAGAGGTCTGGTCTGCTCCGTGCGGGTCGTATGGTGTTGTCAGCGGCCCGGGGTGGTCCCCGTGGCGGTTCCCCGCGATGGCGGTGAACGCGGAGAGGCTAGGGGATCGGGATGATCTGGCAATCCTAATTCATACTTCTAGGTAGATAAATGAATTTCTCAGGAGGCTTTTGCCTCGCGCGCTTCCAGCATCGCGCGGAGAGCGGGGTAATCAATCTTAGCATGATGGCGTCGATCCATGGGCAGCTTGCCGCCTGCGAAGATGACTTGTTGGATGCCGAGTGTTTCGAACTCCCGTGCCATTTCCTCGGACGTGGCCGGGTCGGGTTGGCCATGGCCGAAGACGAGTGTGCGCTTGTCCTTCCATCCGATGGCGGCGCTGACAACCTGCGGGTAACGCATGCCGACAGCGGCCTCGATGGCGAAGGGGTAATCCAGTGCGCCCTCAGGTAGTTCCGGTGGTGCCACGGGCGAGGAGGGCAGCTTGGCCGAGCAACGACCGAGCAGCCAGAGGCAGCCGTTTTTGTCGAGCCATGCGGCATCGCCGGTGCGGTGCCAAACCTTGCCGCCGACGTGGATCTTTGTCTCTTCATCGCCCACGCCGCCGAGGTAGCCGGAGAGGACATGATCACCCGTGACCACGACTTCACCGGGTTGGCCTTGCGGCAGGGTCATGGAATCGAAGGACGCCGGGTCGAGTGCCTTCAAGGGAGTGCCCCAGCTGTTCTTGATGATCCGCAGTTCGACTTCCTCCACCGGATGTCCCGCGCAGAGGCCATAGCCTTCGCTGGTCATCGTCATCTTCACGAGGTCATACTCGCGGACATCAAGGTGGGCCATGGGCTCGGCCTCGGTGGAGCCGAAGACGGCGGTGATGGATGATTCCGGCAAGACATTGGTCAGCCGCTTCATCAGCTCCGGGAAGACCGCGGCACCGCCGGTGTAGACCTTCTTCAGCGTGGCCATCGAATCCGGTACGGTGAGCATCACCTCGAAGAAGTGGGGTGATGCCGCGCAACGCGTGACGTGATAGCGGAGGCATTGTTCGCGCACTCGTGCCGCTCCCTCAGAGCCGTCTTTTCCGAGTTTGAAGTCCGCAAGCACGCTGGTGAGTCCGGAGGCGAGATTCGCAAGGACGAATACGGGCAGGGTGACCAGATCGACTTCGCCATCCTCGTAGTCCAGTGCCTTTGAAAGCGCCTTGTGCTGGGCGATCAGGAAGCCATGGGTACGCACGGCGGCTTTCGGTGCGCCGGTGCTGCCACTGGTGAAGGTGATGAGAGCGGCTTCGTCTTCGGGAAGGTCGGTGAGGGCTTTGCCTTCAAGGTTTTTTTGCCAAGGCACGGTGCCCGGAAACCATGCCCCCGAGCGGATCTTCAGCGGGACCTGCTTGAGGCCGTGCTCGAAGTAGCGCAGCATCTGGGCTTTCCATGAGCCGAAGAAGGCATCGGGTGCGACTCGCTTGCAGCAGTTGCTGATGAAGCCCTTGCCCACGCCGGGATCGACGAGCATCACGCGCATGCCCGAGTGGAAGGCGGAGAGCAGGATCTCGTAGAGTTCGATCGCGATGGGGTGCAGGACCATGATTGTACTGCCGCGCTTCAGTCCGAGTTCCTGGAGGCGGGCGGAGCCCCGCTCGACGCGATCCTGAAGTTCGCGGAAGCTGATCGAGCGATCCTTGCCCTTCCACCGGTCGACGAGCGCCGGGCGGTCGGGATGCATGACGGCGCGTTCGCGCAGGATCGCTACGAGGTTCATAGTGGTTTCGAGAAGAGCGCGTAGCGACGGAAAGCTTCGCCATGATGGCGGCCGGTGATTTTCAGCGAGGTATTCGTTTCATGCTGCAAGGCATGGATGGCTTCCGTGAAGCCTTTCTCGCGGCCGAGACGGTGAACCTCATCGACCAGGAGGCTGCCGAGTCCGGCGCTGCGGGAGGAGGGGTCGACGGCCAGTGTCTTGACAATGAGTGCGGGCTTCTCGCCCCGGGCGGCCGATTCGAGGTCGGCGATGGCGAAGACAAAGCCGCAGGTCTCGCCATCCTTCTCGGCGATACGAACAAAATCCGGGTCCACGCGATCCTTCACCTTGCGATAGGAAGCGATGAATGAGTCTTCCTCCAGAGGTGTGTAGAGGAAGTTGTTCGAGAAGCTCTTCAGGCTGATTTCGTGGATCGTGCGCAGTTCGTCGTCGTAGCGGGAGGCGTCGAGCGGACGGATGACGATGCCGGATTTCTCCAAGCGCTCCTTCAATGCGGGGGAAACGGCGGCTTCTCCGTCGAGCGGCATCAGCGAGGAGGAGTAGCGGGAAAGCTCTTCGAAGCCCGCAGCATGCCACCAGATGGGATGAGGCGCGGGATTGCGCGGCTCGAGGAGGAAGGGGCCACGGCCGCTGCTTCCGATGACGTAGCGATGGCGGCGCCAAGTGTTACCGTTCATCGGTCCGATCGCGAGCGTACAGCCGAGCTTGCGGAGATAGCTGGTGGCGACTTCCAGAAGCTGGATCGCGGTGGCCTCGTCCGTGGAATCGAAGCCGCCGATGGTGCCGGGCTTGTGGCCTTCCAGCGGCGGTGCGTCGCTCCACCACAGCGCCGCATGACCGATCGAGCGGCCTTCATCATCGGTGATGAAGACGCGGGCATCCATGGCTTCCTCCGGTCCTGCCAAGGCTTCGGGCCGGCTCAAACCATCGGCCACCGGGATCTCCGGAAGGTCGGAGCCTTCATGAATCAGGTATCGGGGTTCGTTCATCGGAGGAGCAGGGCAGGAGTTGAAGCCAGGAAGGAGAGTGTCCCTTTGATCATCCAGAGCCGGGTGGGGCTGCCAGCGTAGCGGGATTCGATCCAGTGGGAAAGCAGGCAGGCAACGGGAGTCAGGATGAGCACGATGGCCAGGACCGGCGCGATCCGGATGGCGTCTTGCCAGAGCCAGATCAGGCCGGGGAGCGCCCCGACCAACCAACCCTTGATGGTAGCACGAAGGAGCTGCGGCTTGGTGGAATGCAGCCAAGTTTGCGTGGCCACATCGGCCATCGCAAGCTGCACCGCCATTGCAAAGGAAACGCCGCAGAGGCCGGTAACGGAATCGATCCATCCGAGGTTCACGGCCAGCGACCAGCTGAGGCAGCCGATGGCGTGGGAGATCACGGCATCGAGACGATGGTCGAAGACCCCGGTAAGCTTGTGGCGGCGAGTGGTGATCAGGTGGCTGAAGAAGATCGCGAGAGGGGGAAGCGTGAAGCGGGGATCGGCAAGGATCGCGCAACCGTAGCCGAGCAAGGCACCGCCAATCAGCGAGCTGCCGCTGAGGGTGCTATGACGTGCGCCTGCCGTCACGATGCCGAGAAGGATCACGGCCGCCGTGAAGCGGGTGATCAGGTGCGGCATGTCGCTGGCCAGCAAGCGGGCGAGGATGAAGTGGCAGCCAAGAGGGATGATGAGGTTATCGAAGCCGCGATCGGAGATGCCTTCCGCCATCATCGATAGCACCGCGAGGGTAAGCGCGATCCAGACGGCATAGGACGCATCGACCCGCCCGGTGAGGATGAGGGGAAGGAAAGCGCAGAGGAAGGCGACTACAAGAAAGGCCGCGGAGCCTTCAGCACTCTTTCTGCCCGTGCCGCAGGCATAAAAGCGGTGGCCCCATTTCGTTCCGGCGATGGCACCGGCCGCATCGGCGACGGTGAGAATTCCGACCGGAATCACGTGGAGCAAGGTATCGCCATTCGAGAGGTCAAAGACCGCGGCCACTGCCGGGGCGAAGAGGATCTCGCCATAGGAGACGCGCTTTACCCCGTGCAGCGTGGAGCCGAGGCCCGAGCGCAGCGCGGGGACACAGCGCAGGAGCAGCAAGGGCAAGGTGGCGAGGGCCGCGAGGATCCACACCGGCAGAGGGCGATCGAAGATCCATGGGAAGGCGGCACAGGCGAGGCCCATGGCAACATGGACCGACTTCCGGGATGCCTCCGCGGAGGCACCGCTGCGCTCGCAGAGCCAGCGGAACAGCGGCAGGCCGAGCATGAGTGCCGCGAGCACGCCCGCGATGGCCAGCCATTCCTGAACCGTCATCCGCGCACCTCCTCCACCACCAAGCGGCTGTAGAAAAAGGCGCGGTCTTGCTTGAAGAGGGCCTGGGCTTCCTCTTCACAAGGCTTCAACAGGTCCGCCATCGATTCCGGGCGGGAGCGTGGGGCGAGCATGTTCCAGTAGGCGAGACGCGCGCCGGTATTCGAAGCGGCGACCAAGGTGCGCAGCAGCTTTTCGGTGTTTGCCTCGCTCATATACTCGAAAATGTCGCTCAGATTGTAGGCATCGTAGCGCTTGGCCGGCTCGGCTTCGAGCAGTGCCTCGATGGGGCTTTCCACCACGCGGAAGCGGTCCTGCTGGAGGGCGCTGCGGATCAGTGCGTAGTTGGATGCTTCGAGCGAATAAGGCAGGTGATCGCCGTGGGTCCCGGTGAGGATCCAGTGGAGGTAAGGATTGGCCGAGGGATCGAGCACCGCCAATGCGTGGCGGGTGCGGGAAAGGATCCGTTCCGCCACCGAGCCTTCCACGTATTTGAAGAACTCCGGATCGCGGCCCAGGGCACCCATCAGCGCGCGGGAGAAGAAGACATGGAAGATGGAGCGCCAGCGGCGATTATTCCAGACCTCCTCATAGAACTTCAGCCGCTCGTCGGGCGAGCGGGATTGCATCAAGGACAGCACTCGCTTCCGCGGATGGGCGATGGGCAGGACTTTGGAGCGGAAGAGCTTGAAGTAATTCTCGAATTTCCCGCAGCCACCGATGCCGCCCTCGACGGCCTCGGGACGGGCGTCCCAGAATTCGCGCGCGGGAGCGGGGAGCAGGTCCCGGCATTCGCGGTAGAGCGATGCCCGGCGCGAGGATGGCCGCGAGCCATGGAGTTCGAGGAAGCCGGAGTGATCGAGCTGCAAGTACGCCGCTTTCCGTAGTTCGATGCAGGCGACCTGGGTGGGATTCATTTCCACGGCCGTGACGGAGGCCGCGCCCGCGGCGAGGAGTGCGAAGCTATTGTCACCGGCCGAACCGATGCTGAGGCAATGCCTGCCGGCGGGTTTCATGGCTTCTACCAGCAGCAGGGAATCCTCCCAGCACTGGGCATAGCGGACGGCGGAGAAATCGGCGCGGTGCTGGATCTCGGACTTGCTCATGAAAGGGAGGTGGCTGGGGATTCCAAGATACGGACGCTGCCGGTGCTGCCATCCATCTCCACCAGATCACCGGTCTTCAGCGTGGTGGTGATGCGTGGCAGCGACACGATGCAGGGCAGGCGCAGTTCGCGGGAAACGATGGCGGAGTGGGATAGCAGGCTGCCGCGCTCGACAAGGAGACCTGAGGCAGCGGGGAAAAGAACTACCCAGCCAGGGTCGGTCTGTAGGGCGACGAGAATTTCTCGGGGTTCAAGGCGGGCTCCGCGTGGATCGAGCACGACGCGGACACGGCCGGTGACCTTCCCGGGACAAGCCCCGATGCCCTTGATTCCTTCCGTGTTTCCAGCGGCTTCTTCCTGTTTCCGCGTCTCTTCGAAGACGGTGTAGCGATGGACGGGACCGTGGGTCTCGAAGCGATCGGGCGGCGGGGTTTCATTTTGATAGATCGCGAACTCCGCGCGGCGCTGGGCTGCCAGATCGCCCAGCTTGAGAATGGTGCCGGTGGCTTCCCATGTGGCCAGCACCTCGCCGAGCTCCAGGTAGAAGATGTCGTCGGCGGATTCCAGTTGGCCATCGGCGTGCAGGCGCTTGCCGAGTTCCCGAAGGATGCTGCGGACCCGGCCGAAGAGACGGGTGCGCTCAAAGCGGAGATTCTCCCGGCTGCGGACGCGTTCGCGAGCTTGGCGCAGCACATAGCTGAAGATCCCGCTTTTGAGCGGATTGCCGATGGCGGGAGGCTTGGTGGGCTCGGTCCTGCTTTCCTCGGGCAATTGCTGGCGGAGGGCGAGGGCACCGATGGAGGCAAGCAGGGTGGTGGCATCGTCACGGACCGTGGGGCTCTCCAGTTTCAGCTCTTCCAAGCAGCGATCACCGAATTCATCGAGGTAGCGCTGGAACTCCTTGGAAAGCTCGGGATGCCGTGAGAGCGCGGCGAGCTTCTCCTTCTCCGGAGTTTCAGGCGATGCGAGCAAGGCGGGGAGACCGGGGGATTCCTTGGCGAGCTTCGCCATGCGGATGATGCGGCGTGGTGGCTCGGCGCTGATAATGCCTCCGGTGTCTGCCAGAAGATCATTCTGGAGGGTGCCGCTGTTATCGCCCGCCCACTTGGTGCACAAACTACGGAGCACGCCGTAGAAGATCATGGCGAAGAAATCATTCACCAATGGTGCGTCCCAGCGCTTGAGGAGCTTCCGCTCGAGGTCGCGGTAGTGGCTCACCAGATCCTCGCCGCTCATTTGGGCGAGAGGCACGAGTGGTGGGGCGAGGGCTCGGTCGAGCCGGACTTGGAAAGACGCGATCTGCTTGTCGAGTCCGCGGAGCTGCCTGAGGAGGCCGAGGCAGGTGCCGACCAGTGCCCGCATGTCGGCGGAACGGCTGACGGTGGACTCCGCGATGATCTTTTGGACCAAGGATTCCGGCAGGGGCTCTTTCACGCCCATCATCTGCTCCATGAAAGAGCGGTTCAACTGGAAGCCGGGGAGCAAGGCGAGCACGCGATACCAACTCGCAAGGTTGTAGTAGGTGCGGCCACGGATAAGGCCGAGCATCTGCGGGAAGACGTCATCGGAGCGCTCGATGCGTTCGGCCGGAACCGACATCAAGCGGCAGAACTCGCGATAGACGGATTCGTAAATCCGCCGAGCGAACGAGAAGGTGAGGGGCGTGGTAACGCCGCCGTAGCTTTCGGCGATGTTGCTGTTATCCCAGACACGCAGGGTGTCATCGGGATCGGCTTGGTTCGCCAGCGTGGTGATGGGGCGCGATTGCAGAAGCCAGAGCTTTCCTGCCCGATCGATGGCCCACTCGATGTCCTGCGGCCGGCCGAAGTGTTTCTCGCAGCGCTTTGCCAAGGTTGCGATCCCGCGGGCTTCGCTTTCGGAGAGTAGCTTCCCGGGCGATGAGGCCGTCCCGCTGCCGATGCGCCAGTCCTCGCCATCGACCTCACCGGAGACGAGCTTTTCGCCGGTGCCTTCCACTGCAGATACCACGGCGACGCTGCGCTGGCCGGAGACAGGATCGGCAGAGAAAGCAACTCCCGCGCAGCGCGGCTGGATCATCCGCTGGACCAGAACGGTGGGTGGCTCCGGAAGCGGCAGGCCGCGTTCGCGGCAATAGGTGAGCACGGCCTCGCGCTTTGAGGAATCACGGACGTCGCGGATGCGTTGTTCGACCTCGGAAGCCGGGACTTCCAGGAAGGTCTCGAATTGCCCCGCGAAGGAATGCCCGGCACCGTCTTCCATGGTGGCGGAAGATCGCACGGCGAAGGGGCCTTCACCGACTTGGGCGAGGGCGTTGGTGAGGTCGCCTGTTTCCCAAGTGGCTTCCGGCGGCACGGCGAACCATGCGGGGACATCGAAGCCCGCTTCGCCGAGCTTGGCGAGCGCCGCGCCTTTTCCGCCGAAGCGGCTGCTGCTGGTCCCAGGGAAGAGAAGATTCATCGTTTCAAGAATGCAGCCACAGCGGAATGAGGCCGAGGAGGAGATAGAGTGCGAGGGTCCAGATCCCGGAGATCATTTCGATCTTCTTCCCGGAGGCGCCCTTCGCGAGATAGCGCCAGCCGGTGCAGAGGGCGAAGCCGAAGACCAGGCCGAGGCCGATGCAGACCGGGCGCATGAAGTGGATCGCCTGCGAGGCCACCACGGCGCAGGTGAAGGTGACGGCAAGGGTGGCGAGCCAGACGAGGACGCCACCCTTCATGCCCCAGAGGCGGCTGTAGGTTTCCACGCCTTCCTCCTCATCGGCGGGCTGACGAAGCTTGCGTCCGAGCTCGATCACGATGCCATTGAAGAAACTGGCGGCAAGGAACCAACCGAGCCCGCCGGGTGGAGATCCGGCACGTGGCAACCATTCGCAGGCGGTGCCGAAGAAGTCCACGAGGGGCATGATGCCCATGTGGCTCACGAGGTAGACGATGGGGCGGGCCTTCAGCCAATCCCGGCAGAAGAACTCCACGCTCATCAAGGCGAGGTAGGTCCATGCGATGCCGAGCACCCAGGTAAGGCGTGGATCAAGCCAAAGGACCAAGCCGAGCTGGATGGCGGCGGTGACGATGAAGAGGATCCTCAGCTCGGAGAGCTTGATCAGGCCGCGGGGCACGGGGCGGTAGGGGCGCCAGCGGGCGTCGTCCTCGGCATCCTTGAACTCATCCGCGATGCGAAGCTGAAGGAACATCAGCAGGCAGACGACGAAGGCGGTCAGGTACATGTCCCAACCGGGAGGAGGGGCGTGGCGGATCAGCGAGGAGAAGGAGACGGCGCAGGCGCTGAAGGCTGCGATGAGAGGGCCGTGAGCGAAGAGCGGGAAGCGCTCCTTCTGGTATGTCCACAGCCTCTGGAGAATTGTCATGGTGGCGACCAAGGAAGGGACTCTTTTCCCCGTGCCACTCTAACGAGTCTCAGTGATGGTGCAAGTGCGGGTCGGGACGATCGGGATGCTTGGGATTTGCGGCCTGTTCCGCCTGTTATAACAGGGAAATTAACAGGCGGGTTTGGGGGGGCGTGAAGAGGGTGGGGTGAGGTCGAAGTGGCTTTGGAGGACATGCTGGAAGGGAGTTTCGAAGATGGCGGGGTGGGTTTCTACTGCCAGGATCGACTAAAGCGGGACGGGAGAAGTTAGTGGGCTCCCGGCACCCTTTCAGGGTGCGATTCCTTTTCCGTGGATACCCAGGGTTGCGCGCTGCGCGCTTACCCTGGGCTATCTCCCGGTCGCCCCGTTGGGGCTTTAGAGGCTGTGTGTTGCGCGCTTACCCTGGGCTATCTCCCGATCATCCCGTTGGGGCTCTAGATGCTGTGTGTTGCGCGCTTACCCTGGGCTATCTCCCGGTCGCCCCGTCGGGGATTCAGAGTGCTCCGATGGCCATTCACTCGTGGTCGTGCCTTCTTCAGCTCTCCTTGCTGCCTTTCTGGCGGTCGCGGGCGAGCTTGCGGTGGGCGCGTGAAAAGTGGCCGGCGCTGAGGGCACCGATGATCGAGAGTTCGCCGGCGAGGAGGAGGCCGGTGCAGACTTCGGCGAGGGCCCGGGACTTGCCTGCGCCTGCGAGGCCCATGAGTTCGAGGCAGGCTTTCTGGGTTGGCAGGCCGGTGCCGCCTCCCACGGTGCCGACCATGATGCCGGGCAGGGTGACGGAGGCGTAGAGTCCGCCATCCTCGGTCACCTCGAAGCGGGTCACGCCGGTTGCAGATTCGGCGACGCAAGCGGCATCCTGGCCGGTGGCAAGATAGAGGGCGGTGAGGCCATTCGCGAAATGGCCGTGGATGCCGAGGGTGCCGCTGAGCACGCCGCCGATGGCGGACATCTGCCAGTACTGCTCCATGGCGCGAGGCGTGGTGTGGAGGTGCTTCTTTACCAGCTCTGCGGAAAGGTGGGCCTCTGCGGTGACCTTCTTGCCGCGGGTGGTGGTGAAGGCACGGGTGCTGGCCTTCTTGTCGCCGGAGAGGTTCGACTCGATGTAGTAGCGTTGCGGTTGGATCGGCGTGTGGGCCAGGATGTGATCGCAGATCGCCTGGGTGGCGATGGTGACCATGTTCTGGCCGGAGGCATCGCCGGTGGTGAACTCGAAATTGAAGTAGGCGTGGTTTCCTTCAAGCGTGACACCGACATCGACGAGCTTGCCATGCGAGGTGGTGGTGCCGGCGACCTGTTGGAAGGTCTCGAATTGATCCACGGCCCAAACGGTGAAGCGGCTGGCTTCGGAGAAGGTATCGAAGACGAACGAGGGTGCCCGGCTCAGGCTCTCATAAAGCACCAGCGCGGAGCATCCGCCTGCGGCAGTGAGAAGCCGGCAGCCGCGGTGGTAGCTCGCGACGAGGGCGGCCTCCGTGGTGGCGAGGGGAATGTGGAAGTCACCCTTTGCGGAGACGCCATTCACGCGGAGGGGCCCTGCGAGGCCCAAGGGCATGCGCATCTCGCCGATGGCGTTTTCGATATTCCCTTGATAGACCGAGAGATCGCCGGGGGATTGATCCAAGAGGATCTCCTTCAGGCGGGTGGGCAGGCCAGTCTCTTCCCAGAGCTCCCCGGCACGCTCGCGGCTGACTTTTGCGCTGCCTGCCGGGACCTTTGGCAGGTCCTTGAAATCCGGTGCTAGCCGTGCCGCCGCGTCCTCGACGCTATCCCCGCCTAACATCCGTGCCACATGTTGCTGGGTCAGCCCGCGTTTTCCCGTCATCCCGGCAAGGAACTACACCCTGGTGGCGGGGGCCACAATGGAATCCGATCCGGATAAAAAGGGATGCCCTGAGGTTTTCCCCCATAGCGTGGATGATGCGGGCAGAAATGAAAAAGCCCGAGATCGAGCGACCCCGGGCTTTTGGAGATTCGATAAGGTTGGCCAGAGGCTTACACCAATCCTTTCCGCAGCGCCTTCGAGACGGCTTCCGTCTGGGTGCGGACATGCAGCTTCCGGTAGACGCTGCGCAGGTGCATGTCCACGGTGTGCTGGGAGATGTCGAGCTGATCGCCGATCTCCTTCTTGATGAAGCCCTTCACCAGCAGGCGCAGGACCTCTTCCTCGCGGGAGGTGAGGGGTTCGGTCTCATCGACAGGGCCGTGCTTGGCGAAGCCTTCGAGAATCATGTTCGCGATCGGGCTGCTCAGTGCGGCGGAGCCCTGCATCACATCGCGGATGCCGGAAAGGATATCGTCCGGGTCGGCGGTTTTCAGCAGGTAGCCGGATGCCCCGTTGCAGATGGCGCGATAGACGCGCTCGCGGTCGTCAAAGGAGGTCAGGATGACGACCTTCTGTTCCGGCACCTTCACCTTCACCTCGCGCAGCACCTGCAGGCCGTCTTTCCCCGGGAGGCCGAGGTCGAGCATCAGCAAGTCCGGCGGGGAGGTGCAGTAGTTCAGCTCGGCAAAGAGGTCGTCCGGGTGAGAGAACGCCTTTTCGCAGATCAGATCATCTTCGCCCGAAATGAGCCGGGTGATCTGTTTCGCGAAGTTCGCGTGATCCTCAAGAATCCAGATCCGGAGCGGGGCGGTGGTGGTGTCACTCATTGGCGGTAGCTTTAGTAGCCATCAGGCTGGTTCGTTTCACGGAAAGGCGCAGTGTTGTGCCGGCTCCAGGGGATGATTCCACGTGCAGGGTACCTTCCAGCACCCTGGCGCGATCGGTAAGTTTTTTCACGGCTGCCATCTGATCTTCGGCGTCGCGAGGCAGGCCGATGCCGTTGTCGCTCACTTCCATCACCAGCCGGTCGCGGGCATCGTAGAGCCGCACGGTGACCAGTGTCGCTTTGGAATGCTTAACAATATTGTGAAGGGCCTCCTTGTAGAAGAGGAAAAGATGGCGTTTTGAGTCCAGCGTGAGTTTTGCGGTGGTTTTCGAGGACCGGCAGACGAGCGAATACTCGACTTCTCGCAGAAGGCGGGCGGCGCAATCGCGCATCCGCTGGACGAGGTCACCGATGGTGTCCTGACGGCGTTCCAAGAGCCAGACGATGTCCCGCATGGCCAAGGAGCTTTCACGGGCAATGGTTTCCACCTCGCCGAGGTCGTGGGCCACCTCGTCCGGGCCCTTGAGGCGCTCCAGGTCGCGCTTCGCGGAGCGTGCGATGAGGGAGATGCTGCCGAGGTTACTGCCGATGTCGTCGTGCAGGTCGGAGGCGATGCGCTTGCGGAGCTTGTCGAGCTGGGTGCGGGAGACCAGGCGGCGGCGTTCGACGATGGCGACGGGGATCAGGAAGGTCAGGCCGAGGGCGATGGCGGCGCCCCAGGTGGTATTCAGCTCGCTCTCCGATGCCATGGTCTTCCGGGCGGAGCTGAGGATGTCCATTTCCTGGCGGAAATGATTCCTTTCCACGAGCTGGGTGAGCCAGGAGTGGATGGGGAGGATCTGGTAGCGATAGCCCGAGCCATCGGTGAGTTCCTCGGAGGGCTGCTCGATGCCGCCGTGGATGGCGGTCACCTCCCGACCCGAGGCGAGATTCCGGTTTCCGGACCAGACTTCGATTTCTCCCAGTGCTTGCAAATGGCGGTTGCCGAGCTGCCATGCCCGCTCCGAGGTGATCCGGAGGTAGCGCCCCTTGGCCTCCGGGGAAGGAAGCACGACAGGGGTGGTGAGATCCACCGGCAGGTCACGCGGGCCGGTATCGGCGATGCACTTGGCGTCACTGAAATCGGCTTTGCCGGCCAACTCCAGCTTGAGGACTGGCGGAATTACTCCCGGGCCGGAGAGTTCCGGGACGGCGTAGGGGAAGAGGATCACGCGGTCGACGGGTGCCTCTTGGCCGAGATCGAGGACCCACTCGACCTTCGGGTTGTCACCGGGCACCTCCAGGCAGTCGCCGTGCGAGGGTGCCCAGAGGCCGCCTTGCCAGACGCCGAGCGGGGTGCGTCCGTCCACGACGAATGAGGGGTCCCAGACTCCGGGCACATCCACCGAATGAGAGGCCGTGACTTTCGCCCCGAAGGAAACCGGAATGCGATCCGAGAAGACGAAGATTTCCGAGAGGGCGCAGACACCCGCGAGGCCGCGGCGGTGGCCTTCTTCCAAGGTCAGCCGGACGTAGCGGGCAGAGCCCCCGTCGCCATTGATCTGGACCGGAAAGCCCTGCGGCGAAGAGTGGGCCATGCCGCCGGTGCGATAGATCTGGCGGCTATCGGAAAAATCTTCCTGAGTTGCGGCTTCGATCCGGAAGCGGCGGGGGAACAGGTCATTGGTCTCGCCCGGCTGTGTCTGGGCCGGAACGAGGAAAAGGTGATCCAGGGAAATGTCCTTCCCGAAATCAAGGCAGATCCAAGGATCGCCGGTGGCTTCGTCTTCCAAACCACAGCGCCATCCGATGGTTTCCTTGAGGGGCTTCTCCGTAAAATCGGCGAGGTTGTCCAAGCGGCCTTGGAGCCAACGGATCCGGTCTTCCGTATCGACCAGCTTGCGATTGAATAACCGGGCTACGCGACCAATGGGATTGGGTGTCTGCGCGGGTTCGGCCGCGGACACAGGGGCGGGGAGCAGGGCAGTCAGGGCAAGAAGGCCAACACAGAGGTGGGGCAACCTCGCGAGTTGGTTTTTCATGTTTTACGGGCAACAGCGAGGAAGTCCTTAACATATTTTAAAAATCCGACAATCCTTTTATCGAAACTTTTGAACAATCGGAACTTCTCGCTGTCCCGGCACTGAGGCGGGCCTATTTTGACAGTCCTGCGGTGATCGCTGAGACATTGTGGCGGACCATGGCCTCGTAGCTTTCCGCCGTGGAACCGTCCGCGATCAGGGCCTCGCCGAGCTTGATGCCGGTGTCTCCGGTCAGGGCCTGTAGGATCTTCGGGTTCGATTCCTTTTCGGGAAAGATCGCGGCCACCTGATGCTCCTTCAGCTCTGCAAGGATGGCGGCCAGTTTCTTGGGATCCGGCATCCTCTCGCGGTTCAGTCCCTGGACTGCCAAGGGCTCAAATCCGAAGTCCTTGCAGAAGTATCCGAAGGCCGCGTGGGCGGTCGCGAGGTGGCGTTTGGCTTTCGGGATGCGTGCGACTTCCTTGCGGGTCCAGCGCTCCAATTCGTCCAGTTTGGCGCGATAGCTTGCGGCGTTTTTTGAATAATTTTCAGCGCCAGCCGGATCGGCTTTTGTAAAAGTTTCCGCGGTGATGGTCGTCGCGCGGCGGAAGAGGTCGATGGAGTGCCACCAATGGGGGTCGATCTCGTGATCGTGATGCTCGTGATCGTGTCCCTCGTGGTCGCATTCCCCCTCGATCGAGGGAAGATCCTTCCCAATTTCAACGACTTGCGCCTTTTCCCCGAGGATCCCGCGGAGCAAAGTGAGGTAGCTTTCGAGGCCCATTCCGGAGGCCAAGTAGAGCTTCGCGTCCGCCGCCTTCTGAAGATCGGCCTGAACGGGCTCGAAATGGTGCGGGTCGCCGTTTTTCCCGATCAGGTCGATGACTTCCACTCGCTCGCCGCCGACTTGCCGGGCGAGGTCGCCGAGGAGGGGGTGGAGGGTGGCAACCTTGAGCTCCGCGGCAGAGGCGGAAGCGAGGGAGAGAATGAGGGAGAGAATTGGAAAGCGCATGGCTGAAAAATGAGCAGGGAAGAGGATGATGCAAGTGGATTGCGATAATGAAAGGAAAGTTCCGAGGATGTTATTTCAAGCGATTGATAGAATGGTGTTTGATTATTTGTTTCTGCTCAGAATTAATGATTTATCCAAATAAAGATCGATTGAATCTTTTGATTCAATCGATTGATTCAATCGAAATTGAAAAAGCAAACGATTGGATTGTGAATAACTGCATTCCCGCGACATCAAGTTTGCCAAGTGTTGCAAGCCCGCTACAGGAACGCCCGTGAAAATCATTCTGGCTTCCGGTTCTCCAAGGCGTCGCGAGCTTCTAGCGGAAGCTGGAGTTTTGTTTGAAGTGATTGTTTCGCCCGCGGAGGAGATTCACGATGCCTCCATTCCGCTGAGTGAGCTCTGCGAAAAGAACGCGGAACTCAAAGCAGAGGCGGTCGCCGTTTCAAATGCGGATGCAGCCGTCATCGGAGCCGACACCTTGGTTTGGATCGATGGCGAGCCCTTGGGTAAACCCAAGGACATGGATGATGCCCGGGCGATGCTCAGGAAGTTGGGCGGTCGTTCGCACACGGTTTGTACCGGTGTGTGCGTGATCTTTCCCGGAGGAGTGGTGAGGCGTTTCCACGATCTGACGGCGGTTCATTTCCTCCCTCTCGATGAGGCTCGGATCAGCGAATATTTTGAAAAAGCGAACCCGCTCGACAAAGCGGGGGCCTACGGAATCCAAGAGAGTGGAGAGCTGATCGTGGATCGGATCGAGGGGGCATTCGACAATGTCATGGGGCTGCCGGTGGCAAAGGTGGTGGAGGTGCTGAAGGCGGGTTTCTGAACTTCCCGCGCGAGTGGGAAACTCCACCAAGTTCGCACTTGGAAGTTCGCAGGTCCCGGTTTCCATTCGGGGGGTGATCCGGGCACGGCGGTATCCGCTCATTTTTAATCCGAAGGCTCGCAGCCAAAAGGGGCAGCGGGCGTTGAGATTCTTGATGGATCACGCGACCCGTTTCGCGCTTCACGCCACGAGCAGTGCCGAGGAGGCGCGGGAGCTGGCCTCCCTCTTCGCCCGCAATGGAGAGCCGGTGGTGATCGCCGCCGGGGGCGATGGTACCCTGAATGCCGTGGTGCAGGGGCTGGCCGGATCGGAGACCGCGCTGGGAGTCCTTCCCGCTGGGACCATGAATGTTTTCGCGCGGGAGCTGGGCATCCCTTTCGACAACCTGCCGCGCGCCTTCGAGGTGATCGAGGCCGGGTTGGTGAAGGAGATCGACCTTTTCGAAGCGAACGGCATCCCGTTCATGCAGATGGCGGGGGTCGGCTTCGACGCCATGGTGATCGAGGAGACGACCTGGGAGAGCAAGAAGATGCTCGGTCCTCTGGCCTACCTGCTCTCTGCGGTGAAGGTCCTCGGCGAATCCCCGCCGCGAATGCAGGTCGTCTGCGGCGATGGCCAGCATGAGGAAGGAGTCGCGGTGCTGGCTGGCAATGGCTCGCTCTATGGCGGGCAGTTCAAACTTTTCCACAAAGCGGACAATCGCGATAGCATGCTGGATGTCCTGGTCTTCAAGGAAGCCGGCTACAAGCTGGTGCTGGATTCCCTGCGGGGCATCGCCACCGGCAATCTCGAGGCCGCTGGATCCACGGTCAGCTACCTCCAGGCGCATAGCCTGACGGTCACGGCAGACCGCGAGGTGCCGGTGCAGGTGGATGGCGAGTTGGCTGGTCGCTGGCAGGAAGTGAAATTCGGGAACGAAGATCCCGGCCGCTTGCGGGTGATCGCACCGGAAGAGCCGATCGGCAGCCGCTTCGTGGAAGCCGTGAAAGCGATGGTCTCCTGGACCAAGTGGAAACCCGTCGAACAGAAGGTGTGACGGAAGTGAAGGGGCAGAAGGGCGGATGGAAGCGCTGGTTGAAGCGTCTCCTTCTGGCGATGCTGGCACTCTGCTTGGCAGGAGTGAGCTTCATCGCGTGGGCGAATTTCGCCGCCGTGCATGCGAGCCGCGGCAAGCTCTACGATGACGTGGCGAAGATCCCGGCCTGCAAGGTCGGTCTGGTCTTCGGGACCACCGATCGTTTCCAAGATCGTGAGAACCTCTACTTCCGCTACCGGATCGACGCGGCCGAGAAGCTGTGGCGGGCGGGCAAGATCCAGGTGATCCTAGTGTCCGGTGACAATAGCGATAAATACTACAACGAGCCCGTGAAGATGAAGCGCGCCCTGATCGAGCGCGGCATCCCGGAAAACCGGATCGCCTGCGACTACGCCGGGCTCCGCACCCTCGACTCGGTGGTGCGGGGGAAAGAGATCTTCGGGCTCAATGAGGTAACCTTCATCACCCAGCGTTTCCACAATGAGCGAGCCATCTACCTGGCCGAGGCAAATGGCATGAAGGTGAATGGTTTCAATGCCCAGGACGTCGCGACGCGGGGCGGGCTGAAGACGCGCGTCCGGGAGGTCGGTGCGCGGGTGAAGATGTGGCTGGATGTGAATGTGCTCGGGACGAGGCCGAGGCATCTTGGCGGGAAGGAGACGCTGCCGGAGTGACGGGAGGCGTGCTAACCTCCTGCCGCGATCATCACGATCTCAAGCTTGGCTCCCTCTTTTATATCGGTGGTCGGATAGCTCGCTGGAAACACCGCCTCTTCATTCAATTCCACCACGACGGGCTTGCCGCCGAAGCCAAGGGCTTCGAGGAGCGTGGCGACATTGAAGGTGTCGGATTCCAAGAAACGGGACTCCCCGTTGATCACAAGATTCATGTCGGATTGAAAAAGAAGAAGGTGGGATCAGTGCGCCAAGATTGCCTCGTCCCAGTCCTTCCAGACTGGATCGAGCTGCTTTGACTTCAGCATGGCTGCGACTTCCGCAGGCGAGCGGCTGTCGTCGATCTTGAATTGCTCGGTCGCCTTCTCGCAGCCGGTGACCTTTTCCAATTCGACGCGGCGGCCTTTCACGGTGAGGTGCAGGTCCTCGCTGCCGGCACCGGTGTAGCCGCCTGGCTCGGTGCGGGCACCGGCCGACATGCTGGTCACGCCGAGTGGAGCAAGTGCATCACGGAAAGCCGGAGACTCGCGGGTGGAAAGGACGATTCCCACTTGCGGGAAGCAGACGCGGAAGGCGCAGGTCAATTGCACCAGCGCGCGGTCGGAAAGATAGAGCTGCTCATCCGCCTCATACTGGTAGTTCCCGGCGTAGGGGCGCATGCGCGGGAAGGCGACGGTGAACTGGGCCTTCCAGCAGTGCTTGTAGAGATATTCAAGATGAGCCGCCAAGGCCATGGCCTCCTTTTGCCACTCGGCGAGGCCGAAAAGGGCACCGATGCCGATGCGGCGGAAGCCTCCGGCATAGGCCCGCTCGGGGCAGTCGAGGCGCCAGCCGAAGTTTTTCTTCGGTCCGGCGGTGTGGAGCTTGGCATAAGTCTCCGGCTGGTAGGTCTCCTGATACACGATCAAGCCCTCCGCACCGTGGCGTACGATTTCTGCATATTGGTCATCCTCCATGGGACCGACCTCGATGCCGATGGTCGGGAACATCCCCTTCAGCGCATCGATACACTCTTGGAGGTAACCCTCGGACACGAATTTCGGGTGCTCGCCCGCCACCAGCAGGATATTTCGGAAGCCTAGATCATGAAGATAGCGGGCCTCCCGTAGCACCTGCTCCACCGTCAGGGTCACCCGCAGGATTCCATTGTCCCGGGAAAAACCGCAGTAGGAGCAGTTATTCACACACTCGTTCGAAAGGTAGAGCGGCGCGAAAAGGCGCATCGTCCGGCCGAAATGGTGGCGGGTCAGGCGCTGGCTTTCGCGGGCGAGTGCTTCCAGCTCACGATCGGAGGCCGGGGCGATGAGCCGCTCGAAGCGCTGGAGCAGCGGGGATTTCCTCTCAAGGGCGGAGGCGAGATGGGCAGAAAAACTCACGTCGCGGGGAGCTTGGATCAGGCGAGGCGGGTCGTCAAAGCGCGATCCCCGGGATTGTAGGGTCGGCGGGTGAGGGGAGTTATCGGGGCTGCCGCGCGCGGCCGGAACCATTTGCAGGTATCCGTGTCCGTATCTCCGAAGCTTGCCAAATTCCGCCCGCTTGGCTTTCCTGCCGCTGCTTTTCCCCTAGTTCCATGAGCGAGCGTATTGTCTGCAAACCCACCCCCTGGTTCCTGCTGCGCGCTGCGGCAATGTTATTGATGTTCGGTATTTTCACGGTCCTCTTCTTCATCGACGGGAAGTGGGGCTATCGTGAGAAGAACCTGTCCTATCATGTCTCGAAGGCCTTCGAGCAGGCAGCCAAGGATTTCGAAACCAAGGAGGGAGTGATGAGTCCGGCTGAATGGCGTTCCTATGCCGAGAAGCAGACGGTAAGCTTTCCCGAGGACCACTCGATCCTTCCCGAGGGAACCCGGATCCCGATGGCTTGGCCTGCGATCCTGAGCGACTATGATGCCATGAAGGCCGCGCGTACCGGGGAGAAGAACAAGCTTTTCAACGATTACCGTCTTCAGGCCGGGATGAAAAAGGACGCCCCGGAACACGATTATCCGGCGGGCAAGATCAACGAGCAATGGGTGGTCTTCGTCATCTGCCTGGTGCTATCGTTAGGAGCCGCATGGGTGCTGATCCGGACTCTGGGCCGCAGCATGGCGGTGGATGGTGAGGCATTTTATCCCGCGGATGGCGGCAAGGTCCCCTTTGGCGATCTGGTGCGGCTCGACCTGCGGAAGTGGGATACCAAGGGTCTCGCCTTCCTGTGGGCGGGCGGGGCATCCGGGGGTGAGCGCAAGATGCGGATCGACGGTCTGACGTACGGTGGATTCAAGAAAGAGCAGGATGAGCCTGCCGAGCGCCTGATGGGGCGTTTGAAGGAGAATTTCAAAGGAGAGATCATCGAGTACGTCGCCGAGACGGAAGAGCCCGCGGAACAAGCGCCGCCGCAGGCCTGAGTGCTGGCAGATCGAGGTGTTTTTCGGGGTTGCCAAGGTCCGGCGAGGGCGGTAATCCCTCCGCAGCGTCAACCACCAAGTACATTCCAATGTCTGACAAGAGCATCGAAGACCGCGTTAAGGACATCATCGTCGACCAGCTCGGCGTCAACGCCGACCAGGTGACCCTGGAGGCCAAGTTCATCGAAGACCTCGGTGCCGACTCCCTTGACACGGTCGAACTCGTGATGGCCTTCGAAGAGGAGTTCGAGATCGAAGTGCCGGACGAGGAAGCCGAGAAGCTCCAGTCCGTGGGCGATGTCGTCACCTACATCAAGAGCCAGAGCTGAGCCCTGCCGCTCTGCCGAGTAATCATGAAAGGGCGGACTCCAGGTGGGTCTGCCTTTTTTTTGCACTATACTGAACCGATGGGACGCTCCGTCCCGAAACATGCATTCGCCCGATAACATCCAATACGCCTTGGAGACGACCCGCGTCCTGCTGGAGCCGGACCGCCGGATCGATACCTTTGGCGATACCCGCTTCGAGTTTCTTTTACTCAGCGAGCTGATGGATCGTGCTGGCGAAGTGCGTGTGCGCACCGGTGAAATGGAGGCCATGAGGCCGCGGATCCTGCGTCCGGATTCGATGAATGACATCGAGCTGGAAGGCTTCGGCGACAAGGCCCGCGAGCGGATGGATGCGCTGATCGAGAAAATGCAATCACAGGGGAAGGATCTGGCTTTCCTGCGCTACGGCTTTCGTTTCCGCAGCGGCAAGGTGCACGAGGAGATCGTCCACGACTCGATGGATGTCGTGCGGGACCGGATCCTGGAAGAATCCCGCCGCCTCGGAAATCCCGCCCGCGCGGTGATCGAGGGCGTGGATGATGCCTGGGAAGTGTCCGTTTTCAAATTCGCCTTCGAAATGATCCGCCAATCTTGGGCGATCAACCGCTTCGACTTCCACAGGCGGGGACTGCTTTGATAGAACGCGCCGGGGATGCGATTGTGGACTTTGATCAAGCTGGTGGCGGGGGCGGTGGTCCTTGGGGTCACCGTGTTTACCGGATTGCTGGTCTGGCACGTCCAGATGGAGCCGCTCGGGGGCGTGTTTTCCGAGCTTGTCCCGGTGCAATTCGATCCCAAGCCGGTCAACACCCTGCCGAAAGCGGATGCGAACCTGCCGGAGATCGATCCGGGTGCGAAGGTCTTTGAGAAAGCTCGCGAGCTGATCGCGATCGGCGATCTCGCGGCGGCCCAAGAGCGCCTCCGCACGGTGGTGAGCATTTATCCGCGCTCGAAGGCGGCCCCGGAGGCACGGCGGATCGTGGGAGAGATGAATCTCGATGAGCTCCTTTCCGTTTCCAACATGGACGGCAAGGAGATCCACATCGTCCGCTCCGGGGAGTCCTTTCTCGGGATCGCGGCGAAGCACAATACGAGCCTCGATTGCATCATGTATCTGAACGGCCTGATGGACCTGAAGGGGCTCCATCCGGGCGAAGAGATGATCGTGATGCCACTGGAACTGCGGGTGCTGATCGAGCCGGGCCGTAAGGCGCTTTCGCTGTGGAAGGGCGGGCAATTCGTGAAGGAATACCCGCTGCTTTCCGCGGGCTTGGGAAACCAGAAAGGCGGGCTGAAGACCAAGATCGCTTCCAAATCCGGGCTGGCCGGAGATCGTCGCGTGACACCGGGGATGCCTGCCTATCGGGAGTCCGTGAAGAATTTCAGTCTGGAAAAATCCTCCCTTCACATCCGTTCCGCGGAGCCGGGAGATGGCAAGGAGACCGCCGCAGAGCCTGCGGGTGCCGGTTTCCTGTTGTCTGCGGAGGATGCTGAAGAGCTTGCACTTCTTCTCCGGCCGGGGAATGAGGTGGAAATCCGCGTGAGCGGGCCCTAGCTTCCCGCCGCCTCCTGCCCGCACCAACTTTCCCAAATCGCATGCAACTGCTGGAATTCGAAAAGCCGATCGCCGAACTCGAGCGCGAGCTCGACAAGCTGCGCACCAAGGCCGCTTCGCAGGACATCGACATGTCCGGCGAAATCTCAAAAATGGAGGACAAGCTGGCAGAAACCCGTATGCGGATCTATCAGAATCTGACACCGTGGCAACGTGTGCAGATCGCCCGGCACACCCAGCGGCCTTTCATGCTCGATTACATCGCTCATGCTTTCTCCGATTTCTGCGAGCTTCACGGCGATCGCCGGATCGGTGACGACCATGCGATGCCCGGCGGCTTCGCCCGCATCGGCGGCCGCCGTGTGGTGGTGATCGGCCACCAGAAGGGCCGGGACACGAAGGAGAACCTGAAGCGGAACTTCGGCAGCGCTCATCCGGAAGGCTATCGCAAGGCCCTGCGCCTGATGAAGCTGGCAGAGAAATTCAATCTGCCGGTCGTGACGCTGATCGACACGCCGGGAGCTTATCCGGGCATCGGTGCGGAAGAGCGGAATATCGCCGAGGCGATCGCCTACAACCTGCGGGAGATGATGCTACTGAAAGTGCCCGTCATCGCCGTGGTGCTCGGTGAGGGTGGGTCCGGTGGAGCGCTGGGTATTGGCATCGCCGACCGCGTGCTGATGTTGGAAAATGCTTATTACTCGGTAATCAGTCCGGAAGGCTGCGCGGCGATCCTTTGGAAGCACCGCAAGCATGCTCCGGAAGCTGCCGAGGCGATGAAGCTGGCTGCGCCGGATCTTCTCAAGCTGGGCTTGATCGACGGCTACATCCCGGAACCGACCGGCGGTGCTCATCATGATCACGCCGCGACGTCCAATGCGCTGAAGGAAGCGATCCTCACGAACTTGGCGGAGCTGGAGAAGCTCAGCACGGAAGAGCTGCTGGAAGCACGATACCAGAAGTTCCGGAAGTTCGGCGAGTGGGAGCAGGTGTGAGTTGGGACGGGGGCGGCGCGAATCCATGAAACCTCCGCCCTCGAAGCTCGTTCCCTCGGGGCTCTCGCTGGAGTGCCCGGACGTCATTGGGTCAAAGCTTTTGATCCAATGCTCGCCGGGCTGGGGCTGGAGCCATCGGATTGATGGAGTTGGGCAGGATTTGGAGGATCCGAGCCTGCAGTATGCCGTCGTGGAGGTGGTGCCTGAAGCCTATGTCGAATTCACGACCCCGCGTTGTGGAATCACGGGTCGCGTCGTGAAGGCTCCGGATGGCTACTCATTCACGCGCTTCGTTGCGTTCATCATGTTGGATGGCGAGGACTACGATTTCACGGAGAATATTGCCGGTGCGTGGCGAGTGACCTTCGGAACCGGCGAGCTGGATCTCGAGTCGGAGTGGTTTCCCATCCTTGCCGGAGATGATGCGATCTTCGGCTACGGCTCGATCGCGCAGGATGAAGCATCGCTTCTGCGAAGCGGCTCGGTGTTCCGTTATGAAAGGGGCGAGATCGTCCGAATCCATCCGGATGGCTCGATCACGGTCATACCGAGGGAGCCGCAGTAGCGACGCGACTACGTCGTCCGTGTCGTCCGCTGGCCAGGGGTAAGTCAGAGTCCTGCCGCCCAGAGGCTGGCGTGGATCTTGAAATCGATGAGATAACCTTCCGCTTCCTTCTCCTTGAGCCATGTCCGCAGTTCCGCCCGGGGGACGAGGTGGACCTTGATGTCTTCGTGTTCGTTGCCTCCGCCTTCGGTTTCCTTCACCAAATCGGTCGCCAGGAAGAGGTGGGTCAGTTCCGGGGTCATGCCGGCGGAAGTGGGAGTCGCGAGTAGGAGTTCCACCTTCCCGGCGCGGTAGCCGGTTTCCTCTAGCAGCTCCCGTGCGGCCGTGGCGGCCAGCTCTTCGCCGCGGAATTCTTCTTCATCGCCCACCAGTCCCGCGGGGACTTCCATCACTTTCTGCTGAACCGGGATGCGGAACTGTTCCACCAGAACCACTTCGTCCTGCGGGGTGATCGCTAGTATTCCTACGCAGGCATCGGCATTCGGCCGCTTCGCAAAGTCCCAATGACCAATGCGATAGAGGCCTAACCATCGGGTTTCGAACAAAGTCTCAGGCTGGTTCATCGGAAGATTTGTTGGCTGACGGCCGTATCGGAGGCACTGTTTCCCCGTCACGATGTCGCGTCACGATTTCCAAATTCCCGTCACCTTCAAGCACCGCGTTTGCTTCACCCGTGATGCCTTCGGTCCGGCCAATCCGATGCTGGGCGAAATTCTCATCGAGGGCGGTGGCCGCCGGGTTCTCGTGCTGGTGGAAGAAAGCGTGGCGAAGGCGTGGCCGGAGCTTTCCCGGAACGTCGAAACCTATTTCGCGGACCTCGGCTTCGATTGGCGGGGCCTGCATGTCCTGCCGGGTGGTGAGGCGGTGAAAACGGATGACTCCCTCGTGCGCCGGATCTGGGAAACCGTGGACCGCGAGCACATCGACCGCCACTCCTACATCCTCGTGATCGGCGGCGGTGCCTTCCTCGATGCCGTCGGCTTCGCCGCTGCGACCGCCCACCGCGGCGTCCGCTTGGTCCGCTTTCCCACCACCACGCTTTCGCAGGATGACAGCGGGGTGGGGGTGAAGTGCGCGATCAATGGCTTCGGCAAGAAGAACTGGATCGGTGCCTTTGCGGTGCCCTTCGCGGTGATCAATGATTTCAACTTCCTCCTCAGCCAGGATGAGGAGACCTGCCGCGCCGGCTTGATCGAGGCGGTGAAGGTTTCTCTGGTGAAGGATGGCGAGTTCTTCCGCTGGATCGAGACGCAGGTGGATGAACTCGCGAAGCTGGTGCCCGAGGCGCTTGAAGAATGCGTGGAGCGTTCGGCGCTTCTGCACGCGACTCACATTTCGCAGGGCGGTGATCCTTTCGAGACCGGTAGCAGCCGTCCTCTGGACTTCGGTCACTGGTCGGCCCACAAGCTGGAGCAGCTGAGCGGTTTTGCCGTGAGTCATGCGCACGCGGTGGCGATCGGCTGTGCCTTGGATACGCTTTACTCTTCGCGCTGCGGTTTGTTGCGCGATTGTGTGGCAGAGCGGGTGATCGATGTGATCTCCGGCTTGAAGCTGCCGCTGTGGCACCCCGCGCTGGACTTGCGCGACGGTAGTGGCCGCCGTCTGGTGCATGCGGGGCTCGAGGAGTTCCGTGAGCACTTGGGCGGGGAGCTGACCGTGTTGCTGCTGCGTGATGCAGGCATCGGGCAGGATGTGCATGCCCTTGATGAAGGCCTGGTGGATGCCTGTCTGGACGCGCTGCGGGAGAAGCAGGGCGTGGTGGATGCTGCGCAGCCGGTGCCGCGGGCTTGAGGCTTTCGCGCTTCGCAGCACTCGCCTCGTAGAAACGAAAAACCCGGGGCCGCGTTCGCTTGCCCCGGGTTGTAAGAACGTCATCCGCTTAGTCTTCCGCCCGTGAGAGCGGTGCGAGGCCACGCTGGATCAGCTGGCTGTCGACGGCGGTGGAGATGGCTTCGTCGAGGTGAACCTTGAACTTCTCCTCGTCGAATTCGATCTGGTGCATGCCTTCGGCACCCGGCTCCTTGAAGGCTTCGATCAGGGACTTCATGTCCTTGATGTCCTTCCCGTTCACCTTGGTGACGACCATGTTCCGCAGCGGCTCGTAGCCGACCGTGGCAGGTGTGGCGATCACACCGGCCAGGAAGACGATGCGGCGGCCGCGTGCTTCATATTTCTGAGGGTTCTCAAAAACATCCAGCAGGTTGAGCGGTGCGCGGGATTGCCATTCCTCGCCGAAGGACTCGAGCAGGGGACGGGTGAGCTCTTGGAACACCAGGCCGCCCTTCACGAGATAGGAAGGTGCCTTGCCAAACGTGTAGCCGGGAACCAGCTGGTCCTTTTCATCGCGACGATCCAACTCGGCTTCGACCTTCGAGCGCTGGCCATCGCGGATGATTTCCATGAGCACCTTGTCGCCGCTGCTCTTCGCGCCGCGCACCAGATGGCTCCAGTAGAGGCGGCCGTAGTGAGGGTCGTCGAAGTAGCCGAGCCGATCGATGTCATGACCGTCGATGGACACGATGACATCGCCCTTCTTCAGGCCTGCCTTCTCCGCAGCGCTGCCGACTCGGACGATGGAGACGTAGAGGCCGCCGACGTCTTCCGTAAGCTTCAGCCAGGCGCGGAAGTTGATGTCCTCCGTGCGGGTCGTTGAGATCCCGAGGGATGGGAAACCGGCGTAGTCGCCATCGCCCGCCTCGCGGACGAAGCGCTCCACGATGTCTGTGGCCATCACGTCGCTGAGCTGATCCTTCGAGTCGTAGCTGGTCAGGATGCCAGCCAGCTTGCCATCCCGCAGCACGGGCAGCGAGAAGCTATTGGCGGCGCTCTGCATGGAAGCCTTCACCTCGTAAGTAAGGAAAAACTGGCCGGGCAGGAAATTGGAGACGATGTCGATGCTCTGGATCGCACCGGTGGTCACGAGCGGGGTTCCGTTCTCCTCAAGCTGCACGATGTCGAGGGTCTCGCCGGGCTTCGGGCGCGCGGCGATTTCCAAGGGATCGGTGCCGTCGAAGAACTTCGCATCAGTCTCCGACTCCACGCCGAGCAGGGCGAGGTTTGCCTCATAGTCCACGGCCAGCACCTTGGCCGGAGCCAAGCGCTTGCCATCGGAGGACTCGAGCTCGATGTAGGTGGCATCGGCCGCCATTTCCGCGGTGGTCAGCACCTTGTCCTTGGCGACGATGGCACCAAGCGAGCGGCGGGTGCTCGGCGAAAGCTTTTCCCAAGGCTGGGCCTGGTTCCAAGCTTGCTGGGTGGTGCTGATGCGCACCACGGACTTCAGCAGATCCTTCGGTCCGGGGACTGGTCCTTCAGGGACTTCGACCACCACCTTCGGGGCTTCTTCAGCACCCTGATGTTGTTCGCAGCCCGACGAGAAGGCGAAGGACAGCAACAGGAGATAACGCATGGATGGCAGGGACATCACTCGGTGAAATTGGAAAGGCGTTCGATGGCGTAGGTTTTCTTCACGCGTGTATTGGCCGCTTCCACCGCGCTGGCGGGGATCACGACCGGACGCGGAGCTCCGAAGAGCTCGATCACATGGAACTCCGGCGGCGTGGCCGGGTGGAGGAGTTCGTCGGCATGCTTGAGGCTCTTCACGGTGACGCCATTGATCTTGTCCACGGCGAGACCGGCGAAGTCAGCGAGCTGGCTGTTGATGGGATCACTCTCCACGCGGGTGAGCAGCACGATGTCCTGACGCTCGGTGAAGATGCCCTTCGGCACGTAGTCGGTGTAGAGCCGGCGCACGTTCACGTTGTCGAACTTCGCGGAGGCGAAGAGATTCGTGTCGAGCGGTTGGAAGACGAGGCCAGCGAAGACGAGGTAGCGCGGCTTCTTCTCGTACTGGATGGCATACATGCGCGCGGGCGGCAGGGGCTTCAGCGCCACGTCCGCTTCCTTGCTGCCTTCCGAGTTCTGCCAGCGGAGCTTCACCTTGTCCCCGGCGAACTTGCGCTCGACGACTTCGTTCAGATCCACCTTTTCGCCATCAAGCAGGATCTGCCCGGCGCTGTCGATCTCGTGGCCATCGATGGTGAGCAAGACATCGCCCGGCTTCAGGATGCCATCGCAGGCACCCGTGGGAGTCACGTCGGTGACCAGCACGCCCAAGCCGTTGTCCGCGAGCTTCAGCGCCTTGCGCATCGCCGGGTTATAGAGCGGGAAGGTGGCCACGCCGAGGTCCACGTAGAAATCGTATTGGCCGTCCTCGATGTCCTTGAGGAAGCGGCGGATCACCGGGGTGGGGATGATGTAGCCGGTATTGTCGGCTTGGCGCAGGCCTTGGAAGGCCACGCCCACCACTTTGCCATCCTGCAGCACGGGACCGCCGGAGTTGCCGGGATTGATCGCGGCGTCGATCTGCACGATCAGATGCTGATCGGCGCGCGAGTGGGAGTAGGACGAGAAGTCGATCCGGGAAACCACGCCGCGGGTGACGGAGAGGCGCTCGCCGCCGATCGGGTAGCCGATCACGCGGACTTGGCTTTCGAGCTGCGGCACATCACCCAAGGAGAGCTTCGGGAATTTCTCGAAATCGGTGAAATCCTCCACCTCGAGCAGTGCGAGGTCGCAATCGTGGGCAATGAATTTCACCTTCGCCGGATACTTCCGCGGGCTACCGTGGACCGTGATGAGCAGGCGGCGCTCGTTCGAGACCACGTGGGCATTGGTGAGGAAGGTATTCTCTCCGATCAGGAAACCGGTGCCGATTCCTCCGCCGAAGCGACCGCTATTCCACGGGGTGGTGTAGTCCGGGACTTGGGCCGCGGCCTCGATCCGGACCACCGAACGGTAGATATCGGAGGGGGCGCCAGCCGGCGTATCCGGGATCGGCGGGGTTTCTGGGGGAGCCGCCGCAGGGGCTTCGGTCTGTGCCAGCACTTGGCTGGCCGTAAAAAGGGCGAGTGTGGCGAGGATTCGCGCGAACATCGGTTGCGAGGCTATGAGGGAATGACCGGGGTGCAAGGGGAATGGAGGAATAAAGCCTGCTCCCGGATACGGTCGGTCTGTCGGAAAAGTAGCGTCAGCCCGTGCCTTGTCTGTCTACGGGATAGCGCCGCCCAGACGGAGTGCAAGCAAGCGCCAAGGCGTTTTGATTTGGCGATCCGCGCGACATTTTCCGTGCCATGCCGGGCGGGGCGGGTTCTCTTTCCGGCGTTCCGCCGATGGTTGATCCTGCTCCTGCCGAAGAACCGAAGACTCCCGAGACCTCCGAGACGGCCTCGGTGGGGACTGTAGTAACCCCGGCAGAGGAGGGGGCGGTGACGGAACAGGTGGTGCCCTCAGAGTCGGAAATGGAGGATCCCGGCCTGCGGAAGGACCTGCTGGTTCTTACCAAGATGCGGCTGAATGTCTTCGTCCTCATCACCACCTTTTTCGGCTTCCTGCTGGCCTCCCGCTCCGGCGGCCGGAGCTTCGACCTGATGATTCTGGCTCACACGATCATCGGCACAGCGGCGGCGGCCTTCGGTTCCGCGGCTTTTAACCAGGTGATGGAAGTGGACCTGGACGCCCGGATGAAACGCACGGCCAACCGGCCGCTGCCCTCGCGGCGCATGGATCCGCTTTTCGCCTTCGCGGTGGGCTGGATTCTTTCCGCGGCGGGAATCATCCACCTGGCGGCGAAAGTCGGAGCATGGCCTGCCTGGCTGGCCGCGGCGACGGTAGCGATCTACGTTTTCGTCTACACCCCGCTAAAGCGCGTCAGCAGCACGAACACGCTGGTCGGCGCGATTCCCGGGGCAATTCCCCCGGTGATCGGTTGGACCGCGGCGGGCGGGCCGGTGGACAACTCCGCGTGGTTCCTTTTCGCGCTGCTCTTCCTGTGGCAGCTCCCGCATTTCGTGGCGATCAACTGGCTCTGCCGCGAGGAGTATGAAAGCGCCGGCTACAAGATGTGGTCGGACGGCGACGTGAGCGGCCGCCACAGCGGGAAATTGGCGGCGATTTTCGCGTTGATGCTGGCCGCACTGCCGATTTGGCCGTGGTTTGCGGGCTCGACGCCCGGGATTCTGGGCATCGTGGCGTTGGTCGGCGGGGTGCTGGCAGGTCTTCTGATGGCGGCGCTGGCGGGGCGTTTCATGCGGGATGGCCAGCGGACTTCCTTCCGGAAGCTTTTCCTTTTCACGCTGCTCTACCTGCCACTGGAGCTTGGATTGCTTGCCATCGCGTGGCGCTAGTCTAGTTTCCGCCGCCCCATGAGGACGCCTGCCGAGCCATTGATTCCCGCCGAGCGCGATCCCGTGAAGCTGCGGCGCACCGCGCTCACCTTGGTGACGCTGATGATCGTCAGCGCGATCGGTGTCTATATCGCTTACATGAAGCTGGCCGAGCGCCAGGCTTCGGACGAGACGCCGTCCTTCAAGGGCCGCATCGAGAAGAACTTCAAGGTCTGGCGCCAGGACGAAAGTGAAGGCGATCTGGCGGAGATGGATGGGGAGGTCTACGTGATCGCCCCTGTGCTCTTCAGCAAGCCGGAGACATGGAAGCACACCCGTGAGGTGCTGGAGCGGCTTTCCCTGCGTTACGCCGGCCGTTCCGATTTTCACATCATCTGCCTGACGGTGGACCCTGAGGGCGAGCCTCCCGCGAAGCTGAAAGGCTATGCCGAGCAGCTCGGCGCGAAGCTTCCGCAGTGGTGGCTCGGAGCTACGCGGGAAGAAAGTGTCCACAAGTTCCTCAAGAACATCCTGAAGATGGAAATGATCCCTCACAAGGTGGATGAAGAGTGGGTTTACGACGGCACCCTGGTGGTGATCGATCGTGACCGCCACATCCGCAAGGGGACGGTGCGCACCGACAAGCGTGCGCGCATGGATGCGCCTTTCGATTTCGAAGCTGCCGCCAAGTGGGATGCCGAGCACCCCACGCCCGGGGATCCGACACGGGTCTCGCGGGATCTTGAGAACCTGCTCCAGCATGTGATCGACCACGTGCTGGCGAAACCCGTAACGACGAAATGAACGACCGGGGAAAAATCGCGATGATCTACGGCAGCGTGGCTGTCATCTCTGCCGCACTGATCGCAGGCGGTATCTATCTGAGCAGCCAGGTGCCGGATCAACCGGCACCGGAGATCGTGCCGGATTTCAGCGACGTGGGCACTCCGAAGGAGGATGCCTTCATGCCCATCAAGGCGGACTTCGCCGGCGTCAACCAGGACGGGAAGCAGGTCAAACTCTCCGACCTGAAGGGGAAGGTTTGGGTCGTTTCCGAGTTCTTCGCCATCTGCCCGCACTGCGCGGTGCGGAACGGTGTGGAGCTGAAGGAGATCTACGACAGCTTCAAGGATCACCCGGATTTCCAGATGGTCTGCATTTCGGTCGATCCGGAAACGGACACGCACGAAAAGCTCCAGGACTACGGCAAGGCCCTGACGGCGGATTCCAAGAACTGGTGGTTCGTCACTCACCCAAACCAGCAGGAGACGCACGACTACCTCGAGAAGACCCTTGGTTTCTTCAAGGTCCGCGAGCGCACGGATCCGCTGGATCGCGAGTCGAACGGACGCTTCGCCCACGACATGGGAATCATGCTGGTGGACCGTGAATGGAACATCCTTGGCAAGTGGCCGCTCTACGACGCGAAGTCCGAAGAGGGCCGCCGTCGTGACCCGCATCTCTATGAGAAGCTCAAGAAGGAGCTGATGGACCGTATCCATGAAGAGTTGGACAAGAACGAGTCCGCGGGCATCGAACATCTCGACGCGGAAACGCCGGAAGAATCCGCCGATCCACAGGCCATCAACGAACCGGTAAAGGATGACTGAAGAACGGAAGGAGTGGTTGTCCCGCGCGCCACAAGATGCGCTTTCGAAGAAGCTGGGAATCATCGCCTGGGTCCTGACCGCCGCCGTTCTCGGCTTGGTAGGGCTCATGCGCACGGTGCGGATTCCTCTGCCGGAGGGTGTCAGCTTTACTTTCTTGCCGCCGGTTCACGCGGTGTTGAATTCGCTGGTGGCGGTGGCTCTGATCATCGCGTTGGTGGCGGTGAAACAGGGAAAGATTGCCCTGCATCGGAAGGCTATTTTCGCTGCCATGGGTCTCTCCGTGGCTTTCCTCCTTTGCTACGTGGCCTATCACTTCACCACGGTGGAGACGCGTTATGGCGGCACGGGTGCGATGCGTGGCGTGTATTTCTTCTTCCTCATCACCCACATCGTGCTGGCCGGGGTAAGCTTGCCTTTCATCCTTTTTACCTTCATTGCGGGGTGGACGAATCGCTTTGCAGCGCACCGCCGCCTGGCAAAGTGGGTTTTCCCGATCTGGCTCTACGTGGCCGTGACCGGGCCGATCTGCTACCTGATGCTGAAGCCGTACTATTAGTTCCGTACTTCCCATGAAAATCCTCGGATACCGCGACGCCGACTACGAGTCCTTCGTGAAGCGCCTGAACCGCCGTGCGCTGCCGACGCATGACGTGCGTGATCTGGTGGCCGATATTATCGCCGAGGTGGCAGGGCAGGGGGACAAGGCGCTGGTGGCCTATGCGAAGCGTTTCGACAACGTGGAGCTGAATGCGAAGAAGCTTTTCATTACGCCGGAGGAACTGGCTGACGTGAAGGTGGCTCCTTCCACCAAGAAAGCGGTGGCGGCCAGCCTGAAGAATATCATCGCCTTCGCCAAAGGCGGCCTGCGCAAGGATTGGTCGATGATCAATGCGGAGGGTGCCCGCGTGGGCGAGCGTTTCCAGCCCTTCGACCGTGTGGGCGTTTACGTCCCGGGCGGCAAGGCGCCGCTGGTTTCCACCGCGCTGATGACCGCCGGCTTCGCCAAGGCGGCCGGCGTGCCGGAGATCATCGCGGCCACACCCTGTGGTCCGGATGGCAAGGTGAACCCGGAGCTGCTCTATGCGCTGAAGGCCGCGGGGGTGACGGAGATCCTCAAGATCGGCGGTGCCCAGGCAATCGCCGCGCTGGCACTGGGCACGAAGACGGTGAAGCCGGTGGATCGTCTCTTCGGTCCTGGAAATCGCTTTGTGGTTGAGGCGAAGCGCCAGCTTTTCGGCGCGGTTTCGATCGACCTGCTGCCGGGGCCGAGCGAAGTGCTGATCATTTCCGACAAGACGGGTAATCCGGACTACATCGCCGCTGACCTGCTGGCCCAGGCCGAGCACGGTGGCGATAGCGTGATCGGTTTCATCACCGACTCGAAGGCGCTCATTGGCAAGGTGGTGAAGGCCGTGGAGAAGCAGCTCCTGACCCTAAATCGCGCGAAGTACATCAAGGAAGTGCTGAAGCAGGGAACCTTTATCTTGAACGTCCGCAACATGGCGGAAGCGGTCGAGATTTCGAATGCCTTCGCCTCCGAGCACGTCTCGCTGATCTGCGCGGATGAGAAGAAGTGGCTACCGCAGATCCGCACCGCGGGTGCGATCTACCTCGGCAACAATTCGCCGGTGGCTGTGGGCGATTTCCTCGCTGGTCCGAGTCACACCCTGCCGACCGGCGGTAGCGGCCGCTCGTTCTCCGGTCTGCGCGCGGATCAATTCCAGCGCCGCACCAGCATCGTGAAGCTCGACAAGAAGTCGGTGCGGAAGTCGCTGGAGGTCGTGCAAGAGTTCGCGCGGATCGAGGGGCTTGATGCGCACGGTCGCTCGACGGCGATCCGGGTGGAGTGAAGGTTTTCCCGAGTAGTGCCAAGTTAAGCTGCTTTCCCGGCTGGGCGACGCAGCCTGCAGCGCTTCTTTTTGCCTGAGAGCGCTTACGGATTGCCGATCAAATGCCCCGAATGGTGCCAACTGAAGGGGGTGAACTCTGCCGCCACGGCCGGGCACCTCAAGCTGCCGCCATCCGAAGATTGAAATAAAGGGTCATTCAATGCGGCCCGCGTCCGTTGAATTGTCACTTGATCTTCCGAGGTTTTTCTTGGGTTGTGATAAAGATATGTGTAGCGGGATGCGCATGTTAGGTGCTGCATCCGGAAGGATGCCCCGGTCCGGCGGGTGATCCGGACCTCCTCCTTGCTTTCCCTCCCGTGAAAGTCCTCCTTCTTCCGTTCATGCTGTTCCTGGCATCGCCTTGCGGTGCCGTGGATGATGTCCCGCCATGGAATCCCGACGATGCGGATGGTGATGGCCTTTCCGACGAATGGGAACGCTTCCATTTCGGGAGCATTTCCTCGCAGGCCACGGAGGATGATCCGGACCAGGATGGAATCCCGAACGGGACCGAGTTCCTCAACGACTCGGACCCGAATGAAACCGGCGCGCTGCCGCTTGATCTCGGCATGGAACCGGAGGGGGGCAAGAGCGAACAATGATGCCGCCAAAGAACTCCGGGCCGCTTGCTCTCATGGCGGCCTTCCTTGCGGCACTCTGCTTCCAGCCTTTGGCCGCGGAGCAGGGCATCCTCGCCACCGGAAACTTCGGCTCTTTCCTGCTGCACGATGACGGAAGCGTCCGCGCATGGGGGAACAACTCCGGCGGTCAACTGGGCATCGGATCCCTCCAGCACTCTCCCTTCCCGGTCGGGATCGCCGCCATTGCGGACGACGCGATATGGATCGCGGCCGGAGACAATCATGCGCTGGCGGTGAAGTCCGATGGCTCGGTTGTGGCCTGGGGTGGGAATACCTATGGCGTGCTGGGAGACGGCACCCAGACCAATCGCTCCGTTCCTGTGACCGTGGGTGGTGGGCTTTCGGGAATCGTGGCAGCCAGTGCGGGCAAGTCGCATTCCCTAGCCTTGGACGGTCAGGGCCGCGTGTTTGCCTGGGGCTACAACAGCACCGGCCAATTGGGAGACGGCTCTACTTCCACCCGCCTGCTGCCGGTGCGCGCTGGCAGCCTTTCCGGCATGACGGAGCTGAGCGCCGGCGGAAGCCATAGCCTCGCCTTGGACGGCAATGGCGAGGTGTGGGCCTGGGGCAGCAACCAATATGGCCAGCTTGGAAACGGCAGCGGTCCGGCGAGCAAGGTGCCGGTGAAGATCAATACCCTGCATGACATCATCGAGATCTGCACCGCCGGGGATCACAGCCTAGCACTCCAGTCGGATGGCACCGCCTGGGCCTGGGGCAGGAATCCATCCGGCGCGCTCGGAACCGGCAACCGCACGAACAGCGCGCTCCCCATCGCGCTCCCGCTCGATGGAATCGTCCGCATCGCCGCCGGGTGGAACCGCTCGATGGCGCTCGATGACGAGGGAGTGATCTGGTCCTGGGGTGCTCGCAACTTCGGCGTCTATGGTGCCGGCAGTTATACCGAATCGCTGGCACCGGTGGCCGAGAGCACGGCGGGCGAAACGGTGGACGAGCTTTCCGCGGGCCTGCAGCATTCGCTCGCGCTTGCCACCGGCGGGGATGTGCTGGCGTGGGGCGATGACGCCTTCGGCCAGCTCGGTAGCGGGCTCCGGAGATCGAGGAACCTCGCCGAGCAGGTGAGCGGTATCGGAAACATCATCGATCTTGATGCGGGGGAGAATTTCGGCGTCGCCGTGCGGTCCGATGGCTCGGTTCTGGCATGGGGTGCGAATACCAAGGGGACCCTCGGCGAGGGCTTTGCCGGGGGTGACGATTTTTATCCCGCGCTTGTCGATGGCATCGGCGGTGTGAAGTCCTGTAGCGCGGGGATCGGCCATGCGCTGGTGGCGAAGTCGGATGGCACGGCCTGGACCTGGGGATCGAATGCCTCCGGCCAATTGGGCGATGGCAGCTTGTCGGGCAGGGCCTCGCCGGTGCAGGTGTCCGGGCTCACGGCGGTGAAGTCCGTCGCCGGCGGGTTGGGCTTCTCGCTGGCCCTGCTGGAGGATGGTACGGTGCGGGCATGGGGAGACAACTCCCTCGGCCAGCTCGGGGATGGCAGCGGCGACAGTTCCCCGCTGCCGGTGACGGTTTCCGGTTTGAATGACGTGAAGGAGATCCATGCCGGGAGCGATCATGCGCTGGCCCTGAAGAACGATGGCACCGTGTGGGCGTGGGGCGATGACAGCCTCGGCCAATTGGGCACCGGCGGTTTGCCCGGATCGCTTCCGCGCCAGGTTTCTTCCTTGTCCGGGGTGATCTCGCTCGCCACGGGCATCAATCATTCCCTCGCCCTGCATGGTGATGGCAGCGTGTCCTCATGGGGCGATTCTTCCGGCGGCAAGCTCGGACGCACCGCTTCCGGAGGCAGCTTGTCGGCGAAGATTCCGGGCCTTGCAGGGATCCGCGCGGTAGGTGCCGGTGAGAACCATTCCTTCGCCATCGGCAGCGGTGGCAGCCTCCAGGCATGGGGCGTGAACTACGACGGCCAACTGGGCGATGGCAGCTATGCGAACAAGGCGGCACCGGTCTCCGTGCCGGGTGCGGAAGGACTGCGGCGCGTCTGCGGTGCCCTCGGAGCAAGCTTCGCCCTGAAGGAAGACGGCAAGGTCCTTTCCTGGGGCAGCAGCAACCGCGGCGAACTGGCCGATGGCTACGGGCCGCGCCTCGCTCCGGGGATTGTTTTCGGCGTCAATAGCCATTGGCCCACCCCGGACTATTCCTTGTCGGCCTTCGATGGGAAATCCATTCCCTTGGGCAGTTCCATCCAGATCGGGGGCGTTTTCCAATCCACCGGCGCGGCCTTGGAAAAAGTCTCCTTCTACTCGCGCGGGATCTTCCTCGCCGAAGATGAGACCGACCCCTTTTCCTGGACCTACACTCCGGAGACCTGGGGGGATATCGAGGTCAATGCCGTGGCCGTCGATGCGAACGGCTCGCATTCGCTGGCCGGTTCCATCGTCCTGCACACTCCCTATGATTCGGACGAAGATGCCCTCCCGGATGACTGGGAGATCCTCCAATGGGGCAACCTGCAGAATGATGCGGACTCGGATCCGGACATCGATGCCCTTTCGAATCTGACGGAATATCAGGAAGGGAGCGATCCCAAGGATTTCTACAATGGCGTATCACGGAATTTGGTTTTGATCGGCGGAAACGCACAATATGCAGAGGTTGGAGCCTTCTCGGCGGAGCCGCTGGTCTTCGAGGTCCGGCGAAATGGGATTCCCTTGGCGAATGCACCTGTGTGGCTCGAGGTAACCCTTTCCAGCCCTTGGCTTCTCTCGCTCGTAAATGACGGAAGCGGATTGAGCACCTCCATTGAAACCAGAACCGGTCCGGATGGTAGAGGGCAGGTCTATATGAAGCATGGAAGCTTGGGGGCGTTTAACTATCTCTCCATTTGGGCCAGTCATTTCGGAATAAGGAGATCGGGCCAGACCGCGTCTGCAACGACCCAAGTGCGCAACATTTTTCCTCTTGGAACGCTTGGTCGCGATGCCACCGATGCGATCGACAACCGGATCTCCGGCAAGGATCCCCTCGTCGCGAAGCCGGTATACTTCACGAAGGATCACGGAAACGCAATTTATGCCAGGAACACGAACTGCTGGGCTCATGGTCTTGCCTCGCAGATGAGTTGCATTAGCCCGTGGAACAGTGCCGGTGGCGATTTGAGAGCAGGGGTGGCGATCACAAGGCGCCACGTGTTGAACGCGGCCCACTTTCCTCTGAATGTTGGCGATACCATTCGCTTTGTGACGGCATCGAATGCGGTGGTGACCCGGACAATCGTGAGCAGGGTGATCCACCCGAACTACGTTCCAGTAGGTGTCTATCTGGACTTTGCGGTCTATACCTTGAACGCCGATCTTCCTCCGGAAATTGTTCCCTGCAAGATTCTCCCGGCATCCTTTGCGGACAAGCTAGGGCCTCTGGGAGTGTGGTCAGTGCCTGCGCTCGCGTTGGACCAAGAAGAGAAAGCATTGGCGATGAATTGGGGAGGTTTTGTGACCCAGCCGAATCCCTCGGGCGGCTTACGGACGTGGGCAAGCTTCACCAAACCCACCTTGCCCGTTTTCCGGGCTGCGTTCTTTGAAGATGTTGTCGTTGGAGATTCGGGAAATCCCGCCTTCCTGGTCGTCAATGATTCGCTAGTGCTAGTCACGGTTTGGGGCGGAGGCTCTATTGGAACCTTTGTCAATCCCAGCATTGTCGATCTCAACGCGATGATTCTAGCTGCGGATCTCCAGGCAGGAACCAATACAAACCTCCAGGTGGAGGTGGTGGATCTCAGCGCCTATCTTCCATTTTCTCCGTAAACATCTGATCATGAGCCTTGGATTATTTTTCGTAGCGCTTGCGATGAGTGCTAGCTTCGTCCCCGCTCTCCATGCGGCGGTCATCGTCCAATATAGCTCCGAGCATGCCCCGGAGGACGGTTCTTTGCCGACTCCCGCGGCTTTCTCGACCGGTAACACCACTGCATCCCCCTTGACCGCCTCCGGCGATGATCTCCAGCGGAGAGATGGTAGTTTGGCTTACAGCGGCTGGGAATCGCGGTTCACGCTCGACAGGTATGTAGGTTTCACGGTGTCAGCAGATCCCGGACTCTCGCTTGTTTTGACTCACCTTTCATTCAAAAGCGTCGCGGACGGAAATATCGGTTTGCGGAGTCCGGCTCAGGGAATCACCCAGTTCACCTTGGCCTATCGCGAGAACTGGGGAGCTGGCTTTGGCGCTTGGATCTTCATGGAGACTTATGATTCGGTCCCGCAGAGTGAGATGGTCTGGGATTTTGAAGATATCTACACGACGGGAATCATTGAGTTCGCTTTGTTTGCGACAGCGGAGTCCCCGGGAGCGAACCTCGCCATCGACACCTTGGATGTCCACGGTTCTGTGCCAGTGCCCGAGCCTTCGGTGGCGATCCTTGCCGGTCTCTCCAGCGCCGTCGCCTTGCGGCGCCGGAGGAGAAACTAAGCTTGCCGTATTCCTTTTTTCCTCCGTCGCGATCCGACCCCTATCATGAGACTCAATGCAATCGTCATTCTGTTTGCGTTGGCCAGCGGCCTTGTTTCCGCCCTTCAGGCGGCAATGATCGTCCAATACAGCTCGAGCATGCTCCGGACGACGGTTCCTTGCCCACGCCGGCAGCTTACTCGACCGGGATGAGCGTCGCATCCCCGCTGGTTGGCTCCAATGACTCCGTTGAACGGAGGGATGGCAGTTTGAATTTCGGCGGTTGGGGATCCAGATACACGCTCGACAAGTATGTGAGCTTCACGGTTACCACCGAGCCAGGATTCGAGGCCACATTGACCCACATCTCGTTCAAGAGCTTCGAGGACGAGGGCGTCGGCTCGCGCAATCCCGCTCCGGGGATCACCTCGTTTACCTTGGCCTACCGCGTGGACCGGGGAACTTGGAACTTCGGGGAGACCTACTACACAATTCCACGAGGTGAAATCGTCTGGGATTTTCAAGATATCCAAACGGGGGGAACCGTTGAGTTCGCCCTGTTTGCCACTGCGGATTTTCCGGGAGCGGATCTTTCGATCGATACGCTGAATGTTTACGGCACCGTGCCCGAGCCTTCGGGGGCGATCCTTGCGGGTCTTTCCGGTGCTGTGACCCTGCGTCGCCGGAGGAGAAACTGAGCTGGTCGTGTGGCCCTTTTCCTCCGTGGCGATCCGCTGGTAAAGCCAGCTGGCAGTTCAATTTCCGTCGCCTTGGTGAAGCCAGCCAAGTCCGTGTCCGCCGGTTGACGCTCGCTACGTTCGGCCAAAGAGGTTGGTATCTTGACTCCGGTGCTTATTCCCCCGCATCCGGATAAGACCCCAGCAGCTTCACCATCGAGCAGTGCTTCTCCAGTTCCTCGATGCCGTTCTTCAGAACCGGATCATCACAGTGGCCGGAGAGGTCCACGTAGAAGATATACTCCCAATCCTTCCGCTTCGAGGGACGGGATTCGATCTTCGACATGTTGATGTGGAATTGATCGAAGGCTTGGAGCGCGCGCACCAGCGAGCCCGGGCGATCATGGATTGCGAAGAGCAGGGAAGTGCGGTCCTTGCCGGTCGGCGGGCAGGTCTTTTCGCCGATCACGAGGAAGCGGGTGGTGTTGGTCGCGCGATCCTGGATCGATTGCTCCAGCACCTCGAGGCCATGCATCTCCGCTCCCAGCGGGCTGCAGATGGCGGCCGCCCCTTCCGCGGCTTTCTCGTGGGCGAGTTGGGCGGCGCGGGTGGTGGAGGATACCTCGATGAGATGAGCCTCCGGGAAGTTCTTTAGGATCCAGCCGCGGCACTGCGCGAGCGCCTGCGGGTGGGAGTAGAGGGTCTTGATCTGCTCCCGGGGGATCGCGGCGGCGAGGCAATTCTCGATCCGCAGGAGAATCTGCGCGCAGATCTGTAGCGGGGAATCAACGAAGAGATCCAGTGTATGCGAGACCGCGCCTTCCGTGGAGTTTTCGATCGGCACCACTCCGTAGTCGGCACGGCGGCGGGCCACTTGGTCAAAGACCTCGGCGAAATTGTGCAGCGGCGTGTATTCCACCGAGTGGCCGAATTTCTTGATCGCGGCCTGATGCGTCCACGATGCCTCGGGGCCCAGATAGGCGATCTTCAGGTCATCCTCCAAGGCGAGCGCCGCGGACATGATCTCGCGATAGATCGCGCGGATCGACTTCTCCGGCAGGCGGCCCTTGTTGCGCTCGATCAGGCGGCGCAGTAGCGCTTCCTCGCGCTCCGGAGCGTAGATCTGCAGGCCATCCCGCTTCTTCACGAGACCCACTTCATGGACCAGATCGGCGCGGTCGGAGAGGAGGTCGAGAAGCTTGCCGTCGATTTCGTCGATGCCTTTGCGGATGTCGTCCAGATTCATGAGCCAATGCCGAATTCAGAAAGTCCGAATGTCGAATGAAGTGTGTGGAGAGAAGAGAAAGCGGTCGGGATCAATTCGTCATTCGCGAATTCGTCATTCGGCATTTTCTGCCGATTTCGCATCGGTCGCACTGAGGGCGAGCTGGGATTCGACGGTGCCGGTGGACTCGGCCGGGGCTTCCGGCAGCTTCACGCGGCGGAGCTCCGTGGCATTCGGCAGGTCATCGACGCTGCGGATGCCGAAATGTTCGTAGAAAAGCTCGGTCGTCTCGTAGAGCAGGGGACGGCCGGGAAGTTCGGCGCGGCCGCCGATGCGCACGAGCTCGCGGTCCAGCAGCTTTTGCAGCATGCCATCGCAGGCCACGCCGCGGACCGCCTCGATCGCACCCTTCGTGATGGGTTGGCGGTAGGCGATGATCGCCAGGGTCTCCATCGCCGGGCCGCTGAGGCGTTCCGGCTTGCGGCCGGGGAAAAGGTGGCGGACGAACTCGCCGTAGCTCGGGCGAGTGAAAAGCTTCCAGCCTTTGGCGCGCTCCATCAGGAAGAAGGCGCGGCCTGTAGTCTCGTAGTCGTGATTCAGCTTCGCGATCGCCACGATGATCTGGTCGGAAGACACGGTCGCGAGGCTGGAAAGCCACTCGGGAAGCTCCTCGGGTGTTTCGCCATCCTCGATTTTCCGGGCGCGCGAATCTTCAGCCTCGGCCACGCGGGCGCGCACCAGACGGGCGATCTCCTCGGCGGGCAAGGGCTCGTCCGAACTGGTCAGGAGGGCTTCGACGATCGATGGCAATTCCATGGCGGGCGGCGAAGCTTAGGCAAGCCACCGGCCATTTCAAGCGTGCCGGTTTTGAAAGCCCCGATCCGGCGGTTCAGGGGCGTGTTTGAATCTGGTTCTTAATAAAATCCGGCGTTGAAGATACGGATCGATGCATGAAATTTCAACTTGCAGAGGTATCAACAAGGCGCTAATCGACCGCGCCCGATTTTCCCCGAGCGGGAAGCAGTCCGGATTTCCAAAGTTTTTCACGACCCCTAGCCCGACCATGGCAGACAAGAAGCAACCCGCGAAGAAAGCGGCATCCGCCCCGGAGAAGAAGCCCGCCGCAAAAGCCGCGAAGCCTGCTCCGAAGGCAGAAGCCAAGAAGCCCGCCCCCGCCGCCAAGGCGAAGCCGGAGCCCGAGGAAGTCGCCGCGCCAGCTCCTGCTGCTGCCGGCCCGGTGAAGGTCAGCGGATTTGTGCTGAAGCAGCGCCAGCGCTTGCTCGACCTGCGGGACGAGCTGGTGGACGCCATGTCCGGCATGACCGGTGAGATCCGCAATGCCCCGGAAGGCAGCGAGGCCTCCGGCAGCGGGATGCACCAGGGGGATGCGGGTAGCGATGCCTACGACCGCGATTTCGCCCTTAGCGTTTTGGCCAAGGAACAGGACGCCCTTTACGAGATCGAGCAGGCTCTCCGCCGCATCGACCGCGGTGCCTACGGCATCTGCGAGATGTCCGGCAAGGCGATCCCGCAGGCCCGCCTTGAAGCCATTCCTTTCGCCCGCCTGACCGTGGAATGCCAGGCCCAGTGGGAGAAAGAATACGGCAATCGCCGCTTCCGCCCGTCCAATGAAGTCGGCTTCGCCGGTGGTAATTATCAGGACGATGAAGATTCCGAAACGGTTTCGCTTGACGAGGACGACGACTGAATTAGTCTCCGCGCCCCTAGTTTCCCGCTCATGCCACGCGACATTATTATCCTTGAATGCACGGAAGCACGTGCGGAGGGCAAGCCCCCGTCCCGCTACGTGACCACGCGCAATAAGAAGAGCCTGCGCACGCCGGGCCGTCTGGAGAAGGTGAAATTCAATCCTTCCCTGCAGCGCCGCACCGTCCACCGCGAACTCCGCTAAATCATGTCCGAACCGAAGACTGTCGAACGTCGGATTCGCTTCCGCAAAGCGAACCGCAAAATGACCACCCGCCGCCACGATATCCCGGCGGACGGCGTTGATTACAAGAATCCCGATCTGCTTTCGAAGTTCACTTCGGAAACCGGCAAGATCCTTCCCCGCCGCGTCACGGGCGTGTCGGCGAAGCTTCACCGCAAGATCACCCGCTCGATCAAGCGCTCCCGCGCTGTGAACCTGATGCCTTGATTGGCAGCAGGAAGCGGTTTGATTTGATCACCAGCTTTACCGGAAGCCTGCCCGTTCACCGGGCGGGCTTCCGTCGTTTACCCAGGACACGATGAAGGAACTCAAGGACACCCAGAACGAGCGGGATGACCGCAATCTGGCAATCGACCGCGTGGGCGTGAAGGGCCTGCGCTTCCCGGTGGAAGTCAGCGACAAGGGCGGCACGGCGCAGCGGACCGTGGCGACCGTCGCCCTTGCAGTGGATCTGCCGCACCACTACAAGGGCACGCACATGAGCCGCTTCGTGGAAGTGCTGAATTCCCACGGCTCCTGCATCGACGTCCGGACCATGGCCAATCTGCCGCGCGAGCTGCTGAAGCGCCTCGATGCGCGGAAGGCTCATGTGGAGTTCCAGTTTCCTTTCTTCCGCTCGAAGGCGGCTCCGGTGACGGGGCGTGCCGGCCTGATGGACTATGAGGTCCGTTTCGAGGTGGAGGCGGAAAAGGATGGTCCGCTTGATTTCATCGTCACCGTGATGGTGCCGGTGGCAACGCTTTGCCCCTGCTCGAAGCAGATTAGCGATCGCGGTGCTCACAACCAGCGTGGCGTGGTGACCTACTCCGTGCGCTGCAAGGAGCCGGTGTGGATCGAGGATCTGGTCGAACTCGTCGAGCGCTCCGCGAGCTGCGAGTTGTATAGCCTCCTCAAGCGGCCGGATGAAAAGGCCGTGACCGAGCGTGCCTATGACAATCCGGTCTTCGTCGAGGACTTGGTGCGGAATGTGGCTTCACGCTCGAACGCGCACGCGGATATCACGTGGTACCGCGTCGAAGCGGAGAATTTCGAGTCGATCCACAATCACAACGCATACGCGGTGATTGAGAAGGTGGGTTGATCCCGCAGAAAGGAGGGGTTGCCGGAGTTGTTGCTCCGCGACCCCGTTCCAAGCTTCGGGCGGGCTTCAGAAGGAGACCTCGAACCAGAGGCCGCCGAAGAGGCGGTCGGTCTCGGGGCTGCTTTCCATCGGGATCGAGGTGCCGAGGAAGGGCGTCACGGCCACGTTCTTGTTGAAGGCGTAGGTCCAGCTCACGCGGGCGTAGAGGTCGTGCCAGCCATCGCTGCCGTAGTAGTCGCTGGTGAAGCTGGTGCCAGCCTTGGCGGAGAAAAAGGAATCGTCGCCCGTTGGTTTGGACCAGCCGGCTTCCAGATTGCCGTACCAGCCGCCGTCACCGGTGTCGTAGGCCACGCCGGCACCGAGGTCCCAGTCCTCGGTCAGGTGCCAGGTGAAGCTGGGATTGAGGTCGAAGCCGTCCTCAAAGAAAGATTCTTCGAAACTGCGGTAGGTCACGGCGAATCCAGCTGTCCACTGCTTGGTGTCGTACTTCAGGTCGATGAAGCCATCGGCCTCGCTGAAATCCTCGTCGCCGGTGGCAGTGCCGTAGTAACCGCCGAGGCTGAGCACCCATTCGTTCGTCAGGGCGATTTCCACTTCCGCCTGCACGTCGATCAGGTCGTCCGCGAGCTTGAAGCCGCGGTGGATGAATTCGCTGCGATAGCCGGTCACCACCTCGATGCCGATGGGCATGTCCGACACCGAATCGCTGGAACCCGAACCCGTGTTCGCGGTCCCGGAAGTCGTCGTGAGTTCACCGGCCAGACAGGGAGAGAGGAGGGGGAGGACGGGAAGCAGGCGTCGCATGGGCGGAAGATGGGAGATTCGCTCCTGAGGAGCAAGGCGGGTTTGACGAGGACCACAGGACCAGCGGAAGCGGAGCCGCTTTCCCACAAAAAAGCCCGGCGATTGTTCGCCGGGCTTCTTTCAGAGGGAACTGTGGATCCGGTATTACGGAGCAGCTTGGATGTCCGATTCGGCCAAGGTGGTGTGCATGACTTCCTTGCGGAGGCTACCACCCTTGCGCTGGCTCCACCAGAGCACCACCGGGGAGGCGATGAAGACGGAGGAGTAGGTGCCGATCACCAGACCGATCAGGATCATGGTCGAGAAGTCCTTCAGGGCCGCACCGCCGAAGATCGCGATGATGGCCACGGTCACGATGGTCGTGAGCGAGGTCAGGATCGTGCGGGAGAGGGTGGCATTGATGGCTTCGTTCATGAGGGCTTTCACATCGCCTTCGTCGGTCTTCAGGGACTCGCGGATACGGTCGAAGATAACGATGGTGTCGTTGATCGAGTAACCGGCGATGGTCAGCAAGGCACCGACGTGGATCAGCGAAAGCTCGCCGCCAATGAGAACCACCAGGCCGGCCGAGAGGATCACGTCGTGCAGAAGTGCGACGAAACCACCGAGCGCGAAGGAGAACTCGAAACGAAGCGTGATGTAGATCAGGATGCCCAGAAGGCCGAGGGCCAAGGCGATGGCCGAGCTCTTGAGGAAGTCACCACCAAGGGTGGGGGACACGCCCTGCGTGCTCTGTTCGACAGCATAGCGCTCCTTGCCATCCAAGGTCTCCTTCTTGGCGAGGATCTCGACGTGTTCGCGGAGGTGGGCGGAGATCTTTTCCGCATCCGCAGTGGCGCAGCGGACGGTCAGGATGTCCACGTTGACGGATTTCTCCATCTGCACGCTCGGGCGCTTCTCCGCGTTCACGCTTTCGAGGGCCTTCTCGACGTCGGCTTGGCTGACACTTTCACCTTGGTCCAAGGTGAATTCGAGGATCGTGCCGCCGGTGAAGTCGATGCCGAGGCTGTTCTCGCGCTTCACGGCGACTGCGGCGATACAAGCGGTGGCAAGGATGCCGGAGATGATGTAGGAAAGCTTCGACTTGGACAGGAAGTCAAAGCGGGTCGCCTTGATCAGGTCGAGGAAGCTCAGCTTCTTCAGCAGGTTCAGGTCATTGCACCAGCGGAAGAGCACCCGGGTCACGAGGATCGCCGAGAACATCGACGCCACGATACCGATGGTCAGGGTGATCGCGAAGCCCTTGATCGAAGAGCTGCCGAGCCAGTAGAGGATCACCGCGGTGATCAAGGAGGTCAGGTTCGAGTCGAAAATGGCCGTGAATGCCTTTTCGTAGGAAGCGTTGATGGCGGTCTTCAGGGTCTTGCCCGCGGCGATTTCCTCACGCAAGCGCTCGTAGATCAGCACGTTCGCGTCCACCGCCATGCCGATCGAGAGGATCATGCCCGCGATACCGGCGAGGGTGAAGGTGAAGTTGAAGATGGCCATGCCGCCGAAGATCAGCAGCGCGTTCACCGCCAAGCCGAAAAGAGCGACGATGCCTGCCACGCGGTAGTAAACGAGCACGAAGACGGCGGTGATCGCGAGACCCGTAAGACCGGCCCACATGCCCTGCTGGACGACTGCGGCGCCGAGGGTGGGGGAGATGGTGCGTTCTTCGATGATCTCGAGCGGGTTTTCCAGCGGGTTCATCATCGCGTTGGAAAGCGCGCGGGCTTCCTCGTAGCTCTCCTGGCCTTCGATCTGGAAGCGCTTGCCGAGCGGCACGCTCTTGAGCACGGGGGCAGTGAGAACCTCGCCGTCGAGCACCACCGCGATGTGGTCTTGGTCCGGCACGAGGTCCTTCGTCAGGGCGATCATCTTGTCGGTGCCAGCGTTGGTGAGGGTGATCCCCACGGCGTGGCTGCCAGCCATCGATTCCGGATAGGCAGTCTGGACGTCCTTACCGGTCAGGGCGACGCGGTTGCTGAGCAGGATGCGGTTGTTGGTCAGCGTGCCGTCCTTGTTCTTGCGATTGTAGTCGAAAACCTTGAAGCCCGGGATGCGCGGATCATCGCCGCTCTCGATGCGGTCGGCGATCGTGCGGCCATCGGCACCGGTTCTCCAGCCTTCGTTGTTCACCTTGCGGAGTTCGAGGCGGGCGACCTTCTGAAGCAGCTCCTTGATCTCGGCAGCGCTCTCCGGCTCCATGCCCGGCATCTGGATGAGGATCTTGTCGGTGCCCTGCTCGACGGCCAACATGTCGATGTTGCCGTAGGCGTTCACCCGCTTTTCGACGGTGGCGCGGGCCTGCTTGAGATCTTCCTTGGTCAGCGCAAGAGGCTTGCCGGTCTCCTCATCGATTTTCGGCTTCACCAGAAGCGTGAAGGAGGAACCACCGACGAGGTCGATGCCGCCCTTCAGATTCTCCTTCGGCGGATAGATCGCGAGGAAGGACATGCCGCAGATGCCGACGAGCAGCACGGTGCCGACGTTACGCTTGCGTCGCTCGAAATCGGTCGCGAAGTACCAGATGAAGAGGAACAGCAGGGCGAGCCCGGCGAGGAATAGGGTCATCGGGTTCTGGAAAACCGATGCCAATGGAACATTGGGCAGAGACATGACTGGAGACGGGAGAGCGGGTGACGCGAAAAGGAGACGCGTGTGCTGGCTTCAGATAGGACTTACGCGGAAGCCGCGCTGTCCTTTTTGATCACGGTAGCCACGGCGGGCTTGTCGAATTCCATCATCACGCCTTCGGCGACCTTGAGGACGACAGTCCGCTCCTTCACGTTGTGGACGATGGCGTGGATTCCGGCGGTGGTGACGACCTCGTCACCCTTCTGAAGGGCTGAGATCCTCTTTTCCAATTCCTTACGCTGGCGCTGCTGCGGGCGGATAAGCAGGAAATAGAACATCACCACCATGACCACCATCATGATCGCGGGGTTGCCCAGAACACCTCCGGTATTCTGCGGAGCACCTGCCCCTTGGGCGAGCAGCGTGAGGAAAGATGGCATCATTCGGATTTCGCTTGGGTATATCTTCTAATGAAGGACTCCTTGAATTCGAGGAAGTTACCTTCGCTGATCGCCTGACGCGCATTAGCGGTGAGGCGGAGGAAGAAATGCAGATTGTGAAAGGAAAGCAACCGCAAAGCGAGGATTTCCCCGGCACGGAAAAGGTGCCGGATATAGGCCCGGGAGAATCGGGCGACGTGAGGGTGAGAGCTTTCGCAGATGGGGCGCTCATCCCGCTCATAGGCCAGATTCTTGATGTGGATCGGCCCGTCGAGGGTGAAAGCCTGCCCGTGGCGCGCGACCCGGGTGGGCATCACGCAGTCAAACATGTCCACGCCGCGCCCGATCATCTCCAAAATCTGAGGCGGAGTGCCAAGTCCCATGGCGTAGCGAGGCTTGTCCTCCGGGAGGAAGGGGACGCTGTGCTCCACCGCCTTCATCATTTCCTCTTCCGGCTCGCCCACCGAGACGCCGCCGATGGCGTAACCATCAAAATCGAGGTTTACTAGTTCGCGGGCGGATTTCTCCCGGAGGTCCGCCCAGATCGAACCTTGCACGATTCCGAAGTGGCGCTGGATGCCCTCTCCGCTCCGCGGCTGGTTTTTTTCGATCCAGTCCTTGCAGCGCTTCGCCCAGCGGGTGGTGAGGTCCAGAGACTTCTCCGCATACTTGCGCTCGCAGGGGTAAGGCGGGCACTCGTCGAAAAGCATCGCGATGTCCGAGCCAAGCGAGGCCTGGATCTCCATGCTGAGTTCCGGGGTCAGCATCATCCGGGAGCCGTCGATGTGGTTTTGGAAACGCACGCCCTCGTCGGTGATTTTCCGGAGCTTCGCCAGCGACCATACTTGGAAGCCGCCCGAGTCGGTCAGGATTGGCCGGTCCCAGCTCGCGAACTTATGGAGCGCGCCGAGGTCACGAATGACCTCGTGTCCCGGCCGAAGCCACAGGTGGTAGGTATTTCCGAGAATGATTTGGGAGCCGAGCAGCTCCAACTCGTCCGGGTGAAGGGTCTTCACCGAGCCTTGGGTGCCCACCGGCATGAAAATGGGTGTTTCCACCGTGCCATGGGCCAGCTCCATGCGCCCGCGACGGGCGTTGCAGGAGGGATCGCGTGCAAGAACCTCAAACATCGGGGGCGCGGTTTAGGGGCAAAAGCCCGGGGTGGAAAGGCAGAATCACTGGTGAGACCGGGCTTCCCTCAGGGAGGGGTGGGGGGGCGCCTGTTATGCCTGTTAAAACAGGGAAAATAACAGGCGATGTGGTCCGGTGAACCCGTGGGAGCGATCCGGATGGGAAGCCATGGCTGAGGAAATCGACATGGGGGGATTTTTACCAAGTCGGGGGCGTTTCTGAATCTTTCCCAGTGGTCTCCGTCCGGAAGTAGCGCGTCTACTTTTCCGCGTATTTCTTCAGGATCCGTTTCACCTCCGCGATACCGTCCGGATGCTGGTGAGCACTGTGGTGGGACGGCACGATCTTCTCTGACACCGCGCCGTCCATGTGCGAACTCCAGTAGGGTACCACGCCATCGCTGCTGACCGGCGGCGTGTGGTCCTTGTTTCCGCCCTTGCCGCGGTCTCCCATGATCGAGTGGTAGGGGATTCCGGGGGCGATCGGCAGCTTGTTCACCTCGCGGACGAAAGGATTGTCAGGAGAAAGGGTGTCGATGCTGTTCGGTGTCCGCTGGAGATGGATGGAGGCATTGTCCGCGGTCAGCACGGAGGCCACCGCGTTCCTGGCATCCGCAAGGAAAGAAGGCATGCGCACCAAGCGCGAGCCGAGGCGGCCGAACCACTTTTCGGCAAGTGCCGAGCCGCGATGGGGAGCTGAGATGAAGATGGCCCGTTGGATGTCCGGCCGGTGCTCGAAGACATAGGAATCCAGCAGGAGCCTCCGGCTGGACCCGTTGATCTTCATTTCGTCCGGTCCCTTGCCAAAGACGCCGCGCCAGATCTTGTCACCGGCATCCGTGACCATGAGCCTGCTGATGATCCCGCCCATGCTGTGGCCCACGATCACGATCCGCTTGTGGCCGGGGAAGGCCTTCGCGACGCCATCCAGCTCCTTGCGGAGGAGCGAGGCGGAGTAGGGATAGGGATAGCCGCTGGGATAGCTGAAGACCCAGAACTGGTAGTGCTTTCGGATCTCCGCATCCTGGAGCAGGGATTCATACATCGGCATCCAAGTCGCCGGGGTGTCCTGCAGGCCGTGGACGAAGAGCACCGGGGTGCGTCCGGCGTCGTATTTCTGCAAGCGGCTGAGCCGTGCGGTGGCCGAGTATTTCTGGGGATTGAGCAGCCGGATGATGCCCAGCCGGTAGGTCCGGTCCGTCGCCAAGAGGAGTGAGCCGGGAGAGCTGAAATCGGCAGCTAGCGGGGGATTCCGTCCGGCGATGGACAAGCGTTCCTCCTCCAAGGGATCGTGGAGTTCCAGCGTGACGGATTTCCCGGAGCCGAAACGCAGGATGGCAGTGAGAGCGGTGTAGGTGCGGTGGACCCCGAAGGTCTTGCGGAAGTTCGGATCGTCGGTGGAGATTGCCACCAAGGGAGCTCCCACACCTGGTCGCGTGGCCTTGGTGTGGGAATACTTCCCTTTGAAATCAAGGGAATCCACCGGGACATAGTGGCGTTCTCCCGCAGGAGCCCCGGGTTCGAGTTTTCCGGCAAGTTTCCAGCCTAGCTGGTCGCTACCGGTGGTGATGTGGCGGCCCCATGGCAGGGAGCCGGCCTTGTCGAGGTCCTCCACCAGACGGCCAATGGCGTGGTTGTAGAGAGCCACGGCCCCCTTCTCGCCAGCCAGTGCCTTTTCTCCTGCAAGCCGTGCGCTTTCGATGAAGTGGGTACTGGCCACCATGGGATCGCTGGTCTTCTTTCCCTCTTCCAGCTCGCGCAGCGCGGCATCCAGCGGTGACTCCGTGTAGTTCCCATGCGGCGTCTTGCTTTCGACGACATGAAAGGAAAGCGGAGCCGAGCAGGCGCTGAAGAAAAACGCCGCAAGGAGCAAGAGGTGGAGCGGGGCTTTCATGAGCGGGTGAACGAAAGCAGGGATGGTGAATCAGGCCCGGCTCCCCAAAGGCCTAGCGCGAAGGATAGGGAACCGCCACGAGCTCCCAGCCGGCGGCCTTGATCCCGGCTGCGGCTGCGGAGGATAAGGTGCCGGTGTGAACCAGCACCTTGGGATCGCTGCCCAAGTCATCGCGATGGGCCACATGAGCGACTTCCTCCGTCCAAGTGATGTGATCGACCGGGGCGGGTACCTGGAGCTGGCCTCCAGCCGTGCGGCCACCGGGCAGCCTGCCGAGCACCTTCAGCGAAACGTAGTCGGCGGCTCCCGAGCGCTGGCGCTCCGCCAGGATGGCGAGCCCGGAGATCAGGAACTCCGCTTGCTCGGCTTCCTCGCAGCCGTTCGCCAGTTGCACGATGTGTCCGCGGCCGGAGGCTTTCGACAGGACTTCCAGATAGCTCACGATCCGGTGGCGGCGGGTGGTGCTCAGGGCGGGATGAATCTGGAAGTTCTTGATGTCCTCCAAGCTCACACCCATGGCGGCCAAGGCCCGCTCATCGCGTAGCGCCAGTTCGCCGCTGGTCAGGGCATAGGTGTCCGCGGGGACGCCCACCATCTCGGTAGCGGCCACTGCCAGTCCGGCCGAGGCTGCTGCCGCGCCAATCCGCAAGGGCAGGCCGCCGGCGAAGAAGGCCCATGTCACCTTGTCCATTTCTTCCTGCAGGCGCGCATTGTCGGAATAAGGGTCCACGCCGAGCTGCTTCGCGGTGTCCAGCTTCGCCTTGTCAAAGCCTGCCGCGCTCTTCGCGGCGTTTCCCAGACCTCGACCTGCGGCTGCCGCGGATTGACCGGGATCACGATCTTCGTGGGCCGCCTCGCTCACCCGGTCCACGGTCTTGGCGACGCCGCGGCCAATCCCGGAGCCGACCTTCGCGAAGAAATGGCCCACGGTCTTCGGGGCCTGCTTCACCGACTCCACGGGGTTCGTCACGATGTTCTTTACCGCATCGATCGGTTGCTCGACGGAGCGTTTCAGCCCTTGGGCGAAGAGATCGCCCTTGCTGGTTTCCACCAGCTTGCGGATCGCCTCCGCTTCCACGATCCGCCGCTTGGCCTCCGGCACGCCGATCGCGCGGAAGGTGCCGAAATCGGTATCGATATCAATGTAGGCCATGTAGCCATCTGTCGGCACCTGATCGCGCACGCGATAGGAGGGGCCGCGGAGCATGTCTGCAGGGAGGAGGTCGGAAGCTTTCAGCAGCACCCCGGACTCGAAGGTGGCGGGGGCTTCCTGGGCAAGGGCTGGCGCGATGATGCAAGCGGAGGCAAGGAGGTGGCGGATATTCATGAGGCGAGGGCTCGAGGTGGAGGATCGGATGAGGTGCCCCCGGGAGCGGGGGGCGCTTCAGATAGCATGCGGGTGGCGTAGCGTGTGGTGAGGATAGGGCCGAGGACGCAGGTGACCACAATGACGATCACCACGGCATTGACGAAGCTGGAATCCAGCAGGCGCACCCCCGCGGCATCCAAGGTCTGGTAGCCCACCACCGCGGATGCGAGGGTGGCCGCCATCTGCGGATAGGAAAGGCTGGCCATGGTCCACATCTCCGCGGACGACTGGCGGAAGATCCGGGTGCTCAGCCAGGCGGCCAGCGTTTTGCCTGCGAGGATCGCGAACAGAAGTCCGAGGCTGAGCAGCGGATTTTCCCGCAGGCTGTGCTTCATCACCGCGAGATCGATAAGGAAGCCGGTGGTGAGGAAAAAGGCGGGGATAAAGAGGGACTTCGCCACGATTTCAAGCTGCTCCACCACGAACTTCCCGCGCATGGCACGCTTCACCGCGATGCCGGCGAGAAAGGCCCCCACGATGCCCTCCAGCCGGATCATGCGGGCTCCCTCCGCGCAAACCGTGATCACCACCAACATGATGACGACCCGGACCTCCGCCCGCTGGCCATAACGGATGATCGCCTTTCTCGCCAGGCTGCCGGCACCAAAAAGGACCAAGGGCACGAAGATGGCGAGTTCCAGCAGCTCGATCCCGAGGAAGCTCCAGGTGAAGCCCGTCTCATGCACGCTAACCGTGATCGCGAGCACCAGCATTGAGGCAATGTCCGTGAAGATGGTCCCGCCCACTACCGTCATCACCATCGGGTGGCGTGCGAGGCCAAGGCGTTCGAGGATCGGAAAGGCCAGAAGTGTGTGGGAGGCGATGATGGAACCGATGAGCAGCGACGGATTCCATGCGTAGCCGCAAATGCGCGCGAGGGCGATGCCGGCCCCGAGCGGTAGGAGGAAGGTGAGTGCCCCGAAGGTCATCGCCTTCGCCCGTGATTTCTTGAAGTCGTCCAGATCGATTTCGAAGCCGACGAAGAACATGAAGAGCAGCTTGCCCAGCTCGGCAAAGAGCGTGATCGCCTGTCCATCTTGCTTCAGAACCCCAAGCACCGCCGGTCCCAGCAGAAAGCCTGCGATGATGAAGCCCAGGATCGAGGGGAGGCGAAGCCGCTCCATGAGCCGGGGCAACAATACCGTGAGCGCCATCGCGATAGCGAAGGCGGTGAGCAAGGTGATTCCCTGGAGCATGGCGGTTTTTTTGGGGGGATGAGTCCGGAGCGGCCGTGGTCCCTTGTTAGAAGGGCATGCGCTTCCGCCGCAGCGCGTTCACCAAGGCGGCGGTAAGAATGGAGAGGGCGGTTTCCGGCTCCGGAACGCTGGTGATGTTGATGTTGTCCACGAGGGCGCTGGTTCCTCCCGCGGAGGCCTGTATGTAGAAGAGCAGGGTGCCATTCTGCCCGTTGGTGATGACGTTTTGATCGAAGGCCAGATCTGCGAGAGAGCCGGTGCCGAGCACATTGCCGGAGCTATCGATGGCGTGAACCGCGGCGGAGTAGGTGACGCTTTCCGGATCGATGGTAGGCACCACGCGGTAGGGACTCGCGAGATCAAGAGTGATGCCGAGATCTTGCCAGCCTGTGGTATTGTCGCGGGCCTGCCAGGTGAAGACTCCCGGAGTGGCGGTGGTGGTAACCCGCAGGTTGGCCGCGTTTCCATTCCCAAAGGCACCGTCCACGATCTCAAACTGGCCGCCGGCCGGACCATCGAAGGTGTCCAACTGGACATCCATGGTGATGCTATAGGCGGCGGTGACATCGAGGTCCGCGGTGTTGTTCCGGAACTGCCGGGAGAAGCTCTGGGAATCGCTGGCTCCTCCGCCGGCATTCGCGCCGCCCGCGGCAAGATCGAGGAAGGCAGGCTCGATGGCGCCGCCTGTCCAAGTGGACCCCCAGTTGCTGGTGTCCTCCCCGGCCTCAAAGTTCTGAACGATGGTGGCAGCCCCTGCGCGGGGCGCGTTGAACATGCCCGCAAGGAGCACCGGAAGCAAACATGACGCTTTCATAAGGGTGATAGTGCGTTGTCGTTTTCATGGTGTTCTCAGGGGGTAGGAGGGAAGAACGGGAGAGAGGATCAGAAGTGGAACACCAGCCCGAGATTCGGGCCGCTACTATCCACATCGTAGGTGAAGCCTGCCTGATTGTAGTCCACGGAAATGATGCGGTAGGCGAGGGCGAGGGAGGTGCATTCGCCGATGCGGTAGCTGATGCCGGCAATCGCCTGCCAGTATTCGTCGGAGGAAACGTCAAATCCTCCGTAGAGGCCGGTGGCAAAAATCGTCCAGCGATCGCCGAGATTGTAGCGGAAGCGGAGCCCGACGTAGGGATCGATCCATTCTTGCGAGCCCGAGACGCTGGTGATCGCGGTGGGGACGGTCATCAGATCGAGATCCACATCCATGCTGGTCACCGCGGCGCCCGCGAGAAAATCGAGGGTGGTGGTCTGGGTGTCGACGAGGGCGTAGCCGACGGAGAGAGACGCCATCAGTTCTTCCTCATTAAAGCGGAGGTAGGAGGTGCCGGAAGGGAGCGCGTCATCGGAGACCTTCAGCCAGATCGCATCCAGATTGATGGACCAGCGGTTGTATCTCGCTTCGAAGGCTCCGCTGAGCCCGCCGTCGAGGGTGTCCCATACGTCGCCGAAATCGAGGTCCACGTTGGCGGGGGCAAGGCCTGCCACGCCGACGTCTCCATCCAGTCCCATCAAGGGTGCGTAGAGAGCGAAGGAAAATTCCCAGCCCGAGTAGGACTCTGTGGCGGGAGTGATGCGCGGCGGGGCTTCATAGGTCTGGCCCGCGTGGGCGGAGATAGCGGCGAGCGAAAGAAGGACGGGAATGGCTTTTTTCATGATTTGGATTTGGCGAAGGTTTCCGCGATGCCGGACAAAGGAGAGAGTGGCTTATGGGCAGGAGGTTTCGTTCAAGTCTTGGAAAACGGATATTGATATTCAGGTGTGATATATCTCGGGCGGCTTGTGGTTCGATCCCGTGGGCCGGTGGTCATTGCCGCTTGAATGCTGCTCTCCGGCTTTTTTGTCCTCGGCAGGCTGCCCATTTGGGCCTTCCGGGTATATTGTCCTTTGGTGCAGATTTTCCCGTTTTAGTTAACTCATCCGATGCGGTGAGCCGGGAGAACGCGAGGGGCCCGGTGTGAAAGGGGCTCAGCAAGCGTGGCCGAAAGGCGCTTCGAGGAGAAAAGGAAAGGGCGCGAACAAGATTCCCCCCGGAGTCAAAGTTCGCGCCCTTTCTGGGTAGTCCAGGTTCCTGCGGCGAATCTATCGGATCGATCTCCCCCCAGAGAATAATCCATTGTAAGGGATACGCTGCACGGCCTGTCCAATGTGCACAGGTGTTGAGAGCACCTTGTGCACGTCTCCATCCTTGGCTGAAAATTTAGCTTTTGAAAAGTTTTAAGTCTTCCTGAATGCCGGGGATGCAAATTTGAAACGAAAAACCAGCGGATTTTCAGTGCTTTGTGACGAACGCAAAAAAAACGGAAAGTGGCTGGATTGCCAGAGGGGGAGACCGCTGTTAGGTATGCGTTCATGAAACTGATCCGCTACGGCGAGCCTGGCCGGGAAGAACCCGGAATCATCCTGGATGACGGCCGCCGCCTCGACGTGGGTGGGCAATTCACCGATTACGACGAGGGCTTCTTCGCTCTTGGCGGCATGGAGGCCCTGCAGGCCTGGGTGGAGGACGGTTGTCCGGACGCGGAGGAGATCCCTCCGGAGGTGCGGCTTGGTCCGCCCGTGGACCGGCCCTCGAAGATCGTCTGCGTGGGGAAGAACTACCTCGATCACGCGAAGGAATTCGGTGAGGGGATCCCGACCGAGCCGGTGCTTTTCATGAAAGCCAGCACCTGCTGGAGCGGGCCCTATGATGATGTGGTGAATCCGCCCGGTGCCCACAAGCTGGACTACGAGGTCGAGCTGGCCCTGGTGATCGGCAAGACCGCCTCCCACGTGCCGGAGGAGCACGCGCTGGACTACGTGGCTGGCTACTCGGTCTTCTGCGACTACTCCGAGCGCGCCTTCCAGAAGGAAATGGGAGGCCAGTGGATGAAGGGGAAGAGCTGCGATACCTTTGGCCCGATGGGGCCGTGGCTGGTCCCTGCCTCCGCTGTGCCGGATCCGCAGGGACTGCGCCTGTGGTGCAAGGTGAACGGCGAGCTGCGCCAGAACGGGTGGACGGGGGACATGATGTTTGGCCTGCGCCATCTGGTGTCCTACATCAGCCGTTTCATGACACTTTTGCCCGGCGACGTGATCGCCACGGGTACCCCGGCCGGGGTCGGCATGGGGATGAAGCCGCCGCGCTACCTGGCCCCCGGAGATTGCGTGGAATTGGGCATCGAGGGCCTGGGCGAGATGCGCCAGCGGGTCGTCGCCAGCCACTGACCGGATCCATTTTCAACGAAAAACCGCTACCGGGCGGTCCTGCATTCCGCGCTTGCCGCCGGGCCTACCGGGGACTACGCGGGGCGGGTCGCCCCGATTTCTCAAACCACCTCTCGACACGATGCCCATCGAACGCGCCCTTCTTTCCGTCTCCGATAAGACCGGTCTCGCCGACTTCGCCAAGCAGCTGCATGAGGCTGGCGTGGAGCTCCTCTCCACCGGCGGCACCGCCAAGACCCTGCGCGAAGCCGGCCTGCCAGTGATGGACGTGTCCGAATTCACCGGCGCTCCGGAACTTTTCGAAGGCCGCGTGAAGACCCTGCACCCCAAGGTTCACGGCGGCCTGCTCCACAAGCGCGATGACAAGGAGCATCTGGCCCAGGCAAGGGAGCACAATATCCCGCCGATCGATCTGGTGGTGGTGAATCTTTACCCCTTCGAGCAGACGATCACGAAACCGGATGTGACCCTTGCGGACGCGATCGAGAACATCGACATCGGCGGCCCTTCGATGCTGCGCAGCGCGGCGAAGAACTACGCCTCCGTGACCGTGGTGACCGACCCGAACGATTACCAGCGCGTGGTCGATGAGATGAAGGAGCACGGTGGGAACACGACTATCGGCTTCCGCGAGCAGCTGGCTGTGAAGGTTTTCCTCCGCACTTCGCAGTACGATGCGGCGATCTCGAACTACCTCGGCCAGTGCGGGCAGGGGACCCGCTGCAATTTCACCGTGAGCCTGCCGCTCGAGATGGAGCTGCGCTACGGAGACAACCCGCACCAGAAGTCGGCACTCTATGGCGATTTCAAGAGCTGCTTCAGCCAGCTGCAGGGCAAGGAGCTGAGCTACACCAACATCCTCGACATCGAGGCTGCCGCGGACCTGATCCTCGACTTCGTGCGTCCGACGATCGGCATCCTGAAGCACACGAACCCCTGCGGTGTGGGCCAGGACGATGAGGACCTGCGCGTGGCTTGGCAGAAGGCCTTTGAAACCGACCGCCAGGCACCCTTCGGTGGGGTGATCGTGTGCAACCGCCCGCTGACGGAAGGCGTGGCCCGCATCATCTCGGAGATTTTCACGGATGTCATCATCGCCCCGGACTACGAGCCGGAAGCCCGTGCGGTACTTCAGAAGAAGAAGAACTTGCGCATCATGAAGCTGAACGACGCCTACCTCGTCGCGAAGCGCGCACCGGTCGTCCGCTCCTGTCCGGGCGGGCTGATGGTGATGGACCGCGACCACACCGCGTTGGGCCTCGATAACCTCGAGGGCAAGGTGGTGACGAAGCGTCCGCCGACCGAAGAGGAAATGCGCGCGATGCGCTTTGCCTGGCGCGTGGTGAAGCACGTGAAGTCGAACGCCATCGTTTACGCGAAGAGCGACCGCACTCTGGGCATTGGTGCCGGCCAGATGAGCCGCGTGGACAGCTCCCGCATCGCGGTGTGGAAGGCGAAGGAAGCAGGCTTGGACTTGAAGGGCTCGGTCATCGCTTCTGACGCGATGTTCCCCTTTGCCGACGGCCTGCAAGCTGCGATCGAAGCCGGTGCGACGGCCTGCATCCAGCCGGGCGGCTCGATGCGTGATGAAGAAGTCATCGCCGCCGCGGATGCCGCGGGCCTTGCGATGATCTTCACCGGTCATCGTCACTTCAGGCACTGAAGCGATTGATCAAGGAAGGGGCGCTGCTCGCGCCCCTGCTCTGCGGTGGGGCGGACCGGTTCGGTCCGCTCGAACTGTTTTTGGGAGAGGGGTTTTGTCCCCGGCTTGGCTACTTCACGGGCTCCAGCTTCCCGTCCTTCTTCACACGATAGATTCCCGGAACTTGTAACCCCTTCGCCGGGCCTCCGCCGACACCGGGGTTGAAGTCTTTGAGGATGGAAGACTTCGGCGTGAGGATTCCGTTGATCTCCTCGACGGTGATTGCCGAGGGGAAGAGGATGTAGCCGGTATCGTTCCATTGGCCCCACTGGTTGGCTTTCTTATCCCACTTGCGGGATGTCTCGAAGGTGATGGTAGCGAGGTAGCGCCTCTGGATGCCGTTTGCTTGGTCTGCTTGGGAAACCGCTTGGGAGGTGACTTTCCCGATCCCCAGCTTCTTCCATTCGAGGTGCAGGCCTTGTGGCGTGTAGATCGAACTGGCTGTGCCATCGGCGCGGAAGTTCACGGAGCGGCCCAGGAACTTCGTGGACTCCTCCATCACCCTTCGCTGCTCATTGGCGGGAAGGGGGGTGAAGGTGGCGATGGCGTTTTTGACTCCCTGCTCGAGCATCTTTTGTCCTTGGCCGGAGGACTGCGCGGAAGCGGGCAGGGGGAGAATCGCGAGAAGGAGGGATACGCGGATCATGGTGGAATGTTAGGGGGTGAAGGTGATTCGCCAAGCCTGATTATATCACACGCTATCACGTTATGGGTAGCCTGAGGGTAATTGCGTAGTTTCATGCAGTGCTCATCCTCATCGCCATTGCCGTTTCTATTGCCATCGGGCTGTTCGTCAGCCTCTTGGGCATGGTGGTGGCCTTGCAGCCAAGGCGCTCCAAGGGGGCGAAGGGCGAGCGGATCGTGGCCGGCCGGCTGAAGGACTTGAACGAGCAGTTTTATCGCAGCTTTCACGATCTCTATCTGCCGCGGCCAGACGGAAGCGGAACCACACAGATCGATCATGTGGTCGTTTCGCGCTTCGGCATCTTTGTGATCGAGACGAAGTATTACAACGGATGGATCTTCGGAAGCAGCCGTCAGAAGATGTGGACGCAATCGATCTACGGCCGGAACACCCAGTTTCCGAATCCGCTCCCTCAGAATCACCTGCATGTGCTGGCGGTGGCGAAGTTCCTCGGCTTGCCGGAGCGGAACGTCCATTCGCTGGTCTTCTTCGTGGATGGCGATTTCCGGACCGAGATGCCGGAGAATGTGATCGGGAGTGATTTGTGCGGCTGGATCGGCCTGCGTCGGCACGTGCTTCTGAGCGATGAGGCGGTCTATACGGCTTTCATGAAGCTGGAGGATCTGGATCGCATGACCGATCGCAAGACGACCCGGGCGATTCACCTCAAGGAGCTGAAGGCACGGCGTGGGAAGCCCGTGGTTGGTGAAACGGAAGCGGATGAGCCGCAAGTGCCTGCGGCTTCTCCGGGTAGCGTGCCTCCGCCTCTGCCGGATTCACCGTGGAATGCGCCGAACGCGCGATCTGCCGTACCGGAATCCCTGGCGATCTCCGCAGTCGTCCCGCCGGTGCAGCGCGTGGCGGAATCTTTCTGAATCAACTGCCAGACACGCATGCGACGCGGAATGACTCCGGGCACGGAATGACCGCGCGGAGATTTTTTAGGTGCAGCCCTCCGGCCCCGGCGGTATGGCGGGGACATGCTTCTGGGCGTTAATATCGACCACGTGGCGACCTTGCGGCAGGCGCGCTATGCCTTGCTGCCGGATTCGCCGAACGCGGAACCTTCACCGCTTGATGCCGCGCACGATGCGCGCTTGGGCGGCGCGGATTCGATCACGATCCACGTGCGGGCGGACCGCCGCCACATGCAGGACCGGGATGCCTATGAGGTGCGGAAGCATTGCGGCCTGCCGATCAATCTTGAGATGGGTGTTACCCAGGAGATGACGGCGCTGGCGCTGGACCTGCGTCCGGACTTTGCGTGTCTGGTGCCGGAGACCCGCGAGGAAGTGACCACGGAAGGCGGCCTCGATGTCGCCGGTCGCATCGAGGAGGTGAAGGCATGCGTGGCCAAGCTGCAGGAGCATGGAATCCGCGTGTCCCTTTTCATCGATCCGGATTTGCATCAGATCGAAGCCGCTGCCGCCGTCGGTGCGGAGATGGTGGAGCTTCACACCGGTTGCTTCGCGAATGCGGTGGATGGCCAGCTGGAACATGAGATCGCCCGGTTGATCGAGGCTGCGAAGGCAGGTCATGCCGCGGGGATCCAGGTGAATGCGGGTCACGGCATCAACTACAAGAATCTCCATCGGCTCTTCGTCGTGCCGCACTTGGCCGAGTTGAACATCGGTCACAGCATCGTCTCCCGCGCGATGCGTGTCGGCTTCACGGCTGCGGTGGCGGAGATGAAGGGCCTCATGGCTGCTTACCCTGAGCCCGAGGAATGAAGATCTTCGGCATCGGCATCGACGTGGTGGAAGTGGAACGCATCGGCTCCTCGATGGCGGAGTTCGGCGAGCGCTTCGCCACGCGGATCTTTACCGAGAGCGAGCGTGCCTATTGCGAGGCGCAGCGACGTCCTGAGATCCATTATGCCGCCCGCTTTGCCGCGAAGGAAGCGATCGCCAAGGCCTTCGGCACCGGCATCGGGAAGGAACTCGGCTGGCTGGACATGGAGATCATCCGGAAGGAGAGCGGTGAGCCTGCCCTGGTGCTCACGGGCTCCGGGAAGGCCTATGCGGAGGCGATGGGCATCGCCGAGGTGAAGATCAGCTTGAGCCACGCGCATCACTACGCTGCGGCGAATGCGGTGGCCCTGGGCATTTAGGGGATAAAGCTATCGGCCGGAAGAAAGTGGATGCTCCGGAAGGGGTGTTTTCCCGAGAGCTCGCGGAAGACCCGAAGTGCGGTTTCCGTGACCTCTTCCACCGGCATCAGCTTGGCCTTGCGAGGATCGACGAGCACCCCGATGGAGACGCAGCCATGCTCTGCGGCGAGGTGGAGCGCGCGCTCGAAGGCTTGTTCCGCGAACCGAGCGGATCCGGGATGACTCCGCTCCTCCAGCACACACCATATCGGCAGCGGACGCGCGCTGGCGTAACCGGTGGCCGCATCGCCCGCCTCCCCGATCCTGCCGCCTGCGCCCGGCAGCAAGCGGCCTTTCGCCGCAATCGTGAGGATCACGTCGGGCCATTGCTGCCGGGGGGGGGGTGCCAACAACGAAATATCGGAGGATGTAGCAGGGGGGATTGGAGCGAGTTCAGCCATTCTTGATGGGGTAATAAGCGGTGATCCTGAAAATATGCCCGTGAAGCGTGTCTGGTTCTTCCAAGCAGGGGCAAGGCCAAATCCGCCACAATGGCTGACTGGCGAGTGAGGTCGGCTAACAAAGTGTTGGTTTCCAGCCGTCGCGACCGGCGAGTTGCGTTACAAAATGCGCTTTAGGTATGGATTCATCGAGAAGACGATTTGCTTTATTTATGCTCCGGAAATTTTGTAACGCCGGATACATCGCAGATAGATCGATTATAATGGGTCATGGGGCCGCCGGTGAAGCAGGGCAGGGGTTTTTGTTTTTCAGGGATTTGCGCTTCGGTTTGTGAGGTGAAGGGAAGGCGGATCGCGGATTCTGTTAGAGTTAGGTTACAACTATGAATCGAGTGCGGAGGCTGGGCCGCTCGGCAACTTTCACTGGCCCGGTCCTGCACGCGGCCTATCCTTGTGGCCCTTCGCCGCCGGTAGGTGCCCTGATTTTCATTCGGGGGGACGATTACGTTCCGCGAATTCACGCGGAACGCGCCCCATGGAAGAAACACGAAGCAGACAATGGTTGTTAGTAAGTGATCTGGACGGGACCCTCACCGGCCATGACGGGGGAGTGAGCTCCCTTTCGGAGCTGGGAGTTCGGGTCGCTCTGGTTTTGAATTCGAGCCGACCCCGTGCCAGCGTTCTGCGCACGCTGGCACTCCTGCCCACCGGACTGAAGATCGACGGCCTGATCACGGCCATGGGCACGGAAGTCATGGTGGACGGTGTGGACCGGAACGATTGGACGGAAAAGTTCAGGGGGTGGGATCGCAGGCCGGTCGATGCATTCATGGAGAGCGTCGGGATGCTCCCGCACCGGCCCGAACATCAGGGCGTGTACAAGGCCAGCTATCATGTGCCCGCGGAACGCTGGCAGGAGTTCCGGAGACGCGTCCTCGATCTTGTTCCCGCAAGCGTGGTGGTGACTTCCGGTGAGAGTGACTTCGATGTGTTGCCTGCTGCCGCGGGCAAGGACAAGGCGACGGCCTGGGTGGCGCGCTTGATGGGATTTGACCCCTCGCGTGTGATCGTCGCCGGAGACTCCGGGAACGATGTGGACATGTTCAATGCCGCACGCATGGCAATCGCCGTCTCGAATTCACGGCACGAGCTGATCGATCGCGTGAATCCCGCGAAGACTTACTTTGCTTCCCAGCCCAGCGCCTTGGGCGTGATCGAGGGTCTGCGCCACTGGGGTGCGCTGCCGGATGGAAAGGAGGAAGCGCGATGAAACGGGAAACGAAACCTTCGATCCTCATGCTTTCGATCCATGGCTACGTGGCGGCGGAGCCTGAGCTCGGCAAGCCGGACACCGGCGGGCAGGTGGTCTTCGTATTGGAGCTGGCGAAGCGCTTTGCGAGGCTCGGCTACAAGGTCGATCTGGTGACACGGCGTTTCGACAAGCAGCCGGAGATGGACCGCCTCAATCCGAATCTCCGTGTCTGGCGCATTCCTTTCGGCGGGAAGGGCTTCATCCGCAAGGAGGATATGCATGGTCTGCTGCGGGACTTCGTGACGAATTTCATGGCGGAGGCGAAACACCGCGGGCTGCGCTATGATGTGGTGAGTTCCCACTATTGGGACGCCGGTTGGGCGGGCCAGCGGATCGCGGAAGAACTGAGGATTCCCCACGTCCACACGCCGCATTCCCTCGGCACGTGGAAGAGCAGGGACATGAAGGGGTCGCGTGAAGAGGTAGAGCGGATCTACCGCTTTACGGAGCGCATCGAGAAAGAGTTTCTCGTCTATCGGAATTGCGATCATGTCATCGCGACCACCGAGCAGCAGTGCGAGCTGCTGGAAGCGGACTACGGCATCCCCCGTAGCCATATCACCCTCATCCCGCCAGGGATCGACGAACAGCGCTTCACCCCGGTGATGCCATCCCGTTTGCAAGAGATCCGGGAGCGCCTGGACTTCGGTGCCCACGATGTCTATTGCGTGGGACGGGCTGCGACCAACAAGGGGATCGACCTGTTGATCGCCTCGCTGCCGTCCTTGCGGGCTCTCGTGCCGGATGCCCGGCTCAAGCTGGCGATCGGAGCCGACTCGGAGAGGGACCGTGAACGTGTCGAGCAGTGGCAAGGGCTTTCGCGCGAACTCGGTGTCGCAGACGCCGTGCAATGGATCGGCTACGTGCCGGATGAGGAGATGGCGGACTACTATCGTGCTGCCGGAGTCTTTGCGCTGTCCTCGCGCTACGAGCCCTTCGGCATGACCGCGATCGAGGCGATGGCTTGCGGGACACCCACGGTGGTGACCACGCACGGCGGGCTTCACGAAGCGGTGGATTTCGGCACCCACGCCCTGTTCGCCGATCCGAAGGAGCCGGGTGAATTTGCGGCACTGCTGGCGATGCCGATGCGTCATGAGCGCCTGCATGAACGGCTCTCCGTGGAGGGGGCGCGCTTCTCCCGCCGCCAGTTCGGCTGGACCGGCATCGCCCGCCGAACGCTTGCCGTCTTTGATCGCTATCGAGGGATCTACGAGGTGCCGGACGAATTCCCCGAAGTCATTCCCTGATCCCCCTATGGAAGCGAGCAAGACATCGAAGATCCTGTTTCGTCCGGAGGAATACCGGGCCTTGAGCGAGGAGGAGCGCCGCTTGCTGGCCGATGGCTATCTCCGCGCGATCGAGGTCGTGCGGAAGAACGTGACGCCAGCCGGCTTCAGTGCGTGCTCGCTGGCGGACAACACCGTCTATGGGACCGATGCCAACTACCGCTCCGTCTGGGCGCGGGATGGAGCGTTGACCGCACTATGGACCATCGATCTTGAGGACGAGGACATCCGCCAGGCGCAGATTGCCACCTTTGATACCCTGCTGGACAACCAAGGGCCGAATGGCCAGATCCCCGCGAACGTCCACATCGAAACCGGCGTGCCGGAATACGCGGGCGTCGGCGGCATTGCGAGCATCGACAGCGTGATGTGGGTCATTGTGGGAATCGTCCACCTTTGTGAGGCTCGTGAAGACTGGAGCCTGGCGGAGCGCCACGCCGGACGCCTCCAAAAAGCGATGGACTGGCTGGCGGCGCACGACTCCAACAACTGCGGGCTATTGGAGATCCCCGAGGCCAGTGATTGGGCGGATCTCTTTGGCTTCAGCTACCACGTGCTCTATGACGAGGTGCTTTGGTACCGCAGCTTGGATTGCTATTCGAGGCTCCTCGACCGGCTCGGTGAAAACGAAAAGGCGGAGGGTTATCGCCAGCAGACACTGCGAGTCAGGAAGAAGTTCATGGCCACTTTCTGGCCCAGCACGCACACGGAAGAAGGAGCCATGCTGCACAGCTTTACCGATGCCCAATATTCGCTCGGCGATGCGCGTTACCTCGTGGCTCAGGTTTCCCCGTTCAGCTTTAGCTGGCGCTGCGATGTTTGTGGCAACTTGCTAGCCTTCCTCACGGGACTTCTCGACAAGGAGCGTGCGATGATGGCGTTCCGCTTCCTATGGGGATCCGGGGTCAACGATCCCTTTCCGGTGAAGAACCTCTATCCACCCGTGCAAGCCGGTGATCCCGAGTGGCGCTCTTACTATGCGGTGAACCTGCTGAACCTGCCGAATCACTATCACAATGGCGGCCTCTGGCCCTTCGTCGGATCGATGTGGGTGCGCTTCATCCATCGCCTTGGACTTCCGGATCTTGCCCAGCGTGAACTGGTGAAGCTGGCAAAGCTTTGCCAGCAAGGGATGTCTTTCCCTTGGGAATTCAATGAGTGGCACCATGGAATGACGGGACGCCCGATGGGGAAAGCCTACCAAGCTTGGAGCGCTGCCGGCTTTATCCGTGCCTGCCACGATCTGGAGGCGGTTCCTTCCGAAATTTCCCATGCCATCTAGCCCCATTGCCGCAGGCCTTCCTGTCAACGAGGGAGCGCGGACCACCGCGGCCGATTGGCTGCGGATGCGCTTCAGTGATGGGCAGCGCTTCCTGATGCTGTGCCTCGCCGCGGGAGCCGCCTGTGGTCTGGCCGCGGTGGCATTTCATCTGGCGATCCACGGGCTTTTTGAATCGCTGTGGCACTTCGCCCGCAGCATGGGGACGCCAGGCTTTTGTACGGTGCTGCTCGCGGCTCCTGCTCTGGCCGGCTTGCTGGTGGGACTTGCCGTCCGCTTTGTATCTTCCGAAGCATCGGGCAGCGGGATCCCAGAGACCAAGGCCGCCTACTACAACCATGGTGGAAAGGTATCCACCCGGGCAGGCATTTGCCGCTTCGTGCTCGGGGCACTCTATGTGGGCTTAGGGAACAGCCTCGGGCGTGAAGGTCCGACGGTGCACCTGAGTGCCGCGATTTCCTCCCGCATCGGGCGATGGGCCTTCCGCGATCCTGCCCGGGTGCAGGCGATGCTGCCGGTGGGAGTGGCGGCAGGCATTGCCGCGGCCTTCAATGCACCGCTCTCCGCCTTGACCTTCGTGTTCGAGGAGCTGCTCGACAATTTCTCAATGAAGGCGTTAGGCGGGATGGTGGTGGCCGTAGTGGTCGCCGCCGCGATCTCGCGCGGGATTCTCGGCGAAGAGCCGATTCTGCCCGCGAAGATTTTTCAGGACTTCAAGACTGCACCTTGGATGCTGGTGGCTCTGCCGCTCGGGCTGCTCGCGGGATCATCAGGTCATCTCTTCGCGAGTAGCGTGCTCAAGTTGCGAAGCTGGTTCGCGCTGCGTCCTTTCGGATGTTCGTGGATCAATCCTGCCGTGGGCGGGCTTGCGTGCGGGGCGCTTGCGCTGGCTGCTTACTTCCTCACCTTGCAGGCCGGTGATCCGCGCAGCTCCGTTTTCAGCATCGGCTATGATAGCTTGCAGGCCGCCTTCGAGTTCAAACTGGGTGCGGGAGTCCTCGTCATCTTGCTAGTCTTCAAATTTCTCGCGGTAGTGGTTGCCTATTCGAGCGGTGGTTCGGGGGGGCTATTCTCGCCGACGCTCTTCCTCGGCGGCATGCTGGGAGGGCTGATCGGGTTGCTTCTGACCTCGGTGGTGCATCCGGGAAACTGGCTGCCACTTTTTCCGGAGGATGCCCGGGTCATCGGAGGCTGCGTGCTGCTCGGCATGGGGGCATTCTTCGCCGCCGTGATCCGCTGCCCGATCACCTCTTTGCTGATCATCTTCGAGATGACGGGGAATTACTCGCTGATCCTGCCGCTGATGGCGGGGAACATGCTTGCCTGGCAGATCGCGCGAAAGCTCCAGCCGGTGGGCATCTATGATGCCTTGCTCCTGCAGGATGGCGTGAACCTGCGGAGGCTGCCTGCTTATCGCGGCTCGCAGGACTACAGCAAGCTGCCGGTCCAAGCCATCATGACCTATGATGTCTTTCCGCTTTTTTCCAGCGAGCCCCCTGTAGCGGCACTCCACCGGGCGGTGGCGGCTGGCTGCGAATATCGGGCCTATCCGGTGTTGGGGATGGATGGACAGCTAGCCGGGGTGGTGACCCGGGCCGAACTGGAGCGGCATCGCGAAGCGCCGGATGTCGCCGCTCTGATCGGTGGTCGGGAGCTATTCACGCTGCCGACGGACCTGTCGATCCGTAGTGCCGCCCAGAAGATGATCGAGGCGAATCTCTCCCATGTGCCCGTGGTTTCCACCGCGCAGCCGGGGAAGCTGATCGGATGGCTCACGATGAATGACATCATGCGGCAGATGAGCGCGATGAGCGGATAGGGCGGGCGAGCGAGCGCATTCCACACTCCCCGCGATTTTCCATGTGCAGGATCGGCGCGGATTTTTCATGATGCGCCGAGATGAAAGTTTCGCGTGTGTGCTGCCAGGGCTGTGGTGCCGATTTGCAGATCGATGAATCGGTCCGCTTCGCCACCTGCAACTACTGCCATGCGAAACTGGAAATCGTCCATGATACCAGCGTCACGCACACGCGGCTGATGGAGAAGATCGAGCAGACCACCTGTCGCATGGCCGGGAATCTGCGGGTGATCGAACTGCAGAACGATCTCGAGCGGCTCGATCGCGAGTGGGCCGTCCGTCGGGAGAGCTTCATGCAGACTTCGAAGAACGGGCATCGCTACATCCCGAGTACGGTGGGTAGCGTGATCTCCGGTATCGTCTTCAGCATCATCGGAGTGATGATTTTAGGATCTGTTTCTCAGATGGCGAGATCAGGCATGTTCGGCTTGGTCGGTCTTATCGCGATCGGGCTCGGGATTTGGAGCGCGGTTTCGGGCTACATGAAGGCCAGTAGCTACCAGAGCGCGGTAGCAGACTACGAGGCGGCTCGCAGGGAGCTTTCCGAACGTATCGATGGCTCCCGCGAAGGCTGAGCGTGGTGCCGCGATGCGGTATTGCGCGGGTGTCAGGACGCAGGATGATGCTAGGCGATGAAAGCCCTCCTGTTCGCGATTTCTTTAGGCCTTGCCGCCTTGTCACCGCTTTCGAATGCCGCCGAGGCGCGGGAGTGGAAGACCTCCGATGGCGGGAAGACGATCGTCGCGGAATACGTGAGCTCGAAGGACGGCAAGGTGACCATCCGCCGCAAGAGCGACCAGAAGATCTTCACCATCGCGCTGGATACGCTTTCGGCAGAGGATCGCGATTGGGTGGCGAAGCAAGCCGAAGGGGAGGCTGCGCAGGCGGCAAAGGCGGACAAGGACAATCCCTTTTCCAAGCTGCTCACCGGTGAGTGGCTGCGGACCGAGGGCCACGGGCTTTCCTATCGCCTCTATGGGGCGCGGAAGCTGCGTGGCGCGGATGAAAAAGGCTATCCGCTGGTGATTTATCTGCACGGCCGCAATGGTGATGTGATGACGCCCGATGAGCCGGGCGACGCCCGTTCATTTTCCCAAGAGGACAACTATCGGAAGCGGCCCTGTTTCATCATCGCGCCGCAGTGCACGAAGGAGGGGTCGTGGGATGGCGAGAACAGCGCCGCGGTACTGGAGATTATCGATGATCTCGTGAAGAACCTCGCGGTCGACAAGAAGCGGATCTACCTGACCGGATACTCGATGGGCGGCTATGGCACTTTCCATCTCCTCGGCGAGGAGCCCAAGCTTTTTGCCGCCGGGGTGCCGATCGCCGGGGGCGGGGACCCGAACAAGGCGGAGATCTATAAAAAGGTGCCGATCTGGGTCTTCCACGGAGCGAAGGATGAGACGGTGAAGCCAGAGCAAAGCCAGCGGATGGTGGAGGCGCTGAAGAAGGAGAAAAGTGACGTGAAATACACCGAATACGAGGACGGCGATCACGGCATCGCCGGCCGGGTCTATGCGGATGTCAAATTGCACGAGTGGCTTTTCGAGCAGCACCGCTGAATTCCCCCGGAAGTGGGAGTTTACATCGCGCATAAAATCCGGCAAAGATCGGGAATATGCCGGAGACCTCGCCATATCTGGTTCGAAAGGCGTCGGACTGCGATGCGGCTCGTATCGCTGAGATCCAGGTGAAGACCTGGCAGGCGGCCTACCGTGGCCTGATGCCGGATGCGTTTCTCGATGGTCTTGATCCCTTGGAGAGGGCCTTGGTGTGGAAGCGCATCGTGGCCGGTCCGGACGGGGTGGTCTTCCTTGCCCAGAAGGATGCCCACGTGGTCGGCTTTTGTGATGTCCTGCCTTCCAGGGATACTGCCGCGCCGCCGGAGATTGCGGAGATCGCGGCAATCTATGTCGAGCCCTGCGCATGGGGCAGTGGGGCGGGGAGGAGTCTGATCAGCGCTGCCATTGACCACGCGCGGGATCATGGATTCGTGATGATCACCTTGTGGGTGCTCGCCACGAATGAGCGGGCGAAGCGCTTCTATGCTGCCGCCGGCTTCGAGCCCGATGGAGCGGAGAAGACCAAGGAACGCCCCGGTTTCACGCTGCACGAGTTGCGGTATCGGCGCGAGGTCTGAGGAAGGCTCTCGCTACTCCTCGCGCAGGCAGTGCGCGAATCTCTCCCATGCCGCGACGCCGCAAAGAACCAGCGTGGAGAGACTCGTGAGGACCCATGGCTCCAGATGCGATGCCGCCGGAACCAGGAGCCCTAGGACCGCGATGGCGGTGAGGTGGGAAAACGGTGCCTTTCCGGAGATCGCCCGCTTGAAGACGAGGCTCCCTAACAGATACAGCGCGGCACTCCCCAGCACTGCGATGGCGGTCTGCAGCGAGGAGTGGCCCGTGGGGTGAGCCAGTACGAACTCATCTCCCACCGCGGTGAGAATGATCGCGGCTACCAGAAAGAGATGCAGGTAGGTGTAGGCCAGCCGGGCCAGGTGGCCGGGATTCTCCGCGGAAGAAATCACCTTCGTCCCGAAGTCGGACGCGGTGTCGAAGTAGAGCCACCACATCGTGATGCTGCCGATCACCGATGCGGCGAAGGCGGCGATTACCGGGCCGCTCCATGCCAAGCCGCTGAAAGTCGCTCCGGTCACGAGGATCGACTCGCCCAAGGCGATGATGATGAAAAGTCCGCAGCGTTCCGCCAGATGGTGTCCGGAGACATCCCATTCCTTTGCGGAAGCCCTGCCCAGGCCGGGGGTGGCAAACCCCATCGAGGGTGAAATGTATTCGATGCCCAGTGCCAACGCCCACCAGCCCATCCTCGCGGTAGGCTCGGCCAGGCCACCTATGATCCAGAACACCGCAGCCGTGCTCATCCAAGCGAGGATCCGCTGGAAATTGAGGACCTGCGTTGGATGCCCCTTCACCGCCCAGAGGAAGAAGAGGCTCCGGCCCACCTGAAGAGAGACATGGGCCGCGGCGAAAACGAGCCCGCGTTCGGCAAAGGCACCCGGCAGAGATGCGGAGAGCACCAGTCCCAGCACCATCATCACCAGGATCGCGATCCGCACGGGCAGCTTTTCGGGATCCAGCCAATTGGTCACCCATGCGGTGAAGATCCACACCCACCAGACCGCCAGCAGCAGCATCAGGGTCTGTAGTCCGCCCAGTGGCGAGAAATGACCGATGAGCGCGTGGGAGAGCTGCGTGACCGCAAAGACAAAGACAAGATCGAAGAAAAGCTCGACGAAGGAGACCTTGTCGGCCTCATGTCCCTTCTTGGTCCTCAGCAGGTCGCGTTCCGCCATCACGAGCGCGATTCTCTCGCCTGGGTGGCATCAATCCAAGAGAGAAGCAGCAGCCCGCCGATCGCGGAGACGTTTTTCAGGAAATGCAGCAACTGGCCGTGCTGTTCGAGGCCACCGTATCTCCAAAAGGGATGGGCCACGAAGGCATCCACCGCGAGGAAGACCGCCATCAACAAGGAAATCCGCGCTACCTGAAAGCCGAACATGATCGCAAGGCCGGCGGCCAGCTCGAAGCTGGCGAAGAGGATGCCTGGCACCGTCGCCGCCCCCCGGTCGATCAGAACTCCCGCAGCTCCCAACAAGCGTTCGATACCGAGGCCGACAAACACACTGGCGATGAGAATTCGGGCGACGACATAGAGGATCCGCGGATTCATGGAGGAGGGAGAAACGTGGGCGCGGGGTGGGACACTAAGTTGAGCCTAGTTGGAATACGTAGGGAAGCCAAGCATGTTGTCGCTATCTTCCCCGCGATCCCCGGCCACTGTAGGAGTCATCCCAATGTGAAGATTTTGTGGGGAAATGATTCCATGTTGTGCTGCGGTTTTTACCTGCTAGATAAGCAGCACTTCTCCATGCCCCATCCGCTCCTCCCGACCGCTTTTCTCGCGCTTCTGCTCGCTCCCGCCCAGGTCGTCACCGCCGCGGCCCCGTCGCTGCCACGGGAAGCGTTGCCCTCGCGCCCTCTCCCTCCGGAGTTCACCAATCAATACTCGGGCCTGGTTACGGGGGATCTCTGCCTGATCAAGGCCACGCCCGTGGATCCTTATCAGGCCGCGACCATCGCCAAGTGCTACCGCTGGAACAACAACCTGCAGGATTGGCAGCAAGCGCCGAATCATCTGCCTTTCGCCATCTGGCCGCTGAGCTGCGAGAACGGGATGTTGGAATTCCAAGTGCCCGTCCAAGGAGGGATGCCGACCCGGACGATCGTGGATGCGCAGAGCGGTGCCGTGCTGTGGTCGGATCTCCATGCTTTGAACTTCGCGGTCTCCGGGGACTTCTATGTGGGGTTCGCAACCGGCGAGATCCAGGTGCATCCCCGGCTCGGTGATCCCTTCACGATCCCTGTGCAGGCTTCGCCGTATGCCCACGACTCGAAGATCAACGGCAGCGAGCTTGCCTGGGTGACTCACTCGAATGGCCAGGACACGGTAATCTGGCGAAACCTTACTACCGGTCAAACCGGCACCTGGACCTATGCAGGGGGCTTCACGAAAATCGCCGCCGTCTGTAATGGAAAGGTACTGGTGTATGGAAACAATGCCGGACCCTTGCTGCTGCTTCCGGGGCAGGCAGCGGGAATCCCGGTGACATTGCCGCCCGCCTACACGCCGGGCATGAATCCCTTGCGGGGTGCCTTGGATTCGAACGGTGGCATCCTCACCTCCAGCCCGGAAGGCGCTTGGATCCGCGGTAGCTTCTATGGGGAAGGTCAGGGGAATTCTCCCATCGCCCTTCACTTCAATCTCATGGACTCCGAAACGGTGACCTGCGATCGCGTGGCTACCGGTGCGGAAATCCATGGTCTGGATCAGTCGCAGCTTTTCGTTTCAACGACATGGGGCGGAGCTCCAAGCGTGGTGGACGGTGCAACGACTGCCTCGCCCGTGGTGAAGCTCGGCGAGGGCAGGGGAAGCGAAGTCTCCGGCCTTGTCGAAGTGCCGGTACGGCTGGATCGCCCTGCAACGGAGCAGGTCCGCGTGCGCGTGCGGACCCGCAGCGGTGGCTCCGCGGGAAGCTCCGATTATTTCGCGAAAGATGAACAGGTCGTCATCAATCCGGGAGAGGTCGAGGCGAAGTTCGTGATCACCCTGCAGGGTGACTTGGTCGCAGAGCGGCATGAGACGATCTCCGTGGAAGCTGTCGAAGCTACGGGAGCCATCGTAGTTCCGAGTTCTTCCAGCTATGCCGTGATCGAGGCCAGCGGCGTGACCCGCAGCTATGTGCCGGAGCCACCCCTGTTCGTGAGCTGGCCGGTGATGGAGCCGACCGATCTGATCGGGGGGGACGGCTTGCGCTATCGCATCGTGAATTCCTGGGCTGCGACTCCTCAGCTGGAGGTCAGTGAACCGGCCACCGGCGCGGTTCTGGAAACGATCCTGATGACGGGCCTACGCCCCGGCACCGGCTCCAGCCGGGATCCTTTCCTGAAGGCGACTCCGGAAGGCGTCCGCTACCACTTCCTGGAATACTATCACCAGCAAGCATGGGATTTCAGCGGTATCCGCAGCACCCCGGGCGTGGCGATAAAGGTAAATCCTCCGGCGGAAGGCGGGCTTTCCGGGCACCTCGAATTCAATCTGATGGAGCCTTCGAACGCCGGGGTGGACCTCACCTGGAAGTGGTCGGTTTTCAATAAACCCGATGGCTGGCCTGGAAGTCGCCTCGATCCTTCCTTCGAGCCAAGCGGGTCGATCACGGTCCCCGCCGATGGCAGCATGGTTGCGAAGTCCGTTTGGCTCCGCAGCTATGACATCACCGACCGCGTCATGCCGCTCCGCTTGGAGATTTCACAGGGAGCCCAGCTGATCGAGATCGATGCCGTGAATCCCACGCCGGGAACTTTCGCTCCGAAGGCGGGCTCGGTCCTGGTCGGAGATCCCTCCGTGGACTCATCCCTGAGTGCCGGAGCATTGAAGATCATCGGGGACAAACTCTACGTGGGAAGCCCGGGTGAAGAGGACTCCGAAGGCCGCCGCCGCGGTTGTGTGGAGGTCTTCAACGCGGCCACGGGTGCTCACCTGCAAACCATCTGGCCGCCTGCCACCCTCACGCACAACGGCTTCGGAAATAGCATCGATGGCGACGGCAAGGATCTCTTCATCACCGCGTTGGAGTATCCCAATCTGCCGAAGACCACACCGAAGATCCTCGCGAAGTATCGCACCATCTTCGTCTACTCGCAGGCGACCGGCCAGCTCCGCACCACGCTGAGATCCACCTACGCGGGCTTCGGTGATATGATCCGTTTCTCCGACGACTACCTCGCGGTTTGCTCGCGCAGCAGCTTCGATCCCACGATCAAGGGCTCGAACGTTCCTGGCGCAGTGCAGCTCTACCGCCGCTCCGACTACAAGCAGGCGGGGGTGTTGAAGATGGTGGGGAACAACGTCGGCACCTCCATGGAGATCTCTGGAGACACGCTTTACGTCGGCTACCCCGGCATGACCCACCTCTATCGCTACCCCGGCGGCAGAGGAAAAGATCTCTGGGAATATGTGGGTGGGGTGTATGCCTTCAAGATGTTGCCCAACCTCAAGAAGGCGCAGCTTCTCACCAGCCCCACCGGTCTCAAGCCGAGCGGTGGCTTCGGCCTCTACATGAACCTGGAGCCGGGAGGAGACCTGCTGGTCTCCGAAGGCGACAAGACGCACCGCATCGATCCCAGCGGCCAGCGGCCTCCGATCATCGAGTCCATGCCAGGAGATTTCTTCCCGCTGATGGGTTTTTCCGAAGCCGATGGCGTGAGGATGACCTCCAGCCCCAGCCTGCATGATGTGGCGACCCGCTCGCCCTTGGTGGAGCTGGATACCTACTCGGGTGGCATCGTCGGTGCCGGCGCGGTCTTCGTCGACCGGATCGGCACCGCGTCCGGTCTGGCACGGGTGCCGCTGCAGCATTGCGGGAATTTTGATCTCTGGGTACGCTTTGGTGGTGCTGCTTCGACCGGTGTTGCGGATCCTTCCAGCGATGGTAACGGCAATGGCTCGCCGGACATCGAGGATTACATCATCGCCCAGGTCGGTGCCTTGCCGACGGTCGAGATGGCCGAGGATTCCTTCTCCTACAACCATCCGCGCTTGAAGCAGGTCAAGCTGAAGGCCAGCGGTGAACTGCCGCCGGATGCCACCATGCTGGTGGAATACCGCCACGGCGACCAGCCATGGAAGCTCTGTGCGGTGAAACGCGGCGGGGGCAAGCTGCGCACCTCCGAAGGAAAGGTGGAGGGAGCGGATGGCTGGACACCACCCCTGACACCGATCTTCGCCTTGGATCATCTCGAATTCCGCACCAGCTTCATGCATTCGCAATCCACGGCTCTCGCCCAGGATGAATTCCGCGTGCTGATGAATTGATTGTCCGGAGGGCGGCTACGGCTGCTCTCCCTTCGCGATGACACTCCGGAAATCGGCGGGATCGTCATAGCTTCCAAAGCCCGCCCTTCCCACGGGATAGCTCGTGTCCGTCGCGGTCATTACCGGGGTGCTCAGATTGTCGCAATAAACCGAGATCGCTCCGGTCGCCTGATGCAGGACCCGGAGGCTCTGCCAATTCGAAGTCAGCTTCCCGGCAACGGTCGCGGGCGATTGGATGTTCGTCGTGCTATCCCCGGCCACCTTGACGATCGCGCTTCCGCTCGATGCGGAATTCACCAGCGCGTAGTAGAAGTGTGCCTCATCGACATAGCCGAAGATCAGCACCACATCGCGCTGGGGAGTGGAGGACGAGCGCTTGCTTTTCGATTCCACCGTCAGCGTCAGGTTCCGCCAATCTCCCGGTAGCAAGGCATAGCCACCGGGCCGCGCCACCATGCCGCTCACCTGCGCTGCCGGCGTGGTGAGCGTCAGCAGTCCGTCCGTCTGTTGCCAGCTACTGGAGGAAAGCAGCGAGAGCCCGCGGGGCAAGGTGGTGCCCGGGAAATCCGTGGACCACTCCGCGGCATGGAAATCCCGCCGGGAGAGCTCCGCCGCCTGGAAGAAGCGCCGCGGATGTACGATAGGCACCGTAAGTTCCCGCCAGGAAGAATCTCCCTCAACGACCGGGCCCAGCGGCGTCCACGACTTCATGTCATCCGACTCCTGCATCTGGAAGGCGCGGTTGTAGGTCGTCGGGTGTGCCAGCGTCACCCCGCCGTCCGCTTTCTCCAGCACGGTCTCCGTCCACACCGGGGCGAGGGGATCCGCAAGATTCGCGCCCTCGTAGGCGTGGATGTCATCGAGATCGATCGCCTTGTTGCCAAAGGACCCGCCATTCGCCGCGATATTCAGGAAATGGGTGAGCGGCAGCTCTGCCTGGCGGCGGAAGTGCAGCGTGTCGCCAAGCTGCACCTGCTCCGTGAAAGCGCCGCCCTGGATATACGCCTGCCAAGTCTGGCCGCCTGAAGCCACACCTCCGTTGTAGGCCACCAGCCACACGTTGTACCAGATGTCCGGTTCCAGCAGCGGAGCCGCCGCGCCATCCACGGTGGGAACCACGAAGTCCTCGATGCCTGCCGGACCGTCGTAGAGATTCATTTCCCCATCCGCGATGCGGAGCTGCGGGGAAAAGTCATCCTCCGTATAGAGCGCGGTGTTGGAGGGATCCGTGCTGCTGGCGCCGAAGCTCTGCTTCAGATCCGTCCCTTGCAGCCGCATGCGGTAGAAGATCGTCAAGGTCTTGCTCACCTGGGTCAGGAAGGGCAGCCGCTTCGCCGCGACCGCCTTCGGATTCGCGGTCGAGGAAGAAGATGCCGCATGCCGGAAGAAGCGGTTGCCCGAAGGCTCGCTCAGGATCTGCGAGGCTTGCGCTGTCCGGTTCGGGAGGTCCCACGAATCAAGCGGCGCCTCGCCCTCGAAACGATCCACCAGCTTCCAATCCGTTGCGACCGGTTCGCTCAGGTTGTTGTGGCCAGGATCCACATGCAGGTCGTCGAAATAGATCTCGGTGCCCGGTGCCAGGCGCCAGAAAAAGGTCTTCAGCGCCGAGCTTGTCCCGCTGCGAAAGCCCACACCGCTTTTCACCAGGGTCGGCACGCCATAGCTGCCCCCCTTCACATAGAGGTCGAAGCTATCGTTCCCGGTCCCGCCGGCGTTGTTGACGTGCAGCCACGCGGAATACCACACGCCGGGCTCTGCCTCGAAGCCGGGAACGTAGCTCCCGGCATCCCTTACTTCCACTTGTCCCGCATCACTGCCGGTCGAGCGCATCTCCACCTTGAAATGCGAGGAGGTGTTTGGGTCCGCCTGCTCGCTCAGGCCCCATGAATGCTCATGATTCTGGTCCGGCAGAAAGAAGCGAAAGTAAACCGTCCCGCGGCCCTTGTCCGGGATGTTCGGGATTGCCACATGGGCATTCACCATCGTGCTGCCTGCCGAGTGCAGGCGCAGCACGCGGTTCACCGGTCCTTGCACCGGATCGTTCACCGCCTGCACCGAAGTGCCGGTGACCGAAGGCGCGACCTTTCCGATCGTGCCATCCTCAAAGCTTCCGAGCGCCTGCCAGGTACCTTCATCGCCCTCCGGTGGTGTGGTCCCGGACTCGGCATCCGGTGCCACCTTGTAGATCTTCCCGTTTTGTTTCGAGAGCACATAGAGCTCGCCGTCATTGTCCTGGCCGAGGCGCAAGTCCGCACGGCTGGCACCCAGGATCGTGAGGAAATGGGCGGCCACGCCATTCGCTTTCACCCCGAGGAATTTCGGCGGAGCCGGCGTGTCCCCGGTGCCGGTATGCGCGGCCGGGTTCATGCCCGCCTCATCGATGGCGAAGAGATCGCCGCTCACGATGTCTCCGCAGACATAGCGGCCTCTCAGAGCGGGAATCTCAGTTCCGCGATACACGAAGCCTCCGGCGATCGCCGCGCGGCCCTCTCCGTGGTCATACTGGGTCACCGGATAGCTTGCGCCACTGGCATCGGCATCGGGCAGCGGATAGACATGCGTCTTGTCCGCCACGTCGAAAAGGTAGGCGCCCTCGCGTGCGGGCCAGCCGTAAAAGCCTCCCTTCACCACAAGCTCCACCTCCTCGATCATGCTTTCGCCGATGTTCCCGCAGAACATCTTTCCGCTGCCACCCCGGTCCCAAGAGATGCGGTGCGGATTCCGGAAGCCGTAGGCATAGATCTCCCTCACCACCGCCCAGCCATCGCCGGGAGTGGGATCCTCCGCCGCGGCAAAGGGATTGCTACGGGGAATGTAGTATTTCCCGTTGCCGGAAAGCGTGAAGTCCTCCGCCTTTTGCCCGCTTGCGAGGATCGGGGTGATCCGATGGATGCAGCCGAGCGGCGAATCGATCCTTCCGATGTTCTCCGGCCGGTCCAGCACCACCGAGCCTCCATCGCCCAGGCAGATGAAAAGGCAGCCGTAGTTTTCATCCCCGGGCTGGGCGGTCGGATCGAATTCGACCTCCTGGATGTCGTGGAAATTGTAGGGGAAGCCGATCCGCAGGATCTCGCGCTTCGTGTAGCGGGTGCCCAGAGCGTTCGCGGCGGGATCGCTCATCGTCCACTCCGTCACGATCCCCAGCTGGGACAGGTCGGGGGTGATCGGCGCGATCAAGTCCGGCGCAGACCCGGTCGCGGTCTCGCTGTGGGAAGTGTAGAGTTTCCCGTAGCCCGGTTTTCCGGCCTGCCGGAATTCCGGATGGAAAGCGAAGGATGCGAAACCGGTGCCGAGTCCCGGCGTGTGGATGAAATTCGGAAAGATCCCTCCAAGATCGAGGAATTCGGTGGCCGAGCCGGAGTCCTTGCTTTCCGCCACCCAGAGCTTCCCGCGCAGGTCATTGCAAAAGAGACGGGAGTCATCCGGGCAGGGCTTCAGGTGATTGATCCGGGCCTTCGGCGCGCTGCTGCTGCTTGGACTGATGGTTAGCCATGGCTGCAACTCCACGCTCAAGCCGGAGGGCAAGGGCGAGGGCTGGGGATTGGTCATGGCCCCCGTGGCAGCGGAGGCAATAGGGGACAAAACCGGGAGGAGATATCCAGCGAGACGGAAGATCTGGTGTTTGGTCCCTCGGATAACGAGGGGTATCGAGAAAAACACGGGACACTATTTTCACCCCGTTTCCATTCCGGCAAGTTGAATGGTCTAACACTTAGAATAATAGATAGAGAGGGCGTTTCTTTTGGGTTTTGTTTCTCGGGTGAATGGAATACTCTGATTGTTAGTTTGATCTCACGGATTTGATGCTGCGGTGGAATTCCTTTTAATAACGGCGATGGCGGATGTTAGCTCCAATTTTCCTGATTATTTTTATCTTTGGTTTTTCGCGATTATCCCGGAAATAGCGAGGTGGATTAAATAAGTGGATATGCGGTTTTTCGAATTTGCCTCCCGTAATCCCGATTTTCGCGTGTAATTCATAAAACGCTGGGCCCCTCCCTGATCTGGCTTGTCCGCTCCGGCCCCCGCGGAAATGCTGCGCCGCGTGGATGCATCGAAGGCGGTTCTGGCGGCGGTCGTGCCCGTCTATTTGCTGATTTTAGCGGGGGCCCTGCTTCGGAAAATCGGGGTGATGCGCCAGGATCAGGATGATCCGATCTTCCGCCTCGTTTACAATGTTCTCTACCCCTGCCTGATCCTCGACAAGATCATGGGAGCTCCCAGCGTCCGGGATCCCTCTTCGGTCCTTTGGGGCATCGGGATGGGATTCCTGCTTACCGTGATCAGCTTCGGCGGGGCCTGGCTGGCCGCTGGAGCGCTGAATTTCCAGAAGGGGAATGGCAAGCGGACCTTCGCGATCTCCGCAGGGGTCCAGAATTTCGGCTACACCGCCATTCCGGTCGTCCAGCAGCTGTGGGCAGGCTCGGTCGCGATTCTCTTCGTCCACAATCTCGGGGTGGAACTGGCGATCTGGTCGGTGGGGGTGATGATCATTTCCGGGGACAAGCAGATCCCGTGGCGGAAGCTCGTGAATGGCCCGGTGGTCTCCGTGCTGCTGGGCCTGCTACTGGTCGGCACCGGGGCGGACCACTTTCTCAAGCCGGCCGCTGAGGGAGGCAGCATGCTGGGCGGCGGCATCCGACAGACCATGGCTTGGCTCGGAGCAGGGGCTTTCCCGATCGCCATCCTGGTGACCGGCTGCATCATGATCGATATGGTTGGCCATGAGCGGCCCACCGTGCGGGTGGTTTTGGGCGGCTGTGTGGTCCGTTTGGCGGTCTTGCCGATGTTCCTGCTCGCCGCCGCGAAGTATCTCCCGGCGCCTCTTGAACTGAAACAAGTGCTTGTCGTGCAAGCTGCCATGCCTGCCGCCATGAGCCCCATCTTGCTGGCGAAGATTTATGGGGGGCGCCCCGGCGTTGCGGTACAGATCGTTTTGGCCAGCACCGTGGTCAGTTTGTTCACCTTACCCTTCGTGATCGTGTGGGGTAGCAAGTGGGTCGGGTTGACATCATAAACGCGTTAGATTCTTGAAAGGAGGGGGGGATTTCCTTTGTATCGAGCGGCGCACGCCGTTTCATATGACAAACGAATCTGACTGGGAAAACACCTCGGATAATCCGAGGGCTCGATACATCGTCCCGAACCTCGACCGTGCCTTGGTCATGCTGGAGTTGCTCAGCTCCCGCCCCGAGGGAATCAATGTGAGTGACCTGGGCGTGGAACTGAAGATCCCGAAGAATAGTGCTTTCCGCATCGCAGTGACGCTGGAAAACCGGGGCTTCCTCGAAAAGGTGGAGAACACCAAACGCTATCGCCTCACGCCGCGTCTGCTCGTGCTTGGTGCCATGTCCGTCACCGACGCGAACCTCTTCGAGAAATCGATCGATGTCATGCGCCGCCTGCGCGATGCCACCGGCGAGACCGCACTGCTCGGAACCTTTGCCGATGACGAAGGCGTGGTGCTCGACCAAGCGCTCGGTACCCATCATTTCAAATTCGCGGTCGATCCCGGCACGCGTTTCTGCCTGCACACCGCAGCCCCGGGGAAGGCGATGCTCGCCGGCCTGCCGGAGAAGGAGCGCGCCGAGCGCGTGGCCCGTCTGAAGCTGCCACGCTTCACGCCGAACACGATCACCTCCCACGAGGACTTCCTGAACCACCTGAAGGAAGTCGCCGCCCGCGGCTATGGCTTCGACCTGGCCGAGGAAATGGAAGGCCAGACCTGCATCGGCGCCGCCATCCGCGGTGCTACCGGCAGCGTCATTGCCGCTCTTTGGATCACGGCTCCTTCATCGCGCATCCCTGATAGCCAGCTCGATGCCTTTGGCGCGATGGTGAAGGCGCATGCGGATGAAATTTCGGGACGCTTCGGAGCCGTTCTTTCTCAGACTGCATGATGCAGAGGTGGGTCATTGGTCTCGGTCTTTTCGGTTCCGCGGCATTATCGCATGCCGCGGATAGCGAGGGCGTGGAGTTCTTCCGCAAGGAGGTGAAGCCGATTCTCGAAGAGAATTGCTTCAAGTGTCACGGCGGCTTGGATGAGAAAGGTCATCCGAAGGTCCGCAGCGGACTCCAGCTCATCAGCCGGAAGGGACTCATGAAGGGCGGGAGTCATGGCCCCGCCTTCAACGAGGCCGATCACACCAAGAGCATGCTGCTGGAGGTGATCTCGTATCAGAACGAGGACCTCCAGATGCCGCCACGCGGCAAGCTGGCAGACGATCAAATCGCCAAGATCACGAAGTGGCTGGAGATGGGGGCGCCCTGGACGCCCGAGGATGCCGACGTGCTGGTGGAGGTCCACGATCCGATGGCCGGTGTCACGGAGGTCAACGAGAAGACGAAGTCCCATTGGTCCTACAAGGCCATGGAGCGCCACGAGCCGCCGAAGGTCTCCGATCCCGCATGGGCGGAGAACCCGGTGGATGCCTTCATCCTCGCGAAGTTGGATGAGAAGGGCCTCAAGCCCGCGGGCGAAGCCTCGCGCGCGGCGCTGCTACGACGTCTCTCGTACGATCTCACCGGCCTCCCGCCATCGCTCGATGAGATCCGCGCCTTCGAGGCGGATACCTCGCCGGACGCCTGGAGCAAGCAGGTGGACCGCCTGCTTGCCTCGCCGAGCTACGGGGAGAAGTGGGCACGCCACTGGCTGGACGTCGTCCGCTATGCGGAGTCGAACGGCTTCGAGCGCGACAACGACAAGCCCTTCGTCTGGCGCTACCGCGACTACGTCATCCGTAGTTTCAATCAGGACAAGCCGTACAATCGTTTCGTGGCCGAGCAGATCGCCGGTGATGAATTGCCGGAGAAGACGGCGGACTCGCAGATTGCCACCGGCATGCTGCGGCTCATGGCTTGGGATGATGATCCGGCGGATCGCAAGCAGCACTTCTTCGACGTGATGGACGACAATGTCCGCACGGTGACAGAGGGCTTCCTCGCGATGACCGCGGGCTGCGCGCGTTGCCACGATCACAAGGGCGACCCGATCCCGCAGTCGGACTACTACAAGTTCGTCTCCTTCTTCCGCGGCACCGAACCCATGGGCCGCGGTGGCAAGCAAACCGAATACGTCCCGACAAATGAACACGCGGAGGAACGGGCGAAGACCCTGGCAAAGAATGCCGAGGAGGAAGTCCGCATCCGCGAGTGGCTGAAGAACGCCGAGGCCAATGCCTTGGACAATCTGCGCCGTACCAAGCCGGAGCTCGCGCAGAAGGTGAACAATGTGGGGAATGCCAACCGTTGGTTGGTCACGGACGCCCGCAGCAAGCCGACGACCTGGTTCTACACCACGGGTGCCCCGGCGGAGGATTGGTTTACGGTGGGCTTCCGCGCCGAACTGGCACGCTGGCAGCAGGGGGACGCCCCTTTCGGCACGGCAGTGCCCGGCCTGCAGGCCCGCACGCCATGGACCAGCCAGGATATCTGGCTCCAGACGAGCTTCGGACTCGATGTCATCCCGACCAATGTCGTGCTGCACCTCGCGCACGATGAAGACGTCGAGATCTACCTGAATGGCCAGCCCGTGCTGAACCGCGAGAAATATACCGTCGAATACGAGCGCATTCCCGCGCCCAAGGCTTTCCTCGCCGCGCTGCAGACCGGTCGGAATGTGATCTCCGTGCATGTGAAGCAGCACGAAGGCGGACAGTTCTTCGACCTTGGCGTGGAGGTGGATGCTCTCACTCCGGCCGATGTGGTCCTGCGCACGGATCTGCGTGCGGCCAGCCGCCGGGATCGGGAGACTTACCGTCGTGGCGTGACTCGCTTGGATGAGATCTCCCAATACAAGGCCTCGCCCGGAGTCGAGGTGATGGCCATCACGGAAGGAAGTCCGACTCCGCCGCCGACCCATATCCTGCTCCGCGGCAGCGCGCATGCGGAGGGTGATGAAGTGAAGCCGGGCTTCCCGGCGATCTGGGGCGGGGCAGATGCCGCCATCCCGGAGCCGGTCGCAGATGCCAAGACCAGCGGTCGTCGCCTTGCCTTGGCGAAGTGGATGACCAGTCCGGACAATCCGCGGACCTCGCGAGTGATGGTGAACCGCATCTGGCAGCACCATTTTGGCCGCGGCCTCAGCCCGACTCCGAATGACTTCGGTTATCTCGGCATGGCTCCGACTCATCCGGAGTTGCTCGATTGGCTCGCCACCGAATTCATCGCGAAGGGCTGGAGCGTGAAGGCGATGCATCGCCTGATCCTGAACTCGAAGGCCTATCGCATGTCGATCGCCTCCGAGCCGAAGGCCGCTGCGGCAGACCCGGGCAATGATTTCTTCTGGCGCTTCAACCCGCGCCGCCTGACGGCCGAGGAGCTGCGCGATTCGATCCTAGCCAGCACCGGCGAACTGAATCTGGAAATGGGCGGCCCGAGTGTCTACGTGCCAATGCCGGAGGAAGTGCTCGCGACGTCCTCCACCAAGGGCGGCAAGTGGGGCAAGAGCCCGCCGGATCAGGCGAACCGCCGCAGCATCTATGTGAAGGTGAAGCGCTCGCTGCTGCATCCGCTGTTCACCGACTTCGACCTGGCGGATACCGACACCACCTGTCCGGTGCGCTTCACCACGACGGTGCCGACGCAGGCGCTCGCGATGATGAACAGCGAGTTCATTCACGATGAGGCCACGACCCTCGCCTCCCGCCTGAAGCGTGAGGCGCCGGATAACCTGCAGCTTCAGGTGCGCCGCGCTTTCCAACTCGTTCTTTCCCGCGAGCCGGACGAATCCGAAATCGCGCTCTCGCTCGCCTTCATCAATCGCTTGAAGACCGAGAGCAATCTCAGCCCGGAGCTTGCGCTGCAGCGCTTCTGCGTGGGCGTCTTCAGCTTCAACGAATTTTTCTATCTGGATTGAGACAAAAGACCGGAAGACGTCAGGCCTGAGACTGGAGTTTTCCTGCCCGAACCGCCGATCACTCTTCGTCTCCTGTCTTCCGTCTGACGCCTTCAAATCTTCTGTTTTCCTGCAATGAGCCTCGACCCGATGACCTCCAGTCCGACGTCTGACGTCTTCCGATCTTCTGTCTTGGGCCGGAGGCTCGGTGGCAACTTCTGCGGCCGCATTCACCGCCGTGAATTCCTTCACCAGATCGGGGGCGGCTTCACCTCGCTTGCACTCGCCGGGATGCTTTCCCGCGATGGGGCCTTCGCTGCCGAGGCGGGCTATGACAATCCTCTCGCTCCGAAGCAGCCGCTGCTGCCGGCCAAGGCGAAGTCGGTGATCTTCCTCTTCATGTATGGCGGCCCGAGCCACATGGACACCTTCGACTACAAGCCGAAGATGTATCCGCTCGATGGCAAGACCATCCCGATCAAGACCTTCGGTCGCGGCGGCAAGAAGAACGAAGGCCGCGTGGTCGGTCCGAAGTGGAAATTCAAGCAATACGGGCAGTCCGGCAAGTGGGTCTCCGAGCTCTTTCCGAATGTGGGCGAATGCGTGGATGACATCGCGTTTATCCATTCCATGACTGCGGATTCGCCGATCCACGGGTCCGCGATGTTGATGATGAACAGCGGCTCGCTGCTCACCGGGAAGCCTTCGATGGGTTCCTGGGTGAACTACGGCCTCGGCTCTCTGAATGAGAACCTGCCCGGCTACGTGGTGATGCTCGACAAGACCGGTGGCCCGATTTCCGGTGCGAAGAACTGGAGCTCCGGTTTCATGCCCGCGAGCTATCAGGGCGTGGTCTTCCGCTCCCAGGGGAATCCGATCCTGAACTTGGAAAATCGCCCGGGCATGGACCGCGTGCAGCAGCGCTCGCTGCTCGATTTCCTGGGAGACATCAACAAGTCCCACATGAAGGGCCGCGAGCACAACTCCGACCTCGCCGCGCGCATTGCCTCCTACGAGTTGGCCTTCCGCATGCAGGCCACGGCTCCGGAAGCCATCGACGTGGATAACGAGCCGGAGCACGTCAAGAAGCTCTATGGTATGGACGGCTCGCGTACCGATGACTTCGCGCGCAAGTGCATCCTCGCCCGACGTCTCGTCGAGCGCGGCACCCGCTTCATCCAGATCTATTCCGGCGGCGCTCACAACGATGACAACTGGGATGCCCACGGTGACCTGGTGAAGAATCACGAGTTCCACGCGGGCAATACCGACAAGCCGATCGCGGGCCTGTTGAAGGACCTCAAGCAACGCGGCCTGCTCGATGAAACGCTCGTCATCTGGGGCGGCGAGTTCGGCCGCCAGCCCACTGCGGAATACGCGGAAGGCACAGGCCGCGATCATAATGCCTACGGCTTCACGACCTGGATGGCCGGCGGTGGCATCAAGGGTGGCACCAGCTATGGTGAGACGGACGAACTCGGCGGTGAAGCCGTGCGTGACCGTGTGCAGGTGAAGAACCTCCACGCCACCGTACTCCAGCAGATGGGCCTCGATCCGAACCACCTCAGCTATTTCTACGGCGGCCTCGATCAAAAGCTCGTCGGCGTCGAAGGCGCGGACCCGATCAAGGAGATCATTGCCTGATCCGTGGGGCGATGTGGCCGCGGCGCTCGTTCCGCCTTCTGGTGACCGGATGATTCCAGCTCTAGCCGTCCCGGAGGGGCGATCGATGGCAGTTGGTGGTGAAGCGCTGCGAGCTACCGGCTCGGGCGCCACACCCATTCCCGTGGCAGTAGAAAGAGATGATCCGCGCGTGCAGGATGAGCCGGCCAGATACTCTCAACATGCAGAACGAAGTGCTCGCCAAATCCACAATGGCCTACGCTCCGGAGAGGAAGATTAGCCTGCTGCCGATTCGTGCCCCGGAATGGATGCCTGTTATTATTCCACTTTTAAACAGGCAGAACAGGCGGGCCGGTCGACATTAAGACCGCCGCTCCGTGACCCCCAATTTTAATCGCCATGCGCTTTACTCGAATCACCACACTCCTCGCTGCTCCGGCGATTTTCTCCTCCGCGGCGATCGCCGCGGAAGAAAGCCTCCGCGAAGTCCCCTTTGATCGGGTACTGCTTCAGGACGAATTCTGGAGCCCGCGCCTCGATCGCCAGCGCACCGTGCTCGTGCCTTTCGCGTTTGGGAAAACCGAGGAAGCCGTCGCTCATCTCCAGGCCGCGGCCGATGTCCTCGCGGGCAAGCACCTCGACAATCCGCCGGCACCCCATCGCTACAATACTTCCGATCTCTACAAGGTGATGGAAGGGGCCGCCTACCTGCTCAAGTCGAAGCGCGATCCCGGGATCGAAGCGAAGATGGATCATATCACGGATGTGATCGCGGCTTCCCAGAAGCCGGATGGCTACATCTATCCGGCTCACGTGATCGGAAATGGCAGCGCGAAGGACGAGATGGGGGACAAGCCCTACACCTTCGAAGTCCACAGCCACGAGCTCTACAATGTCGGCCATCTCTACGAGGCTGCGGTCGCTTACTATCGCGCCACAGGGAAACGGAAGCTCCTCGATGTCGCGGAGAAAAATGCCCGCCACGTGAACCACGTCTTCTTCGAAGGGGATCCCGCTTACAACGATGGCAAGCCGGTGAACCAAGCGCCCGGTCACCAGGAGATCGAAATGGCCTTGGTGAAAATGTATGAGGTGACGGGCGAGCAGCTCTACCTCGACATGGCCCGGCGCTTTCTGGAAGTCCGCGGCGTGACCTACGTCCCGCACGGGGAGGGCACGATGGCCCCGAGCTACGCGCAGCAACACGCGCCGGTGCTCGAACAGAAAGATCCCGTGGGCCACGCTGTCCGCGCCACCTACATGTATAGCGCGATGGCCGATGTCGGCCGTCTGGAGAAAGATCCGGCCTATGGTAGGGCGCTCGAGACGATCTGGACGAACATGGTCGACAAGCTGATCCACATTACCGGAGGACTTGGTGCCATCCACGGAATCGAAGGCTTCGGTCCTGACTACGAGCTGCCGAATGCGGATGCCTACAACGAGACCTGTGCCGCGGTGGGGAATGTCTTCTTCAATCACCGGCTTTTCCTCAATCAGCGCGATGCCCGCTACCTCGATGTCGCGGAGGTCTCGCTTTTCAACAACGTGTTGGCTGGCGTGAACCTCGAAGGAAATCGCTTCTTTTACGTGAACCCTCTGGAGGCGGATGGCCATCGTCCCTTCAACCAGGGCGTGCCCGGTCGTGCCGAGTGGTTCCACACTGCGTGCTGCCCCACGAACCTCGCTCGCCTCTTGCCACAGGTGGCGGGCATGATCTATGCCGTGGATTCCAGCGATCTCTACGTGGCCCACTATGCCGGTTGCTCCACCGAACTCGAAGTCGGCGGAGCCAAGGTGAAGGTCTCCCAGCGCACCGGCTATCCTTTCAGCGGCAAGGTCGAGCTTACGCTTGGGCCGGATGCCCCAGTGGACTTCGCGTTGCGCCTTCGCATCCCGACTTGGACCGGTGACCGCTTCATGCCGGGGAAACTTTACGGCTTCCTCGATCAGGCTCCGTCCTCGCGCTTCACGGTGACTGTGAATGGCAAGCCGGAGAACGCCACCATGGAGAAGGGCTTCGCTGTGATCCGCCGGACATGGAAGGCGGGCGATCAGGTGAATCTCGAACTCGCCATGCCGGTGCGCTTTGCAGGTTGTGACCCGCGGGTGAAGGCGAACGTCGATCGCCTCGCGGTGACATGCGGCCCTCTCGTCTATTGCGCGGAAGGCGTCGATAACGATGGCGGTGTGCTGAACACCTTTGTCTCAGCCCCGCTGCCCGCCTCTCAGCTGCAGCGTTCGCAACAGGACATCGGCGGCCTCGCGAAAGTCACGGCACTATCCTTTCCCGCGCAGCGCCTCTCTGAAGGCAAGGCCAAGGACGGCACCCTGAAGATGATCCCTTACTACGCTTGGAACAATCGCGGGGCAGGGGAGATGGAGATCTGGTTGCCGCGAAAGAAAGAGATGGCGCAGCCCGGTGCAGAGGACTCGCCCTTCAAGGCTGTGCGCGCCTCCCATACCTTCGAGAAGGATCTCGCCGATGCCATCGGTGACCTGCGCTCGCCGTCCAATTCAAAGGACGGCTCGATCCCGCGTTGGACCAGCTGGAACCAGACCGGAAAGCCGCAGTGGATCGAGGCGGATCTCAAGAAGCCCGGCAAGCTCCGCTCCGTGGGTCTCTACTGGTTTGACGATGGCGGCGGCGTACAGCTTCCCGAATCATGGGAGGTCGAAACGCGCCATGATGGCAAGTGGGAGCCGATGAAGCTCTACGTTACCGATGCCTATCAGCGGGCGAAGGATCAATACAATGTCGTTCACCCTGCCAGCGCGATCCCGGTCGATGGCCTTCGCATCAAGATGACCCCGAAGGGGAATGCCGCCGTCGGGATTCTGGAAATGCGGGTGGAGATGGAGGAATAAATTCCAACCGGCCGCTTGGACAAAAACTCCCGGGACCGCCGCTTTCCCCGCCATGCGAGAACGAACCCTCCCGGCTCTGATCACGCTGCTGATGATCTCGGCAGCCCGCGCCTCCGATCTGGCCACCACCTTCCATTTCAATCACGACCTCAGCAGGGAGGCCAATCCCATGGTCACGGTCTTCGGAGCGGACGCGGAGACACTGCTCCTCGGCAATATCCTCGGGGTGATGATCCTTGTCTTCATTCCGCTGTTTGCCTACTGGCGTTTCTCCGCGACTCCGCTTTCCCCGCCCCTTCCTGAGACCCGGCGTGAGTTTGTCTCCCGCCAGCTCTACGGGCGCTCCTTGAGCAAGCGTGAGTATTTGTCCGCCGTGTTCCTTGGCATTCCCCGTCCCAAGAATCTTCTCCAGGTGCTGCGTTACATGGGGATCGCCGTGACCTGGGCTCTGATCGCGGCCAGCTTCCACGCCACTTTCACGTGGTGGGCCCTCGATTCGTGGGCTTGGCAGGACTACAGGGAATTCCGCGGCCTTTTCAGGGTCGCCGGCTATCCCATCCTGGAACTCCTGTCGGGGCTGACTGCCGCCTTTTTGGCATCCAGATGGTACTGGAACCGGGAATTCGCCTCTTATCTCCGCCATCACAAAACCGCGTGAGCAGGAATGAATCGACGGATTCCACCGCCTCCGGCATCCGATTGGGTCAAACAAACCATCGCGCTAAACCGGTCCCTGTCTTTGTGACGTCCTTTCCGAACCATCCGACCATGAAATCCCGTTATTCACTCGCCACGCTTCTCCTGGCATCCACCGCTGCTTTCGCTGCCGATCCAGCGGTAAAAGTCACCACCGGCCAGAGCGCCACCGACGTGGCCTTCAAGGTCAATGGCATCCCTGCCATCGCGATCAACGACGCTGGCAGCGAGGCTGCTTTCAAGGTGATCTCCGGCAAGGCCGATGACGCCTGTGGCGTGCTGCCCGTGGTCAAGGACGGCAAGCCGCCCGGGGATCAGGACGATCCGGAAGGTAATTTCTTCTTCGCCATCGGCGAGAAGGGCGGCCGCATCACCGCGGACCTCGGCAAGGCGATCGCCATCAAGAACGTGGCGACCTACTCTTGGCACCCGGGAGCCCGTGCATCGCAGCAGTACAAGCTCTATGCGTCCGATGGCAGCGCTGCCGGCTTCAATGCGGAGCCCGCCGCTGACGTCGATCCTGCCACCGTCGGCTGGAAGCTCGTCGCGGAGGTGAACACGTCGGACAAGGCGCCTGGCCAGCAGGCCGCTCTTATCGCCACCGAAAGCGGCGAGCCGCTGGGCAACTACCAGCATCTGCTTTTCGACATCAAGGCGAACGAACAAGCAAACGGGCAGGGGAACACGTTCTTCAGCGAGATCGACATCGTCGATGCCAATGCCGCCGAGCCGGTGCGCTTCGAGAAGAAGGTGGAGACCTTCGTTTCGAAGGATGGCAAGTTCCGCTACATCCTCGACTCCACCGAGAGCCCCGACCTCGCGGATTGGGCGAAGGTCCACCTCATGCCGGTGATGGAGGAATGGTATCCGAAGATCATCGAGATGATCCCGGTGGACGGCTACACCCCGCCGGACACGATCACCTTCACCATGAAGCTCGCCACCGAGCTCCCCGGCCATGCTCAGGGCGTGCCGGCTTACGCCAACGGCAAGAACGTGGTGCTGAATGCGAATTTCATGCGCGACCAACTCGGTGGCGAAGCCGTCGGCTGCGCGATCCACGAGATCGTGCACGTCGTGCAATTCGGAAACCCCGGTGGCTCCACCCGTGGCCGCCGTCCCCCTACATGGGTGACGGAAGGCGTGGCGGACTACATCCGCTGGTTCCTCTTCGAGCCGCAGGCAAAGGGCGCGGAGATCACCAAGGGCAACTTCGCCCGCGCGAACTACGACTCCAGCTACCGGGTGACCGCGAACTTCTATGACTTCGTGATCAAGAAGTATGAGAAGGACCTTATGAAGAAGCTGAACCTCGCCACCCACAAGGGATACAGCGAGGACCTCTGGAAGCAGTGGACCGGCAAGACCGTGCAGGAACTCGACGCCGAGTGGAAGGCCGAGAACAAGGCACGCCTCGGCATCCAGTAAGGCCCCTTTGGAGTGCGGTGGCATGCCGCCGCACTCCGGAATCCTGTGCATCCCCGATAGCCACTGACTGCATTCCTGCCCGAGCTGACACGCATTTCAGCGTTCCCACCCGCATCTCCTGCGCCACACTCGGCGCATGAGAATCCTCCTCGCATGCGACAAGTTCAAGGGCTCCATGGGGGCCGTGGAAGCCTGCGAGGCCATCCGTTCCGGCCTTCCTGTGGAGTGGCAGGCCAGCATCTGCCCCATTGCGGATGGCGGTGAGGGCTTTGTGGACGCCATGCTCGCCGGTAGCGGGGGAGAAAGGGTCATCGCTCATTGCCTCGATCCGCTCGGTCGTCCCGTGGAGGCGAGCTACGGCATTTATCGTAGCCAGCAGGGCGAGACCGTAGCCGTCCTGGAAATGTCCGCCGCCAGCGGCATCTGGCGCGTGCCGGCGGAGGAACGCGATCCCCGCCACTCCAGCACCTACGGGACCGGCGAACTCATGCGCCATGCCATCGAGATTTCCGAGGCCACCCGCCTGCTCGTCGGCATCGGCGGCAGCGCTACCAATGATGGCGGCGCAGGCATGGCCGCCGCCCTTGGCGTGCGTTTTCTCGATGATCAGGGCAGGGACCTGCTGCCGATCCCTGAAGACCTTGTCCGACTTGCCAAGGTCGATGAATCCGGAAAGATCCCGTTGCCGGAAATCATCGTCGCCTGCGACGTCGACAACCCTCTCGTCGGGCCACGCGGTGCTTCCGCGATCTTCGGTCCGCAGAAGGGAGCCACACCGGAGGACGTTGCTTTCCTCGATGCCACCTTGGCCAATCTCGCACGCCTTTCCGATGGCGGCACGGAAGCTGGCACTCCCGGTGCCGGTGCTGCTGGCGGCCTCGGCTTCGGCCTGCTTCGGTTCGCGGGTGCCAAGCTGGAGCCCGGCTTCAATCTCGTCGCGGAAGCTCTCGGCATGGAAGCCCGCATCGCCGAGGCCGATCTCGTGATCACGGGTGAAGGCTCGCTCGATGCCCAGACCCTTGGTGGCAAGGGGCCTGCAGGGGTCGCCGCCATGGCGAAAGCTGCCGGGATTCCGGTCATCGCCGTGGCCGGCCGGGTGGAGGATGCAGCGCGCCCGCTCTTTGATGCCGCCCTTTCCCTGGAGGAGTTCGGCCTGCCCGTCGCGGAGTCCATTGAAAGGGCTCCGGAACTGGTGAGCCGCTTGATATCCAATCATGAGGGCTTGCTCCGCAGCCTCCTCGCCCGCTAGGACAGCGGGCGCAATGAGCGACGTCGTTCTTCTATTCTCCGGACAGGGCGCCCAGAAAGTGGGCATGGGCAAGGATTTCTATGAGGCCTCGGAAACGGCCAAGGCCTTGTTCAAGCGGGCCGATGAAGTCCTCGGCTTCCCGCTTTCTCAGGTTATGTTCGAAGGGCCCGATGAGGAGCTTACCCGTACCTCCCGCTGCCAGCCTGCACTTTACCTCCACGGTCTCGTGGCGCTTGCCCTGCTCAAGGAGCGGGTCGGGGCACTGAATCCCGTGGCCGCTGCCGGTCTCTCGCTGGGAGAGTTCACCGCGCACAGCGCTGCGGGCACCTTTTCCTTTGAAGATGGCCTGAAGGTCGTCTCGCGCCGCGGTCTCTTCATGGAAGAAGCCTGCCAAGCGACGCAGGGCTCCATGGCCGCTCTCATCGGCGGGGAAGAGGATGCCGTGAAGGCTCTCGCCGTCGAATGCGATGTGGATGTGGCGAACTTCAATGCCCCCGGCCAGATCGTCCTCTCCGGCACCGTTGATGGCATCGACAAGGCCGTGGAGAAAGCCCGTGACCATGGCATCCGCCGCGCGATCAAGCTGAACGTGGCCGGTGCCTATCACAGCCGCCTCATGCAATCCGCGCAGGACAAGCTCGCCGCCGAACTCACTGGCGTCTCCATGCAATCGCCTGCAATTCCCGTGGTGTGCAACTACGGCGCTTCCGTAGTTTCGGAGCCCGCGGAGATCCGCAGCATGCTCGAGAAGCAAGTCACGGGCTCCGTTCGCTGGACCGAATCGATCCGTTTGCTCGTTGAGAAGGGTCATCGCACCTTCATCGAGCTTGGCCCCGGCAAGGTTTTGGCCGGGTTGGTCGCAAAAATCGAAAAGGACGCAACGGTGTATTCCATTGAGGATCTGGCGTCTTTGGAGGCCGTCACCGAGCAGCTCGAATAAAAGATACGAAATAGTCAAAAATGGTGTTGCGCTGCGCCGAGCTCCCCAATAGCCTCGGCGCACGCCGCAAGGCGACTCAACTACAGCGAACGGAGCGGTAGTTCAGTTGGTTAGAATGCCGCCCTGTCACGGCGGAGGTCGCGGGTTCGAGTCCCGTCCGCTCCGCCACTCTTTATGAGTGGTAAAAATGGCCGCCCTTCGGGGCGGCTTTTTTGTGCTCGCGTGATCCCTTTTCGGATCGAAGACGGAGAGGATGCGATGAGGTCTGCCAAAGGGTAATAGGAGCTTCGCGACTCAACTGATCCGGCTGGGCCGTTAGGACTGGAAACCTGATTTTTGCTGGCTTCGGCGTGGGAGAAGTCGCTCCTTCATGACGACTCCGTTGTCCGGCCTAGTTATCATGTCCTCGCTGAGCTCCTTTTTCCTGCGGCCTGCCACGATACCCTGCTTGATCCTCACGATCCTTGCGGGAGCCTTTGATGCTTCTGCGCGGGAGTCTTCCTTGGCGCCGCGGTTGATCGACCTGAACCGCCAGCCCGGCGATTTCAGCGCGGACATCGATTGGATCGTCCCGCTCGGCTCGGATCGTTCCGTCTTTCCCATGGCGACCTTGGCCACGGGGAATGAACTGTGGGTGACCGACGGAAGTAAGAAGGGGACGCGCATGCTTGCGGACATCGTGCCGGGATCGCTGGGCTCTTATCCCGATTCACCGATTGCCAGCGGTGCTTCGGTGATGGTCCGCATCACCTTGGCCTCCGGAAGAAACCAGCTGTGGATTACTGACGGAACTTCCTCAGGGACGAAGTTCGCCACGGAGATGCCGGAAGGAGTCGATGGCAATCTCACACCCCTTTCCGGTAATGGTGAAGGTGGCTTCTTCTATTTGCGTGAGGAGTGGTCCTCCGGCAATGGCTACGGCCTATGGTTCACGGACGGTACTCCCGAAGGGACCCGTCCCATCGAACCGGAGGATGAGGCTGGCAGACCTCTGTTGGAGTATGTCCATCAATTCGAGAGCCTGGAGGGGATCTGCTACTTCACCGCGAACGAAGGTGAAGTCTGGCGCAGCGATGGGACGACCGAGGGCACGCGGAAAATCGTCGACATGACTCCGTCCGGCTCGGGCTATGCCACCAGCATCGCGATCTCGAATGGGCGGATCTATGGCTGTGTGAGCGCTGATTTCTCGGACAATCACGTGTGGTCTTGCACCATGGACGGCGGCGATCTGGTGAAGATCACGCCGGGTGACGCCGGGGAGTGGCCCTTCATCATGGACATGGTTCCGACCGCCACCGGGCTCTATATCTCAGCACACGATCTCTTTGGCATGGGCCATCTGTTCTGGAGCGATGGTAGCACCGGTGGAACGCGGGAGATCACGCTGAAGGATCCTTCTGACGGAATGATCTATGGTCCTGCGCTCTATGCTTGGATGGAGATGTGGCAGGGTTCGCTTTATTTCTCCGCCTCAGGGGATGGCGGGGGGCTAGCTCTCTGGGTCACGGATGGCACGGAAGCCGGAACCCGGATGCTGAAGAAGACCTCCAGCGCGGCCGATGCGGTCGGTCCGCAACACATCATGGTGGCGGGCAGGCACGTGTATTTTCTGGTCCTCGGAGGTGATCCGGAGTGGTGGCGCACGGATGGCACCGTGGCTGGCACCCGGCGTGTCGTCCGCATGCGGGGCCATGACCCCTATAGCTACAGCTACCTTGATCAGGCTACCGCCTTGAATGGCGAGCTATGTTTCATCTCCGCGCCTTGGCAGGCTTCAGATAGACTCTGGAGAACCCGTGCTCAAGGTGGCGGGGTCGTGCAGCTCACGAAACCCGGGAAAAGCACGGCTTCTGCTTTCGAGGCAAACTCCGGCACCGAGGAACCAACGCCGTATGCCGAGGTGGACGGGAAGTTGCTCTCTATGGTGAAATTCGGTTATGGCCTCCAAAGCGAGCTTTGGCAGGTCGAGCAGCACCGCACGAAGGTTCCTGGCGTGAAGACGAAGCCGCTGTGGATCTCTCCTCGATATTTGGAGACGGAACAGGCGGATTATATGGATGTCGCAGGCTTCCGCGGAGAAGTGAACGGTAAAGCTCTCTTCACCGTGACCACGTCTTTCACCGGGCGTCACGAGTTGTGGGTGACGGATGGCAGCCGCCGCGGCACCCGCTTGCTTCACGATCATAGCGGATCCCGGAATTGGTTGGACGGCTTTGTGCCCAGTGGCGGAGCGATCTACTATGCGGCGAATGTGGAGGATGATCCTGCTGCCAGCGGCCTATGGCGCACCGATGGCACGCAGGAGGGGACCCTGAGGATCGCGCCTGGCATGATGGTGACCCAGAGCGGGGGAGAGGGGATGGTCGATTTCAAGGGCTTCCTGTATTTCACTCGCGAACAGTCCGATGGCAGTCGCGCCCTGTGGAAGACCGACGGCAGGCCTGAAGGAACCGTCGTGGTGAAGGACGACTGGGGTCTCAATCCGGGTGGGGGTCCCGTGAACCTTACGGTGGTAGGGGATCGTCTTGCGATGGGCGTGAGCATTCCAACCACGGGAATCGAAACGCTTTGGACAAGTGATGGGACTACCGCGGGTACCGTGCAGGTCCAGACGACTTACACCGAGACCACCGTTCATCATGTGGGTCCGGGGTTTGATCTTGGAGGGATTCATATTTTTTCCGGAAGAGGTCGCACTGTTCTTCATGCTGAGGAGTGGTGGCGTAGCGATGGCACGGAAGCCGGGACCTATCCCTTGCTATCAGGCCTTACGACGCCGCACTTGCCTGGCTACGTGCAGCATGCCTCCCAGCTTGGTGCGATTGCGGGCGGCAAACTCTTCTATGCCGGGCATGAGCGGATCGATGGCAACGATGTCTCCGAGTTGTGGGTGACGGATGGCACCGCAGCTGGCACGAAGAAGCTGAAGGAGATCAATCCGGGAAGGAATGGATCCCAGCCCGGAGGATTTCTGGCGGTGGGAGATATGGTGTATTTCTCCGCGTATGATGTAGCCCACGGCTCAGAGCTTTGGCGGAGCGATGGCACGGAGGCTGGCACGGTGCTGGTGGCGGATGTTGAACCGGGGCCGCTCGGCTCTGCTCCGGAGGACTTGAAGGTGGTGAATGGGAAGCTGTATTTCCACGCCGCCCATCCCTCGACGGGCAGGGAGCTGCATGAATTGGAGATCGAATGATCTCCATGGAGTAGAAGTATCACTCCTTCGCCGCCCTCTTCCGCTTCGGCTTCCCGGCTAGCTCGATCCAGGTCGGTGCGTGGTCGCTGGTCTTCTCCCAGCCTCTCACTTCCTTGTCCACGCCTGCCCTTAGCAAACGCGGCGCAAGTTCTTCACTGAGCAGGAAGTGATCGATCCTCAGGCCCGCATTCCGGGCGAAGGAATTCCGGAAGTAATCCCAGAACGTATAGATTCTCTCATCCGGATGCAGGGTGCGGATCGCATCCGTCCATCCTTGCTTGAGCAGCTTCTGGAAAGCCTCGCGCACCTCCGGACGAAATAGCGCATCATCCCGCCAGCTCTCCGGCTTGTAGACGTCCAGATCCGTTGGCATCACATTGTAGTCGCCGGCAAGCACCACGGGCACCTTTTGCTTCAGCAGGCTCTTCGCGTGTTTGATGAAGCGATCGAACCACTTGAGCTTGTAGTCGAACTTCGGCCCCGGCGCGGGATTGCCATTTGGCAAATAGAGGCATCCGATCAGGATCCCATTCACCGCTGCCTCCAGATAGCGGCTATGCGTGTCATCGGGATCACCCGGCAGGCCACGCCGTGTCTCCACCGGCACGGCATCCTTCGCGAGGATCGCCACGCCATTCCAACTTTTCTGGCCTTGCCAGATCGCACCGTAACCCGCGTCCTCGATTGCCGCGACGGGCAGTTTCTCTTCCGGCGATTTCAGCTCCTGCAAGCACACCACATCGGGCTCCGCCTCCTTCAGCCATCGTAGCAGCACAGGCAGCCTGCCGTTCACGCCATTCACGTTGTAGCTTGCGATCTTCATGGTGTGCCGCATCCACGATACACCGGCTCAGCGGATCGCCACCGGATCATGGATGCCGTTGAAGTATTCCACGTCCGACACCGCGCTCCGGCTCACGATGATTGGCAAGGTTCCACCGCTACCATGGATCGACGTGCAGATCAGGAAGGCAGCAGGAGTATCGAAGATCGCCCTCACCGGTGCTTCATCGGGGAAGGGCGGATGGACGATTCCCACCTGCGCCAGAAACTCCCGCTCCTGCGCCCGGTAGCGGACCGCATAGACCTTTACCGGCGTGACCGCCCAGCCTGTCGTCTCAATCAGATCCTCCGCGAGCTCCTGGTGAAGCCGGTGTGCCTCGGAGATCGATGCCGCGCCTGGAAAGAAGAACTCCATGCCATCCCCTATGCAGGCCATGTGCCACCTCCCTCACTCCGGTAGATGCCGCAGTAGCCAGCCGATCAGGCTCCAGCGCTTCGTGACGTAGACGATTCGCTTGCCCGCTTCGATCGCCGAAACGATCTGCTCCGCCGCCTTTCGCGGACTCGCCACCCAGAAGGGTTTGTCCGCCTTCATCATCGGTGTATCCACGAAGCCGGGACGCACATCGGTGACGCGGATCTTTCCGCTCCATTTCCCTGCACGAAGATGGAGGCCTTGCAGGTAGCGCGAGGCGAAGGCTTTGGTCGCCCCGTAGGCAGGTGCTTCACCGGCGCCGCGCAGGGCTGCCACTGATGAGATCCCAACCAAGTGTCCATGACCTTGCTTCTCGAAGATGCTCATTGCAACGCATGCAATCCGCGCGAAACCCATCGCATTTAGCGCGATCGTTTCTTCCTCCAACTCCCACTGCAGCTCCGGATTCAGGTGCCCTGTGCCGGAACTGATCACGACCAGGTCCACCACACCGATTTCCTCCGCCATCTCGGCGAAGATCCCGCTGGCATCCGCGCGGGAGAGGTCCATGGCCCTGACCGAAACCACGTTCGGATCGCCAGTCGCATGGGCCTTCAGCAACTCCAAACGACGGGCTGCGATGCCGAGACGATAGCCTTTCTCGGAGAGGACCTTGGCGAGTTCGAGGCCGATGCCGGATGAGGCACCGAGAATGATGGCGGATTTGGGCATGGGAAGGGGCGGGGTGAATTGCAGCGCAATCTGCATCACTCCACCCCTTCGGCAAGGGCTTCGCAAAGCCCTTCTTTCAAATCATGGCTCCAGCTTCGCTTCCAGGGTGATTGCCGGACGCAAGGCCTTGGATACCGGGCAGCCGGCCTTCGCCTTTCCAGCCAGCTCTTGTAGCATCTCATCGTTTAGTCCGGGCACCTTCGCGCTCAGGCTCAGATGAATCGCCGTGATCTCCAACGCCTTCGGGTCGAAGCTGAGATCGGCCCGCGTCGATAGTGTCTCTGGTGTGAAGCCCGCTTCTCCGAGGAAAAGTGAGACGGCCATGGTGAAGCATCCCGCGTGCGCGGCGGCCAGCAACTCTTCGGGATTGGTTTCTGTTCCATCGCCGAAGCGGGAACGAAAGGAATACGGCGTCTCGGAAAGCACCGCGCTCTGCGTCGTCAGGACGCCGCTTCCGGCTTGGACGGTCCCGCTCCAGCGGGCGGAGGCATGTCGGTTCATGATTGTTGGGAATGTGAGGATAGGCTGCTTACTTAGCCGCGGTGGAGTAGGGGAGGCTCAGGTTTCCTGAGGCCACGGAATAAACCTCGTAAACCCCCAGCATCGGCTTCGCCATGCACGAGGTGTTCACCTGCATGTAACAAGTCACGCCGTCGAATTTGAAGCTGGTCTTGTTCCGGAGATAATAGGCGGGGACCAGTGCTTTGATCGTGTTGCCACGTTCCACCACGGAGTGTCCTGCCGCATCCAAGTACATCGGCATACCGCAATTCGTCGGCGGCAGCACCACGCTCTTGTCCTCCTTCTTGAATTCCTTCACCGCCAGGCCGCCGGGCACGCGATCGTCTTTGGTGAGCAGGGCCCAGTGGGTGTGGTAGATGACCTTGTCGTCATCGTATTTGCCATTCGCATCCTCATCCCAGAGAGGAGTGTCATCGAAGTCCGGATGCGAGGTGATCGCCAGAGCCACAATGCCTTCCGCATTTCCCATTCCGACGTCGGCGGCCTTCAGGGAAGTGGGGAAAACGTAGGCCATCACTGGTGCTCCGTCGAGCTGGCCCGCAGCTTTCGGCACGGTCTTTCCAGCGGGTCCATCCAAATTCATGCTGAAGACCATCAGATCGAGGTCCTTCACATAATCGACGGCCACTGACTTGATCTTGAGGCTCGGCGACTTCGTGAAGGCCGGGTCGTTGTTGATTTTAACCTCGCAGGCGGGAAGGAGTGCCGGAAGCGAGGCGAAGAGGATGCTGGCGAGGGGGGATAAGTATGGTGATTTCATGGAGATGAATCATGGAAGATGAATGATTCATTCCTTTGTTGGGTGAGGCGTATCCCCTGTGACCGGAAAATTTCCGTGGTCCAGATGTCGGGCTCTGCAGGAGAGCACCCTTCGAACGATGGCGACGAGCCTATCGTTACCGCCCGGGGCAACTTTCAAGCCCCAAGCAGTAGAGCCCTTTCCGGGCACGCGCGAAGCTTCTTGCCAAGATGCCTCTGCCTCAATCCTCCGTCGTTTGCTGCTCCCAGTTTCCTGCCAAAAGCTCCAGGATCCGTCCCGCGGCGATCATCCCGAAGACCGCAGTGACATGCGTCGCCGTGCCGTAGCCTGCATCACAACGCAATCCGGACGGGAGATCCTGCGGACGCTCATGGCTCACGCCGCCTTCACAGGTGGGATAAAGCGGCGGCTCTTCCGAGAATACCGCCTCGATCCCGAATTTTTTCACCTTCTCGCCGATCGGTGCTTTGGGAAATCCATGCTCATCCCGCAGCCGCTTCCGGACTGCCATCAGCAGCGCGTCATCGCGAGTCCGTGCCAGATCGGTCACCTTGATCCGGGTGACATCGCGCCGCCCGCCGGCGCCACCGCAGGCCACTACCGGCACGCTGCGCTCACGGCAGCGGGCGAGCAATACGCATTTCGCACGCACCGCATCGATCGCATCGATCACCGCATCGAAGCCGCCTTCCAGGAAGTGGTCCACGTTGCGGTCTGACAAGAATTCCTGCCGCTCGGTCACCACGATCTCCGGCTGGATCGCCCGCAACCGCTGGGCCATGACGCCCACCTTTGGCTTCCCGTAGGTGCCATCCAGCGCATGGATCTGCCGGTTCGTATTCGTCACGCAGAGGTCATCCGCATCGATCATCGTGATTTTCCCGATTCCCGAACGTGCAAGGCATTCCGCCGACCAGCAGCCCACGCCTCCGATGCCTACCACGGCCACATGGGCCCGCCGGAATCTTTCCAGCGCGGGGATTCCGTAGAGGCGGCCGATGCCCGAAAAGCGGTCGAGATAGGGATCTGTCACTGCTGCGGGAGTGATAGGCCGGGCGGGGCGGGCGGGCAAGTCCCTGCGTTTCCTTGTTCTTTGCAGCTTGGCCATCCTGTAAACTCAGCTATTTCCCCTAGGTCGGTCATTCTTCGCCAAGAACGGGGACCCGCCGCGTAGTGGTGGGCGTCCATCGCGACAAAACTCAATCCAACCCCAACCTGCTGATGATGTCTCCTACACGCCTGCTCCGCTCCCCGCTTTTCCTGCTGCTATCCTCCGCACCGCTCCTCATGGCGGCCTCGCCGGATCTCACCATCGCGGACTTCGAAGGCGATAGCTTCGGCGATTGGAAAGTCAGCGGCGATGCCTTCGGCAAGGCACCTGCCCGCGGCGCGCTGCCCGGCCAGATGCCGGTGGACGGTTTCCGCGACCGCGGCCTCGCGAATGGTTTCCATGGTGGCGATGATGCCGAGGGCTCCCTTGTTTCGCCCGAATTCAAGATTGAGCGGAAGTTCATCAATTTCCTCATCGGTGGAGGAAAGTTCCCCGGCGAGACCTGCATCGAGCTGAAAGTGGATGGCAAGACTGTGCGCAGCGCCATGGGCCGCAATGAACACCCCGGCGGCAGCGAGCGCCTGGAGTGGGAAAGCTGGGATGTCTCCGACCTCGCCGGAAAGAACGCCACGCTTCACATCATCGACAAGCGGAAGGGGACCTGGGGGCATCTCACCGTGGACCACCTCGTCCAGAGCGATGCCCCGGCCACGGTGGCGATCGACAAGGAATTCGTCGTTAACCAGCGCTACCTCATCTGGCCGGTGAGCAAGGGCAATGGCGAGCGCCGCCGCTTCTTCGGCACCTTGGATGGCGAGGACAAGCCGCTGTTCTACTCGGACATCGCGCTTTCCAACAATCCTGACTTCTGGGTCTTCACCGATCTCGCGAACTACCAGGGACGTCGTATCAAGATCACCGGCAAGATCCCGGGGAATCTCGCCGCAGCATGGGAAAAGGTCGCGATCAGCGCCACTTATCCGGGTGAAGAAGAGCTCTACAAGGAACCACTACGCCCGCAGTACCACTTCAGCAGCCGCCGCGGCTGGCTGAATGATCCGAACGGCCTTGTGTGGAAGGACGGATCATGGCACCTCTTCTACCAGCACAATCCCTACAACCACGGCTGGGACAACATGCACTGGGGCCACGCCATCAGCCCCGATCTCTTCCACTGGAAGGAAGGCCCGGACGCCCTGATGCCCGACCCGGAAGGCTACATGTATTCCGGCTCCGGCTTCGTGGTTCCGAAGAGCAAGACCAGCCTGCCGATCAAGGGCAGCGAGGCGCTGGTGCTTGCCTACACCTCCGAGGGCACACACAGCTATGTCCCCGGGCTGAAGGCCACCCAGTCCTTGGCCTGGAGCGATGATGGCGGCAAGACCTTCCAGAAATACAAGGGTAACCCGGTGCTCCCTCATCAAGTGGGCGGAAACCGCGACCCGAAGGTCTTCTGGCACGAGCCCTCGAACCACTGGGTCATGCCGCTTTACCTCGATGGCGATGAGTATGGTCTCTACACCTCGAAGGATCTGGTGAAGTGGGACGAAGCCAGCCGCTACCGCATCCCCACCGATGCCGAGTGCCCGGACTTCTTCGAGCTGCCAGTGGAGGGAAATGCCAAGGAGAGCCGTTGGGTCGCCTGGGGCGCGCAGGGCAAGTACATGCTCGGCAGCTTCGACGGTAAGGACTTCAAGGTCGAAAGCGGTCCCCACCAGCACTACTTCGGCGCTGCCTACGCGGGCCAGAGCTATGACAATGCTCCGGACAAGCGCCGCGTCCACATCGGTTGGATGCGTGATACAGGTGCCGGGATCAATGGCGCACCCTTCAATCTGCAGATGACCTTGCCGATCGATTTCACCCTCCGCCGCATCGATGGCAAGCTGCGCCTCTGGAGCGAGCCGAGTGCCGAGGTGACGAAGCTCCGCGCCGACACGAAGGAGTGGAAGGACTTCACGATTTCTCCGGGCGATGCCGATCCGCTTTCCGATTTCAAGGGTGGCCAGTTCGAGATCGAAGCTGTGATCGATGCCAAGTCCGAGTCCTCCGAAATGGGCTTCGTGATCTTCGGCGAGGCTCCGGCGATCTGGAAGAAATCCGACCAGAACTTCAGCGGTGCCGCCGGTGCCCTACAGCCCATGGATGGCAAGCTGAACGTCCGCATCTTTGTCGATACCGTCTCGATGGAAGTCTTCGTGAACGGCACCTACGTCAGCCGCTACATCCGCCAGACCCCGGGGATCAAACCGGCTCGGATCGCGACCGGCGGCGGTGCGGTCCACTTCGACTCCCTGAAAATTCACGCGCTGAAATCCGTGTGGAAGTAAGGGCGGGAAGTCTCCCGTGAATTTTAAAAGCAGGAGCGGGCCGGGAGGTCTGCTCCTGTTTTTTTTATGCGGATGATGCGAGTGAAGCCGCCGCGATCGGATCTTTTTAGTGAACGGGTTTCCGTGAGCGAAACTCATGGGACGGGATGCGCGAGGACGATCTAGCAACGATCTTCGCAATTGGGCTCAGCTCGCTTGACAGCAAGGGCTTAACCGTTCATTCCGCGTCCATGGCTAAGAAGCAAGCTCCCATCAAGGAACGTTATTCCAAGACCCAGATTCTTGATCAAATCGCGGCTGAAACCGGACTGTCCCGCAAGCAGGTGGGAACGGTTCTCGAAAGCCTGAACGAGATCATTGGCGGTCACCTCGACAAGCGCGGGGTGGGTGAGTTCGTCCTTCCTGGCCTGTTGAAGATCTCCACGATCAAGAAGCCGGCCGTGAAGGCTCGCAAGGGCATCAACCCTTTCACCAAGGAAGAGGTCATGTTCAAGGCCAAGCCAGCTTCCGTCGCCGTCAAGGTGCGCCCGCTGAAGGCGCTCAAGGACATGGCGATCTGATTGGACCAGATTGGATTCTTTCCTGTAACCCGGGGTCGCAGCGCGGCTCCGGGTTTTTGTTTTTCAGGACGCAGCGATCAAGATGGCGGTCTTTCGTTAGCCGAGACAAATGCCTGCGTAATAGCCGAGCAGCATCGGCTTCTCGTCCACGCTTCCGGGAGTAGAGCGGAAGAGTTCGGTGAGATGCTCATGTTGTTCACCCCGGAATGGGCTGCCCGACCACACAGCGTTCTCAAGACGTAGCACCAGCTCATTGCCCCGGACTCGGGGGACTTGGCTTTCAGGATGGAGTTCATCCTTTTCTCATACGGGAACCACTGCTCCGGAGCATCGAATCCTTTCAATGCTCGCTCGATCAGGGAATCGTAGTCATCGCCGTATATTCCCAATTCTCCATAATTCAAAAGCAGGCGGTTCCAGCCCTCTGCTCGGAGGATTCGACGGAAACGATCCACATAGCTTTCATCCCGCAACTTCTCCGGCATTACCCGGCCGGGGTTGTTCACCTTGACGGACTCGCCATCAGCTCCATCCCAGCCCGGGGTGGGGCCATCGAAATTGGTAGCTGGGAAGGTTTTTCTGAGAATCGCGATTCCTTCCTCAAATTGCCTGCGGGCCTTGCCCACCTCGCAGGACAGGCAACTGGTGCTCTCGGTACCCCCGATGTCGTCCGTGCGGAAACAGGCCAGCCAAAGCAGCCCCACGTAGTACTTGCTCTCGTAGAGCCACAGCTTCCGGGCACTCGGAGATTCGTCCGTTTGCTCGGCGAGATAAAGAGAAGTGTATTGGCCCATTCACGGAGGAGGGCGCCACCTCAACTGTAGAAAAGCGAGCGGAATCCGAAGGGGATGACCCCGCGTGCCATGCAAGTGTGCGGCTCCGCCGCGGTAGGGTGGCGAGAGAGTCCGCGGCATGGAAACCCGGCGCTTTGCGCAAGGTCCTCATCCCTTCCGGTCCGCCTTGTTAGGGACACACGAGCGTGATTCTCCTCTGCTGTTTTTGGGGAGATCCAGCGTGAAACACGCTGGCGGACCGGGAGGGATTGCCCTCCGGGCCATGCCAGTCAGCGGCTGCGCCGCGGTAGGGTGGTCGCGATTGCTCCCGCCGCATTCAAACCCGGCGCTCCGCGCAAGCTTCTCATCCCTTCCGGTCCGCCTTGTTAGGGGACACACGAGCGTGATTCTCCTCTGTTGTTTTTGGGGAGATCCAGCGTGAAACACGCTGGCGGACCGGGAGGGATTCGAACCCTCGGTACCCTTGTGAGGTACGCACCTTTAGCAAAGGTGTGCTTTCGACCACTCAGCCACCGATCCTCGGAACTTGCGTCGCGCGGAGGTTGAACATAGCGGACGAAGGACGTCAACCATCGCTGAAAGGAAATCTTCATTATCTTCATTCATTTCCCGAAGGCTTGAATGGGGAGGGGAGCCGTGGCGCTATTACTAGCATGCGCATGCTCCTCGTTCCCCTCCTTGCCTTGCTTCTTCCCTCGTGCTCGCTTTTCAAATCGGAGGAGGAAGTTCCGGAGGAATCGAAGACAAAACCGCGCCTCGTCGGGCGGGTGGCGCAGATCCCCTCAGGCGGAGATTTCCTGCTGATCGAATCTTACGGAAACTGGGAGGTGCCGGATGGCGGGCTGCTTTCCGGAGTGGGGACGGAGGGGCGGACCTCGAACCTGGTGGCCACCGGGGAGAAGCTCGGGCAGTACGCCGCAGCGGATATTCGTTCAGGACTGGCGAAAATCGGGGATTCGGTATATTATAGACCAATCGCCGATTCAAACACTTCCCCCGAAGTCGGCAATCCTGTAGAGAATGGGGAGGGCAATTCCAAAATTGAACCAGAAAAACGTCCCGCGGAAGTGCCTGCAAAGCCATGAATTTCAAAATGATCGAACCTAATTCACAATGTTAGGTGAGAAATTTGAAATTTGGTCTTGCTTACAGTCCGGCATCCTTGTTAGGTTCCGCCTCGCAAAGGCTGTGCTCCCTTACATGTCCCGAAAGATGAATACTACAACCAGCCATGAAACTGAGCACCTCGGGCGCTGCAAGCGCCTCATTGCATGCCGATGCAGATCGCCTCGCTGACTTCGTCCTGTTCACGCAGCGCAGCTGTATCCTGAACCTGTCCAACGAACTCAACAAAGGCAACGTGTCGTTCCCCCAGTTCTTCCTCCTGGCCTACCTTTCCAGCGAAGAATATCTGACCATGTCGGATATCGCGAAAAAGATGGGCCATTCGACAGCCGCGGCCACTGGCCTCGTCGACCGATTGGAAAAGCTCGGGTACGTCGAGCGCGTCCACGCCGCGGAAGACCGCCGCAAGATCATGGTCCGCATCACCAATAAGGGTGTGGAACTCGTGAGCAAAATGCGGAAGGAAATTGCCGCGGACCTCGCAGGTATCTTGTCCGAAATGGATGAGGACCAGGCAGAGGCCGTCGAGCACACGAAGCGTGCCATTCGGGCGCGCGCTATCGCGTGAGCGACGAGGCCGCCGATTACCCCCTTGGCGGATCGATCGCGCCTCCGTTACGGTTTGTGCCCGTGACGGAGGCGCTCTCTTTTCTTAATCCGATCAACCGCCTGCCCGGCTTCCGGGCCGGGTGGATCGGTCGTTTGGACGGCATCGAGCCGACGACCGACCGCGATGAGACCCTTGCCCGGCTGCGGCCGCTGCATGAGGAAATCGTGGCCCGTGATTTCCGCACCGATCGTTGGTGGCGTGCGGAGCAGGTCCATGGGAAAGGCGTGGCCGCCGTGCCGCTGCCCGCGGACCAGATGAAGATGGCGGGTGATGGCCTGCCGGTTGTGGCAGGCATGGACGGATTGGTAACCGCCGCTCCCGGTGAGCTGCTGGGAATCTACGTCGCGGACTGCGGCGCCATCTGGCTGGCGGATCGAGGGACCGGGGCGGTGGGGCTTCTCCACTCCGGAAAAAAGGGGACCGAGCTGGGAATCCTCGGCGAGGCGATCAGTCAGATGAAGGAACGTTACGGCACCAAGCCGGAGGATCTGGTGGTCGTGCTAGGCCCCTGCATCCGGCCGCCGCATTATGAGATCGATTTCGCTGCGGAGATCGGCCGCCAGGCCCGCGAAGCGGGGGTGGGGGAATTCCACGATGAAGGCGAGGACACCGCCTGCGATCTAACAGCGCATTACAGCTACCGGATCGAAAAAGGCTGCACCGGCCGCATGCTGGCCCTCATTGTCCGCGAGGAAACCCCATGAGCGAGACTCTGATCCTCGATGCCCCGGCAAAGCTGAACCTTTCCCTCCGTGTGCTGCGGAAGCGTGAGGATGGCTTTCATGAGCTGGATACCCTGATGGTCCGCCTACCGGGGCTTTGTGACCGGCTGAGCTTCACTTTGGCGGATGCGGATACTTTTTCCTGCGACGATCCCGGAGTGCCGGGTGACGGCTCGAATCTGGTGCTAAAGGCACTGGCTGCCTACCGCGCTGCTGCCGGATGGTTCCAGCCGCTGGCGATCCATCTGGAAAAGAGCGTGCCACATGGCGCGGGGCTTGGCGGGGGTAGCAGCGATGCCGCCGCGACGCTGGCTGCCGTGGATCGTCTGAATGGCGATGCGCTCGGCACGGAGAGGCTGATGGAGATCGCGGCGACCATCGGCTCGGACATTCCTTATTTCCTTGGGCCCCCGGCAGCACGTGCCACCGGACGCGGCGAGAAGATCGAAGCCGCCGACGAGCCGCCCAAGCTGCCGGTGCTGCTTCTCAAGCCGGGCTTCGGCGTGGCGACACCGGATGCCTACAAGCGCTGGTCCACCTCGAAGGAGCTGCCTGGCATCCCCTATGCGCCGCAGCTCTTTCCCTGGGGCGAATTGGTGAATGACCTGGAGCGTCCGGTTTTCGAAAAGCACCTCTTCCTCGCCGAGGTGAAGTTATGGCTGTTAGGCCGGCCGGAAGTTGCCGGTGCGCTGATGAGCGGCTCGGGTTCGACGATGTTTGCGATCCTGAAGAACGACGAGGCCGCCACCGCATTGATCGAGGCCGCGCGGGCCGAACTCGATCCCACGCTGTGGGCTTGGCAGGGTTTGATCGGAGGTTGAGCGAATGCCATGTGGAGCCTAGGTTCCGCGCATGATATTCCTGCGATTCCTAGTCTCCTTGCTTCTGATAGGCAGTGCGCTTGCCCAGAAGAAGCCGGATGCGATGCCGCCGCCGGCGGACGTGACGAAGAATCTGGAGACGCTGGAAAGCCTGGTGCCTGCCGTCCAGAACGCGGAGAAGGATCTCGCGAACCTGCGTGCGGAGCTGACGAAGGCTCCCACCGATGAGGCGAAAAAGGAGATCACCGAGCGTGTGGATGCCCAGCGCGAGCGCCTGCAGCAGCTTCGTGAAAACTTCCGCATCGTGGCCACTGGCGTGGAGGACAAGTCCTACCTAAGCGCGGCAGAGGAGGAGGCGACCTTTGACAATGAGTTCAAGGACCTTCTGAAGCCGCTCTTCAATGGACTGCGCGAAGCCACGGCCAAGCCCCGCGAAATGGAGGAACTGCGCTCCGAACTCCGCACTTGGATCGGCCGCCAGAAGGTGGCCCAAGCCGCTCTCGGACGCATCCAGTCGGCCCTCGGTCCGGTGGAGGACGCAGGCGTGAAAAAGGAACTGGAAACGGCCCGCAAGCTCTGGTCCAGCCGTGTCGATGAAGCGACCAGCGAAACCGAAACGCTCTCCCGCCAGATCGAGGAGCGCGAGAAAAACACGCCCTCCGCCCTGGAAGCTGTCTCTGGAATGCTCTCGGACTTCTGGCGCAGCCGCGGACTGAATCTTCTGATGGCTTTCGGCATCGCCCTCGGCGTCTATTTCCTGACCCGCAGGGTCTACCGACTCGTTCGCAAGGTAAGCCCGATTCATCGCAAGAGGGGCGGGGGATTGATGGCCAGGTCTGCGGATCTCATCGTTGCTGCCGCCTCGGTCGTGCTGGCCTTCTTTGCCGCCACCTTGGTCTTCTACCTTAAGGGCGATTGGCTAATGCTAGCGATCGCCATCATCTTCATCATCGGCCTGCTCTGGGCCTCGAAGCGCGCACTGCCGCCCTACATCGACCAGATCCGCGTGATCCTCAATCTCGGCTCGGTGCGGCAAGGGGAGCGCCTGATCTACGAGGGCATCCCTTGGCGCGTCGACGCCCTGAATATGTACTGCGACTTTAGTAATCCCGATCTCACCGGTGGCATCATGCGCCTTCCGGTGAAGGAATTGCTAAGTTTGCATTCCCGCCCTTCCGACTCCAAGGAGCCATGGTTTCCAACGAAGGAGAACGATTGGGTGCGGCTGGATGACGGCTGCTTCGGCAAGGTGATCCAGCAGACGCCGGAGCAAGTTGTCGTGCTCCGCCTCGGTGGCAGCCTGAAGACTTATCCCACCTCGGACTTCGTCGAGAAATGCCCGGAGAATCTCTCCCGTGGCTTCCGCGTTTCCACCAGCTTCGGCATCGGCTACGGTCACCGCGATATCGCCACCAGCCAAGCCCCGGAAATGCTGCAGGAGGCGATCCACAAACATCTGGTGGAAGTGCTCGGCCGGGAGCAGGTGCGCTCGGTGAAGGTTGAGTTCAAGGCTGCCGCGGCGAGCTCGCTGGACTACATCGTCATTGCGGATTTCGCTGGCGATGCCGCGCAACGTTATGCCGCCTTGGAGAGAATGATCCAGCAGGCCTGCATCGAGGTCTGCAACGAACAAGGCTGGGACATTCCTTTCCCGCAGATGGTGATCCACCAGGCGGTATAGCTGCGAAAAATTCCGAGGACTGCCCGCTAGAGGGCAAGTATCGCCCAACGAAGGCGGTTCTTCGTTGGGCTCGGTCGGGAAGCCAGGGTAAGGTGGCTCTCCTTGCTTAAGCGTGGTGCAGCAGGATCGAGTTCGCGGCGAAGTGATCCGAAAGGATATCCGACACGATCACCAGCGGCGTGCCGGTCTTCACCAGGTCCGCCTGACGGAGCGTCTCGATCGCACGCTGGATCGTCTCATCGATCGTCGATGCGAAGGGCAGCTTGAAGGCCTCAATATTCCGGGTCAGCGCCAGCTGGCGGCAGACACGGTCCTTCGGTGTGAAAGCGTAGAAGCCATTCGTGCGCGGGCGAAGCATCGCCGTGTGGTTTGCCATCACACCGCGGCGGGTCAGCACGATCAGGCGAGCATCCGGCAGCGAGTCCACCAAGGTCACCGCGGCACGCGCGGCCTTCTGGCGCTCGTCGCGCAGCAGCACGCACTGGCCGAAGCCGAGGCCCCCGGTGCGCTCGATACGATTGCTGATCTTCACCAAGGCCTCCACGCAGCGCAGCGGATGCAGGCCCACGCTGGTCTCGCCGGAAAGCATCAGGGCATCCGCTTCCTCGTAAGCGGCATTCGCCACGTCCGTCACCTCCGCGCGGGTCGGTGTCGGATTCTGGATCATCGATTCCAGGAGCTGGGTTGCCACGATCACGCGCTTGCCGAGCTCGTGGCAGCGCTTCACCAGACGACGTTGGAGAATAGGCAGCTCTTCGAAGTCCACCTCGGTGCCGAGGTCTCCGCGCGCGACCATGATCACATCCGTGGACTGGATGATCGCATCAATGTTCCGGATGGCTTCCTGGTCCTCGATCTTCGAGACGATCTGGGCACCGCCTTCCAGAGCCTCCACGGCTTCTCGCAGCTCGCGGACGTGCGCGGCATCGCGGACGAAAGAGCCCGCGATGTAATCGGCATCGCATTCCACGGCCAAGGCCAAGTCGCTGCGGTCCTTCTCGGTGAGAGCCGGCAGATTCAGGCGCGTGCCCGGCAGGTTGATGTGGCGGCGTGAGCCCATCTTGCCGGCGGTCTTCACCTCGCAAATGATCCGGTCATCGTAGCGGACCTTGATTTCCATCAGCATCGTCCCGTTATCCACCACCAGGGTGCGGCCCTCAGCCACATCGTCCATTAGGCCGTCATAGTTCACGGTCGTGGTGAGCGGGATAGAGGGGGCTGCGGTGCTCTTGCGGAATTCCACCATGTCCCCGATCTTCAGCTCGTAGGGCTTGTCCAGATCCCCGGTGCGGATCGAAGGGCCGGTCAGGTCGAAAAGGACTGCCACGTGTTTGGCCCGCTCTGCGGCCGCCCGGCGCACCCGGCGCGCCATCTCACGGGCCCACTCGTGCTTCGCATGGCTCATGTTGAGGCGGAACACGTTGGTTCCCAGGTCGATGAGCTGGCCGATGGTTTCCTCCGCTTCCGTCGCCGGGCCGAGCGTGATGATGATCTTCGTTCTGCGAGACATGAGGTCGGGGAGAACTGTGGACAGCCCGGTGCGGGGAGTCCAGACCCTAGAACTGCATGTTTCGTGCCGGATTTGTCGCCCGCATGGGGCCAAGAAATGCCGTTCAGGGGAGTCCGGGGCACCCGGCTCCAATACCTTTGGCTCCGCGCGCCTCTTGCGAAGCGCGGCAGTGCCTCGGAGCGAAGACCACGCTCAATCTTCCGCGTATCTGGAGGCGACCTCATTCCCGCCAGCGCCGGAACTCCATCTTGGATCATCGGGCATCTCGTTCAAGCGGGTAGCGGGGCTTCAAGAGCAATCGAGGCCAATAGCCTGCGTATCAACTGATCCGTGCAAATTGCTCGGCAAAAATTAACAGTCAGTTCGTTGACATGTTGAAGTTCCGATCTGTTAGTGCGCGGCCAATGAAAAACATCTTCAATCCCTTCCTCGTCGCCTTCGCCGGATTCTCTTCCCTCGCCCTTATGACTTCTTGTTCCAAGGAAGCACGCCAGGAAGCCGCGGCAGAATCAGCAGTCGAGACCTCGGTCGATGTGACGGAGGACTACTGTGAACTCCTTGAAAGCATCAAGGACAAGGACAGTGCCAAGGCTGCCATCGACAAGATGGATGGCCTCGCTGACAAGTTCGCGAAGGTGGCTGAGAAAGCCAAGAAAGCGGAAGGTGCCGCTCCTGATGCCGCCACTATCGCCAAGACTCAAGAGAAGATGGCGCCCCTGCAGGAACGCATGGGAAAAGCCGTCGTCTCTGCCATGGCAATCATCGGATCTGATCCGGAACTGCTGAAAGCTTTCCAAGAGAAACAAACCCTCATCGGTGCGAAGATCCAGGAGGCTGCGACGAAGTAAGACTTACGGCTGCCGAAAGCCATAGCAATACCGGGAGGCTGCGATGCGTGTCGTGGCCTCCGTTTTTTTTGCCGCTCGTATTACTCTTCCGCTGGCAGCCCCGCTCCTGACAAGGCACGGCGGGCGGACATCCGTGCGACACCTCCAATGGCACCTGCGAGTGCGGTCCATAGGATCGCTTGTCCCCAGCTCACTCCGGGTGTCGCCGGATTTCTTGGCGGGGCGGCTCCGGTGATGGCAGAGAAGCCCCGTCCGGCCACACGGCGTGCCACGCGATCAACCAAGGCCGGCAAGGCAAATGCCACTCCCGTCAATGCCAGCATCTTCATTCCGGAGCTCTTCATTGCGTCTAACCTAATCTCGATTCACGTTCCGCGCATCCGGAGAGTCGCTCGTTCTGAAATGTTGACCTCGCCGGTTTTCTGGCCGCGTCTGCGCAGACGCAGAACCGGAGGCAGGGGAGGAGCACGCGATGGTCGTAGGCCGGTGATTAACCGCCAGGAGCTTGATGGGATTGATCGCTTCGGGATCTTTGACTCCCCGCGTATCGCGTCTAGGGTGCCCTGCTATGGCCACCAAACTCGACAAAACGCTGAAGCGGGAAATCACGATCGACGAAAAGTCCTACATCGTGACCATCGATCCGGAAGGCTTGAAGCTTACCGAAAAAGGCCGCCGCAAGGGGCCCGAGCTTAAGTGGAAGGATATTGTGAGTGGCGACGCCGCGTTGTCGAAGGCGCTCAATGCTTCGGTAGAAGATTGAGAGAAGGGAAATGATTAAGTTTCCGGATGCGGGGGGATTTCATCCCGCATCCGTATTTTGATTGCCGCACCCTTGCCACTTGGTTTTCCGGGAACTCCTAATTGCGGTGCTCACCGAGGATCGGAACGCAGCGTTGGTCGCAAATTCGGCCACCTGAAGATATTGTGAGAACGTGAATGTGGCGGAAAAGATAGTACCCCGATGATCGCCCATAGCGCTAGGACTCCGCGTAAGTTGTTTGACCTGTGAGGCGATGCTCGCCGGATGAACTAACCGGCTTTTGTATGAAGAATGCCATTATCTGGAGTTAGATTTGTTAGATGGGGTTACGCGATGATGTGATAAAAAATGTTCGTGTTGGCGTAAGGTCGGGGGTACCAAAGGTCCTCGCTAGACACACACCACCCCATGCATCATCAGCTTACTCAATGTCCCGGCCATTCCGGCCCTTCACGAACCAGCTTTCTGGCAGCAGCTTCCATCGCTTTGCTGCTTGGAGTTTCCGGCGCACAAGCTGCAATCACCGTCACTGTTAGTGCCGCTCCCGGAGAGCCGGCATTCCATCTCGCGGATGGTATCACGCCGCTTCCGGATGGCATGCACTTCCAGCTCGGCTCTTTCGCATCCATTCCGAGTGCGATCGATGCGCAGGACAATCCCGCCGAACTCTTCGCGCTCTGGCAGGTGTTCAGCGACGGTATCGACGATGTGATCGTCACCATCGGGGAAGACAGCGGCCTTGCCCTAGGGGATCTGGATGGCGACGACTCTTTCTTGGGGCAAACCATTTACTGGTGGGCCTTCAACACCTCGGACGGTCTCGCTCCGGCAGCCGACTTCTCGAATGTCACAGAGCACGCCCTGTTCACCGGGGCCGATGGTTGGACCTTCTCGGCCCTGCCTCCCGTGGTATCCACCTCGGATAACCTCACCTTCTTTGCGGGGGAAATCTCCGGCGGAAACGTGACGCTCACGGCGGTGCCGGAGCCCACGCTGCCGATGCTCTCGCTCTTTGCGCTCGCCCCGTTGGCGCTGCGCCGTCGTCGCTGAAGTCGACGCGAGTCCCCGCCGCTTCCCATCCCGCCGGATCCACGATCCGGCGGGCGCGGCACCTTTTTGTCCGGATTTTCACCCTTGCAATCCATGAATCATTATCTCCCACGTTTCGCGGCTGTACCCGCGATCATCCTCGCGATTTCCTCTTCCGCCTTCTCCCAGACATTCACCAATGGAATGGTCGAACTGGGTGATGGCAGTTCGAACGTCCTGAATGCCTCCGACATCGGTCCCGACGGGAAGTTTTACGCCCTGTGGAAAGATGGAAATATCGTCGCCAGCGTCGCCCAGGCGATGCCCACCTACAAGCTGATCCGTTGGGACGGCTCGTCGTGGACCACGGTGAGCACCATTCCTGCCAATATCATCCCTGGCATGGTGGTGACCAGTTCCTTCCAGATGCTCAGCGAGCGCGTCGGCTTCAAGGTGGACAGCCAGGGGCACTTCCACGTCCTGCTCCACGCGGAACTGAGCAACGGCGAGAACATCATCTACGGAAAGAGCACCAACAACGGTTCCTCGTGGACCTTCACCAATCTCGAGACTGACAACAAGGCCATCAACTACACGCTTGCCGAGCCACAGCTGGAACTCGATCAGAACGACGTTCCGCATGTTGCGTTCCGGATCGCGAACGTCGGGGAATCCGGTGTGCCGTCGCGGGTCTATTCCATCCGTTACTACTCCTTCAACGGGACCTCATGGAGCGGCCAGACGGTTTACAGCCAGACCGGTGGCAATGGCAGTGCGAACGAAATCACGGGGCTGGCCTTCGCCATGGACCACAACGGCAAGGCTCACCTCGCCTTCTGCTGGGAAACCAACGGCAGCGGTACCGATGGCAGCCTGGCCTACCTCACCAATGCCGGCGGAAGCTGGCCGGCCTCGCCGACGAACCTGGCGGCAGGTGCCAGCACAAACGCAGCATGCAACCGCGTGGCCATCGCGGTTGATCCCAGCAACAACGTCCACATCTGGCGCCGCGACATCAACTACAACTTCTATTACCACACCAATGCGGGCGGTGCCTCGTTGTCGACCAGCAATAGCTTGGGGATCCAGGGAATCTTCGATCATCAGGCGCTGACGACAAACAGCGTGGGAGATGTGATCGGTGTCTACAGCCAGCAGACTTCCGGTACCAATCCCGGCATTGTGAGCTACGCGGTGAAATTCGCCGGTAGCGGCGCTTGGCAGACGGGGTCCGCTTTCACGGGGAACAAGGCCACGGGCCTCTTTCCCACGGTCAGCTCCAATGGCAGCCGCAAGGCGATGTTCCTCTTCGATCACTTCACGGATCCGGCTAACACGGGTGGCAATCCGGCGAACAATCCCGTGAATTCCCGCCAGCTCCAGTGGGCGGTGGGGGACATCCTTCCGCCGTCGGTAGCGCCGTCCATCACTTCGCCCACCAGCACCGGCGTGACATCCGCCGCGGCCACTCTCGGGGGGAATGTCACTGCGGACGGGGGAGCGACAATCACCGCGCGCGGCGTGGTGTATGCGAAGACCGCTACGAATTCGAACCCGCAGCTCGGAGGGAGCGGCGTCGTCAACGTGCCAGGCACTGGCACGACCGGTGTCTTCACGGTGAACACGAGCGGTCTCGATGGCGGCACCTCTTATACGTATCGTGCCTATGCCACGAATGCTTCCGGAACGGCCTACACGTCTGCGGCCACTTTCACCACTGCCGTGGCGAATTCCGCTCCGTTGATTGCTGTCAGCGGAAACGTGACCGTCGCGGAAGGAAGCCTCGCCTCCAAGTCGGGTACCTTCTCGGATGCTCAGGGAAATAACACCGTCACCCTCGCGGTCACCTCGGGTCCGGGCACGGTGGTAAAGGACGAGGCGGCAGGCACCTGGCAGTGGTCCTACACTCCGGCGGACGGTCCTTCCGGTCCGACGCAGGTCACCATCACTGCTACGGACAATGGCAATCCGGCACTGAGCAACTCGGCTTCCTTTAACCTCAGCGTGACCAATGTCGCCCCGGTGGCGAATGCGAATACCATCACGGTCCTGGAGGACAGTGGCTCCAACCCGGTCACGCTCACGGCTACCGATGCTGCGGGTGCGAACGATACGATCTCATACAGTGCCGGTTCCCTGAATCCGCCTTCCGCAGGCACGCTTGGTGGTTCCGGTGCCAATCTCACCTTCACTCCGGCACCGAATTTCAACGGCTCCGCGAGCTTCACCTTCACCGCAAGTGATGAGGACGGCGGCACCAGTGCCCCGGCTACAGTGACTCTCAATGTCACCTCCGTGAACGATGCGCCGACCCTTGCCGCGATCTCTCCGGTGACGGTGAATCGCAACCGCGGCAGTGCTACCGTGAACCTGAGCGGCATTTCGGCCGGTCCTGCCGATGAGGCCGGGCAGGCGCTCATGGTGACCGCTGTCTCCTCGGATCCATCCGTGGTTCCGAATCCATCCGTGAGCTACTCCTCCGGAGCCTCAGGCACCCTCACTTTCGCCCCGGTCGCGAACCAGACCGGCACGGTGACCATCACCGTCACGGTGAAGGACAGCGGCGGCACCTCGAATACCGGCGTCGATGCCACCACTCGGAGCTTCGATATCACCGTGCGTCCTTTCAGCTACGATGCGTGGCAGGAGGAAAACTTCACCACCGCGGAATTGAGTGATCCTTCGATCTCCGGACCCGATGCCAATCCGGATGGTGATGCCCGTGTGAACGCGTGGGAGTATGCCCTCGGAACCGATCCGATGTCCTTCGATCCGGAGGCGATCCTAGTGCAGGCGCTTGAAGCCGGCAGCGGCTCCAGCCGCGTCGCCAACTACGTGTTCACCCGGGATGAAAACGCCGCAGATGCCGTCCTGGCGCTGGAAGTTTCCAACTCCCTTTCCGGATCCTTCAGCCCGCTTGCTGTGACTCCGGTTGTCGCGCCGCTTGTAGACACTGTCAGCCAAGTGAGCTTCCTCGACGACACGGCTGTCACCGCGTCCTCGAGCCGCTATGCCCGTCTCAAGCTGACCCTCGATGGCGAGGGTTCTCCGCGCTTGTCGGAAGTCCACGCCACGCGTGCGGTCGCCGTGAATGGCATCGCAGGCACCACTCCCGGCACCACTTATGCAGGCGCGCCGCTTGCGGAGCCCCGCCTTGCTCTTGGCAAGGTGGCAGCCGTCGGTGCCTCCACGATCACCGTGGAGCCCAACCAGTGGCCATCCGATCTGCTTGCAGGCGGACCTGCCTACCTCTCGATCACCAGCGGTACCTCTGCCGGCGTCGCCCCGGATATCGTGAGCTACGCTGCCGGTGTTCTGACGCTGGGTGAAGACCTGACCGGTCTTGTCAGCGCGGGTGATACCTTGGAGATCCGCCGTCATCACACCATCGCGTCGGTCTTCGACCGCGTGAACGCGGGATCGCTTGATGGGGCAGCAAGCCTCGCAGCAGGGGACAACATCCAGTTCGCCCTGCCGGACGGGGTGAATTTCGAGTCCTTCTTCAAGAGCACGGTCAGTGGTAGTGAAGGTTGGAAGGACGCGACCTCCGTCGCGTCGGGCAGCCGGATCATCTATCCGGAGCAAGCCTTCATCGTGAAGCGCAAGGCTGCGGCCACCACGCTCTTCCAGCAAGGCGTTGCGAATTCCGACGGTGGCAGCGGCAACGGCGGTTCCGGCGCTGATCCCGTGGTCGCGGTCCAAACGGGTACCAACCTGATGATCAGCCCGGCCGACGGGACATTCACTCTGGATACCCTCGGGCTCTTCACCGGAGATCCTGCCACCGGTGTGGCATCCTCCACCTCCGCGACGAATGCAGACCGCATCCTGATCCCGCAGCCGAACGGCACGATGAAGACCTACTTCTATCATGCGACCCTTGGCTGGGTGAACTCGTCATTCCAACCGGCTGGCACGCTCTCCTTCCCGCCGGGAACTCCGTTCTACATCGTCAGAAAGGCTCCGCGCGCCGCCTTCGGCTGGCAGACGCCTTGAGAGATCGAAGCTCATCGGAAAGGCCCGGGAGGAAACTCCCGGGCCTTTCTTTGTTTGAGAGCAGAGTTTGAATCTCGGCGCTGTTGGTGCTCGTGGCCAAGTTTGCTCCGCTAGTAGCCGGTAATCTTCCTGCGTTCCGCACTGACTTCGGTATAGCTGCCCCGGATGAAGCGGTAAGAGATGGCCTTGTAGTCATCTCCCTCGAGGTGCCAGGCTGTGTTCAGCTCGGAGAAGCCGTCATTGCGGCTTTGGCCGATCTGGATCTGATTTCCAGCCAGGAAGCCGAGTATCCGCCACCTGCCTCCTTCCCAATCGGCTATCGCCATGACGGCATTGCCATGGTTGCCGGAGAGTATCTTGAACTGGATAGCGAATTCGTTCTCTTCATCCTTGTCGATCTGTAGTGGCACGAGACGGTGTCCCTGAAGCACCGTGGAAAACTGCTTGTCGAGTTGAGTGCGATCTGCTGCCGGGGAAAACTCTCCCTTGAAGTATTTTATGATTTGATCCCGGGCCTCGCCGCGAAGAGTGGCTTCGTTTGGTTCTTCTGGCACGGCGGACCAAGAAATGGAAGTGCTCGCGAGCGGGAGGAAGACCCTGAAAAACGGCGGGGACATCTCAGGCTTTTAGCGAGGGGCAAGCGGTTTTAAAGGGATGAATACAGATCGGCCCTTTTTAGCTGGAAAAGCGGTTGGGGCGGTGAGGCTTTTCATTTCCCATGATCTCGACAGGGTGTTCCTGTGAAACCCCGCCCGCTCCGTTGCTCGCTCACCTTCTGGTCGGGCGCGCTCTTGATGGCGTTCTTTGTTTGGGCTTATATCTACAGCCTGTTCACCGAGCACTCGACGGAACTCATGATCAGGAATGCCAGGGGCGAGAGCTTCCATGCCAGCCTATCGTATGGAGCGATTCACTTGGTCGCCGAGCAATCGGGTCCTCTGCTTCCGTCTCCGCCCCGGACGTGGGGGATCTATCAGGAGCGATTTTCCGACATCGCATATATCGCCGGAATTTTCGGAAAGCCGATCCATGTTCCCCGGAGGTGGCTCCTGATCCCGCTTTGGGTGCCATGGCTGATCTCCGCAGCTTGCTGGTCGGCGACCCTCCTTTGGCGAGCTAGGCGGCTGCGGAGGGGTCAAAGCTCGGAGCTGTTGGCACCTCGGAACGACAGCGGAGCGCGTCGCGATCCATGATCACACCCGTGCTTGGTGGGGGATCATCAAAGCGCGGTATAGGAACAAGCCCGAGCTGTTGAGCTGTATCTTTGCCCCAGCTCGCAATTGCAAGGCAGCATGCCTCGAGCGCTGCAATCAGGCGGCTCGTAACAATTCGATCAGGCGTTCCACGCTCTCGTCCAAGCAAGTCCGGTCTGACCACCCGAGTTGGGCGAGGGTGAGGGCTCGGGTGATCCGGCCTTTCGGATCGGCGCTGCGGGAATACTCCTGGCCGAGGTCGAGTTCTCCCCGTGTGCCGCGATAGTGGACCAAGGCCAAGCTGCCGTTGGGATCGACGTTGTTTCCGTCCAAGTCTGCCCGGTAGCGTTCCATCAGGAGCCTGCCGGGCGTCGCGTCGTTTTCGAACTCGCGATTGACCCGGGTTTTCATGGTGTCCGCTCAACCTTCACTGGAGCAGGCGACTGGAAATGAAAAACCCGCCGGATCGGCGGGTTCTTCAAGAAAGCTGGTACCCCGTCTTGGACTCGAACCAAGGACCAAAAGATTAAGAGTCTTCTGCTCTACCAACTGAGCTAACGAGGCGTTTTGTGTTTCCTCCCTCGCGGGCGGGCCGGAAGGATGCATTTCATTTCGGCCCGCGCAAGAGGAAATTTAGAAACATTTTGCGACGGGATCTTGGAACTCTTCCTAGCGCGCCTTCGCCGGCTCCAGATCGCTTACCGGAAAGGTGCCGGCAGCCTTCTGCGTCACACCGTCGGCAGTGCCTTCAACGCTTACCTTCAATTCGCCCGTTGTGGCCAGCGCCGGGATCACGATGTCTTCACCTAGCGTCGGGCGCCAACCGCGGATGGTGAATTCCGAGACCACCGATTGCCAGCCGCTCTGGCTGGCGGTGATGAAGATATCGGAGCTGCGGATCTCATGGCTTTTCCCTCTGAACTCGATGGTGACCTTGAAGCTCGTCTCCGTATTCGCATCGCCCTTCTTCCAGTAGTAGTGGACCGGGATGACGATGGTCTTCTCAGCGAGATTTCTGACCAAGGGACCAATCACGTAAGGGGAGTGCCTTCCGGGCTCCGCCGCATGGGTGCCGGACACCGTGGCGAGCAGCACTGCAAGAGCGTGGCTGGAGACGCGATGCTTCATCATGATAGGATGGATTTTGTGGAAGACGGGTTGGCCCGTGAAGCGAAATCGTGAGAGCGAATGGTCACATCCCCTTTCATCCGCGATACTGCGTCACGCGAATGCGTAGCCGGAAAACGCGGAGGCGGGGTAGCAATCACAGGCTTCGGAAGTTGGAGGAGCAATAAGCTGTTAGAACGCGATCTCACCGGTCCTATCGAGCTCTTGCGCGGCGTAGGGGCGCATGGTGTGGGATCGCCCCGGCTTCGCGGGCCTCCCGGGAAGCCAAGCACACCCACAAACGCATGACCCTTACACATCCTTATAAATTCAAAGCCATCCTTGCTGCCCTCGGACTGGCTGCCGCTGCTGCTGCTTCGTCAGAAGCCGCGGTCATCACTGCCGACTTTTCGGACACGCCCTTCACGGTGACCCAAGTGAACACCTATATCTCGCTCAATGTGGAGGAAGGCACGGCTTCCTACGGTGTCGACGGCTGGGCCCAGTTCATCATGGCCTTCCAGAACTCTGAAGACAGCGAGCCCTTTCTCTGGACCATGAGCATTGGCCAAGGCGTGATGATGGATGGGGTCTACACCGCAAAGATGGCGGCGGGTGAGCTCGTTGATCCCGATGCGGAGTACGGCTACGGCCCCTACATGGCGAGTGGTGAACTCGGCAACTGGGCGGAAGGTGGACGTGGCTTCGTCGGCTTCCGCGTGGCCAATGGCTCGGGCGGCTTCAACTACGGCTATGCCGATGTCAGCTACGATCCAAGCGGCTCCCTCTCGCTCCATGGCTTCTCTTACGACAATACCGGCGGCGGTATCTCCACCAGCGCCGTTCCCGAGCCATCCTCGATTCTGCTGAGCGGAGCGGGCGTCACAGCTCTGCTGCTGCGCCGCCGTCGTCGCGCCTGACCCTCGGTTTTTCATTAGGGGAGAAAAAGACAATGCCCCGGCCATCGAAGGTGGCCGGGGCATTCGTATCGAGATGCCGTTTTACTTCGTGGGCAGGAAGAGAATGCAGATCGGATTCGGACAAGCCACCGGCGCCTTTGGCTCGCCGAGCTTGCCAGTGGATGGGTCCAGCGGCAGCGCGGCCATTGTGTTCGAGTCCTGGTGTGCGCAGAGCAGCCACTTGCCATCCGGGCTGATCGCGAAGTGACGAGGGATCTTGCCGCCGCAGGGGGCGATGTGGACGAGGCTCAGCTTGCCGGACTCACTATCACGCGCGAAGACCGCGATGCTGTCGTTCCCGCGGTTCGAGGCGTATACGAACTTTCCGTTCGGATGCACCGCGATTTCCGCAGTCGTGCCGCCGCTCACACCTTCGGGCAGCGTGGAGATGCTTTGCAGCGTGGTGAAGCTGCCCGTCTTCGCATCGTAGTCCAGAGCGGTCACGGTATTGTCCAGCTCATTGACCACATAGGCATGCCGTCCATCGGGAGCGAAGTCCATGTGGCGCGGACCGGCACCCGGTGCGGAGGACCACGAGGAAGGCTCTTCCTTCTCCGGCTTCGCGGTCTTCGGATCGAGCGTCCAAGTCAGCACCTTGTCCAGACCGAGATCCGGCACGTGCAGCACCTTGCCACGGAAATAAACCCCGTGTGCATGCGGTCCCTCCTGGCGCCCTGCATTCGGGCCCTTGCCGTCGATGCGCTTCGAAAAAGCGGTTTTCGGAACCCCATCGCTGTCGAGCGAAAGCGTCGAAGTCGTGCCGTCGCTGTAATTCGCCACCGCGAGCACGGTGCCACTGTCATTGATTGCGAGGTGGCAAGGATTGTTCCCGCCTGACGATGCCTCCGCGATGAATTCCAGCGGATCGCCCAGCTTGAAGACCGCCACGCTTCCCTTCGGATTCGCCTCGGAGCGGCCCACGGCATACAGCAGCGGCTTCGAGGAATGCAGCGCGAGGAAGCCGGGGCTGCTATACTTCGCTCCGAGCTTCACCTCGCCGAAGACACCGCCCTCGGGATCGAAGGTGGAAAGATAGATCCCTTCGCTCTTCCCGCTGCCGCCCGTATTCGTGCCGATGGCGATGGGCAGGGGCGCGGCGAAGGCCAGCGGCGAAAGCGCGGAAAGGAGGAGTGCGGATTTCATCATCCCCACCACTACGCCATGCCTATGGCCGGACATTCAACGGCTTTCCGTGTTCTTCTCGACGGCGATGTTCTCCTCGACCTTCTTCGCGACGCCAGACTCCGGATCGACCGCCACCGTCATGGTGCCGGCATACGTTTCCGTGCCTGCCTTGCCATCATGCGGCCCGGTGATCGTGAGCACGAGCTGCTTGCCCTGCCACTTCGCCGGCTGCACGTGGTGATTCGCCCACACCTTTCCTTCACCGCCGGGCTCCGGCAGTTTCAGCGGCTTCCATTCTTCCTTGGTCCGGACGAAGGCAAATGTCTGGAGAATGCTCTTGTTCCCGGCCGCGAAGGCCACGCCATCGCTATTCGGGCTCCACTGCACGGTCCCATCCTTCACCTCGCCCTCCTTCAGCTCGTCGTCCACGGCAAAGGTCAGGAACTCCTTTCCGGAGACTCCCTCGAGCTTCACGGTATCAGCTCCCGCGGAACGCTGCACCACGAGCAGCACCAGATCCCCCTTTGGAGAAGGGAATCGCACGACCTTGTCGCCCTCGGCAGCGAAGGCCGGGGCCGCGGAAAGAACACAGCAACAAAGGATAGTTCGGAACGGATGCATCCGCCACGATACCATCATTTCTGCTGTCTTCCAAAAAAAGTCCGGTCTGCTCCGTTTCTTAAAACCCGAAATACCGCGACGCATTCCCGCTGCAAACGTCACCGACCAACTTCGACAGCGCCTCGAAGTCATCTGGCAGCTCGCCGCGATCCGCTTCCGTGCCGATCAGGTTGCAGAGGATCCGGCGGAAATACTCATGCCGCGGGAAAGACAGGAACGAGCGTGAATCCGTAAGCATCCCCACGAATCGCGAAAGCAAGCCCGTCGCCGAAAGCGCATTCAATTGCAGCTCCATCCCGTCCTTCTGATCCGCAAACCACCAGCCCGAGCCGAACTGGACCTTCCCGGGCACCGAACCATCCTGAAAAGCTCCCGTCATCGCCGCGAAGAGATAATTGTCGCGCGGATTGATGTTATAGAGAATCACCTGCGGCAGCGCCCCTTGCGCGGCCAGCGTGCCGAGATAAGCCACCAGCGCCGCTCCCTGCCGCTCATCGCCGATCGTATCAAAGCCCGCATCCGGACCGAGCAAAGCAAACATCCGCGGATTCACATTCCGGAAGGGCCCGAGGTGAAGCTGCTTCGTCCAGCCCTTCGCCGCATCCTGCTGGCCAAAGAATACCATCAGGAAAAAGCAGAACTTCTCCTTCTCCTCAGCCGTCACCGGTAGTCCGCGGCGCGCCTTGTCGAAGATGATCGAGGCATCCGCATCATCGCAGGGCAGGGCAGGGCAACGGTCCAGCCCGTGATCGGAGAGGCGGCATCCCGCCGCATGGAAATCATCGTGACGCTTCTGCAGCGCCTGCAAGAGATCGGAGACGTGATGGATGCTGGTATCCGTGACTTCCTCCAGCTTCTCGATCCACGCATTGAAGGCCTTCGGCTGATCGACTTGGAAGGCCTTGTCCGGGCGGAATGTCGGATATACCTTCGTCGCCAGCGGCGTCTTCGCGATCGCCTCATGATGATGCAGCGGATCCGCCGGATCATCCGTGGTGCCGACCATCTTCACCTTGAATTTGTCGAGGATGCCATGGACGCAAAAATCCGCCTCGGCCAGGCGAGCATTCGCTTGGTCCCAGATATCATCCGCCGTGTCCGGGCTCAAGAGCGCATCGATGCCGAAGTAGCGGCGCAGCTCAAGGTGCGTCCAGTGATGGATCGGATTGCGCAAGGTGTAGGGCACCGTCTCCGCCCATGCCTGAAATTTCTCCCGAGGCGAAGCGGCACCGGTGATGTATTCCTCATCGATCCCGTTCGCGCGCAGCAGCCGCCACTTGTAGTGGTCTCCTCCCAGCCAGATGTCCGCGAGGTTCCCCCAGCGGTGATTGGCGGCGATCTCGGACGGCGAGAGATGGCAGTGATAGTCGTAGATTGGCTGGTCCTTCGCCACTTCGTGGAAAAGGCGGCGGGCGGTCGGCGAATTCAGCAGGAAGGTTTCGTCGTCGAGGTAGGCCATGGCGTGAGCACGACGATGGCAGGAAGCCGGAGCGCGGCAAGGAGATCGTGAAAATATGTCATACAACTAACCGGGCCCACACCTTGCCACCAAAGGTGTAGCCCCGCCGAAGAGATTTGCCCCGCACCTGCCTTTCACGCTTTGATGGGCACCTGTTCGCCACTCCCATGAACACCCGCGTCCTCCTCTCGGCAGCACTCCTTTGCGGCCTTGCCAGCCTCTTCCTTCCTGATTCCAACTCCCCTCAGACGGCCACTCCGCCGTCACAAGCGGAGCCCGTCCTGAAAGCCACACCGCTTTCTTCATCCAGCGAGTCCATCGCCCCGCAGGGCAACGGTGTCATCGCGGATCCTTCCTTGGAGAAAGTCCTCACCGCCACACGTCTGGGCATCCGCGCGATCACTTCCGCCGAGAGCCTCCACCCGGACAATGAAGGCGCGCTCTACTTCGCCACCAATCCTGGCCAGCAGCTCGCCGCACGCTTCCGCGCCGATGGCGTTTCCATTCGCAATTCCTCCGGCGGCGAAGCCCTGGCCATCAGCCGTCGCGATTGCGAAACGGCGCACATTGCCACCCATGGGACCCGGATCGAATACCAGCGCGCCGATGGCAGCACGGAGTGGTATCAAAACTCGGATACCGGCTTTGAGCATGGCATGACCATCACCGCGCGACCGCAAGGCGGCAGCGATGAACTTCGCATCCTCTTCGATAGCGGCAATCTATCAGCCCGGGCCGATGAGGTCGACCCTGGTGATCTCGTCTTTAGCGACAAGACCGGCAAACCCCTTTACGGCTACCGCGATCTCAAGGCATGGGATGCTACCGGCCGCGCATTGCAAGGCGAGCTCGCCGTCGCCGAGAGCGGCTTTGAATGGGTCATCCAGGACCGCGGGGCAGTTTATCCCGTGACCATTGATCCCTTGGTCGTGAGTCTCGATGAATCCATCCCCGGCTCCGAGGCTGATTCTGATGGCTACTTCGGCGGTATCCAGATCGATATCGATGGTGACCGTGCGATGGTCGCCGCCAGTCAGGAGACCACCGCGTCGGGAACGAATGCCGGCCTCGTCTATCTTTTCCTCCGCTCCGGCCCGGATTGGGTCTTGGAAAAAACCATCGAGTCGCTTGATCCCCGTGCGCATGAATCTTTCGGCCACCGCGCCGCACTTGCAGGAGACACGCTCGCGGTCCTGGCGCGAAACGACATCGACCCGGAGGTCGGCGGCAGTGTCCAGATGTTCCGCTACACCGGCATTACCTGGATGTTCGATACCAAGCTCAGGTCCGGTGATAGTGTTAGCTGGGCCAACTCCCTTGCCCTCGAAGACTCCACCCTGGTCCTCGGTCTGCCGGGTAAGCTGAATATCGAGGGCGTAGGCACCGGAGCCTTCATGGTTTCCACCAGATCCTTCGGCCAATGGAGCTCCTTCAACATGGTCTACCCCCCGGATGGCGTGGCAGGGGATTCCTTCGGCTGGTCGATCGATATTGATGGGAATCGCATCGTGGTGGGATCGCCGGGCCGTTCCCAAGGGGCGAAGCAGTACTGCGGCTCCGTTTTCGTCTATCAGGGCTCCCTCAATTTTTGGAACAAGGAGGCCGAGCTCTTCGCCGAAGACGCTGCAGGAAGCGACCAGCTGGGTCAGGTGGTCGCCATCGACGGCGACCGCGTCATCGCGGGTGCGCCCGAGCTGAAGCGAACCTCGCTGGTGAATGGTGCTGCCTACATCTTCTCGCGGACCGGCGGCGTCTGGAGCCAGGAAACGAAGATCATCGGCCCGCCGCCGGTCGGATTCCATGTCTACATGGGTAGCTCCGTCGCCATGGCCAATGGCGGATCGCGCGTGGCTATCGGTAACATGATCGGCAAGGTCAACGGCGGCCAGGTGGCGATCTACGAGCGTGTCGGCAGGACTTGGTTCCGCCGCGCTTCCCTGATCACCGATTTCTCGGGTGACACCCGTTATCCCCAGCTCGGGATGACTGATACGCAGCTGATCGTCGGTCTGCCGATCTATGGCCCTCTTGGCTCGGTCGAGATCTACAACTTGGGGAACTCCAGCAGCGGGCCGGAGATTTCGGTCTTCACCGGTCCGGAGAAAGAACTTCGGGAGATCCAGAGCGGTGCACCTTTGTCTTTTGGTGAGGTCTATCCGAATGAGCAGGGCGCTTGGCCGCTGACCATCTACAATGACGGAGCGAGCCAGCTCCAGATCCTTGATGCCTCCCTGCAGAACGATGCCAGCCAAGGTCTGAGCGTCGATCCCGTCGGTAACTTTCCCTCCACGAATCTGTTCATCGAGCCGGGGCAGACCGCTCAGGTGATGCTACGCACGAATTTCCCGACCCTCGGCCTGAAGAGCGGCACGCTGCGCCTGACCAGCACGGATCCGGATGAGGTCGCCTTTGATGTTCCGGTCAGCTTTCAGGTGGTGACCAAGCCCTTGCCTCCCGGACTCACCATCCGGAGGGTGGCAGGCATCTCCATCCTGCGCTATCCGCATCTGCAGTTCATGGACTATCAGGTGGAGCGCTCGGCGGATCTCAGCACTTGGCAGCCGATTGGCAGCATGCAGTTGGAGTGGGATGCGGAGACTTTCACGAATATCCGGATCTTCCGGGATTTCAATGCCCCGTCGGACAAGGTCTTCTATCGCGTGAACGTCCAGTGATCGCACGGCTGCTCGCGATGATCGCGAGTCCGGCGGCCACGAAGGCGATTGCCATCCCGGCGGAGTTCAAGAGCGTGCGTTCGAGCCCGAGTTTTGTGAGATTGATAAAAGGATAAGGGTACTCCGCTACCCGGCTGCCTCGGATTAGAACCCAAGCCATGTAAAGCGCCGGGTAGGCGAGCCATGAGAACGCGAGCTTCCACGGCAAGCGCTCCCTTGGCACCGCGAAGATCCAGAAGGCAAGTTGCAGCAGAGGGGTCGCGTGGTGCAGCAGGTGATCCGCCCACCATTGGAGGCCCTCGGGCTTCCATAGGGGCGCCAGCAGCACGGAGTAAACCGTCCCGACGATCGCGATGTAGAGCAGCAGGCCGCCCTGCACGGAAGGTCGCAGGAAGAGACGCCCCGCGGTGCTTTGCGGCGCGAGCAAGCAAATGCCGTGTGCCACCGTGAGTATCAGATTCGTCAGGATGGTGAAGAAGCTAGTCAGCTTGATCAGTGTCGCGCCGATCCCAAGGCCGCGCGAAAGCATGATGCCGTGGCTCACCTGGAACTGCAGGGCGAGCCCGGTGAGTCCGGCAGCGAAGATGGCGAGGTGAAAGAAGCGGGCAGGGTGGGGAGGACAGGGAGGCATGAGATTCAGCTTATCCGAGCTTCCGGCAGGATGCGGGTTCCCGGAATATTCTCAAGGCTCCAGCGGGTCAGTGGCCGCAGTACTTTCCACAGGGATTTCCCCCGCGTGGTCAGCTTGTAGATGAAACGGCGGCGATCCGCTTCGTCCGGCTGTTTTTCCACCAGCCCGTGGCTCATTAGCATTTTCAGCCGGTCGGAGAGGATGTTCGTCGCGATCCCTTCCGGAGACGCCAGGAATTCCTCGAAGTAGCGGCGGCCCAGGAAAAGGTCCCGCACCACCAGCATCGTCCAGCGATCGCCCAGCAGGTCGAGGGCGCAGGAGATCGGGCAGTCTGAGCGGCGTTCTGGAGTGGTTCCGGACACACCGGGGAAAATAGCTTGCATTTCACAAGTGAAGCAAGAGGCTTTTAATCGCTTGCGGTTTGCAAGTAAATCCACCAAGTCCCCATGAATCAGGAAATCCCGACCGCCCCCGGAGCAGGGGAGCAGGAAGACATCCAGTCCCGTCTCGAAACACCCGGTGCCGGCATCCCATGGCTCGAAGGCAAGCTGATGGGCCTGGGCTTCCGGCTGATGGCCCGGCGGCTAAGTCGTCAGCAGATCCTGGCGAAGTTCCAGGCGGAAGCCGAGCACATGCTCGCCATGGCCGGGCCGCTCCCGGAGGAGCAGGGGAGAAAGCGCGTCCTTATTCCGCGGCAGCGCGGCATGGAAGACAGCAGCCGCTTTTGGTCGCCCTACATGATCCTCCAGCACGTCACGATCGTGAACCGCGGAATGACCATGCTCCTCCGAGGGATGTCCCACGGAAAACTTCCCGATCGGAAGGTCAGCACCGCGGACGTGAAGCCCAAGCTCGATGCCGGACCTCAGGAGATCGCCAGCTTCCGGGATACCGTGGCCTCATGTTCCGACATCATCCGTTCCCTCGGCCCCCTCGATCCCGAACTCAGGCACCTCCATCCGTGGTTCGGCCGCATGAATGCATCGCAGTGGCTCTGCCTCATGACCGAGCACCACGGCGTCCACCGCAGGCAGATGGAGCTGGTGCTGAAATAAGCCAGGACTTGCTCCCCGTGCTCCTTCGGAGCGGTCCACATAGAATGTAGCGGCGCTCTATGAGCGTCGGAAACCAGCGGCAGAAAGCCGCATCGGGAGATCATTAATCCACCTTTCGACGCGCTGGGGGAGACGGCTCCTGGCGCTAGCAAAATGGAAGGAAAACGAAGATGGACAGCTTGGGCGCATCAAACCTAGAAAACTGCCAATTCTTTGACATGAACCGTGGTCAAAAGGCGCTCTTGGTCGGCTTTGGTATCCTTCTTTCTCCATTCGCGAAAGGTGAAGATGCCGAGGCCAAGGCAATGGATTCCATCCAGCTGAAAGAGAATTGGTCTGTCTCGGATCTGAAGGCCCTTGCCAAGAAGCTTGCCGCGGCAACTCCGGAGGCTGACCAGTTCAAGGTTACTTCAATCAGGTTTTACGATCTGGAAGATTCAATCGAGCTCGTGATCAAAAAGGAGAGGAAAGGGGAGGCAGTAGGAGGCTGGCGCGTTAAGGTCACGATGAAGGAGGGAAAATACGTCCAATCAAGCAGGGAATGGTTTGATATCTAGTGCAGATCCAAGTGCAGGAAGCGGGGAGGGATCTTGCCCCGATCCACGCCGCGCGACGATACTCCCATGCGAGTATGGCCATCTCCCTCCTCTCTCCATCACCCAACGAAAGGCACTTCGTTTGATGGTTGGAAGATTGATGATTGATGCTTCCTTCCCCTACGGCCTCTCAAACACCAGAAAGTGCTGCCATGGCAGTGGCTTCCGATTTTCCCTGAAGCGAAACCCCGCACCCTCAAACTCCAGCCTCGCCTGTGCCTCCGTCATCTTGTGCAGCGGCTTGATCGGCACATTCGGATCCTCCCCGCAGAACTCCAGCAGGAACACCTGGCCGCCCGGCTTCAGCGCCCGATACAGTGAGGCCAGCATCTCCGCGGGATGGGAGAACTCATGGTAGGCATCCACCATCAGGGCTGCATCCAGTGACGCGGGCGGCAGCTTCAGATCATCGATCTGCCCGAGGTGGGATTCCACATTCGTGATCGAAAGCTCTTTCGATTTTTTCCTCAGGAAATCCAGCATCTCCGGCTGGATGTCCACCGCCACCACCTTGCCCAGCGGCACCTTTGGCGAAATACGAAAGCTATAGTAGCCGGATCCCGCGCCGATGTCCGCGATCACCGCGGCGGGCGGCAGTCCCAGGGCCGCGATCGCCCGGCTCGGAGCTTCTTCCTCCTCGCGGTTGTCCCGCTCCAGCCAGCCCAGCGCCTGGTGTCCCATGACCTGAGCAATCTCCCGGCCGTGGAAAAACTTCCCGGTGCCATCGATCGATGCCGGCCCGGTCGTGTATTTCACGGGCTCCGGCGGGCTAGCGGCCTCGGCCGCCGCGGCGGGTGCTTCCATGGTCATCGGAGGCAGCGGTTCCGCGCGATACCACACCCAGCCAGCCATTCCGGCGACGCAGGCTAGCACCAGGAGGAAAGCGATTCGGGACATGCCTGCCAGTCTCTGTGGCCCCTTGGAAAAAGCCACCTCCAAGTAGCCGAAAGTGGGATTGTGAAAGGCCGCGGAAATAGCCTTAGATCGGGACGCAATGGAACAACTCTCCCCCGAACGCATTCTCCAGGTCGGCACCGGTTTTTGGCCTGCGCGTACGCTCCTCTCCGCCGTCGAACTCGGAGTCTTCAGCTTCCTCGCCAAGCAACCTGCCGGACTCCCGGCGCTGCAGCAGAACTTCGGCTTCCATGGCCGTGGCGCGCGCGATTTCTTCGATACCCTCGTGGCTCTCGGCTTCCTGAGCCGTGTCGATGGCCTCTATCACAATACGCCGGAAACCGATTTCTTCCTCGATCAGGCGAAGCCGTCCTACCTTGGCGGTGTGCTGGAGATGGCGAGCCGCCGCCTCTATGGCTTCTGGGATCATCTCATCCCGGCACTGCAAACCGGCGAGCCGCAGAACGAAGTGAAGAGCGGGGAAGAACCCTTTGCCACCATTTATGCCGATCCGGATCGCCTCAGCGTCTTCCTCCGCGCCATGACCGGCATCAGCCGCGGCGCGAACATGGAGATCGCGAGACGACTGCCATGGGATAAGTTCAAGACCTGCGCCGACGTGGGCACCGCGCAGGGTGACCTCGTCTCACAGATCGCCTTGGCAAATCCTCATCTCAAGGGCATCGGATACGACCTCGCGGTGGTCCGTCCGGTCTTCGAATCCTATGTGAAGGAACTCCGCCTCGCGGATCGCGTCAGCTTCCAGGATGGCGATTTCTTCAAGGACGAAGCTCTCCCACAAGTCGACGTCATCCTCATGGGTCACATCCTCCATGACTGGGACTTGCCGACGAAAAAGATGCTTCTCGAAAAGGCCTATAAGGCCCTGCCCGAGGGCGGCATGGTCATCGCCTACGACGCCATCATCGACGACGACCGCTCGCAGAACGCCTTCGGCCTCATGATGAGCTTGAACATGCTCATCGAGACCCCCGGCGGCTTCGACTACACCGGCGCCGACTGCATTGGCTGGATGCAAGAAGCAGGCTTCCGCGACTGCCGCGTGGAACACCTGGTTGGTCCCGACTCCATGGTCGTCGGCATCAAGTAAGGTCGATCCTCCTGGGAACGACACGAAGAACCGAGGCGTGCCTGGGACCGCGAGCCACCCGGCTCGCTTGGACGGTTCGGCCCGGAGTGGCGCTTTTCGAAGCGCCATAACGCGGGCAGGCTGATTTCAGCGGTCCCGGTGGGGTGATACCCTCTGATCGCCTCTGCCCATCCCACGCGTATCAGACCGCTGCTCTCACTCCATCTCCCGAATCTCTTCCTCGATTTCGAGGGCCAGCTTCCCCGCACTTTCCGAAAGCCTCGCTAGCCCCGAATCATCCCCGTGCAGCAAGAGGGTGATCGCCCGTGTCATGGGATGCCCGTCCAAAAACCGGTCGATCTCTTCGCGCGTCGCTTCTGCAAAGAGCCCTGCGTAGAAAAGCGGCTTCGGATCCCGCACCATCTCGGACTTCTTGTAGTGCACCAGATGCAGCGCCAGCTCGCTGGCCCGCAGCAGTCGTTCCGGATCCTTCTCCCGCAATTCCGCGAGATAAGCGGCGGCATTTTCCTTCAGCCGCCCGTGGACGATCCACCGATGGTTGATCCTGAGGACCTTCTCGACAGACTTTTCGCCCTCTCCCGGAAGCGGGCAGGGTGGGGTGGGTTTCGGCATCGTTAAGGCGTGAAGGGGAGCGGCTGGCCGGGAAATCCTAGCACCTGCGGGGATTCAATCAACCAGTCTTGCGTCGCGGCCCGCGCCTTCCTAGCGTCCGCGCCCCGTCCGCATGTCCGTAAAGATCCGCTTCACTTCCGCCGCCGCCACTCGCCTCGTTCTCGCCAAGATTGGCAATCCCCAACGCGAGGAACCGCTCCAGACTTCCAAGGAGGTTTTCGAAGTGAGCGAGGACGACCGCGCGATGCTCACCGGCATCTTCCTGAAGCCCTTCAAGAACCTCGCGGGCTATCGCTTCAACCACCATTCCTCGCTGGACCAGCACGAGATGAACGCCTGCGCGAAGGCGATCTTCGAGTCCGCCGATGGCCTGCTGGAGAAAGGTTGCGATATCGCGAAGCGCCTCTATTCGAAGTCGAACCACCCGAACATCAAGTCGGGTGATCTCTGCATCTCTTTCGTTGAAGACATCGAGGTGAATGGCGAGCTCACCCAGGGCCTCTGCATCCTGAAGTCCGAGAGCGTGGTGCCTTTCCTCAGCATTTCCACGAAAGATGGCGACCTCCAGCTCCAGACCGAGCACGGCATCAATCCGGAGAAGATCGACAAGGGCTGCCTGATCCTGAATTTCAACAAGAACAAGGGCTTCCACGTCCTAACCTTCGACCGGTCAGGCTCCGATTCCCGTTTCTGGGTGCGTGATTTCCTCGCCGTGGTCGCCGTGACCGACAGTCCCTTCCTCACCAAGGGCTATGCCGACATGGCCGTGGCCTTCGTGAAGCAGGAGGAAAAGGCGAAGAAGGAAACCAAGAAGCAGCAGCAGGAGGAAAGCGATGGTGGCACCGCAGTGGCCGTCGATGACACTCCGCCGTGGGAAACCACCAGTGCCGCGAAGGACGCCATTGCTTACTTCGAGGAAAAGGAACACTTCAGCCTCCAGGAATTCGAAGAGCAGGTCCTCCGCACGCCCGAGGCCAAGCAGAAGTTCCAAGCCCACAAGGCCAAGGTCGAGGAGGAGCAGGGCCAACGCTTTGAAGATTCCTTCGCAATCTCGAAGAAGGACGTGAACAAGGCCAAGAAGCGCATCGGCACCGTCGTGAAGCTTGATACCGGCGTGGAGATCCACGTGAAGCCCTCCTTCACCGAACAGCCCGAGCCCGTCCTCGAGCGCGGCTTCGACGAGGAAAAAGGCATGAAATACATCAAGGTCTTCTTCAACGAGGACCTGAGCTGAGAGATGAGCGGCAATAAGCCGCATCCTTCGGACACCGGAAGAGGGTAGGGTCGGGCGCCCCCGGCCGACCGCTGGGGCGGTGTGTCATCAAGGTACAATTCCCGGACTTCCAAAGCCGTTTGTCTGACCCCCTCCAAGAACGGTAACGCCGTTCGCGCATGGAGCCCGAGGTTGAAGCGACGCAGAAGCTTCTCCCTCGCGTAAAGACGGAAGAAAATAGAACCTCAACGGGGTGCCTTCAGCCCCATGGAAATGTGCGATGAGGCAGCCGGGGCTTTCGTGGTTTGGTACTCGCTAGCCTCCCGATAGCATTTCCCGATTTTCTCGTCCCTTGGCAGTAGGACCACCTTCCGTTTCGTCCTAGAATCCACCAAATGACGAACCCTCTCAGCTCCTCTCCATCGTCTCCCCGACGAGCTTCCCAATACCCGTTCATAGCCGGAATCCGCGAACGACCACCTGTTAATTTTCTTCTTTTTAACAGGCATAACAGGCTTGCAGCCCCTTGGGGCGGCCGAGCCTTCCGAAACCCTCGTCAAGCAAACAAGCCCCCAAAAGTTATTCACAATCAGCTCAATTTCCGACGGTTCCTCTTGCAATTTTCCCCCGCTTGCCACGGCGCTTCAGAAGGCCGTAAATTCGGAAACCGACCATGAGTGACGTTCCGACCGAAGCAGCCGCCCAGCACATCGCCACCATCGCCAAGGAGACTGGCATCTCCGTAACGTCAGTAGCGTCGACCGCGAAGCTTCTCGCTGAAGGTGCCACCGTTCCCTTCATTTCCCGCTACCGTAAGGAAGCCACCGGCTCGCTCGATGAAGTGCAGATCCAAGCCGTGCGCGATCGCATGGTTCAGCTCGCCGAACTCGATAGCCGCCGCGTTTCGATCATCAAGTCCCTCGAAGAGCGCAACCTGCTCTCGCCGGAGCTGAAGAAGAAGATCGATGCCGCCGGCACCATGACCTCGCTGGAGGACATCTTTGCTCCTTTCCGTCCGAAACGCCAGACCCGCGCGACCAAGGCGAAGGACAAGGGTCTCGAACCGCTCGCCGAGTGGCTGCTCGCGAACCAAGGCGGGGATCCTGCAGAGGAAGCCGCGAAGTTCGTCAATGCCGAGACGGAGACCGATGCCGAGAAGAAGGTCGCCGATGTAAACGAGGCCCTCGCCGGCGCCCGCGATATCATCGCGGAGCGCGTGACCGATGACACCGCGCTGCGCGGTCGCGTCCGCAAGATTTACGAGGAGGAAGCGACCGTCGTTTCCAAGGTGATGTATGGCAAGGACACCGACGCCGAAGCCGCGAAGTACCGAGATTACTTCGAGTGGAGCGAGCCCTTCAAGAGCATCCCGTCCCACCGCATGCTGGCGATCCGCCGCGGTGAAAAGGAGAGCTTCCTCATCATGCGTATCGAAGTCCCTCTGGAGCGCGTGGTCCGCCTCGCCGAGCCCGAGTGGGTCACCGGCCGTGGTACAGCAGGCGAGCAAGTGCGTCAGGCCGTGGAAGACGGTTGCAAGCGCCTGCTCATGCCTTCCATGGAAACCGAGATGCGCCTCGCCGGAAAGAAGTCCGCGGACGAGACGGCCATCAAGGTCTTCGCCGAGAACCTCCGCGAACTCCTGCTGGCCTCGCCGCTGGGCCGCAAGCGGACGCTCGCCATCGACCCCGGCTTCCGCACGGGCTGCAAGACCGTGGTCTTGGATGCCCAAGGTGCGCTGCTGCATCACACCGTGCTGCATGCCACCGCGGGTTCGAACAACCAGATGTACGAGGCAGCTGTCGAACTCGCCGGCATGATCACGAAGTACAAGATCGAAGCCGTCGCCATCGGCAACGGTACTGCCAGCCGCGAGACCGAAGCTTTCGTGAAGAAGCTGAAGCTACCTTCCTCGATTCAGGTGATCATGGTGAATGAATCCGGCGCTTCGATCTACTCCGCTTCGGAAGTGGCACGCGAGGAATTCCCGAATGAGGACGTGACCGTCCGCGGTGCCGTGAGCATCGGCCGCCGCCTGATGGACCCGCTTGCGGAACTCGTGAAGATCGACCCGAAGGCGATCGGTGTGGGTCAGTATCAGCACGACGTCGATCAGCGCGCGCTGAAGACCAGCCTCGATGACACCGTGATTTCCGCGGTGAACGCCGTCGGCGTGGAGCTGAACACCGCTTCCAAGCAACTGCTCGCCTACGTTTCCGGTCTGAATTCGAGCTTGGCCGAAAACATCGTGGCCTTCCGCACCGAAAATGGCGGCTTCAGCTCGCGCGATGAGCTGAAGAAGGTGCCACGCCTCGGTGACAAGGCCTTCGAGCAGGCCGCGGGCTTCCTTCGCATTCGCGATAGCAAGCACCCGCTGGATTCTTCTTCGGTGCATCCGGAACGTTATCCTCTGGTCGAGCGCATGGCCGCGGATGCCGGTTGCGAGGTCGCCGAGCTGCTCACCAATGAAGCGGCCCGCAAGAAGATCGATCTCAAAAAGTACGTCGATGGCGACGTGGGCCTGCCGACCCTGCAGGACATTCTTGCCGAGCTCGCCAAGCCCGGTCGTGACCCGCGCAAGCAATTCGAGGTCTTCTCCTTCGCCGAGGGCGTCGAGAAGCCTTCCGATCTCAAGGCCGGCATGAAGCTCCCCGGCATCGTCACGAACGTCGCCGCCTTCGGTGCCTTCGTCGATGTGGGAGTGCATCAGGATGGCCTCGTCCACGTCAGCCAGCTCGCGGATCACTTCGTTCGCGATGCCAGCGAAGTCGTGAAGGTCGGCCAGCGCGTCAATGTCACCGTGATGGAAGTGGACCTTCCGCGGAACCGCATCTCGCTTTCCATGAAGTCGAAGCCCGACATGGAGCCGCGCCGCGCACCTTCCGGTGGTGGTGACAATCGTGACCGCGGCCCGCGTCCGGAACGCCGCGACTCACGCCCGCAACAAGGGGGCGGAGGAAACAACGACTGGTTCAGCCAAGCGATGAACCAGGCCAAGAAGAAGTAAGCCGCCACGGGCACAAAAAAGGGGCGCGAAACGCGCCCCTCCTTTGTGTTCGAAAATTACTTCAGGTCGGAAACTTTCACGCCCTTCTTGAAGCCGTTGAAGCCGAAATTCGTCGGCGCATACTTGCCCACCGGAGCCGTATCCAGCTTCGCCGGCACTTCAAGACCCGTGCCCCAGTAGACAGAGTTCGTCACGAAGCGCGCCAAGCCTGGCGAGACGAAGTCGGTCGAGGAACCCATCGTGCTGCAGATCACCTTCTGTGTCTTGCCGTTCTCCAGCTTGCGCTCGCGCACCCAGGCCACCGGCATCATCGGATCGTTCTTCTTTCCTTCCACCGCACCGTCGGTCGGCTTCATGCCCGTGAGCACTTGGCCACGCAGCAGCACCGTGGCGTCGTCGGGCAGCTTGGTCACGCCATAGACATCGGTCGGACCCCAGACATCTTCCACGCCGCGCAGCAGGGGATGATTCTTGTTCGCCTCCTCGATTACCCCGCGGGTGCTCTCCTTGCCGTGATCGCCGTGGTGATTGATCCAGGTTTCGCCCAGCACCTTCTTGCCGAAGCCGCCGTCCGAACCGAATGACCACGAAGCGTAGGGGCTCTGCTTGTTGTCCTCGTAATTGAAGGCATGCGTCGATGTACGCAGGCCCAGCAGCGGCTTGCCTGCTTCCACGTAGTCCACGATGTGCTTCATCTTGTCGTCCGGCAGCTCGCGGAAGCGCAGGCCGAAGACCAGGAAGTCGGCGGAGTCGATCGCCTCCACGCCGGGAATGTTCGTCTGCTCGTTTGGATTGATTTCGCCCGTCTTCGGATCGATCGAGAAAAGCACCGTGCACTTGAAGCCATGTTTCTCCGCCAGCATCTTCCCCAGCATCGGGAAGCTCTCCTCCGTGCGGTATTCCTCATCGCCGCTGATGAAGACCACATGCTTGCCCTTGCCCGGGCCTTTCGTCCCTTCGAAAACGAGCCACGGATCATCAGCCATCACGGTCGCAGTGAAAGCCAGCGGAAGGAGTGTGCGGAAAATCGTCGTTGTCATGGGTTGCCGTATTACCGCGCAGGCAAGCCGCTTCTTGCCCGAGAGGCAAGGACTCTCGGTAAAAACACAGAAAAAGCCGCAAAACCGCAGAACGGGTTTGAAAACGAGTGTCACCCAAAACTAGGGCCAGGTAATCCTTGCCCAGACCGGGAAGTGATCGGAGGGCCGCTCCTCGATCGTCTTTGCCCGCTGGATACCGGTTGCCTCCACCTTCGCACCATTTGTCACGAGGATGTGATCGATCCGCGGCCAGCCAGATTGCAGGGGCCGCCATAGGTGCAGCGTTTGCTGGCTGCCGCCGGGCGGGGGCGAGGCGCGGAAAACATCGAGCAGGGGAGTCTGCACCCGCGGCACCGCGTTTCCGGAAAGGCTTACCTGTTTTCCTGTGAAGTAGGCCACGGCCGGATTGCTATCCGCCGCATTGAAATCCCCGAGCAGGACCACCGGTTCATCCGCATGGGCACGGGCATTGATCCGCTTTGAAATCAACACCGCCGCCTTCTCACGGGATGGTTGGTTACGATGATCCCAATGCGTGTTAAAAACATAGAATGCCTTCGCCGTTGCCCGATCGATCAGGCGGATCCATGTGACCACCCGAGGGATCTCATTTCCCCAAGTTCGGGATCCCGGTTGCTCCGGTGAATCGGAAAGCCAGAACATGCCTCTGTCGGTCACGTCCGGCTCGAAGCGATCCTTCCGGTAAAAGATCGCGGAATATTCGCCGCTTTCCTTTCCATCATCGCGGCCCGCGCCGGTGAATGCATAGTCAGGCAGGGAGGCCCGCAAGTCGGCGCACTGCCCATGCAGCGACTCTTGTACGCCCAGCACATCCGGATCGATGCCACGGATCGTGCGGACCACGCCTTGGATGCGATTCGGCCACGCGCGGTAGGGCTGATCCACCGGTCCTTCATAGCGGATGTTGAAACTCGCCAAAGTAAGCTGCAGGGAGCCCTCCTCCGAGACCTTCACCGCCCGTGGAGGTTCCTTCTCGCGACAGGACACGAGCAGTAGCGGCAGGGCGAGGAGACCGAGAATCGTGCGGCGGGAAATCATGCGGAAGCTCTCACGCATCCAAGCGAAGACGGGCTTTGGATTTGTGCATGCCAGACCTAACCCCGCGGGCAGCCATTTGTCGCAGACGACCGCCCTGAAAGCTGGGTCCCCAGGCACCCGCTGAATCAGCGGACTTCCACCGTCGCACCCGGACGGATCAGCGTGGGGATGCGGATCGCGTCCCAATTCGCCAGACGGATGCAACCGGCACTGCGGGCACGGCCGATGGTCTCCGGATCCGAGGTCCCGTGCAGGCCAATGCCCGGACGGCTCAGGCCGTTCCAGATGATGCCTACCGGGCTGTTCGGGCCGGGCGGGATGTTCAGCGCGTTGTTGCTTCGCTTGCCGGTATCCAGCAGGGATTGGTCATAGCGCCACACCGGCAGTTCCACGCTGTTGTTCAGCTTCCACACACCATAGTGGATGAATTGAGGCTTGCCCGGAGTGATCGGGAAAGAGGCGACAAGTGCCAAGTTCGGCTTCACCAGCACCGGCTTGTCGGAGACCAATTCCTCCTCGGAAATTGCGATCGCCGCAGGAGCACCTTCGAAAATGCGCACCTGGTTCTTTTTGGTATCCACCACGGCGTGGCGCTCCGACATTCTGGTATCCGCTTCGTAGCGCTTGCCGGTGATCTGCTCGATCAGGAAAGGCTTCACGTTCGGCACGATCAGCTTGCCGCCGGCCTTCACGCCCCAGGTGTTCTTGGAGCCATTGATCTCGAGGATGAACTCCACATCCGTGTGGAAGCGCTCCGACATGAACTCCGCGATGCTGCGGTAGCTCATGCGCTTTGCCTGCGCTTGGAGAGCGCGGTTGTGCGAGAGGCCGCTGTTCACCCACTTGTCGGCGCTCACCGGAACGGTGGCGGTGGCGAAGGCGTGCGGTACCGCCTTGCGAGCGGCTGCCATTACCGGACCAAGGTCGCCCGGTGCATGGCCATGCACTTCATTCCATGCATCCACCGCCAGCACGGTGAAGCGGCCCGGCTTGCCGTCGATAACGCCGGGGCCGAAATTGGATTGATCGAGGAAAATTTGCAGACGGATCGCGTCCTCACCTGTCGGGAGGTTTGCGATCTCGGGGGCATCGGTCTTAATATTCGTCTTCCGCGGCGGCAGCTTCACCGTGCCCGCGGGCAGGGGAGTGATTTCCGCTTCCGGGGTTGCCGGAGCCACAGGGGCAGCGGGAGCGGCCTTCTCGGGAGTAATTTCCGAGGGATCGACAGGGAGTGCGCGAAGGGCCTCGGATTCTCCAGAGGCGGGGGCAGCGGCGGCGATAAGAGCAAGAAAAAGCGTTTTCCGGAACATCTTCGAATCGTTTGAAGGTCGGGACGCGGGGAGTATTTCAGAAATCCCCGGGATGTCACGTCGTGAAGCCTAACGGTTGGGCAGGGAAATTTCCCATGCCTGCTGCGAAGCGCCTGAAGAAGGGCATGGGGGAATGCGATGCAGATCCGACTTCTGGCTGCCCTGTCGTCCCAATCCGATACCTTCAATCCATTCCGATCCGAGGCTCTAGCGGGGTGAATCGAAGATTCCGAAAAAGGGCTCAAATTCTGCATTGCCAAACGAAAAAGGTCGGCCTAGCGTTCGCGCCCCGACGCCGAAGAGCCCCTTGGTGTAATGGTAACACTACGGATTTTGATTCCGTCTTTCCAGGTTCGAGTCCTGGGGGGGCTGCTCTTCGAAAGCTCCGGCACGGGTCGGCAATCTTCCACGATTGCCAAAATGAGCAGATCGGCCTAGCGTCCGATCCGCGACGGCAAAGAGCCCCTTGGTGTAATGGTAACACTACGGATTCTGATTCCGTCTTTCCAGGTTCGAGTCCTGGGGGGGCTGCTCTTCACTGAAGGGCAAGGTGGCCATTAGGCTCGCTTTCGATTTTCTCAATCCCGGTGATAAATTTCCGCGGCTGGTATGAGCTGGAACGTGCTTCAATTCACGATCAAGGAAGCCATGGGCATCCATGGCAACGATCCTAAAATCCTCCGCCATCAAGCTACGCTCGAAGCTCGGGCTTAAAGCAGAGGAGAAGATCGAAGAGGCTCGCCCCAAACAACAACCCGATGCTCCGGCCAAGTCTTTAGAGCGGCCTCGATCGCTTCGCCCTCCAGAGGAGCATGCCTGACCACGGAAGCGCGACGGCGAGGATGATGAGCCAGTGGGGGATGACCATAATCCATGTGTCGGGCGGTTCGGTACTCATGTAGTTCCGGAGCTGTTTCTCAAACGATGCCTCCTCTACATGGGCGACATTGCCTTCCGGAGCCGTGCCTCCGCGGCAAAAGATGACGGGCAGGAAAAGGGGCCAGGATTCCGGATTAGGCCCTCTCTGGGCTGCGGTGGGCCCGGGGTGATTCGTCTTCTGGAAACGGATCACGCCGTAGTTGTGAAAGGCGGCGAAGCGCCCTCGCGAAACGCGTGACTCCATCATGTTCGAATCCACCCAAGCCCACACCGTGAAGAACATCACGAGAATGCCGGACCAGAAGGTCAGGGAGCGCTTGAGGGGGCGAGGCTTCATCGAGGCGCTGAATGGGGAGAAGAGGGAACCATGTAGCCTATGAGGCCACCTGTAGCGAGCGCAGCGGGAAGAAACGATGGGATTTCGAGAAACACCGGCCAAACGGCGCAAACAAGACAGGCGACACCCAAGCCGATCATGACCCGCACCATGGGTGGCAGACTCCGCACCCCATCTGGCAACCAGAGGTAGAGCGGCAGGATCAGGAAGCAGAAAACCACCATAAGGACGATGAATGTCCACCAGGCGAAAAAGAGAAAATTTGTGCCTAATGGTGGAGCTCCCTTTAGAAGGGCTTTCAAAACGTATGGCGATACCAGCACAACGAAGCTGGTGAGCCAGCCGAGAAGCCACGCGAGAAGGGCCCGAGCGATCATTTGGGGAGGAGTCTAGCGTCCGCCTTACCAACGTCCACCTGTTAAGGCGAGGGAACTCCTTCGAGGACTTCTGGCATCTTTTTGCGAATCGCTTTGCTCCCCCAATCATCGAGCGACAACCGGCCAATGTAGCTGTCCCGGAGGTGTGAAACCACATCGCGCCTTTTGACGACCTTTGTAGCGTCGCCACGGATCATCCGCAGTAGCGAGGAACATCTCGCATGTTCAGCCTATTGCGGAAATTCGCTTCTCATGGCTCCCCGGCGGAGCGAGGAGCCACGAGAAGCTGAAGGAATGCTGTAATCCAAAGAGATTTGTGCGGCGAACCCCCTTAGGCCCCCCTGCAGGGGCTCGCCGCACGGGGTGGGAAGAACAGCGGCCTTCTTATAGCAGAAAACGAACCTTTTGGCTATGATGTTCGATTAGCGATGAATTGCCATAGGCAGAAGCCTTTCGAATGCACACCGCGCGCAGTGGGAGTTACTCACCCCAAGTTATCAAGCATCACGAAAGAATGAGCCGGGATGGGGCATGAGACGTCTCATCGGGATCAGGGCTTGGGTCGTCTCAGCGGTGGTCTTGTGATCGGCTTGCCTGCAGGAACGCCCTCCTTTGGCAGGCTTTTCTCATTCTCATCTTCACCCAAGGAGTCCGGCCCGTATTGATTGGGACCCCGCGTGCCGCGCTGGCAGCCGCACTCGATGAAATTGATCACGTCTCCGATCAAGGGGATGAAGGCGAGGATCAGCCAGTTCGCAGAGCGGTCCTTGTCGTGCCAACGCTTCGCAAGCAGGGCGAGGCGAATCCACAGGAGCGGCACGTAGGCGAGGAGGAGCCACAGCGCCGTGATCATTGCAGGATCCAGCGGGATCTCGTCAGGAACCGGTGCGGCGGGCAGGGCGGAGTTCCGCGGAGCTACCGGCACCGTCCGCTCCAGCGAGACCAGCTTCTCTAACAAATACCCGATCAACGCGTTGGAGGGGAATGACCAGATCAGGTAGGTCGAACGGGGGATTCTCCCTTTGAAAGAGAATAATACCTTTCCCACCGCCAGTCGCCGCGGGGGCTTCCGTGGGAGAAGAGGTTGGGCCTTGGGCGGTTGATAAGGATCGGTCTCGGTCATTTCACCCGTCCTCCGAGACTGAGGCAGGCTGCCGGGCTGCGCAAGAAGCAGGTCCAGCAAGCGATGGTCAGATGAAAACAAAAAAAGGACCCGGCGATTGGCCAGGCCCTTTTTGGAAAAATCTCCTGAATCTCCCGGCGAAGCTCAGGTCGGATCCGGGCCATATTGGTTCGGGCCGACGGTGCCGCGGAGGCAGCCGCATTCGACGAAGCTCCAGATGGCTCCCACGAAGGGGATCAGGGCGATAAGCACCCACCAACCGGATTTTCCGCGGTCGTGCCAACGCTTCACGCCAAGTGCCAAGCCGATCCAGACCAGCGGAATGTAGAGGAGGAAGGCAATGATCCCGAAGAGACCGCCGCCACTGATCGCTCCCGTCGCGGGATCCACGCTTGGCCCGATGAGCGCATTCAGGATGGCGAGGACGATGCCGATGAGAAAGCCGCTGCCGAGCGCATAGATCCAGTAGGTGCGCCGGGGAATTCTCCCGTTGAAGGAGAGGAGGGTTTCCTTGAGGGATTCCTTTGAGATAGCTGGCAACTGGCTAGCAGGTGCCACGGGACTCGAGTACGGGTCTTGTTCACTCATACACCGTGTTAGGTTGCACGGATTGAGATGCGGCGCAATCTCAAAGCGGGTACCCCGATCCGGGAACGAAGACGCGATGCTTCCTACCCGAAAAGCGGGGCAGGGGACGGGGGCGGGGATGGCAGGAGCCAGCCCTTTTCCTTACGCGTGCTGAAGGTAGCGGCGCTGCGCTTCGGACTCCGCGTTGTGCGGCACTGCCTCGTTGGTTTCCTTGGTGTCGGCGATGAGCTCCTCGCGGAACTTCGCAATGATCGCTTCCACGGGCCAGGACGAGGCTTCGCCGAAGGCGCAGATGGTACGGCCATCGATCTGGTAGGCCACGCTTTCCAAGGTCGCGATGTCCTTCGGCGAGGCTTCGCCAGCGACAATGCGATCGGAGATTTTCTTCATCCACATCGAGCCTTCGCGGCAGGGTGTGCACTGGCCGCAGGACTCGTGGGCGTAGAAGGTATTCAGATTATTGAGGACCCACGACATCTTGCGCGTGTTGTCCATCACGATGACCCCGCCGGAGCCGGCCATCGAGCCGCAGGCGGCGAGGGAATCGAAATCCATCGGGATGTCCCAGAAGGACATCTTGAGATCGGTGCCTTCCGGGCCCTTGCCCTTCAGGGTGAACTCCTCATCGCAGCGCAGGATCTTCGCGGACGATCCGCCGGGGATCACGGCCTTGAATTCGCGGCCATCCTTCGGGCCGCCGCACATGTCGTAGAGCAGCTCGCGCATGGTCACCTTGCCCACTTCGACTTCGAAGTAGCCGGGCTTCTTCACATCGCCGGAGACGCAGAGGATACGGGTGCCGGTGTTGTTCTTCACGCCCAGCTTCGCGTACTCGTCACCGCCCATGCGGACGATGTGCTTCACGTGGCAGAGAGATTCCACGTTGTTCACGATGGTGGGGCACATGTAGAGGCCCAGCGCGGCGGGGAAATAAGGCGGCTTGATGCGCGGGTAGGCGCGCTTGCCTTCCAATGACTCGATCAGGCCGGTCTCTTCACCGCAGATGTAGGCGGCGGCACCGCGGTGGACGTAGATCTCCACATCGAAACCGGAGCCGAGCACGTTCTTGCCCACGAAGTTCTTTTCACGGGCCTCGGCGATCGCTTTTTCAAGGATGATGGCGGCTTCCGGGAACTCCTCGCGGATATAGATGTAGGCTACCTTGGCGCCGACGGCGAAGCAGGAGATCACCATGCCCTCCACGAGCTGGTGGGGATCCTGATGGACGATGTAGCGGTCCTTGAAGGTGCCCGGCTCGGATTCGTCGCAGTTGCAGATCAGGTAGACCGGCTTGGTGTTATTTGGCGGGATGAAGGTCCACTTCAGGCCGGTGGGGAAGCCCGCACCGCCACGACCGCGGAGGCCGGACTTCTTCACTTCCTCGGTGATCGCCTTCGGCTCCATGCCGAACGCCTTCTTCAGATCTTCATAGCCGCCATCGCGCAGGTAGCAATCGATGGACGGATCCCAGCTCTCGCGGTCGACGTTCTTGAAGATGAGTCGGTACTCGCGGGAGTCGGGCTGCTTGCCGGCTTTGTAGGTGACCATTGGAGTGATCAGTGGGAAGAGTTGGAGCCTTCGTAGGAATCGAGCAGGCCTTGGGCCTTTTCGGCGGAGACTCCTTCGTGGAAATCATCGTTCACGAGGCAGACCGGAGCCGTGCCGCAGGAGGCGAGGCACTCCGCGAATTCCACCGACCACTTGCCGCAGGGCGAAACGCTCACGGGGTGGTGGTGGGCATCTGCGGCGCTGCGATCGATGCCAGTGAGTTCGCAAAGCTTCTCCATCAGCTCGTGGGAGCCGCCCATGGCGCAGGAGAGCGTGCGGCACACGCGGATGTGGAACTTGCCCGGGGCCGATTGGCGGAAGCCAGGATAGAAGGTCACCACTTCGAGCACCTTGATCGGTGCGATGTCGAGGCGTGCAGCGACCCACTCGATCGCCTCCGCGGAGATGAAGCCATGGTGGTGCTGGACGAAATGGAGCAGCGGCAGGACCGCGGAGCGCTTCTGGTCGTCCGGGAACTGGGCCAGACGCTTGTCAGCCTCGGCCTCAAGAGCCGCGGTCGGCACGAAGGGCGGGAAGAACTTCGAGCCCGGCGTTTCGTGAGAGGCGACGTTTTCGTCGAGAATGGAGTGGGACATTGACTTGAATCCTGATTCAGCCAGCGGGCTTTAAAACTTTTTCAGCGGATCTCTATACAATCAGCGGTCACATTCGCCCATGACGAAATCCAGCGAGCCGAGGACGGCCGGGATGTCGGAAACCATGTGACCCGGCAGGAGCACCGAGAGCGGGGAAAGATTGCAGAAGGAGGGGCTGCGGATCTTCAGGCGATGCGGTACGCCGCCGCCCGTGGAGTGAATGTAGAAGCCGAGCTCGCCCTTCGGGTTCTCCGCGCCGAAGTAGACTTCGCCCGGAGGGGCATCGATGCCTTGGGTGGCGACGATGAAGTGGTGGATCAGCTCCTCCATCGACATCAGCACCTTTTCCTTGTTCGGCAGCATGCTCTTCGACTCGGCGAGGTTCACCGGACCGGATGGCATGCTGTCGAGCACCTGGCGGCAGATCTTGATCGATTGGCGGAGCTCTTCCATGCGCACCTGGTAGCGTGCATAGCAGTCACCTTCATCGGCCACGATCACATCGAAATCATACTTCTCGTAGCCGAGGTAAGGGCGGTCCTTGCGCAGGTCGCGCGGGACGCCGGAAGCACGCAGGTTCGGACCAGTGAGGCCCCATGCGATCGCGGACTCCTTCGAGATCACGCCGATGTCGCACATGCGGTCGCGGTAGATCTTGTTGTTATCGAGAAGCTTCGAGACCTCATCGATGGTCACCGAGCACTCATCCAGGAACTTGCGTACGGCTTGTTCGAAGCCCGGAGGCATGTCGCGGACCTGGCCACCGACACGGGTGTAGGAGGTGGTGAAGCGGGCACCGGTCAGTTGCTCGCAGAGATTGTAGATCTTCTCGCGCTCCGTGAAGGTGTAGAGGAAAACGGTCATCGCACCCACGTCCATCGCGCAGACGCCGACCCCCAGCATGTGGGAGGAAATGCGGGCGAGCTCGCAGCAGAGCACGCGCAGGGCCTGGCCACGCGGCGGCAGCTCCCAGCCCATCAGCTTTTCCACGGCGCAGGCGTAGGCCACGTTATTGGCCAGCGGCGCGAGGTAGTCCAGCCGGTCCGTGTAAGGCACGAACTGGTTATAGTGCATGTTCTCGGCGATCTTTTCGTCACCGCGGTGCAGGAAGCCCACATCCGGGTCCGCCTTCGTGATGATCTCGCCATCAAGCTCCAAGATCAGGCGCAAGACCCCGTGCGTGGCGGGGTGAGAGGGTCCCATGTTCAGGACCATCTTTTCGCCCATCAGGTCCGTCGTCTCCTCGTGATATTCGGCGGCTTTCGCCGCGACGTCGGGGGCTTGGTATTCGGTCGTGGAGGTGCTGCTCATGGAAATCCCGGCGGCGGAATCAGGCCCGAAGTCGGGGCCGCGGGCAAGGGGTTTGTGAAATTTTTCACAAAGTCCGGAGCCTCCACTTTGCGAGCGCCGGATGAAGAATCGAGGCAGATTCCGTCCCGGATTGTTTCCATCCCGATCCGTGATGAAATCGGCCCGTGAAAGCCCTGATTTGCGTGATTTTTGCCGCCTGCGGGAGCCTCGGTGCCGCGGTGAAAGAGCAGCCGGTGGAGCATGCCGGGGTGAAATTCCGGGTGGTGAAGGTAGCTCCGGAGGTGGTCCGGCTGGTCTGGAAGGACGCTGGCGAGGCTCCGTTCCGGAGCTTCGAGCGGGTTCAAACGGCGTTTTCGGCGCAGGGGAAGGTCGTGAAATTCGTTATGAATGCCGGAATCTTCGAGCCGGGCGGCATTCCCAGCGGCCTGCATGTCGAAAACGGGAAGGAACTCCGGCCTCTCAATCAGGCGGCGGGGAAGGGGAACTTTTTCCTGAAGCCGAACGGCGTCTTTTCCATCGACCGCGCCGGGAAGGCCCGGGTCTGGGAATGCGCAGCCTATGCCGCTGTCGCAACGCATCCGCAGCTCGCCCTGCAATCGGGGCCGCTGCTGCTGCATGGCGGGAAGCGTCATCCGGCCTTCAAGGAGGGCTCCGAGAACAAGCTGGTCCGCAATGGGGTGGGGGTGGATGCGCAGGGGCAGGTCGTCTTCGCGATCACCGCGAAGGGTGAGCGGGTGAACCTCTGGGACTTCGCGGGGCTCTTCCTCCAGCTCGGCTGCAAGGATGCGCTCTTTCTGGATGGTGATATCTCCCAAATGTCCGTGAACCCCAGCGGTCCGCCTCCCGGGAATCAGTTCGGGGCGATGCTGGTGATCGTCGAGTAGCACACCCGGTTTATTATTCCTCCAGCACGATGTCCTCGAACTGGATCCGGTAGTAGGCGGTGTCCAGCGGGCCAAGGGGGATCGCCTGATGGGTCTGTGTATCGGTGATCTGACCGGGCCAAAGAACTCCGGGAATGATGCGGAAATGTCTCAGGGTGGCTGGATAGTCCTGCCAGCTGACCAGATCTACACTGGATTCGAGTTTTCCCGAAACATGCGGAGGCAGGAATGGCACCATCACCGAACGACCGCCGAGGTTTCCTGACAAGGAGGGTTGGATCGTGATCACCGGCGGCTTTGAGGTGGCATCGAGCGGATCGCTGCCAAGTGCGTACTCCACCTGATTGCTTTCCCCGTCGCCATCGGCGTCCACCGCAGGTCCGTGCTGCTCCGCGGTGAGCCCTTTCGCCTTGGCCCATTCGAGATAGTGATCCGACACCGGTATCACGCTCAGGTCATCCACCCATCCTTGCAGATCCGGGTCGATGGCATCCACGACCGAGCGACCGAGATACCACGCGGATGTCATCTCGCTCATCAAGCGGAACTCCACGAGGTGCGTTCCTTCAGGAACATGCACCTGCCGGTCTTGCCAGTTTCCGGAAGGATCCGCGGCGACTCTCTCACGCGCAATCCCATCCACTTCAACCGAAAGAAGATGGCCACTCACCACCGGCTGTGGGTAGTGTCCTAATTTGAGCCGGGAGACCGTGGAACAATCAGGCCTTGAGCTTGTCTGCGTTTGTCACACAAGCAACGCATCAAGAAATCGCGATGCGTCCGATCCTGAGGAGTGTTCGGATGAATTCTCGTCTGATTGCACAGAAGAGATTGACGCGCTCAGACAAAGCTGCCAGATCTTCTGCGTCACATGGAAATCGACCTCACCAAAGTAGAAGCGGCCCTCAAGGAAGACCGCGCTAAGCTGGAGCGGATCGAGGAAGCTTTTCGAATTGTCGCTGAATACCAGCAATCACGGTTCGGAGAGCAGCCAACCGCGAAACGGGTTGTCACCCTGTCTACCACAGCAAGCAACAACAAGACCGACATGATCAAAGGAGTCATGGAGAAGGTCCCCGAGCGCTTCGATCTCAATGACGTTCAGAAGGCGGTCGAGGAAGCCGGGTTTAAAGTAGCTCGCTCCGAGATCAGCTTCATCCTCTCACGCCTAGCGAAATCCGGCTATTTCCGGATTGTTGAGAAGGGCTCGGGCAAAAAACCTGCCTCGCTTGAGCAAGTGGTCGGTCGAGCTACCCGCGCAAAGGCACCGGAGGAGCCCTCTAAGATTCTCTCTTTGGAAGAATTGGCGGACATGGCCAATTCAAACCCGCCTACGTCTGACGAAGACGATTACTAATTTCCCACATGCACCATTGGGTCACAAATATGAGAAGAACGACGGGAAGGGCTTATAGCCCGGACACCCTTCCCCGAAAAAACACCCCCGTTGCAGCTTTGGTTTTCGACGCCTGAGGCTGCAACGGGGGAAGGGCTCCAATCTTTCAATCAGAACTGCACTAGGGGCTAGCTTGGTGCGACCGGCGGCTTTCCATCCAATCGGTCGAGGGTTCAATTCCCTCTAGCTCCATGCGCAAGAAACTCCTACTTTATTCAACGTAGGAGCGCAAGAGCTTTTCCATAAGGGGGGACAGTTTGCCTCCCCATTTTGTTAGGGCCTTGTCTAGTATGTCGGCGTCCACAGACACAGACACCTTGGACTTGGTTTGACCGGCTGGCCGTCCCGCACCGGGCCTAGCTCCTCCAAGGTTTGATTCTTTTCCTACTTTTTTCATTGTGCTCTTGAGTGATTTAGGTCATACCTATTTCAGAAAGTCAAGCAAGCCATGAGCAACAACCTTCCAGCCGAAAAGAAGATCGCCGCAATCTCCATGCTTTGCGAGGGCAACAGCATCCGCAGCATTGAGCGGATGACCGGCGTTCACCGTGATACGATCATGCGCCTTGGTGTGCGAGTTGGTCAGGGCTGCGCGGAGATCATGGACAAGAAGATGCACGGCCTCAGCATCGCGCAGGTTCAAGTCGATGAGCTTTGGGGCTTCATTGGTGCCAAGCAGAAGACTGCCAAGGCAAACGACATGAAGGACGCGGGCGACGTGTGGGTTTGGGTGGCCTTGGATGCCGCCACGAAGCTTGTGCCGTCGTTCCTCACCGGCAAGCGCGACAAGATGCACGCCACGCAGTTCATTGACGACCTCGCCTCCCGCTTGGTTAGCACGCCGCAGATTTCCTCCGATGCCTTCCCGGCCTACGCGGACGCCATTGAGCGGGCTTTCGGTTCCGAAGTAAACTACGGGGCTGTTATCAAAACCTTCACCCACACGAACTTGGAAGCCCAGCGCCGGTATTCCCCGCCCGATGTTCTCAAGGTTAAAAAAATCCCCGTGCAAGGCTTGCCCGACATGAAGCTTTGCTCAACGTCCTATGTCGAAAAGCAGAATCACACGGTGCGCATGCACTGCCGCCGCCTGTCCCGCCTGACCAATGCATTCAGCAAGAAGCGGGAGAACTTCGACGCGGCTATCGCCCTTCATTACGCCTACTACAATTTCTGCAAGACTCACGGCACCTTGCGTTGCACTCCAGCCATGGAAGCAGGTATTGAAGCCTCGCAATGGAAGGTATCGGAACTGGTGGAGAGGACGGGCGAGGCGTGAGCGCCTACATCCAAAACCTGACGGAAGCAGTCACAGCCCTCCACGGTTGCGACTGCGCGCATTCCGGCACAAGCCGTGTCGTGGAGTTCTACGAGGGCCAGAAGGTCTTCGACGGGAATATTGAGACCTTCACCTTATCAGGCCACCCAGAAGCTTCTGAGGCGTTCGCTTGGGCCTTTCACAATGGCACGGAGCCGCAATACATTGCGGTTCTCAAGGTGCCTCCAATCAGTGATCCATCGGATGCGGTTAGGGCCGCAATCGCTGGTGGCGCGTTTCCAATTGATCAATTGAACACTTGACTTTCACGGTTTGGCGTGCATGTGTCACCGCGTGTCCGAACCAGTACAAGCCATTGCTAACTTTTTCATTGAAAGGGGGGCTGCCGAAGGGAAGCCAATCTCCCCGATGAAGCTGTTGAAGTTGGTTTACATCGCTCATGGCTGGCACTTGGGCCTGACCCAAACCCCGCTGATCGACGAAAGCGTCGAGGCATGGCGTTACGGCCCGGTGATTCCCAGTCTCTATCGGAGATTTAAGACCTACGGAAATCAGCCGATTCCCGTTACTGAAGTCGCGGAGAATGTGCAGCTCTCAAACCCCGAAAGGCTAACTCCTTTCCTTGAGAGCGTCTGGAATGCCTACAAGGATTACACTGGTTTACAGCTTTCCTCAATGACTCATGCTCAAGGAACGCCTTGGTATCAGGTTTGGGAAGTGGAGGGTGGAAAGCACTACATGGGAGCCGACATCCCGCCCCAGATGATCCAGAAGCATTACATGGAGAAGGCCGCGAATGCCGCTTAATGCTCCAATTCAAGGGTTGGAAAAAATCCATCCCGAGACACCGCTACCAAAGGCCTCTGACAAGAAAGCCCTTGCGGAGCAGCGAGCCATTGAAGATGGAAACTACGAGGCGCTGGATTCTCACGACAATTACAACCTGCGGAAGTGCATTAAGGACGGCTTCGTTAAGAAGATTCCTTGGGTTGTCGGAATCGTGATCGGATTCGCGCTGTGCCTTGTTATTTTCCTAACCTTCTTGATCGGGGATTACGTGATGATGATCGTGAACAACGAGAAGAAGGTGGAGGAGGTTCTCACTCACATCTTCACACACACGCTCGTTTTGGTCTTGGGTGCGTCCTCTAGGTTCCTTTTTCCAAAAAAGGGCGGTTGAGCGAATCGTTCCCGTGGAACAATCAAATTAGGACACTACCCGGCTGTGGTCCAGGTGGATTCACGATGACAACGCTGGCGGGTGAGATCGGGAGGTCCGTCTCGACCACCGGATAGCCATCGAAAACCCGCGCTCGGAAAGACAAGAGAGCTGGCCCGTGGACGGATACCTGCAATTTCTTTCCACCGGATACAGCGCGCGCCGCGTCTGTCCAAGAACCATCGATCCCGCGATAAGCCACCGGATGCCAAGGCGTTCGCTCCGGGCTGTCCTTCACTTCGCTGAGAACCAGACCCGGATCCAGCGGCGCCACGCTGTTCAATGCGAAGTCCTCCGCCGGCTTTACGACCAGTTCATCGAGTGCCGCTTCAGAGTAGTCCATCGCCTCGTTCGTGCCCGTGAAGCGATGAATCCACTCCACCTTTGCTTCCCCTGCCGGGATGCGGAACTCCACCTTGCTCCATGCTGTGCCAACTTCAGGCACTGGCAGGAGAATCCCATTCACCTGTAGCCGAAGCGTTCCCGGTCCCGACTGCTTCCACCAGTAGGAAACCGACGCCGGACCTTCGATGCTGGTGGAGGCGGTGCATCCGATTCCCCCGGAACCCAGCAGCGATATCGCATGGTCCTTGCCCACCTTCGCCTCGCGGGAGAAGACACTGCCCCAGCCCTCGGATACAAGCGGCGATTTCGACTCCGTGGCCTTGGCCAAAGTGGACTCAGGGCGCAGGTCCATGACGAGGGTGTCCAGCAAAGGCGGCCCGGCATTTCCCGCGTGCAAGGGCACGGATCGGTATTCGAGCTCGAGGTAAGAGTCCGGTAGCAGAAGGAAGGGGTGCTGCTGCCAGCCGGCTTGGGCGGACGCCAACGTTACCCCGCCGCCCCAGACGGAGCTCGACCAGACCTCAGCACAGCCGCCATCGGGGCGTCCCCAACGGAAGCTGCATCGTCCTTCCTTGACTTGGGTGAAGATCCTGAGCTGCGACCGGACACCCGGCTCCCAGAAGTCGCTCTTGCCGATCTTGATCAAGCGCCCGCCCGCATCGCCTTCTTCGAAGGCGAATAGTTCCGGCGCATCGAGCGCTTGGGCAAGGGGCGAGAGACCCTTTTTGATCTGTATCCCGCTGATCAGCCAGGTGCTGTCGAAGGCCAGACGCGGATCCTCCGGTTCCCCGGTGTCGTCCCATGGTGTGCTCTTCCAGCGCAGGACATGGTTTCCGGCGGGCAGGGTCAGGCGCATTGCCTGCCATTCGTGCTCCCAGAAGCCGGCGATTTCCCGGCCGTTCAGGGTCAGCGAGAGTCTCGAATCCCCGGCTTCCGATCTCATCTCGGCCATGGAGTTCCATGATATCTCGCATGGTCCTTTCACGGTCGTCTGAATCCAGTTCGTTTCGCTATCGCGGGAGCGAATGAGGATCGCAGGTGCTCCTTCGCGGCCAATTTCCTTCAGTCCGCCGACCGCTTGCGGGGAACTCGTTTTCCATCTTAGTTTCGCGCCTCCAGCCGCCTTGGCCAGCGGCAGGGAAGCCATCGGTGTCCAGCTCACTTGATCCACCGCGCCCCCCATCTGGCCGCCGTAGCCTTCCGGGATTTTCAAGATCAGCCGGATCTTGTGCGGGCCTTCACCGGTGATCCATTGTGCAGGCCAAGATCGTCCGGAGACGAAGACCGGTTTGCCATCAATGGTCAGGCTCCAGTAGTTCCAGATTTCATCCTCCCACAAATGGAATCCAGGGATATCCAGCAACCAGAAATCGAAAAGGCCGGGCCCGTGAACGGTGGCTTCAAGCCAAGCTTCCTCTCCGTCGCTGACCACTGCATAGGCGTGGCTTCCACCTTCTGCATCCGGATCCGTGCGGGCTTGGAAGCCGGGGGCTTCCGAAGTCTTCCATTTCACCGTGGCAGGTGCGTCCAAGCTCTCGGTCAAGGGCAGGGGTTCCAAGGGCGTCCATACCACTTCATCCACCCCGATCCAGCTGTCGTTCGCCTTTCCCCAGGATCGACACTTTACCTCCCACTGAAGCTCCACGGGACCCGGGCGCAAGATCACCGATTCCTGACGATCTCCCTCGATGTTGTCGTCGGTACGCTGGATGCCATCGACCTTGAAGATGCCGTTCACCGAATCCGAACCGAAGTATTTCCAGCGGAAGGACAGGGTCCCGGGGCCCTGCACCGTCGTTCGCAAGGTGGAGGATTCATTCGGAGAGAGGCTTGGCGAGAGGGCGATATCCTCTCCCGGTGCTCCGGGTATGTAACCTGTCCACGGCAGATTCGTGTTCGTTTCCCATGGAAGAGATGGTGCATCCGTCGCTTCACCGAGTGATGCTGTCGGAGAGGGTGTGAACTCCACTTGGTCCAGCGCCGTCAAGGCGACGGCCTCCGGATCTCCACTGACAATCCAGGAAAAGGCGCTTTCTCCGGGCAGTAGCCACAGCTTTTCCTGTCTCCAGCCGGCGGGAGCGTTTGGTTCCCGTGTTACGGAGGCATTGTTCAGGCGATTGTTATGGAAGGTCCATCGTGCGCGCTGGTCACCATCTTCCGGTGTCCCCGCATGCCACCAGAAGGACAATTCGCCCGGGCCGGTGAAAAGGGTGCTGAACTCGTGTGATTGGTGGTCCGGGGGAAGTTCCGCCAGAGGCGGTGCTTGGAGGATCGGGCTCTCCCGGCCGGTATCCATCACGGCAGACCATCCGACAGGCAAAGCGAGCGGCTGCGCGAGGCCCAATGCCGGGAGTGCCCCTGCACCCGGTGCCAGGGGTGTGATCTGCGGGGCCGCGAGATAGAAGCGGTTTGGCTGACGCGCAGCCGAGGCGGGAGGGCGCACCACCCAGCGGACGCGATGGTTTCCGGCAGGCAGTTCAATGCGGCTGCTTGCTTCCGAAACATAGCGATCCGGAACTTCGATTTCCTTGCCGTCAATCTGGATGGTTACTTCGCGGAAGTAGAGGGCTTCGAAGCCTTTCCGAAAGAAGCGTAGTTCCGCGGGTCCCTGCACCGGAAGTTCCAGCCATGCTTCTTCTTGTCCGTGCTCGACCTCGATCATCGCCCCGAATCCATCGACCTCAGGCAGGGCGACCACCGAATGGGCATCCTGGCCTCCCATGCCGAGCAGCCCCTCGGGAAGGCCGAGGCTCTTGGCGATGGTGGAAGGCGGGGATACGAATTTCAATTCGTCGAGCTCGGTGGATTCCCAGCCCCGGATGGTAAGCTTTTGAGCGTCGGCCGGAATTGCGGCAGCACACCACAGCCAGCCATCGATCACGGGTCTCGGTAGCTGATACGTTGTGGCGTGGTAGGTTTGGGATGCATCCAGGATGAGATCCGGCTGAGCGCCCCGGAAGCGGAACTCAAGCAGCGAGGGGCCGCTGACCGGCGTGCTTAGAGTTGTGCGGTAGCTGAATCCTGTCACTATGGAACCCGTCGACGCACCGGGCTGGGGAATGCCGTAGGGCAAAGCGGCATCCGGGTCCTCTTGGGTCGCGGTCCACTGGATGCCAAGCGTGCCCAAAGCTTCGTGATAAGGGACCAGTGGAAGCAGTTGGATCTCGTCCACAGCCATGTCGAAGGAAGCGCGTCCAGCCCCTGAGTAGACACTGGGACGCCACTCGGCCTTATGTGCACCGGGACCTACGAGAAGACGAGTGCGGGTCCATTCGTAGGGATTGCTGAATTGGTCGCTGCCGTTGTCGAAGCGGAACGCCACCTGACCGCTGCCGTAGATCCGTTGCCAGAATGAGAGAACACCAGGCCCCTCGAAGCTCGCGCGCAGTGGTGTTTCGCCTTCGATGCCTGAAGGGGATGAGCGGACCTTGAGTCCCGACCAAGCGGCTGCGCCATCGCCGTGATGCCGTCCGTCTTGACCGATCCACGGGTTGGTTCCGGGGCTGCTCAGGGTCACCCCGGTAGCGCTGACCAAACCTGTTTCCAAGGGATGGACCGCGTAGGGCATCCAGCTTGCATTGCTGATCATCATCCATGGGTTCTGGTTGCTAGAGACCGTGACGGTACGCTGCAACTGCCACCGGATCGTGTGAGGGCCGGCTCCTATCTCGACCCGCGCAGAGCCCCCGGCGTTGGGATCCGATGGTTCCGACAATTGACCGTCTACCGTAACGCTCAGCGCGCTCTGGGAGACCCAGGTCATATTGGTGAAGTCCAGCCCCACGATGCCGGGGCCGGTCGCCGAGGCCTCGATCCAGTGCGTTGCCTGCACATTGGGATCACTGAGCTGCAGCCCATCGGCGGCAATATACCAATGCTGACCTTGCGGCTGCGATACCGTCCAAGTGACTCCCTCTGGGCTCTTCACCGCGGTTGCGACCTGTTCGGGCGTTATCGCTGCCTTCGAGGAGAAGGGAGCCGTGATGGAGAGCACGGCGAGGACGAGGGAGACAAGGCGGGGATTGAAATGCATGCCGGGGGGGGGGCGGTGGAGGAGTTGATAGGATGTTGTCGGGAGGGATGGGTAAAGCAAGGCCGAGGGCTCCGCGGAGGGGTGGGGAGCCTCGTCATTTTTCGCCTGTTCCGCCTGTTATAACAGGGAAATTAACAGGCGGATCGGGTCCTGTTGGGAGGTGTTGGTCGGGAGGGAAGGCGATGATGAAAGTTCTTCACGACGTGGTTATAGGATGATCGTCGGGACTGTTTCTACTGCCATGGGACGCGAAAAGGTAGAATCACCCATCACTAAGATTGACTCGGGCGCTCCCATGCGGGGAGTCCAGATCGCCTCCAAGCCTTCGGCGATCTTCGGGTCACCAATCGGTCTGCGCTTCGCGAGGTGGGGAAGGCAGGACGGGATGTGGAGACCTAGCGGCCAAGCGAGACGGGCGCGTCGCGGTCAGGCGATCCAGCGGTGGCACTTCCGGAAGACGAGTGCTCCGGCGAGGGCTCCGACCAAGTCCGCGGTGAAGTCCGCGGGGTCATTTCCGCTGCGGCCGGGGACATGGCTCTGGTGATACTCATCCAGGGCGCCGGTGAGGCCGATAACCAGCACGGTCAACCAGAAGATCCGCTTCCAATTCGCGGCTGCGGGTTTCAGCCGGTAGAGGAAAGCGGAAAACAGGCCTGCGCCTCCAAAGAAGTAGCCGAAGTGGATCAGCTTGTCACTGAAGCGGAAGTCGAGCGCCGGCGGGAAGTGCTGAACTTTCGACGAGAGCATCCACAGCGTGATGAACCATACGGCGAAGCCGAAGAGCCAAAGCGCGGGATGTCTGAGGACGTGGCGCACGGGCGGAGCGGATGGGGGAATACGGAAAAGGCGGATCGATCAAAGATCCGCCTCGCCGGCTTACTGCTTGCGCAGCTCGTCTTCCAGTCGCTCGGCCAGCCACTGCTTCATCATCGACTGATAGTTGAGGAAGCGGGAGCGGGCGATGCGCTTGATGCGGGAAAGCATCCGGGGATCGAAGCGCAGGGTGATCGTGGTGGATTCGCGCGAGTCGGGTTCGTGGATCGAGCCGGACATCAAGCGGGCATCAAGCTCGTGGCTTTCCCAGAACTTGGCTTCGGCTTCTTCGTCGTCAAAGGCCGGGATGTCCGACCAGCGTGAGATAGGAGTCATGGGGTGGCTTATTTGAACTCGGCGTACTTCCGCTCGTAGAACCGTTGTTCCCCATCGGTCATCGGGCGCGCGGCGATTACGCGGGTGCGCTTCCCGTCGGTCCAGAAGCAGACAAAGAGATAGCGGTCGGCCACGGTCCTCCCCAGCGCGTAGAAGCGGCTTTCGCCCGTTTCGTGATCGGGCAACAGGCGCAAGCCGAAGGGATCCTCGAGGGCTTCCTCGAGTTCGCGGGGCTTGATGGACTTCAGGTCGAAGTGGACGTCGATGAGGTCGAGTTCCATGAGAAACGGTGGCGGCGGGCCGGAGAAAACACCAGATGCGCGAGATGGGGAAGCGGAAAGCTCGAAGAATCAAGATTCCTCAAAGATTCCCGCTCCAACAACCGTCACGGCGGGCTTCAATCGTCTCCAAAAAGATCCACGGCGAGGCGCCGCACCGTGTCCAAGCCGAGCTTGAAGGGGTGGGGATCCGAGCCGATGCGGGCGAAGAAGGTGCGATTGTCCGGGCTATCGCTGGCTGGGGCGAGGGTGAGGCTCATGCGCTTGGTGCCGGAGAATTCGCCGTCTTCATCCACGGTCTTCACCGCCAGCTCGAAGGTCATCACCGGCCGGGCCAGCGCGCGGTTCGCCTCCAGGTCATCCGGGGAGAGCCAGCTTTCCGTTTGCAGGTTTGTCAGGAGCTTGAGGAGCTGGTTGGCGCGCTCCGTCACCAGCTCGGCGCTGCGGTCGATGCCATTGATCTTCGCCTTCCAGAGTTGCTCGGCCCAGCGGTATTCCAGCGAGAGGGGTGGCTGGCCTTCGACCTTGCGGTCGATCCCGGTGAGGTCGACTTCCGAGAATGCCCACACCCCGGGCTGGCGCCACTCCCAGAGATTGGAGCTGATATCGCGGATGAACTGGTCATCCAGCCTCATCACGGTGGAGGTTCCGGTCCGCATCGCGTGCCAGGTGCCATCGGTGGAGCGGCCGAAGATCAGCTCGAAGCCCTCGTTCCCGAAGGAGAGGAAGCGGATCGAGAGCGAGGGGCGGTCCAGCCCATAAGGTGCCAGATCGACGGCGGCATCGGTCACGAAGGACAGCACCTTCGTGGTGGTGGCGGCTCTCAGCAGGCGGGCCAGGGTGAAATCATTCGCCAGCTCCATCCTCCCGGTGGCGGTCCGGTAGTGCCAGCGCGCGCCCTTGCCGGGATCCCGGGCGAGGAGGATCTGGGTGCCGGTGGAAGGAGCGATCAGGATGCCCTGCAGCGAGGTCAGATCCAGATTTGTCAGCATCGGATTCCGCAGCTCGTTCACGGTGTCCGGCAGGGCGGACACCGATACCATGGCCTCGGCAGGCGGTGCCTCCTTCTTGATCGGGGTCGGAGGCGGCTGCTTGTTAGGATCTGAAGCGGGAGGCAGCTCGGTGGTCAGCGCGGCGGGTGCGATGGCCTTTAGTGGTAGCTCGAAGACCGCGCCGGGGCGATCACTTACCGTGGCAAAGACGGTGTCCGACTCCGCGAGCTTTGGCGGATAGATTTCCAGGATCACTTCATGGCCTTGGCCGAAGTGCTTCAGCGCGATGCGCCGGCGGCCCGGCAGGTCCTCGCCGGGCAAGGTCACCTCGGCGGGATTCGCCACCCGCAGGGCGCGCAGCTTGGTGAGGTCGTTGATCAGCTTGGTGACGGCTTCCGGATTGGTGCGCAATTCCAGCGGCTTGGTGATCCGCCAAGGGCTTTTCGGATCGCCGCGGGAAAGCAGCAGCTCGCCTTCGCTGCCATCGATGCGGATGGTTTCGAGCCCCAGCGGATTGAAAAGAAGCGGATGATGATCGCGGAGGTGGCGGAGGCCGTCCTTGAAGATCGGATGGATATCGCCGGTCGCGGCGTAGGTGTAGTTTCCGGGATTGTTCTCGCCCGGGATGAGGAAGACGGTGGCATCCGGTTGCTCGGTTTCCGGGTCGATGACCGTCCACTCGGTTTTCCGCGCCAGCACGTAGCGTGCGAGGCTCTTGCCATCCTTGTCCTCGATATGGATGCCGATGGTGCCCTCCTTGAGCATGATCTTGGAGGTATCCAGCTTGCCCTCCGGGATCACATCAACGACGCGGGTGCCGATCGTGAACTGTAGGATCGCCTCGGCAGCGCGCGGGTCCATGCGGTCCTGCCAAGGGCGGGTGACCCTCCACAAGCCGTTCTCGAAGACACACTCCGCCTGCACGCCGTTTCCGGAGAGCTCGATGCGGTGGATCTTCTCAAGTTCCGACTTTTCGATGGGGAAGAGGTTTGCGCCCACCGGTGTGTAGCGCGTGCCGAAGACCTGCTTCAGCCCGATTCCCTTGTGGCCCAGCGCGACCGTCGCCACGACGGCCGCGGTAAGGAGCAGGAGAAAGAAGGTGAATGCAAGGGAGCGCATGGGAAATCAGGCGCGGCGCGAGGACCAGACGATGAGGCCGATGAGGAAAGCGAAGCCCGGCAGGAAGAACAGGTTCACCCGGTTGATGAAGGACACCTGGCTATCCAGCAGCGGCAGCTTGTAGGTGCCCAGCGTGCGCGGGCCGAAGCCGGTCAGCTCCTCGCGGCCGATCAACCAGTTCGCAGAGCTGGCCATGAAATTGCGGTTGATGTCGGTAAGATATTTCGGCGAGAGGAAATCGGAGTTCGAGATGACCACCATCTTCGAGACGCTGTCGCCCACGTCGTCGCGCGTGGCACCGCCGCGGATCACGGCGCCTGCCAGACGGGAGGGGCCCGGATTGTCCTCGCGGGGATCGAAGGCCGGAGTGGCCGCGCCGAAGCGGGTCTCGCCCCAGAACTCCGGGCCGGTCTCCAGCAGTGTGTAAGGCATGATCTTGCGATTCAGCAGGTCCTCGTTGTCGCTGTCCCGGATTTCCAGGCTGTTGGTCGCGCCCTCGAAAGTCGCCACCTTATCCCAGAAGTCCTTGGTGAATTCCATGCCGCCCTTGAAGGTGCCGCGCACGGTGGAGATGATCTGGTCGCCCTTGGCGGTGATCACGCGGTCGCGGCCCGGGGTGATGCCCAGATTCCGGAGGAAGGCGCGCAGGCGCGGCGGTGTCTCCTGTCCCAGGGTGACCAGCACGCCGGACTTCGGGCGGTTCCAGTATTCGCCCAACACCTCGAGTTCCTGCGGGGTGAAATCGTAGGCCGGATTGATGATTGCGACTGCGGCGGCATCATCGGGGATGCGGTCGAGGCCGGAAATCGGCGCGCGCACCGTCAGCGCATTCTGGGAAAGGAGGATGCCCTCGAAGGTACTGAGCGGGGAGTCCACGGTATCCACCGTGTAGCCAGTCTTGTCGGTGAAGAGATAGACCTTGCGCGGCTGGCCCTCGATCGCGGCGACGAGGCCGGTGGTGATGGCATCTTCACCCACGAAGCCGGTGATCTTGCGCTGGCCCTTCTCATCGGTCTCGAAGCGGGCCATGTTCTCCGATTCGATGAAGCGGATGTGGCTCTTCTTCGGCGGATCGTTCGGGGAGCTGACCATCGCGTCCCTTTCCGCCTTGGTGCGGGCGTCGATGATCACCAGGTCGGTGGTGAACATCGTGCGGTTGTTGAAGGCGGTGCCGAAAACCTTGCGGTAGGCTTCCTTGATCTGCTGGGTGCGGTCCGGAGAGCGGATGGGATCGACCAGTTCCAGCTTCACCTTCCCCTTGCCCGCGATACGAGAGTATTCCTCGGCGAGCGCACGGACGCGGTCGTAGAAACCATTGCTGCGGCGGAAGGCGACGATGACGCGGATCGGCTCATCCCGCTCCTGCACCGCGGGAGATTCCAGAAAGCGCTTGGTGGCCGGAGACAGCGTGAAAGCGGCATCCGCGCTGAGATCCTTTGGCGCGTAGTACTGCGAGCTCAGGTAATTGATGCCCACGAAGAGGATCGTGACACAAAGGATCTGGAGGAGCGACAAGGTGCCGGTGCCGAAGCGGCCTATCGGCTTCGCCGGCTTTCGCGAGGAGGGTGTATCGGAGTCCTTGCTCATGGGTTCAGCGGCGCCAGCGGCGGTAATCGACCACCTGATAGGTGATGAAGAGGATGAAGATCGTCACGCTCAGGTAGTAGACGACGGGCCGGGTATCCAGCATCCCGCGGGTGAAGTAGTGCAGGTGCTCTTGGCTGGAGATGTAGTGGAAGAGCGGTGCCGCGCGGAAGCTCTCGCCCCAGATCACGGTGACGTAGCCGAGGAAATACTGGAGGACCAGCAGGCCGATGGTAAGCAGGCCGGCGATGATCTGGCTGGAGGTCAAGGCGGAGGCCAAGCAGCCGATGGCGGTGAAAGCGGCCCCCATCAGGAAGATGACCGAGTAGGCACCGATCATCGCGCCGGGCGCATAGGCGGGCGGCACGTCGGTCACCCATTCATACATGCGGAACTGGATGTAGGTGGGGATCCAGAGCAGGATGTAGAAGAGCAGGGAGGCTCCATACTTGGAGAGCACCACCTGCCAGGTTCGCACCGGGGCGGTGAGCAGGCCTTCCAAGGTGCCGCTGCGTTCTTCTTCCGCGAAGGTCCGCATGGTGATCAGCGGGAAGATGAAGAGGAACCAGAACCAGAAAAGCGGGGTGTGGAAAACGGCCCACACCAGACTGTCCTGGCGCGGGGAGTCGCGGAAGCCCTTCATCGCCGTGGACAGGGCTGCCCCCTGCATCGCGGTGACGAAAGCGAACACCACCCAGCCAAAAGGATTGAGAAAGTATCCCTTCAGCTCTTTGCGGAGCATGATCAACAACAGGCGCATGGTATCGGGTCGGTCCCTCGCGGGGCCGCTTGTTTAGGGAAAGACCCGGTGGACGGGAAAGGGAAAAGATGAAAGGTGAGGGCCGAACTCCGCGGGTAAAACCGCGCAAAGGGTGGTTCTCTTTTTAAGTTGCTGGTAATAAATGGGATCGGCTCCGGATTCCCAGCTGCGACCGGTCGTCAGGGTGACAAGCGGCTCAGTTCCCAAGCCTTGTCCTTCCGTTCGTAGAAAAACCGGTCATGCAGCCGTGCCGGACCACCCTGCCAGAACTCGACAGTTTCCGGGACCACGCGGTAGCCGCCCCAAAAGGAGGGCAGGGGGACTTCGCCCTTGCCGAATTTCTCGGTCACCTCGGCCAGCTTTTGCATCAGCAACTTGCGGGAAGAAACGACCGAGCTTTGGTTCGAAACCCAAGCGCCGAGCTGGGATTCGCGGGGGCGGGAGACGAAATACTTCAGGGATTCCGCGGCAGAGATCTTCTCCGCGCGTCCTTGGACAATCACTTGGCGTTCCAAGATGATCCAGGGGAAGAGGAGGGAGACTTGGGGATTTTCCGCGATGTGCTGGGCCTTCCGGCTCTCGTAGTTTGTGAAAAACACGAAACCGGAGGCATCGAAGTATTTCAGGAGGACGGTGCGCAGGAGCGGTCGGCCCTTGGGATCGACCGTGGCAAGGCTCATCGCATTCGGCTCGTGGAGCTGGAGCTCGATGGCCTGCTTGAACCAGAGCTCGAACTGCTGGATCGGGTCATCAGCCAGATCCTCGCGGCGCATCCCGCGGCTCGAGTATTCCTTCCGGAAATCGGACAAATCCATGCCCCGGGCATAGTCGCGCCCTTCCGGTCATGCAACCAAGGCATTCAAAATCCGCCGGATCTACTCTGCTTCGCTCCCGCCGCGCACCACATCGTCCGTGGTGAACAACTCGCCGTCCGGCCCGGCGGATCGCAGCTCGGTCCAATTTGCGGTGAGGCTATGAAACACATAAGGGTGGCCCCATCGGTCGAGCAGGCGTCCCGCTTGGTCGAGATAGGAGCCGCCGCGCTGGAGGTAGGCCACGCGCTTGTCATTTTTCCCGAGCAGGGCCGCGGTGATCTCTTCGTTTTCCCCGGTCGGATGGCCGCCATGATTCCGGCCATAGGACGAAAGCAGGAGTTCGATCGTCGCGAGATCGTCTTCCGCGCTGCCATCCTTCGCGCCGAGTCCGGCGCTGGCTTCGGCAGCCACGGGCAGGGCCGTGACCTCCGCTGGCAAGGGCTTTGGTTTCGGCGGAAGGACCCGAAGGGGTTTCTTCACTTCGGCCACGGCTTCATCCTCCGGAAGGAGGTCGCCCCGGAAATAAAGCAAGCCGCCGATGAACACGATGGCTCCGGCCAGCAACAGGAGGCGTTTCGATCTTGTCTTCATCAGAGGAACTCCAGGTTCGCCGACGACAAGGCCGGATCGTCAAAGCGGTTGAGATTCGGGAAGATCGCCTCAAGATCGTTCGTGGTGGCACCGAACCACTTGGCCAGCACCGAGGAGTACTGATCCACCGAGGTCGTGGGGATCCAGCGCCCGCGGTTTGCCGAGCCGGCATCGATCGAGCCCGAGGCATTTCCGATCTTGAGAGAGGGGAAGTGACCGAATACATCGCCTCCCTTCACGGCTCCGCCGAGGACGATCGCATGGCTGCCCCACGCGTGGTCGGAGCCCGCCTTGGCGGGATCGGTGCTGTTTGGCGTGAAGGTGCGGTTGAAGTCGGAGGCCGTGAAGGTCACCACATTGTCCCAGACCCCGAGTGCTTGTAGCGTGGCGGCGAAGGCGGCGAGGGATTGATTGAGCTCAGTGATGAGATCGCCGTGCGATGCCAGGAGGGTCTGATGGGTGTCAAAGCCTCCGATTTGGCAGAAGAAGATCTGGCGGTTGTTTCCCAGCACCCCGCGGCCTGCGATCAGCTTGGCCACCATCTTGAGCTGGTTGCCAAGGCGGGTCGTGGCATTCGTGAAGAGCGTATCGAAGTCCACCCCGCTGGCAGTTGCAGCGGTCAGGGCCGCGCCAATGCTGCTCTCCGCCGCGCGGGCCCGGACGACCACGCGCTTGTATTCCTCCTCATGGAGGTTGGCATGGGTCAGCTTCATGATGTCGTCGAAGGCCTTGAGCCGGACCCCGGAGACAGTGGACTTGTAACTGCCGTTGGCATTCAACGCATCGGCATAGCCGGTGCCGAAGCCGGAGAAGGGAACCGAGCCATCCTCGCCCACGGTATACTGGGTGACTTGGCCGGAAGTTCCGATCTGGAAGGAATTCACCCCGGCGAGCGAGATCGACATCGAGACCTTGGAGGTCGCGGAATTGTACGAAGAATGCAGTAGATCCGCCGCACGTCCGCCCCATCCGGAGGCGAAAGCTTGGTCCGGCACGGAGGATTGCCACTGGGTCTGCTGGTCGGAGTGGGAGAAAAGCTGAGGCGGCAGCGGCACATTTCCGCTGTCATACTCGGCACGCGAGGCCACGGGATAGGCCAGGGTTCCCACGTTTGAGATGACTGCCAGATCCTTCCGGTGAAAGAGCGTGGCAAGATCGCTTGCTGCGGGGTGCAGGCCCAGCTGTCCGGTGCTGCTTCCATGGTGGCGTTGGAAGGCTTTGGTGCCGGTCGGCAACACCAGGGAGTTCAGGTCCCCGGATGGCAGGGCCAGCACGCCGCGGCCGTTCACGTAGTCGGCGCGGAGGGATCCGGCGGATGCGGTGCCGGCCGGTACGAGAAGATTGTTCGAATCATGTCCGCCATTGAGGAAGAGACAGACGAGGGCCTTGTAGTCCGTTGCCGGCGGGGCTTGCGCAGCAGCGGCACCGATCAGGCGCATCTGGCAGAGCGCATTCACGAGACCGGTGACGCCCAGCGAAGCGCAGGCGGACTGGCGCAGGAAATCACGGCGCCGGATGCGATCCTCTTTCTGATGCTTCTTCATGAATGAATCCGTGCGTGCTTACCTCTGGGTGACTCCTTGCGGAGAGGCCGCCACCAGCCACAGCGCACTGCGGATGCGGCTCACCGCGGTATTTGCCTGCACCGAGGGGTCGGTACTGGCATTCGTGCCGGCATTGGTCGCGGCGACCGCGTCGACGATGATCCGGCGCGGGGTGCCCGCCGCGTTGCCGAAGCGGGCCTTCAGTTCGCCGCTGGTCAGCAGTAGATCGATGCGGTCCACCACTGCCTCCGCAGCCGTAGCGATGGCGGCGGTGTTGTTAAAGGTAGCGGTATCAGCTGGCGAGAAGAGTCCGTCACCATTGGTATCGAGCTTGGAGAGGTAGAGCGCTTGCAAGGGCGAGATGTCGATGTTGATGCGCTGGGGATTTCCCGTGAGAGTTGGCAGGCCGGTGTTCGGCGTGAAGCCCGCCGTCGTGTAGATGCCGTTGTAGATGAAGTTCGTGGCGCTGACGGCGGTGCTTTCCGTGATGATCTGGAGTTCGGGCGAGACGATGCCGTTCGTCGAGATGATGCCGGAGGGAGAGTAGTCCGGCAGGAACCAGTTGAAGACACTCGGTGCGGAAAGCGGGGACTGATCGAGTGCGGGCGTGCGGTTCAGCCGATAGCGCGTCGTGCCTTCCGGAAATTTGTCCAGCTCCGCTGCCGGATAGCCCCAGCCGGTCAGGTCGGATAGCGCCATCGAGGACTTGGCACCGAAGGCCCGCATGAATGCGGTGGCGCGCAGCAGCGGCTCGCGAACCTTGCCCGATCCTGCCGGAGTTTCGGCATTCTGTGCGGCGCGTGCCTCCGGATCCAGCAGGATTGCCTTCAGCAGCGCCGGGAAGTCCCCGGTGCTGGTGCGGAAGACCTGCGACACGCGATAAAGGTAAGCCGGAGAAGGATTGGCCGTGACGAAGCGCTGGATCAGGCGGCGAGAGATAAAGGGCGCGGTATTCGGATGATCGCGCAGCAGATCCAGTACGGCATTGAGATCCTGATTGGCGGTGTTGCCTGCCGGCAGATTCACGCCCAACACGTTTTTCGCATCGGTATCATGGCGTGCAGGGAAGGCTTTAAGGGGATTGGTCCACTGCGCTTCGCGATGCTTCACCCCGTCGCCCAAGGCGAAGGTATTGTTGTCGATCACCTCATAGGGGGCGGCGGCGGCATTGCGCTTCGAGAAGGACCAGCCGGTGAAGACCCGAGACATGTTCGAAATGTCCGTCTGGGTGTAGGTCGGGATCGGGGTCGCGTTCTCATCCAGCTTCAGCGAACCGTCCGGATGCAACTGCACGAGGCCGATCGAGAGCAGTTGCATGATCTCCCGCGCGTAATTTTCATCCGGAGAGGTGATCTGGTTTCCTGCTCCGTCGAAGGTCGCTTTCTCATTCCGGAGATGCGAGAGATAGGTGCCCATCACCGGGCTCAGTGAAACGGACCGCAGCAGCGCCCGATAGCGGCCGGTCGCCGCTTCCGCGAGCTGATCGTGGTAGTTCGCGGCACCATAGGAGTAACGGTTGACGACCGCATCTTCATCAGAGACCACGAAGATCTCGCTCGCGGCAAAGGCGAAGCGCTGCTTGAGCTGGCTCTTTGCCTGGATGGCGAAAAGCCACCAGCCGCGGCGACGGTTCTGGCTGTTCAGGTTGAAGTCGGGATCGCGCGCAGCCGCTTCCTGTGCGTTCGCAGCCTGGGTGTAGGCCAGCAGGGAAGGTGAGGGCAGCGCGAGCTGCTCATCAATCCAAGCGGAATAGGCGGCAATGCGATCGCCACCTGCTGCAGCCACGCGTGCCTTCAGGGCCTGGATGCTGTCATAGGTCGGGCCAAAGGTGGCCTGAGTGAGGAAACGGGCGATGTCCCGCTCCAGTTCATCGCCCGTCAGGCTTTCGATGGGTAGCGGCGCGGGCGGTGCTTCGAATCCAATGGAGCCGGAGACCGGGTGGAAGATTCCTTCAATCTCACCGGTGACATGTGCCTGCGTGTAGATTCCCAGCTTCACTTGTCCGGCGAGCAACGCATCCAGGACCGCTTGATCCGTCGTGTAGCTCTGCGTCGCCCGGATCGGCCAGGTTTGACCACCGTAGTTGAAGGGTGGAATCGATTGCAGGATCGCTGACGATGCATTGAGGATCTGCGTCGAATTGACCGCCGAGTTCAGGTTCGAAAAGGAGACTGAAGCCAGTGCCGAGTCATTGTCGCCGGAGAGCTTGATGATCGCGAGGCCGCTGCCGCTGGATGGCACGCCGGACAAGGGGCGCAGCGGTGCGAGCAGCAGCCGTTGATTGGCGAGGGTATTTTTGGCATCGCAAATCTGGAAGCTGGCAGACTCCAGGCTGCCGCCGGCGGAGAGCGTGAGTTGGCGTGGCACCTCTGGCACCGCGTTTGCCACCGGCTGGATGGCCAGGGTTCCGGTGGTTTGGTTTGCCGGAATGACCAGTCGATCCGGGAGGGGCTGATGGTGGGCAGCTGTGGCGGAGGATTTCGATGGCGAAGCGGCCCCGGCCTTCTTGAGAAAAACCGTGAGCGGATAGGCCGCGGGCATCCGGCGCGCCGTGAGCAAGGCGGCCTCCTGCTCCTTCTCGTAGGCATTTGCCTGGGTGACCTCGAGCTTCAGATCGCTCCGCCACGCCTGAATGATGGAACTCGCGATCGCCAAGTCGGTCCGTCCCTCCTCGGGAAAGGACTTCTCGGCTGCAGGATTGAAGCCCTGCAACTGGCGCTCCGACCAATCGTCCACCCCGTCGCCATCGTTATCATGGTCGGTGACGCTGGCCTTGAACAGGCCTCGGTCCCCGGCTGCCGGGAGTGGCAGGGTGAGGCTCTCGCCGCCCGCCACCACCGGTTCCCCGACCGCTTCCCATGAGCCGGCTCCGGAGGATGCGGAGAGCAGCTGATACCTTTTTCCCGGCTGCGTGGTGAGGGTGATCGAAATGCTCCCGTTTTCCTCATGCCCGATGCTTGAACTGAAGCGCGAGCCGGCATCAAAGGGATTTGTCCCCGCGATTGCTTCGCTAAGGTTCGACTGGCCGTCGCCATCGGCATCCGCTTCCGGAGTGAGTCCGCGCACGTGATAGCGAGCTTCCCAGACATCCGGATAGCCATTCGAGTCGAGATCCAGGGCGGCTCCAGCTCCGGTGCCGATGCTTGCAATGCAGGCCGTGCCGATTGCCAAGCGCTGGAGGCGCTCGCGCAGCAGGAAAGCGGGAATGCGTCGTTTCATGAATCGCGGTGTCGCCTTGGCGGACAGAGGAGACTTTAGCGGCGGCGAAGGATCAGGGCTGCGAGGCCCAGCGGAAACAGGAGTGCGAGGGTGGGCTCCGGGACGCTGGCGAGATTCAGCGTGCCGGTGTTCGCATCGAAGGAGACGTCATAGCCACGCTCCGCGAAGTTTCCGGTCCAGATGCCATTGCCGATGTCCGTCAGGCTGACGACGCCGGTGGTGTTGGCATCGGTTCGGATGGTGACGCTGTTGAAGTTCCCGCTGGATGCGTCGAGTCCCTGGATAAGTTGGTAGGTGCCGGAGGAACTGTAGTCGCTATTCAGGCGCAGTCGCAGTTCGCCGCCCAGATCGATGGAGCCTGCGGTGACATTGATCGCATCCACACCCGCCGCTTTCACGTCAAGTGTGAGCAATCCGGTCGATTGCAGCGAGAGCAGGCTGGTGAAATTGAGCGTGGCCGGGCCGGCGCCGATATTTCCTTCGGAGCCCGGAGAGATGCGTCCACCGGAATGCACATCCACGGCCCCCACGGTGCCGGCTCCGGAAAGCGTGCCACTGGCACCGATGGAAAGGTTGCTGTAGGTGGTGAATAAGCCGGTGTTCGGCACTTGCAGCGTGCCGTTGTTATCGACGGTCACGGCACCGGAGTAGGTGTGGCTCACGTTTTCCGCCAGCAGGGTCACGCCGCTGCGGATGTTCAGCGTGCCGCTGCCGCCCAGCCCGCCATTGCCATTGTCGGGATTGCCGATGCGAAGGCGGCTGCTGCCGCTATTCGAGATCGTGGTATTGCCGTCCAGGATGAGCTTGGCATGAACGTTGGTGTTGGTGGTGCGGCCTGCCAGCACTTCGATGCCGGGGGAACTCACTTCGGCGCTGCCGCCCTGGATGGTCAGGACGGCCCCACCAGCCTGGTTCACATTGGTGACGGCATAGTTCTGACCTACCACCAGCTTTCCGATCGTGCCGGAGCTGTTCACCGTCACGCCACGGGCACCTGCGTCGTAGACGAAGGTATCGGCATTGGTCGGTGCCAAGGTACCGGTGCCGCCGTAGTTGACGGCATTGAGCCAGTTATTGTTCGGCCCGGTTTCGAGCCAGGTGTTGGTGGCGGCATGGAGGTCACCACTGCCGAGAAGGGCGAGCGCCGCGAGGGGGGCAATACGAGAAAGATAGTACATGAGTTCGCTTCGAGAGGTTGGCCGGGCGCGTTGGGTTCCGTTGCGCGGCGGGGGATCGGACGAGTGCCGGAGTTCCGCGGCTGCGGTCGCTCATCGGCCAAGGGGATCCAGTGGACTGGTCAACTCCCGGAAACAAAAACTCCTCGGGCGGTTCCCATCGGAGCGGACGGACCAACCCCGGAGGGAGCCCGTGCACCGCGGCAGGTTGAGAGGGCTGCTTGGTGCCGTCAATGAAATCTAGAGTAATCGGTGGGATTTAATCAGCGAAAGCGAGCTGCTGCTTCAGGAAGCCGATTGCCTCGATCAGACCGTCCTTGCCCTTGGCGGAGTCACCGGTGATCAGGGTGTGGGTGACTCCGAGTTCGCTGGCCTTCGCGGCCAAGGCTTCTGAGTGGCGCGGGCTATGGACATAGGCACCGCGGTTCGGTGGATTGTCGCGCGGGATGTTTCCTGCGGTGAAGAGGAAGAGTGGCGGGGTCTCACGGTTGAGCAGGCCATGCACGTCCACCTTGGCACGTGCGGCCTTCGCCTTTTCCGAATGCAGGCCTTCTTCCGAGGCGAGGTGATAGAACCGCAGCGGCTCTTCGCTGTCCCTCAGGATCCCTTGGGGAGCTGGCCCGACAAGCGACTCCCATTTCAGCAGGTCATAAGTGGCCTGGCCATTGATCGAGGCGGCAGCTTGCACGCGGCTGGACTCGCGGCTCACGGGATCTTCCGACTTCGGATCCGCGAGATCAGGATGTGCGGCAATCCAGAGCGAACTGCCCGCCCCGGCCGAGCCGCCGAGAGTCGCAATGCGTTCCGGATCGATGTTCCATTCCTTCGCGTGATGGCGGGCATGCTGTACCGCCCTGGCGATGCCCGGCAGGATTTCCTGCACCGGCTTTTCCGGGAGGAAGGGGTAGTCGATCGTGAGCACTGCGAAGCCCTCGGCACGAGCCTTGGCAAGGAAGTCTGGCTTCAAGCCCTTGCGTGTGCCGGCCTTGAAACCGCCGCCGTGGATGAAGACCAGCAGTGGAGCCGGGGCCTCGCTATCCGCCTTCCAGAAATCGAACACCGATGCTGGATGGGGTCCGTAGGAACCAGCCTCGATGGTTGGCGTTGGCAGGGATGCCGTGGTCTTCTTTCCTACGCCCTGCGTCTGGCGAAAGGCGCGGGCTTCTTCCTGCGTGAGCGTGCCGTTCTTGTCAGCATCGGCAGCGGGGAAGCGCTTGAGAAGCTGTGCGAGCTTCTCCGGGGATTGCTGTGCTCCAGCAGATTGCAGGAGCGCGAAAGATGAGAAGATGATGAACGGAAAGAGGAGAGGTTTCATGATCGGTGTTTCTCAAGGCTTCGGGGTGAGGATTGTACGGAAGGCCGCAAGCTGGGGGTCGCCGGTTTTCTCCATCTGGGCGACGAGTGCCTCGACCAGTTCCTTGCGGTCGCTCGCATAGGCGGGATCGTCGATGACATTGCGGCGCTGTGCCGGGTCCTTCTCCAGATCGTAGAGTGCCAAGGGGGATCCCTTGATGTATTGATCCAGACGGGCACGAATTTCGGGGTGGCTGGCTGCAGCTTCGTCCAAGGCCGGATAGGTCAGGCCCTGCATCGCTTCCACGCGCAGGGGCTGGCTGCCGCTCCAAGGGAGGAAGATCAGCGAGCGCGCGCGCGTATTGACGGCGCGCTGCGGAAACTGCTTCCCGCTGCTCACGCCATTCACGTGGGTGAAGACCTTGTCACGGCCGGGTTGAGATTCACCCGCTAGCAGCGGCAACCATGACACGCCATCAATACCCTGCGGGGCGGGAATTTTTACCAGTTCCAACAGCGTGGGCAGGATATCGACGCTGGATACCAACTCGGTGTGTCTGGTCGCTTCGGGCCCGGACGGCAGCTTCAGCAGGACCGGCGACCAGGTGCCATTGTAGAAGACCGTCGCCTTTGAAAAGGGCATCGAGATCCCGTGATCGGAGAGGAAAAGCACAACGGTATTCGCCGCGAGGCCGGAGTCCTCCAACGCCGCCAATACCTTGCCGAAGCTTAGGTCGAGGCGCTGCACGCTGTTCGAATACTGCGCGTATTCCTCCCGGATGTCCGGCAGGTCTTCGAGGAAAGCCGGAACCTTGACGTCCTCCGCCTTGAAGGGCTTCGCCACCGCGCCCGGAGACTCGGGCCGCTGTTTCTGTTTCAGCTGCTGCTTGCGATTCGGGGCGGCACCGTAGAAAGGCCGGTGTGGGTCGCCGATGTTGCAGTTGATGAAGAAGGGCTTTCCTTCGGTCTTGGCTGTGGCGATGGCCTGGCTCACCTGCGTGCCGAGCTGTCCGGGATTTTTCGCTGAGCCGTCGAACTTCGCGTCCCATGGGAAGGCGGAGTCGGGTTTCATGTGCGCGATTTTATTCAGCGCGGCGATGTAGTAGCCGTTTTCCTTCAGGACCGTGGCCAAAGTCGGCACGTCCTTGTTGATCGGATTGAACCCAAGCCCGCCGCTGCGGTGGGGCACACGGCCGGTCATGATCGCGGCCCGGGAAGGCTGGCAGATCGGTGCGCTCACGTGATGATTCGTGAAGCGATGGCTCACCGAGGCGAAGCGATCGATATTCGGCGTCGGCTGCAAGGGATTGCCCATCCAGCCGGGCGAATCCGCATTCATGTCATCGGCGGTGATGAGGAGGACGTTCAGCTTTGTTTCCTCCGCGAGGGCAGGGAAGGAAAGCCCGGCCAGAAACAGCAATGCAAAGATTCTCATGGGTCTCGGTCTCGATATTATTTCCCCGCGGAGACGAACTCTTCCTTGGTGAGGATGGCGTCGCCATCCTTGTCGAAGCGGCTGAATCGGCCGAGGGCGGCCTCCCCATCGCGCTGGTTGGCGAGGAACTCCTCACGGCTTAGCTTGCCGTCGGCATTCTTGTCCTTGCTCGCGAAGAGCTTCGCGCGGTCCTGTCCCTGGCCCTGCCGTTGTGGTGCGGGCGCGGCGATCTGCGGCTTTGCTTCCGGATAGGAGGCGAGCTTGCCGCGCAACGTTTCGACAAGTTCCTTTTGCTCTCCTGCGAGGTTTCTCGTCTCAAGCGGATCCTTCGCGTAATCGTAGAGCTCGAACTGAGCTCCGTCGCTGGACCCCGGTTTTTTCCACTCCACCAAACGGTGGGTGGCGGTGCGCAGCGAACGTCCGATCTGGCCTTGATGAGGCACGACCTGGAGCACGTGCTCGTGAACGGTGGCAGCTGGATCCTTCAGCACTGGCACAAGGCTCTTGCCTTCCAGCGAAGGTGAGGTCTGTGGTGCGGGCAGACCGGCGAGCTCCACCAGGGTGGGGTAGAGGTCCACCGATTGCGCGAGTGCCGCAGTGTGTGATCCCGGCTTGGTCACGCCCGGTGCCGCGATGATGAATGGGATGCGCGTGGCCTGCTCGTAGTTCGTGAACTTCCCCCAGTAGCCGTGATCGCCGAGGTGCCAGCCATGATCACCCCACAAGATGACGATGGTGTTTTCCGCAAGGCCGAGCCTGTCGAGTGTATCCAGGACCTTGCCGATCTGGGCATCCGTGTAGCTCGCCGCTGCGTAGTAGCCGTGCAGTAGCTCCAGTTGCTTCTCATCGGAGAGCGAGTTCGCGTCCTTGGTGTCCTTATAGGCCGCCAACTCGCCATTCGGGCGATGGGCCGCGGCGGGTGCGCCTTCGGGCGGCTTGCGCAGCTCCGGGAGCTTCAGCTTCGAACGATCGTAGAGATCCCAGTATTTCTTCGGGGCGACGAAAGGCAGGTGCGGGCGAATGAAACCGGTGGCAAGGAAGAAGGGCGTGCCCTCGCGTTGCTTGGCCGCTTCGAGGCGGCGGATCGCTTCATCGGCGATCTTGCCGTCGATGTAGGTGTCATCGGTGACATCCGCAGATTCGGTGGCAGCGCCGCGGTTTCGAAGCGGGTCTTGATTCTGCCTCGCGGATTGTGGCGGACGGTTGGCTTCGAGGGCGTAAGTCTGCGCTGGCAGTTGCGCGCGCGGCACGCTCCATGAGGCGGCGTCATCCTGATTGCCCTGGCCGACGTGATAGATCTTGCCGAGGTTTTCCGCACGATAGCCATTCCGGATGAAGTGCTGCGGCAAGGTTATGGCGTCAGGAGCTGCCTTGCGGAAATTCGTGGCGAGATCGTAGATGCCCAGGGAGCCCGGTCGCACGCCGGTCATCAGCGCGTTGCGCGAGGGCGAGCAGAGTGCCTGGTTCGTGTAGGCGCTGTCAAAGCGGAGCCCGCGTGCGGCGAGACGGTCAATATTCGGCGTCTTCGCGATGGGATCGCCGTAGGCCCCGATGTTCGGCTTCAAGTCATCGATGGCGATGAGCAGGATATTTTTCTTCGTCTCCGCGGCGAGCGGGAGAAGCGTGGCGAGCAGGAGGAAAAGAGGGATGTGCGGTTTCATCGACATCATTTGTTAGAAGGAAGATTCAGCGGGCAGGGCCGGAGAGCGGCGGGTTTTCGAAGTAAGCCCCATCGTTCTCGATCCGTGGGTCTCCGCTGCGTTTCAATTCGGCGAGGAGCTTGGTTTCGAGCCCGGCGCGGATCTCGGCGTAAGCGGGATCTTTGGCGAGGTTCACGGTTTCATAGGGATCCTTCGCGAGATCGTAGAGCTCCTCGCGGGGGCGCTTGGCGAAGGCTATGTCGAAGTAACGGCGGCCGAAGTCCGTACTACGGTTCGAGATGAGCCAGGACTTCGTGGGGCCGGCATCCATGTCGGCGGCCACAGCCCTCGTATCGTCGGCCACACGTTGCTCCGTCAGTGCCTGATCCTTTTTGTCCAAGGCGGCATAGCTCCCGAGCGGCTCACGCTCCGGCTTGAAATTGATGATGTAGAGATACTGGCCGGAATGGATCGCGCGCTGGGGATAGGGCAGGAAGTTCTCCCGGGCACCATCCACATGGCGTTCGCGACCGGTGAGCGTCCAGGTGCGCTCGGGATCGACCTGGCCGGATTTATCGGATTTCAGCACCGGCCACAGGCTGCGGCCTGTCACCGCGGCAGGCACCTCGACCTTGGCTGCTTCCAGGATTGTCGGCGCGAGATCGGTGAGGTTCACGAAGTCATCCACCACGCGACCGCCCTTCACTCCGGGCCCGCTGATCGCGAGGCTGACGCCGGTACCGAAGGTGTAGAGATTGCACTTTCCATTCGGGAAGCCGGGCGCGCCGTGATCCCCGCTGATGACGATCAGGGTGTCATCGGATTCACCGGCTTGCTTCAGTTCATCGAGGATTACGCCCATCGCGCTATCCAGCGCCGCCACTTCGCCGAGGTAGTCCGCCAAGTCCTCGCGGATCTCAGGTACATCCGGGAGGAAGGGCGGGACCTTGCCCTTCAGTGCTTCGGGATCGATGCCCCAGAGGGCTTTGCCGCTGCCGCGCTGCCACTTGCGATGCGTGTTCGTGGGGCCGAACCAATAGTGGAAGGGCTTCGCGGGATCGCGCTTTGCCAGGAAGCTGCGGAAGTTCCCGCGCACCTCGTCGTAGAGCACCTTCTTCGCGTCTTCGATTGTTCGGCCTTTTCCAGCGAGACGCGTGGCGACTTCCGAGAAATTACCAAAGCGATTGCCCGCGCTCTCGTAGCCGTATTGTTGTCCGCCGAATGGGGCGTCCACGGGCTGCCCGGGACTCCAGACCTTGTAGCTCTTTCCGATGTCGTAGCCGGCATCGCGGAGCAGCAGGGGAAAAGAAGGAATCGCCGGGTCCCACTTCGCGCCGGAGAGGATGGCACCACGGCCGGTGCGCCAGAAGTACTGGCCGGATAGTAGCGCACTGCGGCAGGGCGTGCAGGAGGGAGCATTGACGTGGGCGTTCCGGAACAGCACGCCTTTCGAGGCGACTTCGTCGAAAACCGGGGTGCGTGCAAACTCGTTCAGGGCGGCCAAAGGCGATCCCGGCTGGGCATTCCGGTGATAGATGCTGGCATAGCGGCCCCAGTCATCGGCGAAGATGAAGAGGACATTCGGTTGCTCGGCAGCGGACAAGGTGGCACCCATGCCGAGGAAGACGGCGAAGCGGAGCAGGAGTTTCATGGCGTTCAGTCCGTGGTTCCAGCGGCAGCTCCGGCGCGCTTTCCGCGGTTTTGCCTGCGGCCGCCGCCTTGCTCGGGATCCCTCATTCCATCACCTTTCGTCAGGCCCGGCGCGTTGTTCGCGGGAAGTAGTGCGGCGAGTTCCTTCTTCAGGGATGCTTGATCCTCGCTGCTGGCTAGGTTCGTCCATTCGTAGGGATCGGTGCGATGGTCGTAGAGCTCTTCGGATCCATCCGCATAGCGGGTGTATCTCCAGTTTTCCGTGCGGATGGAATGATTGCCCTGCAGCCAGGTGCTGAGCGCGTGGCCCTTCCACTCTGCGGCGGGATCCGCGAGCAGGGAGCGGATGCTGTCGCCCTCGACATGAGCGGGCTTGGTGACGCCGGCGAGCTCGGTGAGCGTGGGATAGAGGCTGCTGAAGTCCACAGGGCGCGTGCTGATCGTGCCGGGCTTCGTCACCCCGGGGACGACCCAGATGTAAGGGGCTCGAGTGGCTTCCTCCCAGAGTGCGAATTTCCGCCAGTGCTCCTTTTCACCGAAGTGCCAGCCGTGGTCACCGAGCAGGATGACGATGGTATCCTCCCGATACTCCGAGCTCTCCAATGCATCGAGCAGACGCCCGATCTCCGCATCGGCATAAGACACGGCGGCGAGGTAGGCCTGCACCGCTTCCTTCCAGCGGCCGGAGTCCACGATCTTCTTGTGATCGCTGTCGGGCCGCGCGAAACGGACCCCTGCGGCGGGCACGTCATCGAGATCGTTCTCCTTGATGGGCGGCAGTTCGATCGACTCCAGGGGATGGAGGTCGAAATACTTCTTTGGCACGAACCATGGCATGTGCGGCTTGTGCAGGCCGACGGTCAGGAGAAAGGGCTTGTCGTGCTTCTTCTGGAGCTGGCTGATCCCGTAGTCCACGATGCGGTGATCGCTGAGCTCGGAATCCTCCGCGTCCACCACGCCGAAGCGGATGCCGCCGACGCCCTTGCTGCCCTGTGGTTCGGGGCCGGCGGGGCCTTCGTTCTTCAGATAGTCGTCCCACTCGGTCTTCCGGTCGAAGCCGCCGTGGTAAAGCTTTCCGGAGCCGAGCGTGAGATAGCCCGCCTGGCGGAAGACGGAGACCAGGGTCTTCTCCGGAGCGATCACCTTCCGCCAATCGTCGCCATTGCCATAGACGCCGGAGGTGTAAGGACGCACGCCGGAGAGGAGGCTGGCGCGCGAGCCATTGCACACCGGCACGGTGGCGTGGGCATTCGAGAAGCTCACGCCACGGGCAGAGAGCTTGTCGATATTCGGCGTCTTCGTCTGCTTGTTCCGGCCGGTGTAGCCGATCCAGTGGTTCAAGTCATCGGAAGCGATGAGCAGGATGTTCGGCTTCCGCGTTTCCTCCGCGTGGAGGAAAGGCGCAAGGAGCAATAGGAGAAGAACGTGCTTCTTCATGGTACGCGGGATCTAACAATTCGATGTGGGTAGCGTTAATCAGGGCGATCACTGGTTGCGCTTCCGCTTCTTCTTGCCGCCCTTCGGCGCGCCATTGGCCTGTGCCTCGTTCTTGGTTGGCAGCGGGGCCTTGATCGACTCGCGCCATGCATCGAGCTTCGCGAGGAGTTCCTTCGCTTTCTCCGGTTGGGATTCCGCGAGGTTGTTCTTCTCGCCGATGTCCGCGTCCAGATCATAGAGCTGCACGGAGCGGTCTTCGAGGCTTTGAATGAGCTTCCACGGGCCGCTGCGCACGGCGCTGGCGGGCTTCGTGCGCCAGGTGTTATTGCCCGCGCCGAGGTAGCCGGGGAAGTGCCAGAAGATCGCGTCACGCTCTACCTTCCCGTGTTCGGGATCCTTCAGGAGCGCGGCATAGCTCACGCCATCGAGCGTGTAGCCTTCGGGCTTTTGGGCCTTTGCGAGTTCCAAGGTGGAGGGGTAAAGATCGATCGAGGCGATGGGCTGCTTCGACACGGTGCCTGCGGGGATGGTGCCCTTCCAACGGAAGACGTAGGGGACGCGGATGCCACCTTCGTGAAGGCTGCCCTTGCCAGCCTTCAGCGGTGCATTGTCGGTGGTGTCCTTTGCCTGGATACCCTCGCGCTGGTAGCCGCCCACGCCGCCATTGTCGCTGGAGAAGATCACCAGCGTGTTCTCCGCAAGGCCGAGTTCATCGAGCTTCGCGGTGATGCGGCCCACGCTCTCGTCCACGCTCGCGAGCATGGCGGCATAGACCGGATCCTTGTGGCCGCCGACCGCCGGCTTCGCCTTGAACTTCTCGATCAGCTCCTTCTTCGCTTCATAAGGCGAGTGCACGCCGAAGTGCGGGACGTAGAGGAAGAAGGGGCCGTCCTTGTGGCGCTCGATGAAATCGACAGCCTTGTCCGTGAGGAAGTCGGCGAGGTAGGTGCCTTCCGGATAGGAGACCTTGGGATCGGTGACGAAGTTGAAGTGCTTGCCGTTCGAGACGATGGCTTCATCGAAGCCGCGCTTCGAGGGATGAGCCGCGGGTTGGCCGCCGAGGTGCCACTTGCCGAAGAGGCCGGTGGCGTAGCCTGCGTTCTTCAGCGACTGCGCGATGGTGATCTTGTCGGCGGGGAGGGTGACGACGTTGTCCGCGGGGCGCAGTGCCTGGCTTTTCCAATCGAAGCGATCGATATTTCCTACCGTGTAGATTCCGGTGCGCGGTCCGTACTGGCCGCTGATCAGCGCGGCGCGCGTGGGCTGGCAGTTGGGACCATTCGTGTAGCCATTGGTGAACTTTACTCCTTCCTGGGCGAGGCGGTCGATGTTCGGGGTCTCGTAGTACTTGCTGCCATAGGTGGAGACGTCCGTGTAGCCGAGGTCATCGGCGAGGATGAAGACGATGTTCGGACGGTCCGCGGCATGGGCGAGGGCGGCGAGGGACAACAGGAAGGTGGGCAGAGCCACGCGGATCGGGTTCATGGAATCGAAAGTAGGATTTGGAAACATCAGCGGACCGGCGTGGTTGTGCGTGCCTGCGCCGGATTTTGCCGGTGGGCGGATCCTCTAGGTGGTGATGGATCCTTGGCATTCAGTCGCGGTCGTGGCGACGGGCCTGTCCTCTCCATGATGAAGTCGGCAGCTTCCCTTGCGGGAGCGAGGCGGGGGAAAGCTTCGTAAATAGCTCCGCTTTGTAAAGATTAAATCTCTACCGATAAAAGGGTATTTGGTCTGAGCCAGGGCAGGAATCTTGCGCTCGAGGAAACAGAGATCGCCAGGGGCGGCGGGAATGCCGGAGGTCGGGTGGCCATCGATACCACCGCGATCTTGCAAGGCGCGCCCTCTTCTCCCGAAGAGGGAGCGTTGTTAGGTCATGTTTCCCGGCAGGTTGCCGGCAGGTCGCCTGCTTCCCGCTTCACTCGAACCGCAGCGCGTCGATGGGATCCATCACCGCGGCCTTCCGTGCAGGATAGAAGCCGAAGAAGACTCCGATCACGAAGCTGACGCTGAAGGCCAGCAAGATGCTATTCGCGGTGACGATCGCCTTGAAATCCGGCACCATGCTCGCGACCCACGAACCGGCGATTCCCAGTCCGACGCCGATCGCGCCGCCGAGCAAGCTTAGGGTCACGGATTCGATAAGGAATTGCAGCAGGATATCGCCCGGTTGCGCACCGATGGCGATGCGGATGCCGATCTCCCGTGTGCGCTCGGTCACGCTCACCAGCATGATATTCATGATGCCGATGCCACCGACGAGCAGGGACAGCCCCGCGACGGCACCGAGGAAATAGGTCAGCATCGTAGTGATCGTTCCGAGCGTGTCCGCAATATCCTTCTGGTTGAAGATATTGAAGTCATCGTCCGGTCCCTCGCCCAGCCGGTGACGCTGGCGGAGCAGAGCCGTGATCTGTTGCTGGGCGGACTCCATGTGATCGCTGCCCTTGATCTGGAGATTTATCGACCGCAGGTAGGTATCGCCTGTTAGGCGACGCATCGCGGTGGTGTAGGGGACGAGGATGCGGTCATCCTGATTCTGCCCGCCCATGCCTGCGCCCTTCGCCGCCAACTGGCCGATGATCGTGAAAGGAATGTTCTTGATGCGAACGGTCTGGCCGATGGGATCGATGGGGCCGAACAATTCGTGCGCCACCTTGCTGCCGATCACCGCGACCTTCGCATTTCCGTCCACCTCGCGATCCGTGAACATGGATCCACGCTCCACCGGCCAATCGCGGATCTTCACATATTCTGGCGAGGAACCCATCACGCTGGTCGACCAGTTTCGCCCGTTCGCAATGGCCTGCGTGGTGACGCTGACTTCGGGGCTGCCCGCTACCACGCCGGTCACTTCCTTCCGGATCGCCGCAGCATCCGCGAGTGTCAGCGTGCTGGCACTGCCCATCCCTGAGTTCACTCCCTGTGAACTCTTGCTACCCGGGAAGACGAGGATGAGGTTCGAACCCAGCGCGGATACCTGGTTTTCGATCTTCACCTGAGCGCCCTTGCCGATCGAAACCATCAGCACCACGGAGGCCACGCCGATGATGATGCCGATGGCGGTCAACGTGGACCGCATCTTGTTCCTCCGCAGCGCACGCAGGGCGATGCCGAGGGTGAGGACGAAACGTTGGAGCAAGGTTCCCATGGCGGTAGGAGTTCAGACGAGGTCCGCCTGCAGTTCGGAAGCATCGAGCTCGGCGCGCTGATCGCGGGCGAAGGTCCTGTTTTCCACGATCGTGTCGCGGACGATCCGGCCATCGCGCATCACCACGTTGCGCTTGCAGTAGGCCGCGATGTCGAGCTCGTGGGTGACCATCACGATGGTGATGCCCGCGTCATTGAGCTCCTGAAAAAGGCCCATGATCTCGATGCTGGTGCGTGTATCCAAATTGCCCGTCGGCTCGTCAGCGAGCAGCAGCTCGGGGCGATTTACCAGCGCGCGTGCGATGGCGACACGTTGCTGCTGGCCCCCGGAGAGTTGATTCGGGCGGTGATCGGTGCGTGCGCCAAGGCCCACTTTCTCCAGGGACTCCAGCGCGCGCTTGCGGCGTTCGCCAGCGGACACGCCGGGACTGCTGTAGCACATCGGCAGTTCCACGTTTTCACATGCGGTGGTGCGGGAAAGCAGATTAAAGTTCTGAAAGACAAAGCCGATTTTCCCATTCCGCACGCGGGACAGCTCCTTGCGGCTGGAGTTCGCGAGCGACACGCCGTCTAACAAATAGGTGCCTTCCGTCGGCCGGTCCAGGCAGCCGAGCATGTTCATGAGTGTGGACTTTCCCGAGCCACTGGGACCCATGATGGCGACGAATTCGCCGCGCCGGACTTCCAGCGAAAGGTTCTTCACGGCACGCAGCTCCATGTCGCCGGAGCGGTAGACCTTGCTCACGTCGGAGAGTTGGATGGTGGCGGGATTCATGGCGCTTGATACGGCTTGCTTGGTTAGGTGGGTGGTGGTCCGCCTTCGGGCATCATGCCCTTCCGGCCGGTGCCGGTGGCAGAGATGACGACCTTTGTCCCGTGATCGATTCCGCCCAGCACTTCGGTATCGGTTCCATCGGTGATGCCGGTGGTCACGATCGCGGCCTGGAGGCTTTTCCCGTCATCTCCGGCCACGTAGACCAGCTGCTGGCGGCGCTCGAGTTTCATGTCGCCACTGGAGTTCACCGGGGTTCCTTCCGGCGGGCTGAAGCGTAGCGCGGAATTCGGGATCTTCGCCACGTCCGCACGCTCGGCCACGAGGACGGAAACTTCCGCAGTCATGCCCGGCAGCAGTTTTTGCTCCTCGTTGTTCACGGTGATGATCGTCTCGTAGGTCACCACATTTTCCTTGGTGACCGGTGCCTTGCGGATCTGGGTCAGGGTGCCGTGGAAGGCCTCGTCCGGATAGGCATCCACCTTGAAGTCGACGCTCTGCCCGGGCTTCACCTGGCCGATGTCGGCTTCGGAAACGGATGCCACGATCTGCATTTCGCGGATGTCCTGGGCGATGGTGTAGAGCACGGGCGTGGTCATCGCCGCGGTCACCGTCTGGCCGATATCGACCTTTCGCGAGATCACGATGCCATCGACGGGGGCGAGGATCTTGCAGAAGCTCAAATCCGCGCGGGCGCGGTCCAACACCGCTTCCTTCATCGTCACCGTGGCCTTCGCCTGGGCGAGTTCCGCGACGACTTGCTCCAGGTCGATCTCAGCAGCGGCCTTGATCGGGACCAGCATCTTCGTGCGGGCGAGCTGCTTTTCCTTCAGCACGACATTTGCCTCAGCGCTGGCAAGATCGCCTTCCGCCTCCTTCACCTTGGCCTGGTAGACGGAGGGGTCGATCTCGGCGACCAGCTCGCCTTTTTTCACCGGCGAATTGTAGTCGGCATTCAGCGTGACGATGCGGCCGGAAACCTGGCTGCCGACATCCACGCTCACCACGGCACTCAGGGTGCCGGTGGCGGTGACGTAGGAGGTCAGCGAGCCGCGGCTGATCGAGACCGTCTCGTAGCGGGGGGAATGGCCGCCGCCGGGCTTGCACGCCGTGAGCAAGACTGCGGTGAAAAGGATGACGGGATAGGATTTCATGCCATCTGGGGATGGGGCCTGGATTGGGAAGGCCGTCTCATGCCCCCAGCTTCTCCCGGTTTTCCGATCCCGCCACGCTGGCAGGACGAGCGGTCCCTTGACCGGATGAACGGTCGGCAGCGGAGCCCTCCGCGGCCGGGAAGACCGCGGGCGGAAGTGGAGATCCGCCCGCTCCTCCCCCGTGACGCACGGCGCCACGGGACAGACGGATCTCCAAATCCTAACGACCGGTCTGCCGATTCTCCTGATAAGGCAGAGGCGAGCGCATGACGCCATGTATCCCGCAGGGAAATGGCATCGCCTAGGTCCGCCGGATAAGCGGAAGTTTCGCAGGATGAACGGTTCGCCTCAGAGGCCGGTGCGGTCCCGGAAAAGCTGGGACTGGCGGCGTGAAAGCTCGATTTCCTCACCGCTTTGCAGGCGCACCTTCAGGCAGCCGCTGAACCAGGGCTCCACACCCGCGATCTGGTGAAGATTGAGCATCTGGGAGCGATTCGCGCGGAAAAACAGGCTCGAGGGCAGCCGCGCTTCCATTGAGTTCAGCGTGCGATAGATCATCGCCTTGTCCGTGCCGAAATGGAGCATCGTGTGATTTCCTGCGGACTCCAGCAGGCGGATTTCCTTCACGGGCACGAACCAGCAGCGTTCGCCCTCGCGCAGGAAGACACGATCTTCGGGGTTCAGCGGGATCTCCGCAGCGGCAGCCGCGGGCAAGGCCTCATCGGAAGCGGTGCCCGCTTGCAGCTTGCGCAGGGCGGCGGCGAGGCGTTCCGGGTGCACCGGCTTCATCAGATAATCGAGCGCATTCACCTCGAAGGCGCGGAGCGCGAACTCATCGTAGGCAGTGACAAAGATGACCTGAGGCTGGGGCGAGGGTAGCAGGCCGATGAGATCGAAGCCGCTGCGGCCCGGCATTTGGATATCGAGAAAGATCAGGTCGGCGGGCTCGGCTTCCAGCAGTTGCAGTGCCTCCGTCACGTTGCCCGCCTCGCCCACGATCTCGATCTCCGGATGCGCCCGCAGCAAGGTTCGCAACTCGCGGCGGGCGAGCGCTTCGTCATCGATGATCAAGGCTTTCATGGGAAAGGAGGGATGGGTTTCATCTCACAGCACCGCGGCCTGCGGCAAGCATACCGCAGCGCGCACGCGGCCCGGACGGCGCTGCTGGAGGCGGAAGCTGGCGTTCCCCTGATAGAGCAGCTGCAAGCGGGTGCGGATGTTTTTCAGGCCAAGCCCTCCCTCGCTCCTTTCTTCGAGGGTGCCGGGATTCCACACCATGCAGCAAAGCGTACCACGACAGGCGCGGAGATGCAGGACGATCGTGCCACCTTGCTCGCTCTTCGCCACGCCATGCTTGATGGCATTCTCCACCAAGGTCTGGATAAGGAAAGGCGGCACCAGCCAGTGATCGAGCCCGCGACCCACGTGGCGGTGAAACAGCAGCCGCGAACCGAAGCGTAACTGCTCGATCGCGAGATGGCTATCGATGGCGGCGAGTTCCTCGCGCAGCGGGATGAGGTTCTTATCGCTCTGGCGCAGCGACCCGCGCAGCAGGTCGGAGAGATGGGTGACGGCATCGCGCGCCTCCGCATTCTCCCGAGGAATCAGGGCACGCACGGTATTGAGGCTATTGAAGAGGAAATGCGGGTCCATTTGCCGGCGCAGGTTCCGCACCTCCGCCTCGCGGCTGCTGGCCTCGATTCGCAGGCGCTCCAACTGCGAGTGCTGGTAGGCGCTAAAGAGATGGTGCATGAAATAGCCCGCGATCCAGATGATCTGGATCAGCATGGCGGCATTCGCGATGCTGAAGATCGCGACGGCCAAGGCTCGCTCCGGGGTGAGCGATTGGTGCGCGCCTCGTGGGCCTGTGAGCACGAAGTCTTCCCCCGCCAGCAGCATTCCCAGCCCGGTCAGAGAGGCACCCCAGACGACGGCGAGCAGCAGCATCCATGGGAGCAGCCGTAGCAACAAGCCCGCCCAAGTCGGCTGGCCTCCGCGCAGCCCCAGAATCACGCCGCGTAGCACGTGGGTCCAGAGCACGCCGGAAGCGCACATCGCACCCATCATGAGCAAGCCCGTGTGGGCATCCTCGCCGCGCGGCAGGACGAGGGTCATCGAGGCCTGGGAGAGCCACAGGAAGCACCATCCGCCCGCCTGCCAACGCCAGTAAGCCGGATGGCCCAGCCAGCGTCTTTTCCAAGCAAGGTCCTCACCATCCACCGGCGGCACGCGCTGTGCGGCGAGATCCCGCCATGAGGGGAGTGCTGCGGTGGTCATAGAAGAAGGAACAGCGGCGGGCCGCCCTGATGCGGGGAGTTTGCGATGGCCCACTATCACCTCCGCTGTCCGGACATCAATCCTTTGCTCGATCGGGATCTCAAAGTAAAGCCGCTCAGTCCAAGGCGCTTGCCTGGCTCTCCCGGTAGACCCTGAGCAGCTCGGTGACCTCGATTCCCTCGATGGTCATGTGCTCGTAGCAAGCTTCCGTGATCGAGAGGCCGCAGCAGTTCGCATTGTGAATCCGTGCTCCCGAGAAGGAGATGTCCTCGAAGTTCACGCCGGCGAGGCTGACATCCTCAAAACGCGAGTTCGCGAGATTGACGTTCTCGAAACGGGCCTCGCTGAGATTCACGTTCGAAAACTCGGACCCCTTGAGGCAGGCATTTTCGGTTCGGGCGTTCATGGCGATCTTTGAACAATCCCGACCCATAGCGGGCGAGGGGACTCTTGGCGAGTTCGCAATTGTCCCGGATTTGGAAGGGGAAACGAAAAGGGCGGACCTTCCGGTCCGCCCTGGTCGATGAAGCTTATGCTAGCCCCAGATGCTTCAGCACCTCGGGAGGCGGGCCGGGGAATTCGGCCATCGGAACGTTTCCGACGTAGCCGATGGCCTTCCAGCCTTCGGGAGTGGAGAAATAGCCGCCGATGGTGAGGAAGCGGATCTTCTCGAAGTAGCCGAAGCCTTGTTCGCGAGCCGGGGTGCCTTCCTTGACGAGGTCCGTGACAATTTCCAGGTGCTGCTCGGGCGAGGCATTCGGGAAATCCCGGCCGAAGCGGCGGTTTGCTTCCGCGTCAAACCACTCGAGCCCCTTGCGGACGACCTCGAGGTCGGCGATCTGGGCATCGTAGGGGGCGCTCACCCATTCGTTGATGAATTCCGGCACGCCGACCTTGCTGGCGGCGGGGCCGTGCTCATCGGCGGGAATGATCACATCGCAGAGCAGGGTCACGATCATCATTTCCCGTTCCACGAGCTGGAGTTTCCACGGGATGTCCTTGGCGAGCAGATTCGGATCATGGCCGATGCCCTTGCCTGCGCCGGCGGCTTGGCCGAAGGCGGGCATGTTCACGGTGGCAAGAGCAGCGGAAAGAGCGGCCACGCGCTTCAGCGCCACGCGGCGGGTGAAGCTGGCATTGAAAAAGGATGGAGTTTCCATGTCTAGGTGCGTGGTGGTTCTCAGATGTTGCCCTTGCGCATTTCCTCGGCAAGCCAGGAGCAGCTCCGCATGGCGATGGCCATGATGCTGAGGGTCGGGTTCTTGTCCGCATTGCTGGCGAAGGGTCCGCCGTCGGTCACGAAGAGATTCGGCACTTCCCATGCCTGGCAGTATTGGTTCAGCACGGACTTCTCCGGATCACTGCCCATACAGGTGGTGCCCACTTCATGAATGATGGTGCCGCCACCCATGATCGCCTTTTCAGGATCGGTCTCGATTTTGCCGAGCACCTTGCCGCCCATGTTTTCGATGATACCGGCGAAGGTCTTCTGCATGTGGACGGCCTGCTTTTTCTCGTGATCGCTCCACTTCCAGTGGAAGCGTAGCACGGGGATGCCCCACTTGTCCTTCCGCTCCGGGTCGATCTCGCAGTAGCTGTCCTCATTCGGGATCATCTCGCCGCGGCCGGCGAAGCCGACGATGGAGCCGAAGTAACGGCGGGCGTCCTCCTTCAGCTTCTTGCCGAAGCTATTGCCATCCGGCAGGTAGGTGCCCATGCCGGGTGCGCGGCGTCCGCCGCCCAGCTCGATGTGGTAGCCGCGGGCGAAGTCGAGCTTCCCGGCGAGCTGTTCCTTGTAGAGCCACCATGGGGTATAGACGTGCATGCCGGAGATGCCGTCCTCATTGTGAACCGGCGTGTTTTCCAACGCGGGGATCTGGCCGACGACGTCGCTGCCGACAGTATCCATGAGATAGCGGCCGACCTTGCCGGAGCCATTCGCGAGGCCGTTCGGGAATTTCGACGACTTCGAATTGAGCAGGATGCGCGCGCTTTCGCAGCCGCTGGCGGCGAGAACGACGACCTTTGCGGTAGCTCGCTCTTCCTTGCCGGTCTGCTTGTCGATGTAGAGCACGCCGGTGGCCTTGCCCTCATCGTTCACAATCACCTCGCGCACCATCGCTTCGGTGATGATGTCGAGATTTCCGGTTTCGATCGCCGGGGGCAGGAGCACGGTGGTGCTCTGGAAATTCGCACGGATCGAGCAGCCGCGGCCGCAATCCGTCGCGTAGAAGCACGCCGCGCGCCCATTGAGCGGCTTGGTAAGGATCGCCATGTGTGCGGGCACCACGGGGATCTTCAGGTTCTTGCAATGCTTCTGGATCAGTAGCTCGAAGCCGCGTGGCTTTGGTGCCGGTTGCAGGGAGCCATTGAGGGAGTCGGGGGTGTTCTCGAGGCCCTCATTCGAACCGAAGACACCGACGAGAGCCTCCGTCTTGTCATACCATGGCTCGAGGTCCTTGTATTCCATCGGCCAATCGAGGCCGAGGCCATCGCGGGACTTCGGCTTGAAGTCGTAGGGGCCCATGCGCAGCGAAATGCGGCCCCAGTGATTGGTGCGGCCGCCGAGCATGCGAGGCCGCCACCAGGTGAAGCTCTGTTTGGTGGACTTCGCATTCCAATCACGCGCATCGTGCCATCCTTCTTCGCCCTCGCGCCGTACCCGGTAGGGTTCATCCGGCACGGTCCAGCCGCCGCCCACCGTGGCATCGAAGAAGCCGAAGGGCTTCTCCGGCGTGGCGATGCCGCGCAGCGGAGCCTGGTCGTTCCGCTGGAACATCGGCGTTTCTTTCTCCGGATCGTAGTTTCGTCCGGCCTCCAGCATCAGGACCTTCAATCCTTGCTTGCAGAGGGTGTAGGCGGACATCCCGCCAGCGGCACCGGAGCCGACGATCAGGACGTCATAGGAAGGGAGGGTCTTTCGAGGCGTGATAATAGGCATGAGAAAGAGGAGGACGTGGGAAAGCTGTTTCGAATCTAACGTCTGAAGGGGACCGGTAGCTTAGCGGTGCAGATTATAACGGCAGTCAGGCGGGTGTGCTGCCCGTCCGGATTGAGCGTGGTTGCTAAAAGGTGAAATCGATGCCGAGGCCTGGATTTTTTCAACGCTTCGGGCTGAAACGACAAATTTCACGGATCAGTCGGATTTACGGATCTTGAACCAACTGAAGGATGTTCTGTCCCATCCTAACCCAAAAACCCATCCGTAAATCCGTCTAATCCGTGAAATCCCGATCCATGGTTTGAAGCAATCGAAAGGCTTTTCCGAATGAGGTTCCCGGGGTGGCTTGAGGCGGATCAAGTCCGATCCGCCCCGTCACCTGAAGTCATTCGTGAAGCAGAGGCATTCGTTTGAAATGAAGGGTTGGAATTTGTCATTGGCCGCAGCCAAAACAGGCCCCCGGAGCAACGGGTCTCCGGGGACCTGCATGGCACAAGCGCGTTCCGGACCTGGACTTACGGAACGTCTTGAATGATGTAGAAGGCCTTGCCCGCGGGCGGCGCATTGTCCGTCAGGACCTGCGTGGTTCCGCTCGGGGTGAAGGGGCCTTGCAGATCGGCGAAGCCAGTGAGGGTGGGCGAGCTACGGCGCAGCTTGTAGCTCTTCGTGGTATCAAGGTTGGTCACCGTGATCTGGACGCTGTTGCCCACGCGGGTGATGCTGGTAACCTTCGCCGGTTGCGGAGGCACCGAAGTCATGTGGACGGTCACCGCATTGTACTGGGCTCCCCCTGTGGTAAGACCCTCGATGTAGATGTAGTGGGTCTCGTAGCTGGCGACGAAGGTGCCGGTCACGAATTGGCCAGGCTTGGCCGCTTCATTGCCCGCTTCGCCGGATTCCAGCGTCACGCTCTCGTCGTCGAGGTCGTAGGTGCCGACATTCCAGCTGCGGCCTTCGTTGCCCGTGCGGGTGTCTGCGACCCAGACTTGGATGCGATAGCTCTGACCGGGGATCAGCCCGCGGACTTCGAGGAAGCGTGCTTGTCCGGCAGTGCTGGCCGCATCAAGGAGCGCATCGTAGTCCGCATTGGCGCGGGCGAAGGGATCCACTCCCGTTTCCCGGCCACCCAGTGAGGGGCCCGGCGAGAAGGTGGCCACTCCGGGGACATTCACTTCCGTGCCGCCGCCGGTCCATGCGTGGACCAGGGTGCCGGTGGTGATGAAGTCGCTGAGGTTGCCCGTGATATTGGTGGCCGTGCCCCAATCGACTGCCGGGAAGTTCGGCAGGCTGTCCACCGCTGTCGGATCGCTGCCCCAATGGACCTCGGCACCGTCGATGATCTGGTCGCCATCGGTGTCCGCAAGCAGCGGGTCGGTGTCGCCATTCACTTCGGCCAGGTCGGTGAGACCGTCCTGATCGCTGTCACCGATCTGCGGATTGGTGTGGTTCTGGTATTCGAGCAGGTTGCTGAGTCCGTCACCATCCTGGTCCAGTGCCGCATCGTTCGGATTGGTCGGCGAGAGGAAGCTGCTGTTCTTGACCTCATAGAAGTCCGGCAGCCCGTCGCCATCGGTATCCTGTTCGATGCCGAAGTATTCGATCTCTCCGAGCGCCACCTGGTTACCGCCGGTGCTGGCCACATGGAAGCGGATCCATGTGTAAGCCGGGGCTGCGGAGGCGAGGTTGAAACGGGCGACCTGATCGCGGGCGGTCCACACCTCGGCGCTGGTATCCAGGTGGGTGTAGATGTCCGTGAAGGTCACGCCGTCATTCGATCCCTGGACGGACCACACGCGTGGATCGCGGGCCGGGGAGTCGTTCGAGGAGGTCACGGTGAAGTGCGTGAGCCGTACGGCGTAGGGCAGATTCACGGTGATATCCATCGGAGGAGGATCGCAGCACATCTTGGCTTCGCCGCCGCCGACCTTGTTGTCGAAGACGTTGAAGGTGCCTTCATTGCCGCCGAAGTCCGCCTTGGTGGTGGCGGTGATGCTGGTCCAGTCGAAGCCGCTGCCGGCCGGTGTGGCATCGCTGCCGTCGTTGTCGCGGTCGGTGACGTCGCGGCCGAGCAAGGCGCCGGTTCCGGTGCCGAGGAATTGCAAGGTCGCACCGAAGGGCGTGCTCGAAGCGTTTGCGGGATTCGTGCCACGTGCGACCTCGTAGGCGTCGCCGAAGTTGTCGCTGTCGGTGTCTCGCAAGTCGGGGCGCGAACCGTAAGTGTTCACTTCAGGGCCGTCCGGCAGGGTGTCGTCGTCCGTATCCGGATCGAGCGGATTGCCACCAGCCGGGGCTTCAGCGCCATCGAGCAGCTGGTCGTCGTCGGTGTCATTGTCGTTCGGGATCGTGCCGACCGTGTATTCGTCGAAGTTGTTCAGTCCGTCGTTGTCGAGGTCGGTCGTCTTGTCGGCATTGCTGTTCGGATTCAGTCCGTACTGGACTTCCCAGAAGTTCGGCATGCCATCGCCATCGGTGTCCGAGACGGTGCCTTGGTTGCCGAAGAATTCGATCTCACCCAGTGCGTGCATGGTACCCGCTGTCGCGGTGACCGAGTAACGAAGGTAGGTGTAGTTCGCTGCCGGTGCGGGCAGGGTGAACTCCACCACCTGATCGCGGCTGGTCCAAAGGGACGCGCCCGGATCATTGAGGCTGAAGATATTCGTGAAGGTTACACCGTCATTCGATCCTTGGATCGCGAAGACACGCGGATCGCGCTCCGGTGCGTCGTTCGACGAAGCGATGGTGAAGTGGGTGAGTGCCACGCTGGCCGGCATCTGTATGGTCACGCTTTGAGGCGCTGGATCGCAGCACCACTTTGCCTCACCACCGCCGAGCTTGTTGTCGAAGATATTGAAGGCACCTTCGCTCGGGCTGAAGCTCGCCTTCGAGGTAGCGGTGATGCTTGCCCAATCAAAGCCGGAGCCGAGATCAGTGGAGTCGTTGCCGTTGTTGTCCGGGTCGGTGATGTCACCGCCGATCAGGGCACCCGCACCATTGCCGCGGGCGGTAATGACGACGTCTCCCGGGGTGCTGTCGAAGTCGGTCGGATCGCTACCGGCCGTCACTTCGTAGGCATCGCGGAAATGGTCGCCATCGCTGTCGCCGTTGGTCGGGGATGTGCCGAGCGTGACTTCCTGTCCGTCAGGCAGGCCGTCGCCATCGGTATCGGCCACCAGTGGATTCGCGCCGACAGGGCCTTCGAGGTTGTCATCAAGACCGTCGCCATCGGAGTCCTTCACATCGGGCTTGGTGCCCATGTTGAATTCCGTGAGGTTGCTCAGTGTATCGCCATCCTGGTCCGCGGCGGCGTCGGCCGCGTTCGCGTCATTGAGGAAGCTGCTGTAGACTTGCTCGTAGAGCAATGGCAGCCCGTCGGTATCGCCGTCGGTATTGCTTTGCGTGCCGAAGTACTCGAGCTCATTGAGAGCGTGCTGTCCTCCACCGGTGCGGAAGAAGATGTAGCGGAAGTACTTGTAGGGCAGGGATGGCGTGGGCAGGTCGACGCGCAGGGTCTGGTTGCGACCGGTCCAAATCGATACGTTCGGGTAATCGATGCGGGCGATCGTGGCGAAGTTGGTCCCGTCGTTCGATCCCTGGATCTCCCAGACCCGTGGATCGAAGTCGGCACCGTCATTCTGAGACGTGATGGTGAAGTGCGAGAGTCGCGTGTATTGCGCGAATTGCACGGTCACGTTCTGGCTCGGGTTGGCCCCGTCGCAGCACCACTTCATTTCGCCGCCGCCGACCTTGTTGTCGAAGACGTTGAAGGCGGACTCATCGGCACCGAAGCTCGCCTTCGAGCTGGCGGTGGCACTGACCCAGTTGAAATTCGCACCCGCGGGGGTGGAGTCATTGATGTCGTTTTCCGGATCCGTCAGGTCACTGCCGAGCAGGGCGCCGGCGTTCGTGATATGCAGGCTGCCCGGCGTGCTCGAGGAGTTGTCGAGCTGGGTGCCCGCCAGTTTCTCGTAGCCGTCCGGGAAGAAGTCGGCATCGGTATCCGTCAGCAGAGGATTGCCGTTGAGGTCGAACTCTTCCGCATCGCCGATGCTGTCACCGTCGGTGTCGACCACCTTGGGATTGGTGAAGTAGATATTCACCTCTTCGCCATCTAGCAGGCCGTCGTTGTCGGTGTCGTTGTCGTTCATATCGAGTCCCTTCTGGTACTCGACAAGATTGGTCACCTCGTCATTGTCCGGATCGGCCTCGGCATCAGCCGGGTCGTTCTCGTTCAGAATGGGCGAGGGGATCTCGACATGGTCGGGAATGCCGTCACCGTCGGTATCCGGCGAGAGATCGCGCAGGATGTAGGCGGTGACGCCGGTCTGACCTTGGGCCACGCCACGGACATAGAAATTCTGCGTGGTGGCATTTGCGGTGAAGGTGCCGATCACGTAGCTGCTGGAGCCCATCGTGAAGGTGGAGGTCTCCGAGCCGAGGCCATCGGTGGAGTTGTCGCTCCATTCCTGCGTGCGACCACTGCAGCAGGCGCGGTCATCGGAAGTGAAGAGCTGGACCTGATATTGCTTGCCTACCACCAGACGGCCGACCGTCACGACCTTCGGGTTCGGACCGTCCGGGTTCATGCCGCGCATGACCGAGAGGAAATTCGCATCCGGCGTGGTGGTGGGGATCCACAGATCGTTGTTCGTGAACTCACCGCCGGTCGCAATCGCGTTCAGAGTGCCAAGGGTGGCACCTGCGGTGAGATTTTCGAACGTGATCGTCTCGGAAGGAAGCGTCAGCGTGATGGGAGCGGTGGTGCCACCGGGGCCCCAGGACCCTGCATGGAAGAGGGTGCCGTTCAGGCTGATCGAATTTTCGTTCTGGGCGTCGATCGACGTCGGACCAGTGGTCCAAGTCACGGGTGCGCAGTGCGCGGCCGTGATGAGGGAGCATAGTGCTCCCCATATGGGGTATCGAGGGTTTTTCATTCCTTGGGTTTTGTCAGAGGGCCAATTTTGGGTATTTGGTCCGTATTTGTGGTTTTTGGATCTACATAAGCCGATTCAAAGAAATCCTTATGCATGAGGGGTTTGCGTCATGGAGGAGAGATGATGCAAACGTTGCGATGTGACACCTCTTCTCCTATTCCGGGAAAAGAGAAAGCCAAGCACGGCTTGATGTGGTGGTTGTAGGGGGTGTGAGGCAGGTGGGGTATTGTATTCTTCTGGGAATAAGTTTGTTATGCTGTGTTTTTCTGTGTTTTTTTCGCCGTATTTGTCCCCGGAAATGGGGACAGTGAAGGGCTGGTGCAACGCTCGTTGGCATGTATATACTTATGAAATCGGGTTTTTGATCGCTGCGATTTTTATCCATGAAGTGATAGAATTGACGCATCACGGACGTGGGCGTGGCGGGTTAGTCCGGATCGTGAAGAGGGACGTGGACGGAGGTATTCCGTGGAAATGCGGAGTCCGGCAATGGGGTGGCCGTGTGACTCCTTGGGTTTGTTCGCCTTGGCGCGAGTTTCCCGATGGATGGAGAGGCGATATTGCCAATCGAAGCTGAAGCCGCTCCGGTGCATTCAAGCTTTTGGGGAAGCGGCTACAGCACCTTCAGCATTTCCACGGCTTCCAGCAGCTTCTGCTTTGGCTTCTCCGAGGTGAGGCGCGGGAAGCGGCGTCCTTCGAGCATGATGTAATCGCCGCCGCGCTGAAGCATGAGGCGCTGGCCTTTGATCTCAACGGAGGCTACGCCCTTGTTCGCCGCCAGAAGTCGCAAGCGGCCCACCGTGATGAGGTTTTCCGCAGGTTCCGGAAGACGGCCGAAGCGGTCTTTCCAGCGTGCTTCCACGGCATCGAGCTCCTTCAGGCTCATCGCTTCCGCGAGCTCGCGATAGGCACCGACGCGCAGCTGCGTTTCACCGAGCCACGAGTTCGGCAGGTAGGCGGGAAGCAGCGGACCATCGCCGGAACCCCGGGCGAATTCGTTCTCGGAAAAGGCCACGAAGTCGCTGCGGAAGCTCGCCTCGACGCGTGCCTTCGGGACCTTGCCTTGCAATCGGTCCACCGATTGCCGCAAGAGCTGGCAGTAGAGATCGAAGCCCACCGCTGCGATGTGGCCGCTCTGCTTCGTGCCTAACAGATTGCCGGCGCCGCGGATCTCCAGGTCGCGCATGGCGATCTTGAAGCCGGAGCCGAGCGCGGTGTACTGCTTGATGGCGTGGATGCGTTTCCGGGCATCGCCCGCGGTGATGAAATCGCGCGGCAGCAGCAGGATCGCGTAGGCCTTTTCCCCCGCACGGCCCACGCGGCCGCGGAGCTGATAGAGGTCTGCCAGTCCGAATCGGTCGGCACGATCGATGAGAATGGTGTTCGCGTTCGGGATATCGATGCCCGTCTCGATGATGGTGGTGGCCAGCAGGATATCGGCTTCGCCGTGGACGAATTTCCGCATCACCACTTCCAGCTCGTCTTTCTCCATCTGGCCGTGGCCGACGAGGATGCGAGCTTCTGGCACCAGCTCTTCGAGCTTCTTGCGCATCATCTCGATGCTCTTCACGCGGTTGTGCAGGAAGAAGACCTGGCCGCCACGCTTCATCTCGCGTTGGATCGCCTCGCGGATGATCCGCTCGTCATATTGCACCACGCTGGTGTGCACCGGGAGGCGGTTCGGCGGCGGGGTGTCGATGGTGGACATGTCCCGCGCACCCATCAGCGCCATGTAGAGCGTGCGGGGAATCGGCGTGGCGGAGAGGGTCATCACGTCGATGCGGCTGAAGAGTTCCTTGAACTTCTCCTTATGCTTCACGCCGAAGCGCTGCTCTTCATCGACCACCGCGAGGCCGAGGTTCTTGAACTCCACATCCCCGGAGATCAGGCGGTGGGTGCCGATGACGATGTCCACCGAACCATCGGCGAGGCCTTGAATGGTATCCCGCACCTGGGCGGGCGTGCGGAAGCGGTTCAAGAGATCCACACGGATCGGGTAATCGCTCATCCGCTCGCGGAAGGTCCGCCAGTGCTGCTCTGCGAGCACCGTGGTGGGCACGAGAATGGCCACCTGCATGCCACCGGTCGCCGCCTTGAAGGCCGCACGGATGGCGACCTCGGTCTTGCCAAAGCCGACATCTCCGCAGATCAGGCGGTCCATCGGCTTCGTCGATTCCATGTCGCGTTTCGATTGCTCGATCGCGCGGCGTTGGTCGGGCGTCTCCGTGAAGTGGAAGGAGTTCTCGAACTCCCACATCCAGCGCGAATCGGGCGGGTGGGGGATGCCGGGCTCTGCCTGGCGCTCCGCCTGCACGCGGAGGAGCTGGGCGGCGTAATCGAGGATCGATTTCTCGGCGCTCTTGCGGATGTTCTTCCATGCTGCGCCGCCGAGCTTGTTCAGGTCCGGCGTCTTCCCGCCGAGACCGACATACTTGGCGACGAGATGCGCCTGATCGATCGGCACCGAGAGCAAGCCGCCGTCCTTGTATTCGATCGAGATTTCCTCACCGGTCTCGCCGGGGGCGATGCCCCGGAAGCGGCCGATGCCATACTCATGGTGCACCACGAGATCGCCTTCCTCGATGTCATCGAGCGAGGCACGCGCAGTGAGTACGCGGTGTCCCTCATGCCGCGAGCGCTTCAGCGTGCCGGGCGTGCGGTAGCGGCCGAAGAGCTCGCTGGAGGAGAGCACCGCCATGCGCGCGGCGGGCACGGTGAAGCCCTGCACCAACTCACCGCGCAGGCGGACCACATCACCGATGGTGTCTTGCCCGGCAAGCTCGACGAAGCGGTCTTCCTCGCCCTTGTTCGAGAAGACCATGCCGATCTTCCAATCCTGTGCTCGCCATTCGTCGAGCTGATCAAAGAAACGTTGGCGGCGGGATTGCTCCAGCACGAAGTCTCCCGCTTCAAAGGTGCCTAGCGGGCTGCCGAAGCAGGCGGTGGTGAAGTCTTCCTCACCCTCGCCCGGAGCGGCTCCGGATGTGATGCGGAGTTTGGCGTCCACCTCCGCTTCCTCGAAGGCGATGAGCACGTCATCCGGGCGCACGTAGTCCGCGACGGTGGCTTCCAGCTCCGGCTCGGCGAGTAGCAGCTCGGCTTGATCGAGCTTCGCGATGGATGCCTGGGTATCGACATCGAACTCCCGTAGCGAATCTACCTCGGTATCGAAGAACTCGATGCGGAGCGGGTGGCCGCCTTGCCAAGGGAAGACATCGAGGATGCCGCCGCGCACCGCGAATTGGCCGCGGCCCTGCACCGTGGTCACGCGGTCGTAGCCATGTGCGGAAAGCTTCGCCGCGAGATCGAGCGGATCCGCCTCCGTGCCTTGGCGCACGGTGATGCGGCTGCCTGCGAGTTCGGCGGGCGAGGGAGCCGCTTGGGAAAAGGCATCCGGCCCGCAGAGGATCACGCAGGTCTTTTTCTGCGCGGCGGTATCCAGCACCTCCAAGCGTGCGGCGGCGGCTTCCGGATCGGCGAGCTGCCCGCCTTCGAGCTCCACGGGCATCTCCGGCAGGTCATCGGCCTGGACGCCCCAGAGCTCGAGTTCCGCGGAGAGCCGCTCGCGTTGGCGCGGGCCTTGGCAGACCAGCCAGAGGCGGTGTTTCCCCGATTCGTTCAGGTGCCGGCAGAGCACGGCAGCCAGCCAGGCATGGGCGGCCTCATCGACGTGCTCAAACAAGACGCTCCCCGCACCCGAGGCCGCGAGGGCCAGGCGCTGCTCGAAATCCGGCTGCCCGATTGCCCGCAACAGCCAGTCGTCCTGGGCATCCGCCTTGCGGGGCACGGGGGAGACCTTGGCGGGTGATCGGGAATCGGCAAACGAAAAGGGTGAGCGCTTATCCGGAAAGTAGGGCAAATAAAGGGGTTCCATCACACGCACTCCATGGCTTTTTCATAAAGCGGACCTCGCCATTTGCCGGGGGATTTCCTGTAGTCGGCGGATGCTGGGGAGAATTCTGGGTCTAACAATCTTCTGTTTCCTGCCCGCCTTCATCGCGATGGCGGAGCAAGAGCGGGATCCTTCCATTGCCGATCCGAAGTCACAGGCGCGTATGTCCGGGCCTGACCATCTTTTGCCCTTGGACAATGATGATCCCGAATGGCGCAGGCCCTATGTGGCGAAGCTGAATGCTAAGCTGAAGCCGGAGGACTTTGCTTTTGCGAGGATGATGTGCAGGCCGTCTTTCGAAGGGGAGTCGCTGGTTTTCATCCATGGTGGTGAGAAAGACCGGGAGCTGGAGAAGACGGAGAAATTCCAAGTCACCGCACGCATCGCTCACGAGAGTATCTGGTATTCACTGCCGGATCACAACGAGGAGAAGAAGGACAAGGAGGTGACGATCTCCACTTCGACGGCTCCGCTTGAGAAGGCGCTGGCGGTGCGGCTGGTCAAGGTGTGGAACCAGATGCTGGAGCGGACACGAAAGCCCGATGAAGGCACAGCTGGCTTGGATGGCGTGACCTTTGAGTTCTCTGTTCCGGGAAAAGTCGGTGAAACCTGGAGTCCTGGTGAGGACGTTAGCCCGGGAATGTTGGTGCAGGTCGGGACGGTGCTTCGGGAGTATGCCGCAGCGAAGCCTGGCGAGCGTGAAGCCCTGACAAAGGAGCTGAAGGCGAGGGTGCTGAAGCTGGAGAAGTATCTAGCCGAACATCCCCCCAGGAAGTGAGTGATGGATGATGAAGCTCCTCACATCCGCTGGTCCGCACTGCGCATCAGGATATCCCCGATCTCCACGTGAGGAGGCGCTTCGAGGATGGTCATGATGGCGCGTGCGACGTCTTCCGGCGCGAGCATGGCCATGGTTTCCTTGGTCTTTCGCAGCACGTCTTCGCGGCCGCGGAAGTACAGTTCCAGGAGCGGGGTATCGACGAAGCCGGGCGAGACGCAGGAGACCTGCACAGGGCTGTTCGCAGCCTTCAGTTCGAGGCGCAGGGCATCCGAGATCGCGCGCACGGCGAACTTGGTGGGCGAATAGAAGCCGCCGGTCGGTGGGACGCGATGCCCGCTCATGGAGGAGATGTTCACGATGCGGCCGCCCTCGCGCGGGAAGTGGCGCAGCGAGAGCTGGCAGCAAAGCGTGAGGGCGAAGACGTTGACGCGCCACATCTCTTCCCAATCCGCCGGATTGCCATCGATGATCCGCGAGAGATAGGCGACGCCCGCGCAATTCACGAGCGCGGCAATCTGGCCGAGCTGCTGGAACATCGCCTGGATTTCCTCGCGCTTGGTTAGATCCGCTTGGAGGGGGATCACCCCGGCGACCAGCTGCGCGGGCCGGCGGGTCACGCCGAGCACCGTCGCGCCGCGGTCCAGCAACATTCTGGACAGGGCCTGACCGATCCCACTGGACGCTCCGGTGACGAGGATGGTGATTCCGGTCAGGTTGCTCATGGGCGGAGTTTTCCAGCCCGCGGGGCGGGGTGCACTCCAAAAGGCCGCCTCCGTTTAGAAATTAAGGCCGGGTCATTCCTTATCCGGCCGTTCTCCTCTCCCTTGACCGCCCCGGGGGCTCCTGTCCATCTTCCGCGCATGCGTATTTTGACCGGGCTGCAACCCAGCGGGAAACTCCATGTGGGCAACTATTTCGGGGCCATGGAGCCTGCCGTGCGTTTGCAGGATGAAGGCGAGGCCTTCTATTTCATCGCGAACTATCACGCGATGACCACGGTGAAAAATCCGGATGAACTACGGGCATACACCCGCGAACTGGCCATCGATTTCTTGGCCGCCGGTCTGGATCCGGAGCGCTCCACCTTCTTCCTTCAGAGCTCCGTTCCCGAAGTCAATGAACTCGCCTGGATCCTTTCGAATGTCTGCCCGGTGAGCCAGCTGGAGAAGGCGCATTCGTACAAGGACAAGATCGCCCATGGCTTCTCCCCGCAACACGGCCTCTTCGCCTATCCGGTGCTGATGGCAGCGGATATCCTGCTCTACGACACGAATTGCGTGCCGGTGGGGAAGGACCAGAAGCAGCACCTTGAGATCACCCGCGATCTCGCGGGCAAGATCAACGAAGCTTACGGGGAAGGCACCCTGGTGATTCCCGAGCCGATGATCCGCGAGGCCACCGGTGTGGTGCCGGGGCTGGATGGCCAGAAGATGAGCAAGAGCTACAACAACACGCTCCCGCTTTTCGCCGATCCGGCGGAAGTGAAGAAGCTCATCATGAAGAAGCTGGTGACTGATGCCACGCCGCTGGAAGATCCGAAGCCGAAGGAAGGCTCCACCTTGCTCGCGCTCTATCGCCTGATGGCGAAGGATGAGGACGTGGCAGCGATGGAAGCGGACTACGATCGCGGCGGCATCGGCTACGGTGATTTCAAGAAGCGCCTGCTGGAGGCTTATCTCGAGCGCTTCGAGCCGATGCGTTTGCGGCGCGAGGAGCTGCTGGCGGATCCCGGCTATGTGGATCAAGTGCTGGCGAAAGGCGCGGAGAAGGCACGCGCTGCGGCGGCACCGGTGATCGACCGCGTCCGCAAGGCGGTGGGCTTGGCCTGAGCCGAGTGGGGGGTGATCCCCTGAGGGGGCCTGCCGAGAAGAGTCGCAAAAAGGAGCCCAAAATTCAGAGGGTGAGAAGTGCGGAGCGCTTTCCTGCCTCCCGGGCTTCCCGAATTTACGGCCTTTGCGGGAAGTCGTATGATAGATGGCGGTCGGGCGTGGGTATGATCCCCATGCCTAGGCTCCCGCTTCGGACTACCCTCATGATCGCCGGTTCACTCCTGCTGTGCCCCTTCGCGCAGGTGCTCGCCAACGAGCCGGTGGGAAATGCCGTGGTTGCGCCCCAACCGCATGAGCACGCAGGGGATTTCACTTTTGAATGCAGCTATCGCGATCGCGCGATCAAGGTTTTCGCCCATCGTCCCGCAAGCTATCAGGACGGCCCCTTGCTGATCCTTTTCCATGGGGCGAGCCGCAATGCCAAGGGGTATCGCGATGGTGCGCGGAAGCTGGCGGAGAAGCTCGGGATGCTGCTTGTGGTGCCGGAGTTCGACCGCGCGCGCTTCGATGTGGCGGCCTACCAAGAGGGCGGGGTGATGAGGGATGGCAAGGTGCTGCCGGAGGAAGAGTGGACCTTCAACTATCTGCGTCCCTTGCTTGGACAAGTCTTCGAACGCGAGGGCCACAAGCTTCCGTATTATCTCGTAGGACACTCGGCAGGCGCGCAGTTCCTCGGGCGCATGGCCGCGCTTTATCCGAATGAAGCGCAGCGGATGATCCTGGCGAATCCGGGCTCGCTGATGTTTCCGGATCGCGCTCAGGACTACCCTTATGGCTTCGGCGGGCTTCCGGAGGCAATGGCTTCGGACGAGGCGATCAAAGAATATCTCGCCGCGCCGCTGACCCTCTATCTCGGCACTGCCGATACCGGCCGGAAGAATCTCTCCACAGGGAAAGAGGCGATGAAGCAAGGCGCGACCCGCATCGAGCGGGGGAGGAATTTTTATCGGGCGGGCGGGCAATTCGCGAAGTCCCAAGACTGGAGTTTTGCTTGGAAGCGCGTCGAGGCGGAAGGCCTTGATCATGGGTCCGGGCCGATGTGGGAACACGTCCATTGCCGACTCGCCATTACCGGGGAAAAGCCGGTGGCGAAGGCCGGCGAGTGATCCCGGGTATCTCCGCAATCCCATAACGCGGACTAAATTTTTTTGAGCGGTCTCGCCCGGGACTTTGATTTTCAAAAAGAAACCCGTCTCTCCCGAAGGGCTCCCGCGCCGGATTCCGGGGTGAATTTTTTGCTTTGCCAAACGCCCGAGGAGGGGCAAACTTACGTCAGTCCGATGGACGATGGCGATTGCGGGTGTTGCAGTCGCCTCCGGGTTCGAAAACCTTGCCGCGTTTGAATTCGCACTTTGGCAGGAGTTCCCCATACCCGGTCACTCCGTTGTTCAGAATCCCTTCAAGCATTTCCTAACAGGGAATGGAACCGTGCCTTCGTGCCGACTCTTTCCCTTCGTTTCCTCCATTCAAGCGATCATGGCTGGTCACAACAAGTGGTCCAAGGTCAAGCACATCAAGGCACGCGTCGATGTCATCAAGGGCAGGGTGTTCAGTAAATGCGCCCATGAAATCGCCCTCGCAGCCCGCTCCGGCGGTGGTGATATCAACATGAATGCCCGGTTGCGTGCTGCCGTGGACAACGCCAAGGCCGTCTCGATGCCAAAGGATAACATTGATCGCGCGATCAAGAAGGGCCTTGGCGAGCTGGGAGGTGAAGCCATCCAGGAAGTGACTTATGAGGGCTACGGCCCCTCCGGCATCGCCTTCATCATCGAGGCCGCCACCGACAATCTCAACCGAGCCGCGGCGGATTTCCGCACGATCTTTTCGAAGAACGGCGGCAGCGTCGCCACCCCGGGCAGCGTCGCCTATCAGTTCGACCGCAAGGGCGAGATCCGCGTCGCGGCGGCTGGCATCGATGACGACCGCATGATGGAAGCCGCGATCCTCGCCGGTGCGGATGATGTCCAGAGCGACGAGTCCGAACACATCGTCTTTACTTCTCCCATCGAACTTGCGGCCGTGGCGACAGAATTGCGCGCGGCTGGCTTTACCATCGCATCGGAAAAACTCGTTTCCGTTCCCCAAAACCCCTCCGTGGTCGCTGACCCGGAAATCGCCCGGCAGGTGATGAAACTCTACGACCTGCTTGATGGCTACGATGATACCCTGAATGTTTTCACCAATTTCGAAGTGGCCGACGAAATCCTCGAGGCCCTCGAAGCATGATCGGCTGGATCCCCCGGCCCCGACCCTTTTTTTGAATGAGCCATAATACGCCCCAGGACACCGCCGGCTATGAGCCCGCTGCGGACATCTCGTCCTCCGAAACGAAGCCCGCAGCCAAGAAGGCGGCGAAGAAGGCTGCCAAGAAAGTAGCTGCGACCAAGAAGGTGGCTGCGAAGAAGACGGTAGCCAAAAAGGCAGCGAAGAAGGCGGCGTCCAAGCCAAAGGCCGAAGAGTCTCCCGCGCAGGCTGTCCTGCCACTGGATGTTCCGGCTGAGAAGCCCGCCGCCAAGAAAGCGGCGAAGAAGGCTGCCAAGAAAGCAGCCGCAGTTGAAGAATCCTTTTCCCTTTCCGCAGAAGCCGCGTCACCTGCACCGAAGCCGGTGAAAGAAGCCGCGCCTGTGGCTGCAGCGGTCGCTGAAGCGGCACCTGCGCCGCGGAACGAAGCTTCTGCACTAGGAGGCGAGGCGAAGCAGACTTTCGGCCGGGTGCCCGGTGGTGGTCGCGTGATCCGCGAGGGCCGCGAACCGCGCGAGGGCCGTGAGCCTCGTGAAGGTCGCGAACCACGTGAACCACGTGAGGGTCGTGAGCCACGCGAAGGCCGTGACGAGAATCGGAAGCAAGGTCATCAGCAGCAGCGCTCCGAGGGTCAGGGCCAAGGGGGTGGTGATCGCACCGATGCCAACCGCGAGCGCCGCAAGCGCCGCCGCAAGCGCCGCCGTGAACGTGATCGCGAGGCACGCCAAGGCGGTGAGCCGCAAGGTGGTGGCGGTGGCGAGCGTCAGCAGGGCAGGCAGCCCCGTGAGAACCGTCAGGATAGCGGCGACCGCGAGCCAGCCGAGCGCCCGGGATCTTTCACCGGCCCGAAGGTCGAAGTGAATGGCATGCTGGAACTCGCGCCGAAGGGCTTCGGTTTCCTCCGTGTGCCTTCGAAAAATTTCGAGCAGGCGCGCGATGACGTCTTTGTTTCTCCCGAGATGGTTCGCCGCTATGGCTTGCGTCCGGGCGTGTGGATCCATGGTCTCGCCCAAGAAGGATCACGCGGTCAGCAACTGGTGGAACTGACGACCATCAATGATATTTCCCCGGATGAAGCGAAGAAGCTTCCGGCCTTCGAAGAATTGAAGGCGATCAATCCGAACAAGCGCATCGCCCTTGAGACCACACAGCAGCGTTTTACCACGCGCGTGCTGGACATCATGGCACCGGTGGGACGCGGCCAGCGCGGTCTCATTGTTTCCCCGCCGCGTTCGGGCAAGACGACGCTGTTGCTGCACATCGCGGAAGCGGTGCGCGAGCTGCATGATGAGAGCATTCATCTCATGATCCTGCTGGTCGATGAGCGTCCGGAAGAAGTCACGGAGTTCCGCCGCACGCTTCCCGGGGCGGAGATTTATGCGAGCTCGAATGACGAGGGCGCACGCAGCCACTGTCGCATCGCCGAACTCTGTATCGAGCGCGCGAAGCGCCTGGTGGAAGGCGGCAAGCACGTCTTCCTGCTGATGGACTCCATCACCCGTCTGGCCCGCGCCTACAATGGCGGCATGCGCCAGCAGGGCAGGGGCATCGGTACCGGCGGGATCACCGTGGGTGCACTAGAAGTCCCGCGCCGTCTCTTCGCCGCCGCGCGCAATACGCGTGAGGCTGGCTCGCTGACCATCCTCGCCACTGCGCTGATCCAGACGAACAGCCGTGCGGATGAGGCAATCTTCCAGGAGTTCAAGGGCACCGGTAACATGGAGCTCGTGCTCGATCGCAAGATCGCGGAGAATTACATCTACCCTGCGGTGGATATCTTCAAATCCGGCACGCGCCGTGAGGAACTGCTGCTTCCGGAGCACATGCTTCACAAGATCCACCTGATCCGCCGCGGTCTCTCCGGGCATCGCCCGGTGGAGGCGATGGAGCGCTTGCTCTACTTCCTGAAGAAGTTCCCGAACAATCCGCAGATGCTCCTTGAGATCAAGGGGTGAGGGTAGTCATCGGCTGAACCACCGGCTTTTCAATCCCCAATCATCAAGCGAAGTGCGCTTCGCGGGATGATTGGGGTTTTTATTTGGAGGCGGGAGAGGGGCGTTTCGGATGGTATGTCCCGGAAGAAGCCCGTCCGCGTGATGGCGCTTCGAAGCGCCACTTCTGTTGGAAGGAAAGCACTGCGCTTGCGGACTGCCTTAGAAGGTACCGTTTAGCTTCCGGCCTACCCAGAAGATGGAGAGGAGGGATACCAGGAGCAGGACGCTGGCCCAGTGGGACCACAGGGCGATGCGGTTTTCGATGGGCCTTGGTTCGGGGAGGGCCTCGATCTCCTTCACGAGGGCGGGAAGCTCATCGGGTGAAATCATGCGCCCTCGTGCGATCCGCGCCATTTCTTCCAGCACGCTGGGACGTGCCGGCTGACCGGTCTGCTCCAACTCCACGCCCTGCGCGAGAAGCTTGGTCTCCACCGCTTCGGCACCGGCTTCGTCGATGGACGCACGCAACTTCCACTCACCCGGCAGGCCGATCCGCAGGCGCCCGGCGTAGGCACCCCAAGCGGAGTCGTTTTTTTCCAATTCGATCCGCTCCGAGGTGCCATCGGGAGCGATCGCATCCACATAGACCTTTCCTTCCTTCAGCGGGGCGCCGTTCTTGTCGAAGGCGTTCGCATTGAAGGTCACCGAGTCACCGGGTACAGGGCGCTCGGGGGTGAAGTAGAGCCGCACGCGTTCGCCGGAAGCCATGTTCCGCTGGTAGGACATCCAGCGCGCGACCTGTCCCCAGAAGCGGTAGTGATACTTGTCCTCCACACCGCGCCGCCAGCGCCATGCGGAGTCGATGCCCATGAAGAGCACCTTTCCATTGCCAGCGAGCTTCGTGACGATCAGCGGGATCTGGCCGTAGCGCCCGCGGCGGTTCGCATGGACGGCCAGCACTTCCGTGCCGCCCTTCGACTTGATCACGGGTGCATGCCAGTGGAAGCCGGGCAAGCTACGCCACACGTCCGGGTTCGCGTCCTCGGTATCCGCCAGCATCGTCAGCAGCGAGCCGCGGCCTTCACCGGTGAGGGTCATCGGGGAAGCCACCGGATCGTTGAAGCCTTGCTTGTTCTCCGGATCCAGATCCACCGGCATCAGGTCGCGCAGGGCGGTATCCAGCAGGGAGAATTGATTCCCCTGCGGACCGGGCATGAAGACGATGCCGCTCGCTTGGTTCTCCACCAGCCCGCGCAGTAGCTCGCATTGATCCTTCGTCAGCTGGTCCGGTGCCACGCCGACATCGCCGAGGAAGATCACATCATACTTCGAGAGCTCCTCTGGCTTTTCCGGGAATTCCTGGATGTAGTCCGGCCCATCACCCTTGCCGAGCTGGGGATGGAAGAGCAGGCAGGAGAGATCCACACCCGGATCGCGGGACAGGGCATTGCGCAGGTAGCGGTATTCCCAGCGCGGCAGGGTCTCGATCACCAGCACCTTGATCGACTCCGGCTTGCCGGAGAGGGTGAACTTGCGGGAATTGTTCGCCTCGATCCGCTCTCCCTCCGCCATCGGGATGGATAGCTCGAGCGTCGATGAGCCTTCCTTCTCCAAGCGCCAGAGGATCGCATCGTAGGTCTCGGTGCCCGGAGCCAAGGTGATCTCCTTCGTCTTTTCCTTCCCGTTGTCGTCCTTCAGCCGGACGATCGTGCGGATCTCTCGGTCAAGCGAGGAGCGCACGGTGAAAGGTATCTGCACGTTTTCACCCACGATGCCGTAGGCGGGCGCAGTCACGGTTAGCAGGTCGATGTCCGGGAGGCGCTTCTTGCTGCCCACGGGGATCGTGAAGAGCGGGACGCCGCGCTGCAGCATCTTCTGAGCGGCCACCACCGGCGGCTGGCCGGTATTGTAGTCGCCATCGGAAAGCATCACCACGGCGCGGAGATTCGTCTCATTTTCCAACAGATCCTCGATCGGCGTGGAAAGATCGGTGCCGGCGAGCGACGACTCCGCGGGATCGGTCGGCGGAGTGCCGAAGGGGCGATCCACCACCTCGTTCTTTCCATCCTCTTTCAGCGGCACCCACAGCGGACTCTCCATCGCAGCCTTCGTCCAAGCGGCGCGCGAGACGACCTCCCGGCTTGGCGAGAAGAGCTGGGGAAGCTCGGCATCGAGGGTTTCCATCGACTTCGATTGATCCCAGAGGATCGCGATCCGCGGCTTCGTCACCGGATGGATGACCGTCAGCCACTCCGGCTTCCAGAGCAGTAGTACGACGAGTAGCGTACAAAAGAAACGCAGACCTTCCAGCAATCCCGTGCGTGCCGGGTGCGGGCTACGACGCCATGAGAGGAAGCAGAGCACACCTACCACCACGATTGCCACGAGGCCGATCGCCAGGGTGACCGGGGTGGGGGAGAAGTGCAGGTTATGGAGATTGAAGGACAAGGGGATGCGCTACAGGTAGATATTAAACAGACGGACTTCGGGATGAATTTCTTCCGAATGGGCCGCGTGGGAGGGGATCTCCGGCTTCACGCCGGGAGTCGAGGAGATGGCCAGACCCCAGCGGCGGGAAAGCGGGCCGCCCCACTCTACAAGCAGGGTCTCTCCTTGCAGGGAAACCTTCGGATAGGGTTCGACGCCGAGACGATCAAGGGGTGCCGCGGTCTTCAGCCACTTCTCCTTCTTCTCAAGCAGGCCCGGTTCCTCGGATTCCTTCAGCCACTCCGGAGGTTTTGCAGAGGTCGCCTTCGCCAGCGCGACGAACTCGGCGCCGGTGGTCTTGCTCCGCAGTGCTTCGATCACGCCGTCGTTGAAGCTGGGAAGCGGCACGAAATCCATGGCTACCATCGCCACCGCGGGTAGCGCCAGGATGCCGAGCTTCAGCCAGTGATCCCTTCTCCGGATGATCCGGTAGAGCGCGACAAGTCCCAAGGTGCCGAGCATCAGTAGGCACAGGAGCAGCATCGCCATGATCGCCATCTTGATCAGAACGTCGCTATCCCCCAGGGCGAGGCCTTCGAAGTAATTGAGCAAGCGTCCCACAAGAAGCAGCCCCACGGCTCCTGCTGAAAGAAAGAGATAGCTCGCCCAACCCCAAGTCCAACGGGACTTCGGCTTGTCATGACCGGCAGTGGCGGCGGACGGCATGAGCTTGGCTTAGTAATCGATGAGGGTGTAGACCCAGACATCCGGGTAGACGGGGACGGCTTTCACGACGTCGTTCGGCAATTCCGGCTTGATGCCCGGGGCCGCGGAAATCGCCAGGCCCCAGCGGTTGGAGAGAGAGCTGCCCCAACTGAATTGCAGCGTTTCTTTTTGGGTCGTGAGGAAGGCGTATTTGCCGAGGCCGAGACGATCCAAGGGTGAAGTGCCGCCCATCCATTTGACCTTGTCGATTTGGGAGCCGCCCGCAGATCCGTCTTTCAACCAGTCCGGAGGCGAGTCTACGACGGAGCGGGCCAGAGATGTCAGTTCCGCGCTGCTTGCTTTGTCGCGGATGGAGGCTCCGGCGGCTTCGATGAAATCCGGGATCGGAAGCCATGCGATCCCGTAAACCGTCGCGAAGGGCAGGGCGAGGCGCCCGCTTTTCCGCCACGGTTCGCGCCGCCGCAATATCTCGATCAAACCGCCAAGCGCAGCGAAGAGGAGTGCGACTCCGGAGATAAAAAGGAACAAGATCACGAATGTCTGTGACGAGAAAGCGTTCAGACTTTCGAAGCGACGGCCGTCGAAGTAATTCTGGATGCGTATCGCCAAAGCTCCGGTGATGAACAAGGCCGAGAGCGCAGCATGTCCTCGCCACGGGAAGAACCGCGGGAGCTTTTGAATGCTATGGAAGGGCATGTCCGTCACGCAGCTCATGCCTTCTTGGGTTGGCCGGGTCGATTGCTACCCGGCAGATGATCGGCGGCAGATCGACGTGGCAGGCACAGCAGCGCTTCCGAGATCAGGAAGAAGAGCATCGCAGCGAGGAAACCGCGCCAGACGTCCTGGGAGACGTTTTCCTTCGACGAGGTGCCCCGGTCATCGAGGAAAGTGAAGCCGGTTTCCTTCAGCAGGTCATTGAGCGTATTGCGCGGGATGATCGCGAGGTCGTCTTCGCGAGCGGGGCGATTGATTGCCAGGATCCGGTCGCCGAAGCGATGGATGCCAGCTTCGAAGCTTTCGTTCGAAGGCACCGGCGCGCCGTAGTCATCCAGACGGGCGCGGGTTTCTCCCGGGCGCGGCATGGCGGCCCGGGTGCCGAGTGTCGCCAGATAGCCGGCATCGAAGCGCTCCGCTCCTTCCGCGATTGCTCGTTGCGTGACCGGAAGCAGCACGTCGGCATCGCCGAGGTTCGACCATGTGTAATCCGGCAGCGATCCCGCGAACCATGCCGTCCCGCGCTCGACCACGCGGCGGACCAAGAAGGGCTTTCCGTCGTCCCAGCGTGCTAGGATTGCGGCTTCGCCTTCGGGGATGCGGCGCTTCAGCGCCTTCATGCGATCCGCGGGGATAGGCGTGCTGTCGAGGCCATCACGTAACAGGCCGTCGTCGTGATCCCATGAGTCGAGGATGAAGAACTTGTCTTTCTCGGAAGTGCTGATGGCCGACCAGCGCACGCCGAGGAACTCCAGATTACTCTCGCCCTGCGGTGCGAAGAAAACGACTTCGCCGCCATCAATGAGGAAGCGGTTGATCGTCTCCGCCGTGGTGCCGGTGGGCAGCGGTGCGGCCCAGAAGATCGTGGCAACATCGGCGGTCTCGAGGCGGGAAAGCTGGGCGGGATCGATGCGCTCCACCGATTGCGCCGCGTGGCCATTCGGTGCGGCGGCGATGGCAAGGTAGTTGGCAGCTTCACCCGGAGGCGCTACCAGGATGCTCTTCACCGGGCGGGACGGGCCATAGGCGAAGAAGGCGGCATTGTCGCGCAGGTTGCCATCGCCAGGGATGGAGAGCCAGCCGTAGCCGGACTCTTCCTTCGGCGGGATCGGCAGCGTTTTGCGGAAGCGGAAGTTTTGTCCTGCCAGGGTGACATTGCTGGTGCTGCGCACGCCATTGAGCGTGACAGTCAGCGGCAAGTTCATCGGAGCCGAGGCGTCGTCGCTACGGACGATCTCAATATCGAGCGAGAGCTGGGCTCCGGCACGACGCGAGGACAGGATGCGGACCGATTGATTCGGCGAAGAGTCGCCACCCATCGAGAGCACCCGCAGCTTCGGCGGCTGAGGCAGGGATGCCAGTGCCGCACGGACGGAGGTCCAGCGCTCGTTCTGCGGCTCCCAGTTCGAGGCCTGCAGGTCGGAGGCGATCCATACCTCCGCGCGGCCCGGCGTTTCCGTGAGAAACTCCGCCGCGCGGGAAAGCATTGAGGGAAGATCTGCTGCGGTATCGGTGGGGGAGGTGGAAGAGATGCGATCCAGCACATCCGGGGTTGGCACGTCCTGCGGCGTTTCCGATGCGCTATCGATCAAGACCAGCCGGGTGCCGTCCAAATCCGCCAGCACGTCGCGCACCCGTTGCAGGGCGAGCTCCCGGCGCGGCACGGTGCCGCTCTTCGGCGTGGCCTCCATGCTCGCGGATCGATCGAGCACCAGAACTACCACGTCTGGCTTCCCGCCGCCCCAACCCATGATCCCGCTCAAGACGGGTCGTGCCGCCGCCGCGGCCAGCGCCGCGATACCCAGCGTCCGGCAAGTGAGGATCAGGATGTGGCGCAGCTTCTTCTTCCCCCGCGACTCGCGCGTCGCCTTCAGCAGGAACTGCATGGCAGCCCACATCACCGTCTTGTGCCGCCTGCGGTTCAGCAGGTGGATGATGATCGGGATGCTGGCAGCGATGAGGCCCCAGAGGAGAAGTGGTTGGAGGAAAGACACGGAGGAGAAAATTTTTCAGCAGGAACGGTAGATGCCGGGAGCCGGGTGGTTTGTTTTCTTAAGAGTGTCCTTTCTTGGGAAGTCGGGCCGTCAGGAAGTCCCGCAGCAGCGGTTCCAAGGGCGTGTCCGTCGGCACGAGCTGGTAGTCCGCAGCGGCATCGTGGCACTTGGCTTTCACGGTGATGAGGAACTCCTTCAGGGCTGCGTGATACTCGTCCGCGATCAGGTTCGGCTCCACTACCAGAGCGGTGCCGTCTTCCATATCGACGAAGCGGTGAGGGCGCTCGAACTCGAAGCCGAGTTCCTGCGGGTCCATGAGGTGGAAGACGCAGATGTCGTGCTTGCGATAGCGCAGATGCTGGAGCGCATCGGAGAATGCCTGCGTGTCCGTGAAGAGATCCGAGAGGATGACGACGAAGGCACGTTGGCCGATCTTCTCCGCGATGGTGTGCAGCGCGGGGACCAGGCCGGTATCGCCGGACGGCTCCAGTTTCCCGAGCGTATCGAAGATGTGCTGTAGGTGCGCGGGGCGGCGGCTCGGCGGCACTTCGAGGTGCAGCTTGTCCGTGCAGACCGAGAGGCCGGCGGCATCTCCCTGATTCACTAACAGGTAGGCGAGGGAAGCGGCGATCTTGTTGGCATACGCGATCTTGGTCTCGCCTTGGCCGTGGAATTTCATCGAGCCCGAGGCATCGACCACGAAGTAAGCACGGAGGTTCGTGTCCGCTTCGAATTCCTTGATGTAGAAACGATCGGATCTCGCGAAGGCCTTCCAATCGAGGCGGCGCGTATCATCGCCTGCCACATACTTCCGATATTCCGCGAACTCAACGGATGAGCCACGGTGGGGCGATCGGTGCTTGCCTGCTACGTTGCCGAGCATCGGAACCCGCGTCTCCAAGGGAATCGCTCCCAGGCGCGCGAGAAGGCCGCTATCGAGAAACTCGTATTTCATGTGTCTCCACCTGGTCGAGGGGGTCGGTTGGGCTCCTCAATGTCGGCTAGATCCTGCGCTCGGCCGACTGTCCGTTTCGTGGTCATTAGATCACGAAGCGAAAGGTAGAGGACCGGCACATCGTCGACTTGATGCTGGACGCGGGAATTCCACGCCGATTCGAAATCGATGCCTTCGACCGTGGTAAGAAAATCGACGGCGCAAGGAGGTACGCCAACCACGAATTGAAGGCCCTCTTGGGCGAAGTCTTCGGTCGTCACTTCTCTTAGAGGGACGCCGAAAGCGGTCAATGCCTTCGCGACCTTCTTGGAATTCTCGGTTTCCGGCCGTATCCAGAGGTCCAAGTCCTTCGTGTAGCGTGCCTGTGCGTGGTGCATGACGGCGTATCACCCGACGATCAAATACTCAACGCCATGCTCTGCGAACAGGCGTAACAAGTCTTTGAAGTCTTGGTTCATGAGGTTGGAGATTGTGGTGTCTTCGGTAGTCCACTACCAATTGCCATGTTGCATTGATCCGCTCGGAGGAGCTTATCGATTGCCAGTAGCGCAATTGATCCTCCCGAAGAGCCTCATGCGAATCGTAGCGTCTGATGGTTTTCAGCATGCCGGCGTTAAATTAGTCCTCGCGCATCTCGTTGATCAGGCGCTCAACCACCTTCTTCGAAGTCATGCCTTGGGACTCGGCCGCGAAGTTCGTTATGACGCGGTGACCCAGGACCGGGACCGCCACCGCCTCAATGTCCTCGATGCTGGCCATGTAGCCGCCGCGGAGGGCAGCACGGGCCTTTGCTCCTAGAATCAAATACTGCACGGCACGCGGGCCGGCACCCCAAGCGACGTAGTCCTTGATCCAACCCGGAGCCTCGGGAGTGCCGGGGCGGGTCTTGCGGACGATCGACACGGCATACTCATAGAGATGCTCCGGCACGGGAACGCGGCGGACGAGTTGCTGGTAGGCCATCACCGCGGGGCCATCAAGGAGGTGATTCAGCGCGGCACGAGCGGTTCCAGTGGTTTCGCGGGCGATCCGCTTTTCCTCGTCCGCCGTCGGGTAGTCGACTTCGATGAGGAACATGAAGCGGTCTAGCTGGGCTTCTGGCAGGGGATAGGTGCCTTCCTGCTCCACCGGGTTCTGGGTCGCCAGCACGAAGAAGGGCGGGTGCAGGTCATAGCTTCGGCCCAGCACCGTCACCTTCAACTCCTGCATGGCCTCCAGCATCGCGGACTGGGTCTTGGCCGGAGCACGGTTGATTTCGTCCGCCAGCACGATGTTCGCAAATACCGGGCCGCGGACGAATTCAAACTCGCGGCGACCTCCGACGCCGGACTCCTGGATGATGTCCGTGCCGGTGATGTCCGCCGGCATGAGGTCCGGGGTGAACTGGATGCGGTTGAAAGAGAGATCGAAGGTGCGGGCGACGGAGGAGACCAGCAGAGTCTTCGCCAAGCCTGGGACACCCATCAGCAGGGCGTGGCCGCGGGCGAAAAGGCAGATCGCCAGTTGCTCGATCACCTTGTCCTGGCCGATGATCGCCTTGCCGAGTTCCGCCTTCAGCGCGGCGTAGGTTTTCCCCAGTTGGTCGATGGCCGCCACGTCGTCCGGCGGGAGCTGATGATCGGTGTGATCGCTGGTCGGGAGCGCCGGGGCGGGGATGGTATCTTCCATGGGGCTAAGGCAGATTGCAGAATTTCAGCGAAACTAAAGAGGAGCTTCGTTTTGTCGAGGATCAGGATGCAATACGGCTGCCAACTTTGACCCCGTTTCCGGGGGGCTGGAGAAAAGACAGGAATTATTAATTCCCAAGCACTGGTTTTTAAACCCCGTTGGGGATTTTCGCGGGTGTTTGAGGTCTTTTTGCCGTGAGGAAACGGTGAGCGGCGGCGTAGAATTGAAGCTGGCGGGCACTGGCTCCTAGTAGAGGCTCCTGTGGGTGAAATGTTGTCATACACCTCATGGAATCCTGCTTGCACCCTCTGATGAACCCGTCAGGCTGACACCATGCTAAAGGTACTGGCATTTACCGGATTGATGGTCGCTGCCGCGAGCGGGGAGAGCGATGGTTTCGTGGATCTCTTTGACGGGAAGACCCTGAGCGGCTGGGAATCCGCGGACGGCGGCAAGCCCGGGGATGGTTGGAAAGTGGAAGACGGGGCGATCCACCGTGTCGGGAAGGCCGGGGATCTCCTCAGCAAGGAGGAATACGGAGACTTCACCTTGGAATTCGAATGGAAGATCGCTCCGGGCGGGAATAGCGGCGTGAAATACCGCGTCCTCAAATCCCCAGGCGGCTGGCTGGGGCCGGAGTATCAAGTGCTGGATGACGCCAAGCATCCCAACGGCAAGGTGCCGGATACCTCCGCGGGTTCCATTTACGAAATCGTGGCGCCTTCCGCGAACAAGGTCGTCGCTCCCGCCGGACATTGGAACAAATCCCGGATCATCGCCAACGGCACCAAGCTCACCCACTTTTTGAACGACCAGAAAGTGGTCGAAATTGACATCGCTGGCCCCGAGTGGCCGGAACTTAAGGAAGCTAGCAAGTTTAGCAAAGTTAAGGACTTTGCGGGGCCAGCCAAGGGCCGGATTCTGCTTCAGGACCACGGGGATGAGGTGTGGTTCCGCGCCATTCGGATTGAAAAGCAGTGACAATCTCCGGAAAAAATTCGATTTCCCACTTGCCAGAGGGGGGTCGTCTGCTAAACAGCCCGCCCGCTTCGGGCAGGCCGGTCACTTTACAGTAGGTCACCCCTCGGCGTATTCCCGCTCACCAAAGCATCACATGGCACGTATTTTCGGTATCGAAATCCCAAACGAGAAGCGCATCGAGGCGTCGCTGCAATACATGTACGGCATCGGTAACACCACCGCCGGCCGTATTCTCGAGCAAGCGGGCATCGACCCGGACATCCGCACCGGTCAGCTCACGGAAGACCAGCTCGTCAAGATCGCTACCGTGATCCAGAGCCAGGGCATCATCATTGAAGGTGACCTTCGCCGTGAGAAGCAGGCCCAGCTCAAGCGCCTTACCTCCATCAACTGCTACCGCGGCATCCGCCACAAGCGCGGTCTCCCGGTCCGCGGCCAGCGCACCCGCACCAACGCCCGCACCCGCAAGGGCAAGCGCCGCACCGTCGGCGTGAAGAAGTAAGCCGCGCCTGACTGAATACCGAACCTTTTTCCGAAATGGCTGACGAAGAAACCAACACCCCGGCACCGGAAGCCGCAGCTCCTGCTGCCGCTCCCGCGACCCCGGCTGCTCCTGCCGCGCCCCAGGCCGAAGAGGCCGTCGCTCCTAAGAAGGACGACAAGAAGCGCGACATTTTCGCCGAGATCGCCGGCGCTGAGGAAACCCAGATCAAGGTCCACAAGGCCAAGGGTTCCAAGAACATTTCCCGTGGCATCGTCCACGTGACCGCCACCTTCAACAACACCATCGTCAGCGTCACTGACTCCAACGGCAACACGCTCGGCTGGTCGAGCGCCGGCAAGATGGGCTTCAAGGGTTCCCGCAAGAGCACGGCTTATGCTGCTCAGGTGGTGTCCCAAGATGCCTGCCGCCAAGCCATGGGTCACGGCCTGAAGGAAGCCGAAGTCCGCGTGAAGGGCCCGGGTTCCGGCCGCGAGTCCGCCGTCCGTGCCGTCCAGGCTCTCGGAATCGAGCTGCTTGCGATCAAGGACGTCACTCCTATCCCGCACAACGGTTGCCGTCCGAAGAAGGCGCGCCGCGTCTAATTCATTTTTCTACCGATCATGGCTCGTTACACCGGTCCTACCACCAAGATCAGCCGCCGCTTCGGTGTCGCTCTCTTTGGTTCCTCCAAAGCTCTTGAGCGCCGCAACTTCCCGCCGGGCCAGCATGGCCTGCGCGCCGGCCGCAAAAAGAAGAGCGATTACTCCGTCGCCCTTGGCGAAAAGCAGAAGCTCCGTTTCCAATACGGCGTCCTTGAAAAGCAATTCCGCGGCTACTACGAGGAAGCCGCCCGTCGCCGTGGCGTGACCGGCGAGATCCTCCTCCAGCTTCTGGAGCTGCGTCTCGACAACGTCTGCTACCGCCTCGGGTTCGGCAACAGCCGTCAGGCTGCCCGCCAGCTCGTCAACCACGGCCACGTGCTCGTGAATGGCAAGCGCGTGGACATCGCCTCCTACTCCGTGAAGCCGGGTGACAAGATCAAGGTCGGTGCCAAGCCGTCTTCCCAGCAGCTCGCGCTGCGTATGATCGACCTGACCCAGTCCGCTCCGCTGGTGGATTGGCTCACCCTCGACAAGGAAGGCCTCGAAGGCACCGTTTCCCGCATCCCGGACCGCGCCGACATCGACCCGCTCGTCAACGAGCAGCTGATCGTCGAACTTTACTCGCGCTAATCCGACAAGGATCGAACGATTTCAAAAGACGTCCGGAGGAAACTCCGGGCGTTTTTTGTTTTTCCGGAAGCTGCCGGAATCGCTCGCTCTTGGTGCCGGAAACGCTTTGGCAAGTGACGGAATGGGCGTTTTACCAGGCCGGACTGTGAATCTTCCGCGAAGAGAAGGTGAATCGGCCTGGGGTGCTTGCTTCACCCGGATGACATATCTAGGGTCCGCCGGTCCCCCTCGTCGCATGTCTTGCCTCCGTCCTGCACTTCTGGCGTTACCAGCCATCCTGAAGCTATCCCTGCCGCTTTCCGCCGCAGTGACGCCGGTGCTGGTGAAGGACGTCGCCGCGAACCAGCAGGGCACCAACATTTCGCCGTATGTCTCGATGGGCGACTACGTGCTTTTTCAAGGCGTCGATATCGTCCACGGGTCCGAGCTATGGATCAGCGATGGCTCGCCGCAGGGGACCACTCTGCTGAAGGATGTCTGGCCGGGGCCCTCCTCTGGCACCTCATCGAACATGGTGCGGGCGGGGAACCTCTGCTTCTTTTCCGGGAATGGCGGCAATAGCCCGGGGCCTAGCTCCGAGCTTTGGAGGAGCAATGGGACCGCCGAAGGCACCGTGATGGTGAAAGACATCCATCCCACCAGCAGTTCGAGCCCTGCGACCATCACGGCGTGGGGAAACCGGGTGGTTTTCGCCGCGGACGATGGCGTCCATGGCAAGGAGCTCTGGATCAGCGACGGCACCGAAGCCGGTACCAAGCTGGTGGCTGACCTTTCGCCGGGGATCGTCTCCACCGACTACGATTCCTCGCTGTTCAGTGCCAAGGAGGTCGGTGGCTATCTCTATTTTTCTGCCAAGGTCTCGGGCAGCGCGCTCGCCAAGCTTTGGAAAACGGATGGTACTCCTGCCGGTACTTCGCTGGTGGGTGATAGCAGCTTCTTCGGACCCGGTGCCATGGAAGTTCTGGGCGGAAACCTCTACGTCGCCGCGTTCGATGCCGGAAGCGGCGCTCCGAGTCTCTGGAAGGTGAATCCAGCCGGCCCTGCCATCCTGAAGCTGGGGAGTCTTGGGAACTCCAGCTATTCCTACAACGCCTCCCTGGAGGTGATGGGCGGAGTGCTCTACTTCACCAAGCCGCTCGACTATGCATTGACCGAGCTGTGGAAGACGAGCGGCACGGTTGCCACGACCATTTTGGTCAAGGCTCTCGGCCGGGCGGGGGGGCTGACCCGGATGTCCGGTCTATCCGGCAGGGCGGGAGAGGCTCTCTACTTTAGCAATTCGACTCCGGAAACCGGTGTGGAACCCTGGGTTTCGAACGGCACCGCCGCAGGAACGGTACAGCTTTTGGAAATCAATCCGGGAACCGGCGATTCCTATCCGGGGTTCTTCACGCAGATCGGCGGAAAGGCTTATTTTCGCGCCGATCGGGGCGACGATGGGAGGCATCTCTGGATCACGGATGGCAGCGCGTCGGGCTCAAGCCTCCTGAAGGAGTTCACCGAGGGCATCAGCGCCATGTCGGTAGCGGGGAACCGTCTGGTCTTTTCCGGAACGGATGCCTCCTACGGGAAGGAGATGTGGGCTAGCCAGGGAAACGCCCAGCAGACCTATCTGGTGAGGAATTTCCGGGGCACCAGTCCTTCCGATCCCAAAGCTTTCCTCAATGTCGGCTCCCGCTTGTTCTTCACCGCGAAGCCCGCGGGTTGGAGCCAGCTTATGGTCACGGATGGTACCTCGTTCGGCACGCAGTTGACCGGCCAGAGTTCACCCTACAATGCTTATCTTTCCGGTGGAGCGGCCTTGGGAAACCTGATGATCTACGGGTCCCAGGATCTGAACGATCACTACGATCTCTACAAGACCGATGGGACCACGGAAGGCACGACCAAGGTGAAGGAGATCTATCCTACGGGAAATGCCTCTCCGCAGGGCTTCCTGGGCATGGACGGCTATGTGCTCTTCTCTGCCAATGACGGCGTGAATGGCCGTGAGCTCTGGCGGAGCGATGGCACGGAGGCCGGCACCACGCTGGTGAAGGATGTTTTTTCAGGTAGCAACAGCTCGGAGATCCGCCAGATGACCCGGGTCGGTGATCTCGCGTTTTTCACTCACTTCGGTAATCCTTGGCGTACGGATGGCACCACCGGAGGAACCTCCCCGCTTGGGGTATCGATTTCATCGGTCTCCAATCTCACGGGGACGGGTCAGTTGGCCTTCTTTACGGCGGAATACGATTTCCAATCCACCGGCTTGTGGCGCAGCGATGGAAGCACGGCGGGCACCTACCGCATCGCGCTGCTGCCTTCATACCTCTTTTCCTCGAACCCGACCTACTACACCACTGTCCTGGGATCGGGCGGTTTGTTTTATTGGCTCGGGAGCGGGCCGAATCTCACCGGCACGGAATTGTGGCGGAGCGATGGCACGGAGGCCGGGACCTTCCGGATTCTACAGGATAGCGGTATCCGCCATGAGTATGGCCAAGGTCTAGCGGCCTTTGGGGGCGGCGTGACGTTCTGGTTAAAGACCGTCAATGGCTACTCCCTGTGGCGCAGTGATGGTACGGCGGAGGGCACGCGCGTGGTCATCGACTTGCCGGCACTGGATCCTGCCGTGCAATTCTACATCACCGAGCAGATCGTGGCCGGAGGGAAGCTGTGGTTCTTGAGTGGTGACGAGAAGAGCGGCTACACGCTGTGGCGAAGCGATGGCACCCGGGAGGGCACTTGGCCGGTGCCGATCGCCAACATGCCCTCGCCTTGGAAATACGGCACGATACTTTCGACGGTGGGGAATTACCTGATTTTCCCCTTGGACTCGGATACCTATGGCCTGGAATTCCATCGGCTGCCCTTGGAGGTGAGCTTGAGCTCGCCGGAAGCTTGGACAGCCTGGCGGCAAACCTCGCGACTGGAGGGAGCCCGTGCGGACAAGGATGCCACTCCGCATGACGATGGCGTGACGAACTTGCTGAAGTATGCGTTTTTCCTCGATGGTTCCCGCTCCGACGTGACCCCGATGGTTCCGGGCATCGGCACAAAGGGCCTGCCATCGGTGAGGATCGCGGGCAGCGGGGAGAACAAAGTACTGCGTGTGGAGTACCTCCGTCGGAAAGGCAGTGGCCTGAACTACGTGGCAAAGGTCTCCAGCACGCTTGCCCCCGGTTCTTTCACCCCGATGGGTGGCACCCAGACCATCCAGCCCGTAGATGAATTCCGCGAACGGGTGATCCGCGAGCAGCCGGTGGATGCCACTCCGGGCACGCGGATCTTCGGCATCGTCGAAGTGACGGGATTGTAGGCAAACAAGCAGACTATTCGCCTTTTACCTCGTAGATCTGCAGAAGGTTCCCACAGGTATCTGCAAAGATCGCGATCTTCACGATGCCCACGTCGGTGGGATCCATCGTGAATTTTACTCCACTTTCCTTCAGGCGTTTCGATTCGGCTTCAACATCCTCCACCTCGAAAGCCGTGCAGGGAATGCCTTGTTCCATTAGCCCTTCCTGATACGCTCTGGCAGTGGGATTCGCATTGGGCTCAAGCACCAGTTCGACATCCGGGTGTCCTTCAGGGGAGGTTACTGTGATCCAACGGAACTCGCCCATGGGGATATCCTTGCTCTTCTGAAAGCCGAGCACTCCGGTGTAGAAGGCGAGCGCGTGGTCCTGATTGTCGACGTGGATGCTGCTGAGTTTGATTTTCATCGGATGGAAGCGGCGAATCTAACCTAGGCTTGCCTGGGCCGCTTCTCGGAAATTGCCTTTTCGACCGGGGGGCTGCCCATGAGCGTGAGGCAGCCAGGAATTAGCGCTGCCGGCATTTCCTTGGCCGGAGTGGGGTTGGCATAGCGTTGCCGCCATGCGGAAGGTGTCATGCCGCTGCGTTTCGTGAAAAGCGTGCTGAAGCTGCCGAGGCTGGAAAAGCCGAGCTCCAGGCAAATCTCCGTGACGGAGAGGTCCGTGAGGATGAGCAGTTGCTTGGCACGGTCAATCTGCGCAATCGAACGATATTGATGAGGTGTTCCTCCGAAGACAGCCCGGAAGAGCCGGATGAAATGGTGTGGCGCGAAACCTGCGCGGCGTGCGATCTCGCTCACCGAAGGATGCGGCTCCTCATCAGTCCGCAAGGCTTCGCGGGCGAGGCAGAGTCGGCGCAGGACTTCAGCGTGCAGCATCGCAGGCGATGATCGCACACCGAGGGCCCGTGGCAACCTCGCCCAGCCGCCTCATCCCGCGAAGGAGACCGCCGGCTCAACCTTCACGCGCAGGGACTCTGCGGCAATCTCCGATGCTCCCTCGACGCGGAAGCTGCGATATTCCCAGCCGGTGGAAAGCATCGGCAAGCCGTTGGTGGAAACGCCCTGCACCTCGGTGAGTTTCATCGCAGGGAGATCCACGAGCTCTTCGGCGGCATCGATCACATAGACCATGCCATCGATTTCATGAGAAACCTTGGAGCCGCTGCCTGCGAAGACGGTGCCGCTGCGGACCGGAAGGGTGACGACAAGTCCTTCTCCCTGATCCGGGATCGCCGTGGTGGCGGTGAGCACCTTCCCGTCGTCCATGCCAAGCAAGGGTTCACCATCCAAGGCATACTCCATCAGGTTCGTGCGACCGTCGTCATCGGGATCCGCATTCGGTGCCGCGTGATTGCCCGTGAGTCCCTTCGAGGCTGCCCATTCCTGATAGCCCGGGCCCGCGTGGGAAGGGATGGTGAGGGTTACGGCGTTGTCGTCCATGTAGTTTACCACGAAGCGATTCGCGCCGACGTTGAGTTCGGCTCCATTCGGGGCATTCGCGAAGCTGCCGCTGAGCTCGCCCTCGTAGGTGAGCAGCGTGAGCTTGGTGCCCGGAGGCAAGCGGGTGGCGGCGACGTCCTGTACCAGCAACTCCGCACTGCCCAGATCGACCTGGCCGCGGGCATCGATGCGATCGGTGCTGCCGCTGGCGCTATCGATCTCGATCTTCAGCCGGGTAAGAGGTGAAAGGGAAAGGCCCAGGCAAGTGAACTCGCCGAGAGTTCCGGAGAATCCAAGGGGTGCAGGCAGTGCTGCCCGATTCAGCGAGCCATTGGGAAGAAGGGTGCCGGCATCCACCGTGGTGTAGCAGGGGTAGGGGTCCTCGCCTCTCAAGCTCAGGGTGCCGGAATTTTCGTCCCTCAGTCCTCCATCGAAGGCTTGGTCGGAAAGGGCGAACCAGTGCCTCGCAAGTACGGCATCCTCCGTAGCAAAGAAATCAGGGCTGCCGCTGCCAGCCCAGGGCTGGTCTGCCGCCTGCGATGGCTGGCTGGCAGAGAGGGCAAGCAGGGTGAAAAGGGCTGGGCGGAACGTCTCGGTGATTCGGCTCATGGAACGGAGTTGTTCGCCTTCCCTTTATGCACCTGGCATGCCAGCCGGGGCGGGGGATCTTTAAGTTGATCGAAACGACTCCCGATGTTCCTGCCTCAGGCATGAGCGGAATTGATGGATGATTTTGGAGGTTTGGGTAGAAAAAATGAGGGACAAGCGTTTCCGCTTGTCCCTTTGAAGTGCCTTGGCTGACGCCTTAGCCGCGATAGGCCGGGGTCGGTGATCCTTTTCTCTACTCGCCTTCCTTCGCGGCGGGGTCGGGGTGAATAAGCACCTTCAGGACGCTCTTCTCGGTGAGATACTTCTTTGCGACTTCATCCAGATCCTTGGTGGTGATGCTGGCGTAGTCGGCATCGCGACCGCGGATCAGATCGAGGCGCTCCTTGTCCTCCTGGGACTGGGCCATCACGGTGCCAAGCCAGTAGGTGTTGTCGCGCTTCGACTTCTCGAGCTGAGCCTGCAGCGGCTTGCGCGCGCGCTCCAGTTCGTCGTCATCGGTACCATCCTTCGCGAGCGTGGCGCCGAGTTCCGCGGCGATGTCTGCGAGTCGCTTGGTGTCTTCCGCCTTGCCGACGCACTCGGCGGCGAGGAAGCCGAAGCCTTCGAGGCCTTCCGAGCCATTGGCGCCGGCATTCGGGCTATAGGCGGCGCCCAGCTTCTCGCGGATCTCCTTGCGCAGGCGGTCGGTCAAGATTTCGCCGAGCAGGTTGAGGCGGCGGAAGAGCTTGGTGTTGCCACGCAGGCCATCGGTCTTCCAGATCACCATCGCGGTGCCCTGCGGGATCTTGCTCTCATAGGTGAAGGTTTTCTCAGCCGGAGACTTCGGCACTGTCACCTTGCGCGCGGCGGCCAGTGCGGGCTTCTCCTCGGCACGGGCGGGGAGGGCACCGAAGGTCTTCAGGACGAGCGGCAGCAGCGTGCTCTCGTCGAAATCCCCGACGATGCTCAGCTCTAGGTAATCCTTCGTCAGGGCGGGAGTGAGCCACTTCTTCGCATCTTCCAGCGTGTAGGAGGAAAGCTTCGCCTCATCCGGCACGCCGAAGCGGCTATCGCCACCGTGCAGCCAGGCATCCATGCCGGCCTGAGCGCCCGCGGGTGAGTGCTTCAGCTGTTGGAAAATCATCGGCACCGCCTTCTTGAACTGGGCCATCGCCTCATCGCGGTAGCCCGGGTCGGTCAGCTGCGCGCACATCAACTGGAGCTGCAGCTCGAGATCCTCCGGCGTGGTGCGGCCGGAAAGCGTGAACACATCGTCGGAGATGGCGAAGCCGGTGCCCACATTCTTGCCCGCCAGGATCTGCTGGAGGTCATCGACGGAGTGTTTCCCGAGTCCGCCGGCGTCAAAGACGCTGCTGGCGAAGAGATCCAGGCCGGGCGTGTCCTTCGGCTGGGTCAGCTTGCCGGAGCCGATGCGTGCGAGCAGGCGGATGCTGCCCTTTTCAAAGTCCGTCTGCTTGAAATTCAGGCGCACGCCATTCGAGAGCACCGCCTGCGTCAGGCCGAGATCCTCGACGTTTTTCTGCGACTTCACCGTCCCGGCCGCGCCGAATTCGGTATAACCGAAGGCCGCCGCACCCTTTTGCTCCGGTGCCTCCACCTTCTCGCTACGAGATTCCTCGTAGATCGACTGCAGGACGCCGCGGGCATTCTCCGGCTCCACCTTTGTCGTCAGCACCAAGTGCAGGCCGCGGTCCGCCCAGAATTCGCGGAATGCGGCGTGGCAGGTCTCCGGGGTGATGGTGTCGAGGCCCTTCTCGATGATTTCCAGATTCGTCTCCGGGGTGGAGAAAACACTGCCATCATTGATCGAGCGCGCGATGCCGGTGGCGAGGCCTTCGGACTTGCGGCTTGGCGCGGTCTTCACTGCCTGCTGGTAGCTATTCAGGATATTCGCTTTCGCTTCCGCGATCTCCGCATCCGTGAAGCCGAATTCCAGCGCACGGCGGTATTCCTTCTCCAGGATCGGCAGCGCCTCCTGCCAGCGGTCATCGGTCACCGTTACATCGAAGGAGCCGAGCTCGGCGTAATTGAAAAGCTCATCGCGGCTGGCGCTGCCTTTCGCGATCGCGGAACCATCCTGCTTCGCGATCCGCTCGAAGCGGCGGCCGATCGCGGCGTGGGCGATGCCCAGCGGCAGCAGGGAAAGACGGCGCGTGCGGGTATCCGCCACCGGGCTGAAGGGACGCACGGACACGAGCGAGAGCTCGGTGGCGGGCACCTCCTTGTCGGAGAAGACGGCAGGCTTGATGCCCTCCACGTTCGGGATCTCACCCAGCGCGGGATTTTTCCCCGGCTCCTGCGGGTTCATCAGGCTGGAGAAGCTTTCCTTGATCTTGGCCTCGATCTCCTCCGGCTTGATATCGCCGACGACCACGAAGGTCATGCGCTCCGGCGTGTAGTAGCGGGTGTAGAAATCCACGAAACGCTCGCGCGGGGCCTTCGAAATCACGTCCTCGATGCCGATCGGGAAACGCTTCGTCACCAGGGAGCTCGGGAGCAGCTCCTCGAACTGCTGCTCCATCAGGCGGTAGCCCACGGAGTCACGGCTGGTCTTCTCGGAGAGAATCACGCCGCGTTCCTTGTCGATCTCCTCGATGTCCAGTTTCGCGCCATCACCGAAGTCCCGCATCACCGTGAATCCCAGATCCATCGTCTCCTTCGAGAGGTCCGGGAGGTCCAGCATGTAGACGGTCTCGTCAAAGGACGTGTAGGCATTGACGTGTGCGCCGAAGGCGATGCCCAAGCGCTGCATGCGCGGGATCAGCTCGTCCGGCGTGAAGTTCTTCGAGCCATTGAAGACCATGTGCTCCAAGAAGTGAGCCAGTCCGCGCTGGTCATCCGCCTCCATCAGCGAGCCCGCGGCGATGTGCATGCGCAGGGACACCCGGCCCGGCGGCTCGGCGTTCGGGTAGATCAGATAGCGCATGCCATTCGGCAGCTTGCCAAAGACCGCCTTCGGATCGGCCGGGATGTCGCTCTGCTCCTGCGGCCATGTCTTGGCCGGGGCTTCCGCCACCGAGGCATCGGTCTTCACGAAGACCACTCCGGAGTCGCCGGACGGCGGCTTGGAGCTTTCGCCCGCTGCCCCCGTCTTGGCAGCCTCCTCCTTGGATGCCGTTTCCGCCGCGACTTCCGCTGGCGGAGCCGCGGGCGGGGGAGGCGCCTTCGGGCTACGGATGATGAGGGCGGCCGCCGCAGCGGCCAGAATGAGGCTCAGGATGATAGGCGCGGGGTTCCGCATGATGGGGACAAGGCTGGATTGGCAGGGCCGGGATTGGCAACGGTGAAAGCGTTGCCGGGGTCCCGGATTTTTTCCGAAGATTTCCGAAGAATCGGTATTGCAAAAATCCGCGGGCCATGGTGCTTTCGCGGCCCGCCGATCCGGCGGGGCAAAAAACAGATGCGCGCGTGGCGGAATTGGTAGACGCGCTAGATTCAGGTTCTAGTGGGGGCAACCCCGTGGAGGTTCGAGTCCTCTCGCGCGCACCATCTTGTTGATCAACGAGTCCCGAAGCAGAAAAGTTCCGGGATTTTTTGTTGAGTAGGGCTGCTGCTGCCCCCGGACTGCCTTTAATTTTGCTACCGGCTGCATTTAGCACCGGCGAAATTAGCTCTGGTCCGTCTCCTTCTTTGAACTGCGATTATGCTCGGGAGCATCCGTTAACCAAGATCATGGAGAGAAAAACACGAGCGAGCCTCCTCGTGGTCTGGCGAGGATAACGCGTCTCTGCTGCGCCTGAGTCGTATCTGGCCGGCGCTGAGACACCTGCGGGTTCATCCTCGTGTTGAAAGTCACACCCGCCGACGTCCAGGACCGGGACGGAGCCCTTCTGTTGCTGCCCCGCCTCGCCATCTCATTCGGCTGGCTCAAACGGATCTGGGCGGCATCGAAGCGAGTGGGGCGAATTGACTTTCCCATTAATGAGATGCGGGCCAATCGAGGTGTGGGCTTGAGCCTCCGAGAGATGTTTAGCGAGAACTAAGGGAGATACGATGGATTAACAAGTTTGATACGGGAGAAGAGCCATGACCCTGTTTCCCATTGACGCACCGGCAGGGCGCCTCCAACTAAGTCAACCCATGATCCTCACAAAGCCCATGAAACCGATTAATTGGTTGTTACCCTGCCACTCTTCCCTTGCTTTGATTCTAATCCCGCTGGGCACAGTCTCAGCGGCCACCATCGATTCCGCCAATTCAGGAAATTGGAATGAGGCTACAACCTGGTCCGGCGGAGTCGTCCCTCAAACCGGGGTGGCAGATACTGCCGCTATTCTCTCCGGCCACACAGTCATCTACACAAATGGAGCCCCGTTTGCAGGCTTGGATGGATCGAACGATTTTGGAGTGGGGAATGGCAACTCCGTAAACATCAATGGCGGTGTCCTCAGCCAGGCGGAAGGCGGATGGTGGGTTCGCATCGGGCATAAGGGTGCGGGTACCCTGAACATCAACGATGGGCGTTTTCATGTCACGGATTCAACCGGGGGCGGCACCAACCTCCAGGTAGGCGTTGAAGACAATGGCAACGGCACCATCAAGGTTGGCGACAACGTTGGGGATGCCGGGAGCGCCGTGCTCAACCTTCGGGACCGGGTGGATCTGTCCCCCAACGGCGGGGCGTTCACCATGAATCTTGCACCTGGCACAGGGACCGTAGGTGTCGTCACCATCAACTCTGACGGGGTTCTCGAGGGCGACCAAAAGACTTGGGACGGAACCACAATTGTCCTCAATCCCCACATCCGGATCGGGCAGTCGACTTCCGAACTCGAAAGCTCCCTCACGGTGAATGAGGGCGGGCAATTTAACGCCCGCGGCAATGTTGAGGTCGGGGCCGGAGGTGGTGCGAAAGGCCTGCTGCATCTGAATGGTGCGGCAGCCCGGATGGACATGTCCGACGGAGAGCTCACCGTCGGCTTTACTGGCACCGGCGCGATGAAGGTAGAGAACTCCGCTGTATTTGCCCGCACCAACACGAACGAAGCCAGGTCCGATCTCTACGTCGGTCGAAACGATACCGGCAACGGCACCTTGACCATCGCATCCGGCGGACAGTTCCGACGCGAGGCCGGAGGGAATGTTGGCGACCTGCGCATCGGCTTCAGTGGAACCGGTGTGTTGGACGTCCAAACCGACGGCGTCTACGAGAACTCATCGGGAAACTGGGATTGGCTCGGTCAAAATACCACCGGTAACGGCACCGTGAATGTGAACGGCGGCTCCTTTCAGATCTCCAGTGGCTCGAATCTCGTCGTGGGTGCGGACGGCACCGGAACTTTCAATCACAACAGCGGCACCACCAATGTCAGCGGAATCCGGGCTGGCGTGAACAACGGCACCGGTCTTGTCACGGTCAGCAATGGCACGTTCACGGTCCGAGGCGGACTCTACCTAGGCGGAGACTCCACTACAAGCGGAGGAACCGGCACCGCTACCATGAATCAAAGCGGGGGAACGCTCGAGGTTGGCGGGGCTCTCGTCGTCGGCATTGCAGCCAACCATACCGGCACTTATAACCTCAGTGGCGGCACCGCATCGCACATCGGCTCCGACATCAGCGTGGGCGAGTCCGGCACCGGCAGCCTCATCATCGGGGCGGGAGCTAGCCTCACTGATACTTCAATAGCCGACGGGCAATTCTTTGTGGGGCGTAACGAGGGATCCAGTGGCACGCTTATCGTCAACGGCACGCTCGACAAAAGCAGTGGCACGAGCCCGATACGTGTTGGTAATGGCAACACTGACGGGGTTGACAACACCAACGCCACAGGTCTCCTCGGCGGAACTGGCTCCATTTCCTCGGGTAGCGGCTTCCGCATTGGTGCGAAAGGAACGCTTACTGGCGGTCTAAGCACCACGGTCGGCGTGCTCGGTCTCACGGGGAATCTGTCCTTCTCCTCGGGTGGTAAACTCCATGTGGATATCGACGGTGCTTCTGCGGACCGGGTAGACGTTACTGGCGACCTGGAACTCGCGTCCGACAGCTTCACGTTCAATGTCCTCTCCGCGCCCAGCGAAGAGACTTACGTCATTGCCAAGTACACCGGCAGCCTAACCGGCGTGATCTCCAGCGCAAACATCCCTGCAGGATACGCACTCCAGCACGATGTCTCCACCAAGGAGATCAAGCTCACGAAATCGGTGGGCGGGGGCTACATGGCGTTTATGGAGCAATTCCCCGGTCTCAGCGAGGCGGACAAGCTCCCGACCGCGGACCCGGATCAGGATGGCCTCAGCAATCTGATCGAGTATGCCATTGCAGGCTTGAATCCGACAGCTCCTGACGCGTCGCCCGGTACACTTGCGAATGGCGTGATCAGCTTCGCAAAGCGCGATGTTGCCGTAGCCAATGGCGACGTCTCTTATGTGATTGAAGAATCAACCACCTTGGGTGCGGAGCCGGATCCTTGGACGCCGGTCACCACCTATCTCATCAATGACCCTACGGCCATTTCAGCTGAGATCCCGGTGGGATCGGCGAAGCATTTCGCTCGTCTCGTGGTCACCGAGATTTGATTAAACCTTCATCCTGTGCCGAGTCACAGGTGGCAGAAAAAAAGGGCACCCGGTGATTGTTCGGGTGCCCTTTTATTATTCCGGCACTGGCATTTCTTGATGCTCTTCGGGAGGTAGTTCCTTCCGAGCGGGTGGATTTGCTCGAGCGGGAAATGGAAAGTCTCTTTGGGGTGGCTCAGCGATGAGGAGGAGTGAGGCGGAAGAGGAGACCACTTCCCATGCAACCGTAGAACTGCGGGCCTGACGCCCTACCAATTCGTTTGTTCCCGCTGGCAAAAGGAAGCCAAGCAGATGAATCCCATGAGCAGGATACCGGATCAAAAGTTGAGGGAGCGGTGAAACGGACTGGGTGTCATGTTTTCGAAAGCGAAGGATGGGTCCGGTGCTTATTCGGATGCCTATCACGTTCATCAATAGAAACTCCTCAGGAGGGCAGCCGCTCGGCGAGATCTGGAATTCCGCCCCGCAAGGAGGTCACCGGACCCGTCTATAAGAAGGAAAAACACCGATCCGCATGTGCTGGATGCTGGAAGCGGCGGGTGGGAGGGTGATACGTAGAGAGTTAAGGTTTGTCCTCGACCGATGAGCTGCCCCTGTCATCCTAAGGAGCTATGAATCGCCGGGAAAGCCTCCGTCTTCTCACCGCATGTGCGGCGGTTTCTCCGGTCATGGCCGCGGATCAAGCGGCTGCTACTTCAATCCCGCTGCGGGCAATTCCCTCTTCGGGTGAAAAGATCCCGGTGCTCGGGGTGGATTCGGCTGCCAATACTCCGGAGAAGCGGTCGGCCGAGGTCGAGGAGTTCTTGAAGCCCTTTGTTGAGATGGGAGGAAAGATGGTGATGGTCTCCCCGCGTCATGAAGGCGCGGACGAAGCCATCGGTAATGCACTCGGCAGGCTTGGCGTGAAGGATGAGGTTTTCCTCGCCGGGATGATCCGGGTACAGGGCAAGGAGGCAGGAGTGACCTCCATGAAGGAGACTATGGTGAATCTCGGCACAAAGAAGATGGACCTGATGTTGATATCAGACCTCATTGATGTGAAAGCGCACCTCAATACCCTCCGTGGTTGGAAGAAGGACGGGCTGATACGCTACCTCGGACTTGAAGTCTCGTTTCCTGTTCCCCAATACTTGGATGAGACGACACGGCTGGCAGCTACCGAACCCCTTGATTTCATCCAGGTCCGCTATTCGCCTAACATGCCCCAAGCGGACAAGAAGCTGTTGGGAGTCGCATCCGACAGGGGCATCGCAGTAATCGCGAACAACCCTTTGGGGGGCGGGAACATCGCCATCAAGTCTCAGGCCATGAAGCTGCCTGGATGGGCGACAGAGTTGGGGTGCAAGACTTGGAATCAGCTCTTCTTCAAGTTTACCATCTCTCACCCGGCGGTCACTTCATCGGTGCTGACGATGGCAGCTCCTTCGCTGCTTGCGGAGATCGCGGAGGCTGCACAGGGTCCGATGCTGGATGCTGGGCTCCGGACCAAACTCCTCGAACTCTTCAGCTCCTAGGCAAGCATCGTTGGATGGGGGATAGAGGGAAGTTAATGCTTTCTCCTCGACCCGTGGATCAACCCTGTCATCCTCAGGGGCTATGAATCGCCGGGAAAGCCTCCGTCTTCTCACCGCATGCGCAGCGGTGTCTCCGATTAGGGCCGCGGACCAAGCGGCTCCTCTTTCGATCCCGCTTCGTGCGATTCCTTTTACGGGTGAAAAGATTCCGGTGTTCGGGGTGGTTTCGGCTCCGAATACTCCGGAGAAGCGGCCCGCCGAGGTCGAAGAAGTCTTGAAGCCCTTTGTTGAGATGGGAGGAAAGATGGTGATGGTCTCCCCGCGTCATGAAGGCGCGGATGAAGTCATCGGCAATGCGCTCGGCAAGCTTGGGGTGAAGGACAAGGTTTTCCTCGCCGGGATGGTAAGGGCGCAGGGCAAGGAGGCGGGAGTGACTTCCATGAAGGAAACAATGGAGTGCCTCGGAACGAAGAAGATGGACCTGATGCTGGTGGCAGATCTCGTGGACGCCAAAGTGCACCTCGATACCCTGCGCGGATGGAAGAAGGACGGGCTGGTGCGATATATTGGACTCGAGCACTCGATTCCTTCCAATCGTTACTTTGAGGAGATGACGCGGTTGGCTGCCTCCGTGCCCATTGATTTCATTCACATCGACTATTCGATCAGCAGGTCCATGGCGGACAAGAGGCTGCTCGGAGTCGCCTCTGACAAGGGCATCGCGGTGATCGCGGCGCGTCCTTTGGGAGGCGGGGAAATTGCCGTGAAGGCGGATACCATGGAGCTGCCTGGATGGGCTGCCGAGCTAGGGTGCAAGTCTTGGCACCAGCTCTTCCTCAAGTTTGCGCTCTCCCATCCCGCGATCACATCATCAGTGATTACGATGCCCAGTCCTTCGTCGCTCGCGGAACTCGCCGAGGCCGCGCACGGGCCGATGCTAGATGCAGGCCTCCGGACCAAGCTCCTCGACCTCTTTCGCTCTTAGCCGAGCGTGTGGCGTAGGGGAGGACAAGGATTACTTCGCCATCAGTTCTCGCCATTGGGCGGCGAGTTCCGGATCGGAGCCTTCCACCTTGCGGATGATCTCGGTGATCCCAGCATTGCGCACCGGGCCTTCCGGAAGCGTCTGCACCCACTCCGTGGCTGCAGGGGCATCGGTATTTAGCCAGCGGGATACCACGCCCGGAACGGCGGCTTCCTGTTCCTTGGCCGACAGGGTGGCGGCCCACTTTCCGGCTTCCGCCGGTTCGCGATCTGCCCACGATGCCGCGGACTGTTTCGCCAGATCGAGTAAAACACCCTCCGGCAGCTTTGCCCGCGTCTCCTGATCCGCGAGCATCTTGCTCCACGCCTTGTCCGGGGCAAAGCGCTCTAGCCCGTTCGAGAAGGCCGGGAAGCGGCTCGCGTCCATGTTGCCTGCCTGAATCTGGGCGGCGACGTCCAGCGTCAGCCGGGTCAATGCTTCCTCGCGCGCTTTCCGGGGGACTTGGGCCATTCTCCAGTTCAGCCCGGTCAGGAGCCCTTCCTGGATGACGGGGTCCTTGATGTTCTTCAACGTGTTTTCATCCCAGCCGGCCTCGGCCAGATTGGTGGCGGTAGACATCCTTCCGGCTAGCCCCATCGAAGCAGCCGCTTTTTCATCGGCGGTCCCGAGGGATTGGATTCTCTCCACCGCATCACTCAGGGATATGTGTTTGCTGCTGAAAATGGACCGGAGGTAAACATCGGGAATCACGCCATCTTTGGCGAATTGCTGGATTGCCGTGTAGGCGGATTCAAATGCTGCCAGGCTCTGGTGGGCGGACTGTCCCAGAAGCTTCGAGGCACAATTGTCGCGCTCTCCGGGCAGCAAGTTCGATTCGAGGATCAAGGCGAGGCACCTCTCCGTCGCGCGGATATCTCCACGTATCCCGCAGAGATCCGATGCGATCGTCAGGAGTGCGAGGGATCGCTCATCCGGTGGGATTTTCTCCAGTTCGGCGAGCATCCCATTGTAATCCCCCTTGAAGGAAAAAGCTGAGACCGCGGCTTCCGCGGAAGCGATCTTTGTGTCCTTCGATTTGTCCGGTCGCGCCGTCCGCGATTCCGGAGAAGGGCGCGGTGCTCTTGATTCCGCCGCAGGCTGTTTGCTGCCCTCGGCACTCGGTTGATCCCCCGGCTGTGGACGCTTCTGGCGTTCCATGAAGAGAGCCACCCCGAGCGCGACGCATAGCACGCTGAGCACTGCCACAGTGTATTTCCGGTCAAGTCCGAGCTTCATTGGGTTTGGGTCGCTTGGGATAGGGTGGGGGGCTTGCTTGGCCTTTGGGCATGGGTGATCAGAAAGGCGCCTTATCCTCTCCGGAGTGACTCAAGGGCGCGGCGCTCGATCCACTGTCGGGCTGGACCAGCGAAAGCGCGTGAGGATGGAATCATACCCATGATAGGGTAAACTCGGCACGAAGTTGTGGGGTAGGTCAAGCTTCGGGATAAAGGCGCAAACGAATGCTAGAAGGGGCTGCTCCCGATTGCGCGGGAGAGGGATTTTTGGGGCGTTTGCGGAAATCTCTTGATGGTGATACAGATGGGGTGTATCACCTGTCTCACCTGCATGTTGCCGTTTGTTCTACGTCTTCGGGAAGGCGAGCCGGTCTCGGATCAGATCGTCCGGGCGGCGCACCATGCCCTCGCCAGCGGAGAGCTGAAGGAGGGGGATTTGTTCCCCTCCACCCGCGCGCTGGCGAAGCATCTGAAGATCTCCCCAACCACTGCGAACAAGGTGATCCAGCAGCTCCGCGAGCTCGGCTTCCTGGCCACGCGGCCGGGGATCGGCATGGTCATCCAGACGCCGCATCTGCCGGAGCTCCGGCAGCGGCTTTCCCTGCTGGAGCCTGCTGCACGGCGCTTCATGGAGGAAGCACGAGCCCTGCACTTGAAGGTGGACGACTTCGAAACCCTGCTCCGGAGCCTGGAAGCTCCCGATGATTCCCAGCCATGATCACGATCCGCAATCTCCGGAAACGTTTCCGCAGCCATGAGGCGCTGCGCGGCGTGAACCTCGATATCCCCGAGGGAAAGGTGACCGCTTTCCTCGGCCCGAATGGTGCGGGAAAGACGACCACCATCAAGTGCGCGCTGAACTTCATGGAGCGCGATGAAGGGGATGTGAGCGTGATGGGCTGCGATGCGCGGAAGCTGGCGAAGCCCGAGTGGCAGCGCATCGGCTACGTCTCCGAAAACCGCCGCCTGCCGGAGTGGCTCACGGTGCCGAAGCTCATGGACTATCTGCGGCCGATGTATGGATCCCGCTGGGACCGCGATTTCGAGAAGACGATGATCCGCGATTTCCAACTGCCGCTCAAGACACGGCTGAGCGCAATGTCTCGCGGGCAGCGGATGAAGGCCGCACTGCTGGCCGCGCTGGCCTATCGCCCGCAGCTCGTGGTGCTGGACGAGCCCTTCTCCGGACTGGATCCGCTGGTTCGGGATGAATTCCTCTCCGGACTTCTGGAAATGACGGAGGCGGAAGGATGGACCGTTTGGATCTCCTCCCACGACATCGAGGAGGTGGAGCGCTTTGCCGATCGCGTCGCGATCATCGATGACGGGCGTGTGGACTTGCAGGAGGAAGTGGATTCCCTTCAGGGCCGCTTCCGCAATGTCGAGCTGTGGTTCGATGGAGAGACCGCCTTGCCGGACGAGCTGCCCTCCTGCTGGCTGAATGCGAAGACCACCGGGCGCACGATCACCTTCAGCGATGCAGGCTACGATGAATCTAGTAGCCGCGATCTTTACCCCCGGATTTTCCCCGGCTGCCGCCGCCAGGAAGTGGACCGCATGACCTTGCGCGAGGTCTTCGTGGCCCTGGCCCGCAGCTACCGTAGCAGAACCGCCTGAGACCATGCCCTACACACCCTTTGCCCGCTTTCTAGCCATCGCCCTGGTCGTGCTCTGTGGCGTCGGTCTCCTGTGGCCGGACGACCGCGCCGTTCACTGGATGTTCTACGCGCTCGGCGCGGTGCCGGTGCTGCTGGGCATCTTCACCGTGAGTGCAGTGCGCAGTGCGCCGCCCTTTGATGACCGCTCCTTTCATCGCGGCCTGCCGCTAGGGGATGGCTATGCATTCTTCCGCGTGGTGTGGATCCATCTGTTGGTGCCCGCGGGCATCGCGCTGCTGGTGTTGACCTATTGCCTGCTGATGAATTTCGGGTGGCGCGCGATGATCTGGGGCATCCTGATGTTCACGCTGCCCGTCTGGGCGCTATGCTCTGCCTTGGGGCTTGCGGCGAGCAATGCGATCTCGGGCCAGCATTGGAAGTCCCTCTCGTGGATCGCGATCTTTGCCACGCCCGCATTCTCCTGGCTGTTCATGTATTGGATCCGGCAAGGGATCGACCCGGAGGATACCCGCCAGCGCTTCCGTATCTTGCCGCTGCACACCATCGTGCTCGCTTGCTCGCTGCTCTATCCGCTCTGCTGGTGGCTTGCTGCCGTCGCGCGGCGGCGTGGATTGTCACTCGCCTTTGGCGCGGCCACCGGCATTCTGATACCATGGCTGGCGATATACGGCGGCTACGGCACGGTGCCGGAGCCAGCACTGGAGCTGGAGCAGAGAACGCCCAGGGGAAGCGTGGACGTCACCGTGACGCGGAAGCCGCTGCCAAGCACCACCACCGGCTGGCTGCCGCCGGGCGATGTCTTCGAGGTCTCCGGCTTGAAGGAAGGCGAGCACACGAGCTTCATCCCGGAGCTGCGCCAAGATGATCCGCTCGAAAATCGCGTCTTCATCCGTGGTGGCTATGTCATGGACGGGCGTCCGCCCGACCCGAAGAAGGTGGGCTACTTCCCGCTATTTGCATCGATGAAGGACGGCAAGATCGTGTGGGGTGAGCGACCGGTGTGGGAAGAAATCCGGAAGCAGATGCCGCCGCACGAGAGCTTCGACGCGAGGAGGTCGGATGAGTCGCTGCGCGAGGGGGAAATCGCCCTCAAGGTGCCAGAGGCTGAGGTTACGTCTGACAGCGAGCTGCAGGAGACGCCGCGGAAGCCGCATCAGTCCCGGCAGATGACGAGGTCGGAGTTCCTTTCCAGCGAGTGGGAGGCATGGGTGGGCGAGCCGGGGAAGTGGCGGATTCTGACAAGCTGTCCGGCGGATAAGGGCGTTGCCTTACGTCTTCCCGAAGGTGGCGTATTGAAGGTGCTACCCGCGAGAATGGGGGAGGACGGGAGCTGGCAAGTCCTGATCAAAATCTATCGGGAGAGCTTGTGGCAATCCGGTGGAAGCTGGCGCGGTCGGGAGGAATGGCGCTATTCTCTCCCGAGGGTTCTCATCCTGGATGAAAGCGGGAAGCATGTCGACGCTGCACGGCGCTCCGACTTGAATTTGGAGGAGGTCATGCTCGGTCAGGTGATGGTGAACCGCTACGATATGGGACCTCGTGACACGGAGCACTTCAACGAGCGGAATGAACGGGTGCCGAAATCCAAGGTTTTCGTTTTCCTCTGCGATGCCTCCGAGGCCTCCTGGACCAAGCAGTTCCTCCCGGTGCCGAAGGAAATTGAAGATCGATAGCCAAATGGCGCGCGCCGTGGTTTTTTATCCGGGTGATGCCTCTCCGTCCGACGACCTTTTTCTATCTCGGGATCTTTCCCTTGCTCATGCTCATCTGGGCGTGGGTGGACTCGGTGAAGTCGCACACCCATTGGGCATACCAGCGGACTCTGCATCACGGGTTGGTCTTCGAGCTCTCTGAGTCACGGCTGGCTTTTCGATCGGTCACCCGGACCCCGGACAATACCGCGCCACTGCCCAATCACTTGCCATGGTACGGGAACTTCAATCGCTTCGGTTCCATGCAGACCCGCGCGGATGGTACGCCAGTCCCTGTATTTCCCATGCCCATGCATGATGAACTCCGCCCATGGTATCCCAAGGGCTTCGACTACCGCGTGGCTACCATTCCGATGTGGCTGATCATTGCCGGCTATCTCGCGCTGTGGCTCGGCATCTCATGGCGTCGTGCGCGGCGTGGGCAAAGGCTCAGGCAGGAGTACCTGCTGGCAACAACGTGACGCGGCGGCGGAGGTGGCGCCAATAGACCAGCGCGGCCCATGGCAGCGTGTAGGCGGTGAGGATCAGCCAGTGGGGCAGCCACAGCGTCGGCGCGCTATCACCCCCTTGATACTGGAAGTGCGCGAGCCACGATGCCCTTCCCGCGATCTTGTTGCGCCGCCATGGCTCCTTTGGAAAGAGGGGCGCATTCCACTTGCTGATCCATAGCGCGCCCTCCTTGTTGCCGATGGAGATGGTAGGCTGCAGAGAGATCGGCCGGGTCTCCAACTGCGGATCGACGATCTTGGGCGGCGTGTATTTGTAAGGCATCAGCGGCAGCGGCGGGCGATCCTCAGGCATGGTGGAGAGGTCGAAGGATGGGACGACCAGATCCGGCTGCGAGTCGAAGATCTGGGGAGCCGCGTAATAGACGGGGGCCGGCAGCTTACTTTGTTGCGTAATCGTGGGCCCGTTCGGGATGTTTGCGCGTGTATCGTAGCGCACGGAGTCCACCCAGCTCCAGACGAGAAAGAGGAAGATCGGCGCGCCTAGCCAGAAGGAGCGGTATCGAAGAAAGCCGGGACCCATGGATGAGAGAGGTCGGTTCTGGGTTATCGCGTACGGCCCGAGTCGAGCACCTCAAGCTCCCGGATTGCGGAGACCCTCGAGAGTTCCTTGCTGTATCTCAGCCACGCTTGGTCGATCGCACTCTGGTCCACGCCGTGATTGCGCAGCGCGATCCTTGCTTCATCCACTCTGCTCTTCTGGATGCGCGAGTGCTTGTCGGGCGTCTGTGGATGGCGGGCTGCATCATCAGCCATCGTTTGCCCCACATCGAGCAACTCCTGAAAGGCCTGCAAGGCGGCATCGTGATCGGAGGTCTTGAGCGCCTTCTCCATCTTGCGCACCGCGATTGCACCGGTATCCGCCTCCACTGCATCGCGTGTGCGTGCCTTGGATTCCAGCGCGCGCGTCGTCGGAGTACCCGCCTTTGCAGCGCGTTGCGCGGGGTCGGCAGGCGCAGGCGTGGAATCCTTCGCGCCATCGCAGGAAAGCAATGCCAGGGAGACAAGGATCAGTCCGGGTTTCATGAGACGGGGGCAGGCTGACATGAGAGGCCCCCGCAGTGGAAGAAAGATCGAGACCATGCTTGAAGCAGAGGGACCGCCTGTCTATGCAGTTATGATATTCTGCGTCCCTTCGCTCATCCAAGCCCCCTTTCCCCCGGAGATGAAGACCATGCTCAATCCACTTCTCGCCCGTGCTGCAGCCGCCCTGCTGGCCTTGGCCGCGCCTGCCTTCGCCGGCACCATCCTCATCGATCCCGGTCACGGCGGAAAGGATCCGGGTGGCAGCGCGGAGCAGCTGAAGGAATCCGAGTGGGCAATATCTTTCGCGAAGGCACTGGAAACCGAGCTGAAGGCACAGGGCCACATCGTCATCCTCACCCGCACCGAGGACCAATTTCTGCCGCTTAAGGACCGCGAAGCACTCGTTCATCAAGCGAAGGCGGACGTCGTGCTCGGCATCCATCTTTCCTCCAGCAAGAACAGCTCCGACCATGGCATCCGCATCTACCGCTGCCCCCGGGCCGAACTGGCCGATCTCAGCCCGAAGGAGAACGAGTTGGCGGAGCAAATCGGAAAAGCCTTCAGCGCCGAGCTTAGCGCGAAACCCGTGGTCAGCAATGGCCACTTGGGAAGAGCATTTCTGGGGAACAAAGGCGCGCTGCTGCTGGAACTCGGCTACCTCTCGAACTCGGATGACCTGAAGAACATCCGGAGCCCCGAATATCAGCGGGAACTCATCAAGGCACTGTCCGGCGCGGTCACCGGTGTTCTGGCGCAGTAGTGCGGACGGCGAGCGCCGGGGCCTGACGAACATTCACCACCGCGTCCCATGCTTAAGTCCGGCCTGATCTTTGTCATCGCAGCGGCTGCGGGATGGGGACTCAGCTCCTTCGTGAAGGTGACCCCGGAGACGGCAGTCCCTGAGAAAGCGAAGCCGGTCGCAGTAATTGAGAAAGCGGTGCCGAAGCAGAAGTGGACGCGTGAAGATGTCCTCCGCTCCGCGAAGGAACGGGCAGAGCAGGTGAGTTCGCCGGGCTTCAATGCATATGAGGAAGTCGTGGCGGATTGGACCACCGCAGAGATCCGCGCGGCGCTGGAGGCCAGCCTGAAGCACCCCGGTTGCCTTTTGTCCGACGGCCCCGCGTCAGAGCTTCCGGCATCGCTTTTGGGCGTGTGGATGAAGCGAGATCTGGATGCTGCCTTGGCATGGATGGAGGCACTGGAGACGGGCACGATGAAGCGCAAGCTGCTGCAGGGCATGGCTTCCCGATGGCCGCTGGAGCGGGCGGCAGAGGGCGTTGACTATCTGGCTTCGCATCGCGATTCCTTTCCGGGTGTCTCGGGCTCGCTGATCCTGAACAAGGCAATCCAGCATAGCACCGGGGAGGGGCCTGAGGCGGTGAAGGTGATGATCCGGAAGATCCAGGATGCCGGACTGGAGTTCGCCAATTTGGGAGAGGAACTCAAGGTTCCGGAGGACTTCAATTTCCAAACGCTGATGGATTCCCCCGAGCTCGATCTGATCTGGGAAAATGGAATCGGGGAAGAGTTCGCCCGGCAGTGGTTCGCGCAGGATCGGGAAGCGGCTTACGCTTGGACGCAGCGGAAGCATGGCTTGGAAAGTGTGTTTAACCTGACATACAGAGTGGGTGGTAATCTGCGTGCCGACATGCAGTGGCTGGGGGGCAAGGTCGAGGCGATGAATGCGGATCAGCAGGAAGTGTTCTTCGGATCGGTGGATTCGGCTTTCCGGTATAGCCCCTCATTCGCGGGCCTTCTTGTCGAGGGTCTGAAGGATCCCGCCCTCCAAGAACAGACTCTCCTGCGCTATGGTGCGGCGGCTCTGAACGGACCAGCTGTACCTGATGCACTGGCGCTGCTGGAAAAGGTAAGTGAACCCTCGAAGCGGATCGCAGCCATCCAGCAAGTTCTCTCCGCGGCGGAGGGAGAAGGTATCGAACGAAAGATTTACCTTAACGCGAAGAGTCACGGGGAGTTCCTGCGCAGGAAGCTCGGAGAATGGCAGGCGACGCCGGAGCAGATCGAATTCATCATGAAGGGCCTGGCACCATGAAGGGGAGCGTCCTCGGGATGCTGGCCCTCGTGGCTGGCTTGTTGGCGGGAGCGAGTGGCCAGCGGAGCTTCGCCGGGAAGAAGGTGGTGCAGGACGATGCATCGGCGGATGCAGCTCATCAGACCGGTGCACGCATGGAGGCGGAGAGCTCCCGCGCCGCGGGACCGAAGGAGGTGCGGGGAAAGCATGATTTGGCGGCGTTGTTGCGGTGGCGGCAGCGCCAGGACTCCGGAGACCCCGAGCTCCAACGCGAAATGGAACGCATGTCGGATGTGGAGCTGAGGGATCTGATGGCGGAGTTCGCCGGGCAGTTGAAGGAAGCTGGCGACGATCGGATCGCGATGAATCGAGCCATCGAGATGGCGGCGAAGGAGCTCTACCGACGGGAAGGTGAGGACGGGATCCGCTGGGCCTTCGCTCTCGGAGAAGGCAGGCGCGTCGTCCTCTTCAATATGATCTCCGCGGCGGCGTTTGACGATCCGGGCATGGCGCTCCCTTGGTTGGACGGTTACGAGAAGGAGTTCGGCAAAGGGATGGTGAGCACCATCGCGAACGAGGCGGTGAGAGGCGCAACCTCCCGCGGTGCGGAAGCCCTGCTAAAGTTGCGGCAACTCTACGGTGAGCGCTTGAGAGGGGCCTCGTTTCCCGGTGGAAGGTTCCCGGAGGATTTTGATTTCAAGCTCTTTGCCAAAGGGATGAAAGGTGATTACCGTTCGCATGCTGCGATGCAGTACTGGGCAGCGAAGGATAAGGACGCCGCGTGGGCCAGCATCAGGGAAAGCGCCGCTGAGGGAGTGGACAATCCTCATGACATGGGTGTGCTATTCTCCGGGGTAGCCCTGATGGAGGGGGATCGGAAAGCAGCGGAGTGGATCATCCCGAAGCTTGATGAGATTCCCGAGGATAAGCGGATGCAGGCCGTGCGGGGGCTGCGTGGCCAAGGCCAGCTCACGCCGGAAGGTGCCAGGGTGTTGCTGCCGCTGTTGAGAAATGACGAGGAGCGAGTGGCCCTCGTGGCGACCTGTGTTTTCCCGATGTCGAATAGCGGGCTGGAGATGCTGAAGTGTCTTCCTGATGAAGGGTCGCGAGCCAACGCCCTGCTGGAGGTAGCTCGCAGCTACAGCTTCCAGTCTGTAAATGTGCCTCCGCTCCAAAGGGAGAAAATCACGGGGTTCTTTCAATCGGCGATGGAAGAATTGAAGTTGCCGGAAGAAGCCAGGTCGCAGATTACCCAGAAGTATGAGGAGGGGAACTGAGGGATGGTTTTCACTTAGGATGCAGGGTCCGTGGAAAATCTCCGCTGGGCGGTGGATCGGATCGTGGATCGGTGATTCAGGAGCAGGCAAGGCAGTGCTTGCAGACCTCGGCTAATCGGTTCGGTAGCGAATGAATGGTGTCCGCAGGCTTCACTTCTCTTTGCTAGCATCAGCATCTTTGATGCGCAGGATGGGGTAGGCCTCCACCAACTCGTCGTGAACCGTGTTCTCACTGGCGATCACTGCCATCTTGGCGAGGCTTTCAGCAGGCAGTTTTTCCAAGAGTTCGGAAATCTTCGCCGCGCGCTGTTTGTCTCCGATCCCTGTCCAAAGCAGATCGCCCAGCCGTGTGCTAGCCGGAAAATTAGGATCGGGCCAATCTTCAACGCGGGCCAAGGCACCGGCCGGATCAAGCCGTGCCCATTCGGAGAAAAGGCCGTTGATCGATACGCCCTTGCGTGCCAATTCCTCCGCGACTCCAGTTTCGATCCATGGACGAGGGTCGGTGCCGTGGGGTATAGAGATGCCTGATAAGCCTCCGAAAGGATCTTCATCGGCATCGGTGTTGGAAAAGAGTTCCCATGGCACCTGATCGCAGGCTTCACGAAGAGCAGCAGGGCTTTGTGTCGCGAGATCTTGGAGCAACTCGGAGAGCGTGTCGTAAGAGCAGGGCGGCTTGCGCTTGCTGCCAATGACCGCTTGCAGGGCTCCATCGGGATCGGCAGCCGCCCAAGCCTGCATCAGCGCTTTCCGGTAAGCAGGGAAATGCTCATTGATCCAATCCAGCGCTTCTTTCTTTTCCTGAATCGCGAGATCGTGGATCGCCTTATCGAGGTTCTCTTCATCGGCCCTCATCTGGTCCCAGTCGCGCGAGTCTTCCCCTGCCTCCCGGCTTTTCATCAGGGCCTCGATTCGTGCGCGGAGCTGCTCTCCATTGAACTTCGTGAATGTGGTCGAAGGATTGACGGTCTGCATCTCGTCCTCCAGCCGCCATTCCTGATTCAAGCGCTCTAACTCCGCTGCGAAATCCTTGATCGGCTTCTCGCGTGCCATGTCCTGATGTGCGTCCGCGGTCATGGCCGCGTTGCTTCCGGATGGATCCGCTGAATTCGCCCGGCCCGCGAAATAGGCAGCCACCGCCAGAAACGGCGGGAGCAACCAGATGGGGGACGGACGCATGGAAGGAGAAGAGCGTGAGAGTGTTTCCGACTTTATTCATCTTCCGGTCATGCGGCGCAAGCCCCGAGGCATAACGAAAGCTGGGCGAGCAGATGTCCCGGTATCGCCTTGTGATCCGGTGCGGACCCTCTTGAATGACCGCAGACAAAACATGGCGACGCATCTCCGATCGATTTTGTTGGTGACGGCGGGTTTGGCTGTGGGGGCTTGCGTGGGATGGATCGCACGGGGAAGCTCGGGTGCCGCGGCAACTACGGCGACCGCTCAAACGGACTCGGCCTCCTCGAAGAGCGCAGGTGAGAAGAGCGGGGGAAGCTCATTCGGCGCGAAGTCGAATGGTGCCGGCCAAGCGAAGCGAAGCACTGTTGAGGGTGAATCAAAGGACTTCGCCGAGTCGGTGCGCGCCATCTTTCGGGATCCCTCATCGGAGCGCCGGCTGGATCGCTTTCGTGCGCTTTTGGAAAAAGGCGGAGCGGAGCATTATCATGAGATGGTTGAGCTGATCCGCGAGAACGACCTGAAGGGCAGCAGCAGCCCGGAGGAGTGGACGATGCTCTGGACCCAGTGGGGTGAAAAGGATCCTGCGGGTGCCCTTGATTTCATCCTCAAGCAGGACTGGAACCTCTGGGACAAGGCGGCACCGGCGGAGGCGGAGTTCCGCTCCATCACAGCATGGGCCGGGCAGGATCACACGGCGGCGCTGAAGTTCATCGAGCAGAATCACCAATCGCTCCACCTCGGCAACAAGCTTGGCGATGCCTTCGTCCGCGGCTGGAGCTCGACGGATCCGGAGGGCGCGGGCAGATGGATGCTGGCGCGGGATGATTTTTCGTCAGCTCAGTACCAGATCGTGGTGGAAGCGATCGGACGTCGCGGCGGACAGGAGGGAGTGGATGCTTGGTTCGCTTCACTGGACAAGGATGCGAATCCGGATGGGCTCGTCACCGCGGTGGAAGCGGTCGCTGCCGTGAAGAGCAAGGATGAGCCCGCCAAGACCGCCGCATGGATCGAGGAGAACATGAAGTCCGATTGGATGGACCGGAGCGATGTCGTGAAAAACACCGCGCGCAGCCTGGCCGATCAGGACCCGCAGGCTGCAATGGACTGGGCCGGACGCATCGGCAGCAGGATCGCCATGGAGCAGGCGATGGACCGCTGGTGCGAGCGTGATCTGGATGCCGCCACCACATGGCTGAAGGGGAATGTCAACAGCCCTGGCTACGGAGCATCCGTGAATGTCTACGTGAACTACCTCATGCCCGGTGATCCGGTATCGGCGCGTGCATGGGCGGAGAGCATCCCGGATGAGGAAGCGCGGGCCCGCGTGCTCGAGCGCCTGCCACGGCCGGAGTAGTAGATGAAGCGGAGCGCGGATTGACTTCCATCTGCATTCCTAGGAGAGGATAGGGCGTGGCTGGAAAGATCACGGTTCATCCGCTTCTTTATCTCGGGGCATGCGTCGCGTGCCTCGCCGCCGGATACTCTCTCGGGCACCGTGGGGAACCAGCCGCGGCAGCACCGGGAGTCGTTGCGAAGTCCGGCTCGCGCGGAAAAGCTTCGGGGGGCTCATGGACTCCGGCGGATATTTCCGCGGCAAAGGATGAAGCGGATCGAAAGCTCATTCTGAAGCGCAGCATTGCTGCGAGTGATACCGAGGCACTATGGCGCTGGCTGGCGAGCATGCCGAATGTGCGGATCGAGGCATGGGGACTCGTGCAGGACGAGTTGATCGACCGGCTCGGTTGGGGGGCTTGGGAACGTGCGCGGGGCATGGAAGCGGGAAAAGCGCGTGACCACGTGGGAGAGATGCTCCTGATGAAGCTCGCCGAGCAGGATCCGTGGAAGGCACTGGAGGAATGGCAGAAGCATCGTTCGGAATTCGATCACAAGATCTGGGGCTTCGGCGTGATCTCGGAGTGCAGCAAGGCCGCCGCGGGGATATCCGCGGACCAACTGCTGAAGGTATTCGCCAGTATCCCGCAGAAGGAAGCGAATGAGCTGATGTTTGTGGACTACGCGCCGGATTTCGATTTCCGGAAGGTGCTCGATCACATGGCCTCTGGCGGTCCACAGCCCTACACGATGACAGAGGACATGCTGCCCACTTGGGCCAAGCGTGATCCGGAGGCCGCGGCGGAGTGGCTGGTCGCGCATCCGGAGTATCTGCAGGTCGAATACCAGCAGACCGAAGCAGGGGAAACGCTGGGGACCCTCGCCAAGGTGCCGATGGATGATGCCACCCGTGCGCGGGTGCTCCAGATGGTGGAAGGCATGCCTGAGGAAATGATCGATCGCACGTGGAAGAACCTCTCCTCCGGCACTTCGGGAAAACTCTCCCCGGACATACTGAAATCCGCCGACCTGATGGATCGGCGTGGCTTTTATCTGGAGAACGTGCTGTGGGAAACCCGAGGCCTCGAATCCATCGATGAATCATGGTCCACCCTGCCGCTGGTGGAACGCCGGGAGCTGCTCGATCAGGCAGACCAACGGTGGGCACGCGAGGGAAGCTCTCCGGTGGAAACCAAAGCCCGCGCCTCGTGGCGCGACATGGTCGAGAAGGCGTGGGGGATTCGCTAGAGGACTCGCGCTGATAAGCGCATCATTTTCCCTCTGCCTTCGCCTCAGCGACTCCCTGCATGATCTTCGCGAGCCGTTCGGCTTGTGCTCCGATCAACATTTCGGAACTCACGCGATACCATTCGGCCGCAGCCGCGGGATCTCTCGCGACCCAGTAGGTGAGGGACGACTCCAGCTCATCGGTCGATGTGGGGCGGCCCCGGAGAAGGCTGGACATGGCGGCACTAGGATCCCTTTCCAGCATGAGGGACAGGGTCTTCGCGCTCGCTTCCTCCGGGCTTAGTGCCGGATCCTCCGCGCCTGAGAGCATTCCCCAAGCGGCTGCCGGCGTGTCGTGCCGGACGGCCTCTGCCAAGGCCACCAGAAAGCCAGCACTGCGGTCTTCGGGAAGAGATCGCGCGATGTCGGCGAGTTCGCCCAGGAACTTCTTCTTTGCTGCGGCATCGGGAGGGATCTTGGAATGGAGATCGAGCACCACCGCGAAAGCCTGGGCACCGCGTGGGTCATTTGCCAGCTCGTGGATTTTACCCAGCTCGGCATAGGACAGCTCTTCGAGCCGCATCTTTTCCGAGATGCCGACAATGCCAGTGACCTTGTCTTCGTCGGGCATGCCTTTCGCGATCCCGACCAATTCGGAGACGCTCTGCCGGGACGTCTCGAAAACGGCGAAAAGCAGGATGTCCCGGTAGGGGCGGTTGTAAGCGGTTAATTCTTCGAGAATGGCAAGCACCTCCTTGAAGTCGGCAATCCGTCCGAGCTGTGCGATCACCTTGCGGCATTCATCCAGCTGCTCCTCCTCCGGCAGATTGCTCTCAAGCTTCTTGCGCAGCAGCTCCTTCACGCGGGCCTTTCGCTCTTCCATGTCCGATGGATCCCCGGCGTCCCTCGCATGGCGTGCCGTGGCCGCGGGTCCTGCCTCGGAGGAAAGGGATGAATGCTTCGTGTCCCTGTTAGATTCCGCAGGACTAGCGCCGGTTTCCGCGGGCTTGGGCCGGAGCAGCAGGAACAAAGTTGCCGCCAAGGGAAGCGAGAGCAGCAGCCAGCGCGGTTTCATGTAAGGAAAATGCCGGAGGAGAGATGATTTGTCGGATCTGAAGGAACACCGTCCCACGCGGGCTCACTTTCCTTCAGCCGATCCGTTCTTGTTCAACCACTCCGTCGCCTTCGCCGGATCAGCCTCCATCCACAGAGTCTTGAGAACCGCGGTGGCGTTCTCCTTCCTCCGCGGATCGGCGATGTCATCGATATAGGCGGCAGCCTTATCGAACTTCCCGCGTGAAGCAACGAGCCGGCTGCCTTTCTCATGCATGAGATCACGCATCGAGCCGGGCGGTAGAGAATCCAACCACTGCGTCGTCTCCTCCTCCTTATAGAGAAAGCCATGCCCCAATACCTCGGTGAAACTCTCGGGAACCGCCTGATCCTTGGGGTGATGCTCAAGCCAGTTGGCGAGGGCCGTCTTCGTATCCCGCCGGACCACGCCCTTCAGGATGGCCACCTCCAGTTCGGCGCGCTCCGCCGGTGAGTTCTCGATGCCCTCCACTTTCCGTCGCGCGGCCTCCACGTCCACCGCCGCAAGCCGCGCCAGAACTTCGCGGTCGATGCTCTTTCCATCCGAGACGTTCATCTGCTCGCCGATGAAATCGAGCAGGGCCTCCCGATGCCCGAGAAAGTCTTCGGACGAGTCAGTCCATGCACCGAGAGTGAACTTGCGCTCCGCCTCGTCCATGTAGGGCCATTCCTGCTTCGCCCGCTCGAAATCGATTCTCGCCAACCATACGAGGAAATTGAGGCGCATGTTCAACCGCTTCCCTTCCAGAGGCCCGGTCAATTTGGCATCTCGCAGCCAGGTTAGCGCCGCCTCGTGATCCGCGAATCCCCAGTGATTGAAGACGTGAACACAGCCCTCGCCGCTGGCTTGCAAGGCGGCAGCGGGATCTTTCAAGACCCAGGCATTGAGGATCCAGTTCTGTAGTTCGCGGACTTCCTGGCTCCTTCCCTCCATCGGAGTGTTGAAGAGCTCCGCCAATTCCTCGGCACTGAGTACGGCGAGTTGACGATGCAGCTCCCGCTTGAGCTCGTAATCGACGTAGATATTCGGCGAACTACGGATCTCCAGAAGGAGCTTGGATCGAAGCCTCGACAAGTGGGCCCGGCGTTCCGTTGGATTCTTGTCTCCTGCGGGCGAGGGGATCGCCTTGTCACTCATCGCATCTTCCGCGCCCGGCGAGCCGGTATTGGCAGGACGGAGCGTGCTCCCTGCCGATGAATGACGGGAGATGCCGTAGCCGATCGCGCCGGATAGCAGCGTGGCCGTAGTGGCAAGAATCGCGCGATGGCGGAGAGGAACGTCAGCGGCTTTCATCGGCATTTCCCTTGATGGAGGCTGCGGAGGCGGCATCGATGCCGGAGAGCCATTGGGCGGCGCCGTCGGGATCCGCCTTTGACCAGACGCGATAATAACCGCGGGCTTGATCGAAGTGCTTCTCCTTATATTGCTCCCCATACATGTGGCCTGAGCGGAGAAGGTTGGCATGCTTTTGCTTCACCATCTCCGCGGCGATGGCTTGTGGTTCGGCACGTCCTTCCAGCCATTGGTCGGCGGCAGCGCGGTCCCGGTCCGTCCAGCGGCGGAAGGCATCGACTTGCTGGGAAAACTGCACCTTGTCGGGGTGGGTATCCATCCAGCCCAGTGCTTCCGGAGCATTCTTGAACGCCCAGCGTCCAATGATCTCATCGCGAGTGGTGCCCTGCCCGGGGCGATCCTGGAATTGGTAGCTATCCCAGTTCTCCAACACGGCCGCGGGGTCTTTGGCAGCCCAGGTGCGGAGAAGCGTTCTCATGCCGTAATAGCGCTCGTCTCCCCCATAGCCTTCCAGCCTCTTCAAGAAGGCATCCCGCTGCGCTGGATCCCTTGCGGAAAGCTCTGCCATGGCGGCGATGAGATTTTGTCGAACCTCCGGATCCTTTCCCTCCGCTCGCTTCATCATTTCATCCGGCGGCATGGAGAGCAGGGTGGAATACATCATCTCCGTGATGCGGAGGTTCTCCCGCAATGAGTCAGGAAGCTTCGAGGCTTCGCTGTAGGCCGCCTCAGGATCCTTCCTGAACCATGCAGCGAAGATAGGTCGCATGAAGTGCCCGTCCAAGGGCGAGGCAAGGCCGCCTGCCCGCTTCAAGGCGAGATGGGGATCAAGCTCGGCGAGACGAAAGTAGAGCATGAAGGCCGCCTCATTCTGGGTCGTCGGCGTTGCCTTCTCGCCATCTGCATCCAGGGCCGCGAGACATTCCTCCACCGTGAAGCCGCGGATCTTCTCCCATGCCGCGATCTGCTTGCCGGTGTCGCGACCGGTCGGGTCATCTGCCTTCAGCTTCGCTATCACAGAGAGCGCGGCTTTCTTCGACGACGCGTCATCGCTTGCATCCTTCGGTTCACTCGCATGGGTGGCATCGCCTGCAATGCTTGCGGTCGTGATCTTGCTCCCGTCCTTGGGCTTGCCAAGCAAGTAGCCTGCGGAGCCGCCCGCCACGATCAGGGCGGCGAGCAAAAGGGGGTAGATGCGGGAGGATCTCATCGTGGGTTTCGAAAAAGGAAGATCCTAGTCAAGCTGCTGCCGGTCCGTGGGCGACAGTCCGTCCCGCCAAGTCTTCGCGGCAGAGGCGTTGGTCTCTCCCCACATGGTGGATAGCATCCTCAGCGTGAGCCGGCGGTCCTCCGGGGACTCGATCGTCGAGGCATAGGCGGCGGCCTTGTCGAAGTCCTGCCGTGAGGCCAGCAGGCGCACGCCGCGGCGATAGAAGGCATCGCGCGTCGCACCAGGCGGCATCGAGTCCAGCCACTTCATTGTGTCCGCATTCTGGAAGACGAAGTTCGTATCGAGCTGCTGCCACATGCGCTCCGGGATGGGATCCGTGTCTTCGTGGCGTAAGAGCCATGCATCGTAGGCCTCCGCCACGGACTTGTGGCTCATCGCGGCCAGTTGCGCGATCTCCAGCTCGGCTTTCTGCTCTGCGGGCAGATCCAGCCCGGCGATGTGTTCCAGCGCTGCCGCCGGGTCATCCTTCGCCAGGTCGTTCACCTTTGATCGCTCGATTTCCATCGCTGCATCCGGATCATGGGTCGCCACGAGTTCCTTTAGCAGCGCCTCCGCCTCCTGACCCTGCGCTGCACCTGCGAGGGTATTCAGCGCCCAGCGCTTGTCCTCCTGCGCGATGTAGGAAAGCTCCGCGGCAGCCCGGGCGAAGTCCTTCTTCGCGAAGTTATAGAGGGCATTGATCTGCATCCCGGAGCGCTTCTCCTCCAGTTCGGGGGAGAGCTTGGCATCGCGGAGCCACGCGAATGCCTTCTCGGGATCTCGCTTCGCCCAAGTCCCGAAGGTCTGGAACGGGTTCATGCTATCCGCCAGATAAGTCATGCTTTCTTCCAACGCGGCCGGTCCTTCGCCTCGCGCGATCAAGGCTTCCGAGACCCGGGTGCGGATGATGTGGCTCGCGATCCGCTGTGTCCCAATCTTCGTCTCGCGGAGCATCGCCTTGAGTTCATCCGTATCCAACTGCTTCAGCAGTGCATGCGACTCCCGCTCTGCCTCGCAGTCCATCACGATGTAGGGGGGAGAAGCCCAGAGCGCGGAGATGCGCTGTTTGATCGCTGCGACCTTCTTCGCCCGTTCTTCGGGCGAAAGCGTGGCATCCGCGGAAGATAGAAGCGCGGAGTCTCCCGCTGGATCGCCCGCCGAAAGCGACAAGCCGGGGCTTTCCTGCTGCCAGCGCGCCGCGGCCTCTGCAGGCTCCTCGCGCATCGAGCGCCCGATGCCATAGGAAATCGCCGCACTGCCGCCGATCACGGCCAGGGCGAGCGAAAGTTGCTGGATGAGTGCGCGTTTCATGGTTCGGAGCTGGTCAATGTGAGTACCACCTGCGGGTCGGCGTTCTTCAGCCACTCTTTTGCCTGCTCAGGCTTCGCGACGGCCCACAAGCGATAGGTCTGGCGTAGCGCCTCCTTCTCGCGTCTTGCGGCCTTTCCGCCGATGCCGAGTGTCTGGTTCAACTGGCGGCTTTGGATCTGGCGCACGATCGTTTCCGCGAGGGCAGGGGAGTCGCCTTGCTGGCTCAGCCAGAGCTGCGCGGAGTCCGGCATCTCCGTGACCCAGCGCTTCCAGATGGAAGCCTGTTGCTCGATGAGATTAGGTGGAGGATTTGCACCCAGCCACGCGAGCGCTTGTTGGGGATCACGCTTCGCCCAAGCGGAGACGATGGTCTCGGCTGCTCGTTTCTTCAAATCTTCATTGTCAAAGGCTCCTTCCACGGATGAGAGCGCCTTCTCCGGATCATCGAGCGCCCAATCGCTATGCATCTGAAAGACAGCCATGTCCTTGTATTCTCCCGGAAGCTTCGCTGCCTCCGCGATGAAGATGGCCCGCTTTTCTTCATCTCCCGCAGCCGCACCCGCGAAATGGGACATGGTCATCCGCAGCACCTCGTCCCCCAGCAGCTTGGCCTTCTCCAGAGCGGATCCTACCGGTTCCGTAACCAGCATCGCCGCGATCATGGTGTCGTGATTGCAATTCTTGGCGAACTCCTCGTTCTTCTTGGTCCAGAGGTAGGCGGCTTCGGGATCGCTCTTCACCCAATTCCACAGGGCGACCCCGCCAAAGGTGCGCGCCGCGCCCTCCTCGGGGAGCCCTTGTGCCGACTTCACCGCAGGCTCCGGATCCAGCTCCGACCAGCGGGTGTAGAGCATCAGTGCGAGCAGGTTCGGGTTCGCGCCATCCCAAGCTCGTCCGGTGATCTCCAAGCCTTCCTTCACTTGGCTCTTTGAGAAACTGCGGATCAGTTCCCACGCTTCGAGGAGTTCCTCAGTGGTGGCGTCCTCCAGGTTCCTTCCCATGAAACGGCGGATCTCGGAGACCTCGACTTTCCTCACGGTGCTGCGTTCCCGGGCCTCTCGCTGGCTCGCCTTCGTCCCTGCCGAGGGCTTGGCGGCGAACATCGCAGCGACAGCCCCATGACCTTTGCCCGCGCGAAAGGCAGCCCATGAGGCGAGGCCCGCCAAGGCGGCGATGAGCAGGTAGCTGGCAAACTTTGGCTTCATGGTAGATCAGTGTTCAAGCGCGGCCCGATCACTCTCCGGCAAACCGGCAGACCACGACTTTGCCGCTTCCGCATTCGATTGCGTCCACAGCTTTTGCAGGCTCTTCAAGGCCGCACTGCGGATCGCCGAATCCTCGATCGTGGTGGTGAACTTCGCCGCCTGGTCGAAATGCCCGTGCGCCGCGAGATGCGACAGGCTCTTTTCATAAAAGGCATCGCGCACCGGGCCGGGCTCCAGCGTGTCGAGCCAGCCGCGCATCTCATCCGGCTTGAAGATGAAATTCGAATTGAAGCCATCCCACACCCGCTCCGGGATGGGCGATGCCGGATCGCGGATATCCATCCACGCCTGATAGGCCTCCTTCACCGGCCGATGGACCATGCCTTCCAAGTAAGTCACCTCCATCTCCGTTCTCTCGCTGCCGCTCAGGCCTATCGCTTCCAGATGCTGTGCGGCGGCCTCGGGGTCGCGACCTGCCATGGCGCGGAAGCTCGTCTTCTCAAGCTCGGCTGAGTAGGCGGGAGCATACTTCGCGGCGAGTTCCTTCACGTGTGCGCTTTTTTCCGGATCCGCCCCCGCCGCAGCCGCGAGCCGCTTGAGAAGGAACTGCATCTCGTTCTTCTCCAGATAGGGAAGCTCCTGCTCCGCGCGCGAGAAATCCTCCCGGGTCAGATCCATGATCAGATTCACGCGGATGGTCGCCTTTGCTTCGGCGAATTGAGGCGGCATTTCCTGAATCCTCATCCAAGCGATCAATGCTTCCGGATCGCGATCTCTCCAGGTCTGCATGCAGCGCATGATGAGCCCTTTCTCGGCAAAGAGGTGGATCGCCGTATCCAGCGCCGCCGGCGCGTCGCGCATGATCCATTCATCGAGCAAGCGGGCACGGAGGGAAAAGTCCTCCGGGCTCGCACGGCAGAATTCGGCGAGCTCCCCGGTGCTCAATTGATCCAGCACGCGCTGGCCTTCGAGCGTGGTATCGAGATCGCCGTTGCGCTGATCCGCACTCGACCACAGCGAGAGGAAGCGCTCCTTCAATTTCTTCGCCCGCGCATGACGCGCTGCGGCATCGGAAGCATGCCCGTCTTCTGGTGCGGAAAGCAGGTCATCCACAGCGCTTTCCTGCTGCCACTTCATCACCGTGTCCGTCAACGGAGCCCGCGAGCTGCGACCGGCCACATAGCCGCCGAGCGCTGCGCTGGCAATGAGTGCGATGGATATGATTGGTCCTTTCTTCATCGCTTCTCGCTGGTGCTGCTTTCATCAATGGCGCGGCGGGTCTTCGCATCGGTGGCTTGCAGCCAGCGTGCGGCTTCCTCCGGTTCCGCAGTGGACCAAGTTTGATAGTTCGCACGGATGGCGGTGGCTTCATTCGCTCCTTCGCTGTAACCGAGCGGGATGGGTCTTCCCTCGATCGCGGATTGCATGCGGTGGACGATCGCCTTTGCCATTTCCGGCGGATTGCCGCGCGTCGCGAGCCAGCGGCTGGCATCATCGGGCCGTTCGCGGGCCCAGTAGCTCCAGAGATTGGCCCGCTCATCCAGCGAGCTGGATTGCGGGTTCTCATGCAGCCATTCCTGAAGACCGGCAGGATCGCGCTTCAACCAACTGCTGAGCACGTAGCGCCGGGTGTTGTCCCGTTTTCCGGCGTCGCCGATCGAGCCTAGCGCTTGGAAGGCAGCAGGCGAGTCAAGCTTGCCCCACTCGATCAGCATCCGGCCGATGGCCTCCGCGCGATCGCCCTCCGGGAGTTCCGCGATGAGTTGGAGGAAAGTTTCACGGGACTCCGCGCTATCTGCCATCCGGGAGCCGATGCCTTTCGCGACTTCGTTCAGGAATTCTTCACCCAGCAGCTTGGCCTTCCCGATCGCGGAGGCAGCTGGCTCGTCCTCCAGCGTCTCGGCCATCTTCTTTGCGAAGCCCAGTTCCTTCGCCAACTCGCGGTTCTTCTGATACCATTGATAGGCCGCCCCGGGATCGCTCTTCATCCAGGTCCACAGCGCATTTTGGCCCAGTCCCCAGGCCTGCTTCCGATGCGGTCCGGCGAGCGTCTCCATGGCTGTGGCGGGATCGAGCTGCGCCCATCGCGAATAAAGCATCGCTGCCAGAATCGGACTCTGCTCCTCAGGCCCGGCATCGGGGCCGATGATGCGCAGTGCCTGCTGCACCTGATCCAAACTCAGCGTGCGGATGTATTCCCATGCCGGCAACTGGTCCTTGATGGCCATCCCTTCCTCCAGCTTCGCCTCCCTCAGCTGACGGATCCTGGCTTCCACGTTCTCGCGTTTGCCCGCTGCCGCAGGCTCCTTCACGCGCCCCGCATTCTTCGAAGTGGCGGACTTCGCCTCCAGCATGCGGACTGCCGGTGCCTTGCCCTGGCCCATGAGGTACCCGCCCCACGCTGCTGCCAGCACGAGCAGTCCGGTGAGGGTGGGGGTGATGAAGGAAGTTCGCATGCGTGGTGGGTAGAAAGGGCGGCCACCTATCAGCCGTGAATCCGGCTTCCTGGGGAGGTTTCGATGGGTGATGTGTTGTCGATGGGTTTCATCACTCCAGCAGCTTCCGGTCACTCTCGGAGAGACTCTCCTCCCAAGTCTTCGCTTCCCCGGGGTTCGATTCGCTCCACATCCGGTGCATGGTCCGGATGGCTGTAACACGTTGCTCCGGGTCCTCGATCTGGCCGATGTAATGGAGCGCCCTCTCCCTGTCTCCCCGGGAAACGAGGTGGCGCACGCTGTGCTGATAGAAGGCATCCCTCATCGGGCCGGGCTCCATGCCGTCCATCCAAGCCCGCATCCCATCGCGATAAAAAATCAGCTTCGTCCCCAGCTCTTGCCACATGCGGTCGGGGATGTCCTTCCCATCCGGATGCCGTGCCGCCCAAGCATCCATGCTCTCCGCCACCCGCTCATTCGGCACGGCGCGGAGCAAGGTCAGCTCCAGATCCGTCTTTCTCGCCCTGGATGCCTCCAAGCCATCGATGTAATCAAATCCTTTCGCTGGATCCTTGCTACCCATCGTCAGCACCGTGCCGTCCTCGACCGCATTCCGCGTTCCCTCGTCGGCGCTGGCGGCGAACTCCTGAAGCCTAATGATCTTCGTCTCATCCATCGCCGCAGAAGCCGTGACCCGTTGCAGGAAGAGCTTCTTCTCCAAGGCGTCCATGTCCGGGACCTCGTTCAAGGATTTTTCCAGATCCCTGTCCGCCAGCACGAAGAGGAAATTCATCCGCAGCATGCTCTTCTGCTGCTTGGCGTAGGCGGAGAGATCGCCCTCCCGCAGCCACTTCAGAGCCGCATCCGGATCCTTGTTGCCCCACGCAAGGTAGGCATCGAATGCCAGATGGACGTCATCCAATCTTGCCGCCGTGGCTTCGATCGCTGCGGGCCCATCCTTGATCGCCCATGCGTTCAAGACGCGCATCCGGATCTCCACTCCTTGGTAAGGATGGGATACCTCCTTGAAAAAATCACTGAGCTCTGTCGCGCTGAGCTGCGCCAACAGCCCGGCCAATTCGCGCTCCGCTTCCCAGTCCTGCATCACCGTGCCGGTCAGGCAGAGCTCCCTTACCCGTGTCTTGATGCGCGTCAGTTGCCGGGCGCGTTCTTCCTTGGAGACGGCTGACCCGTTCTCACGACTCTCTCCGGCGGGGCTGCGCTCAGCAGGACGATGGGAAGGATGGGTGGAAGGGGAACTCGTCTCACGTGAAGTACGCCCCGCACCGTAGCCTGCCAGCATCGCACCGCCGATGACCACCAGTGCGATCAAGCCGCGGCGGAGCGGAGCAGAAACCGGAGCTCTATCGGAGGAAGGCTTCATTTCGGCTCGGGCGAGGGATTCGTGAGACTGACGGCCACCTGCGGATCGGCGGACCTCAGCCACTTCGCGGCTGCATCAGGGTCCGCTTCGGCCCAAACCTGATAGCTGCGGCGCAGGCCGTCCTTTTGCTTTTGGTCAATCACGGAGGCGGAAAAAGGATCATTCGATCCATAGCTCTGCAGATGGCGGACGATTGCCTCGGCCAGCCTGGCGTCATCCCCGTGGTCCTCCAGCCAGCTCAGGGCTTCCTCCGGGCGATGGCCTACCCACTCGCGCCAGGCGTAGGCCTGACTCTCCGGTTTCGTTTCCTGGGGATGAACCTCGATCCATGCCAGGACTTCCGATGGCTGGCTCCGGCTCCAGAATCTCAGGGTTTGGTCGCGCAGTTTATTGCGCTCGCCTTCATCGGGGATCAGTTCTTTTAGGCCCTCCAGTCCCTCTTCGGGATCACTGGCACACCATGTTGCGACGAACTGGCTCCGCATCGCGTCCCGCCGATCTTCAGGGAAAGCTTCCAACAGCTTCAGGAACTCCGGACGGGATACCCTGTTGAGCCCCGTCATGCTCGCAAGCTGATACATGGTGGCGCTGTGGACTTCCGTTCCCCAGAGTGCCGCTTTCTCCATGGCCACGGCCGGGAGCTCTTTGAGGCAGAGGTTCGAGAGCATGGCGATGAACCCGAGTTTCTTCGCAGCTTCGGGATTCGTGGCGGCCCAGCGGCGTGCTGCCTCGGGATCCTGCTGCGCCCAGGTCCACAGCGCGGATTTTCCCGGCGGGGACGACTGTTCTCCTTCCTGAAGTTCCACCGCCTTGGCCATCGCTTGCTCGGGGTCGAGCTCGGCCCAGCGGGTCAAGAGCATCTCCCGGACTACGCTCGTGGATTTCTTCCAAGGCGGAGCCAGGGCGATCTCCAGCGCCTCCTCCACTTGCTCCAGGCTCAGGCTGCGGATCGTATCCCAACTCTCCAGTCCTACCGGGGAGCTCCCGCACATCCGCCCGATCTCGGCAGCCAGATCCAGCACCGGCCTTGCCTCACGTCCTCGCGCGCTTGAAGAAGCCTCCTTGGTGATCGCCGGTTTCGGGGTTGAACCGGGGATCTGCGCGACATCCGACGTACCCTTGCCAAAGCCATACGCCGCCCAACCGGCCAGACCCGCGATCGCGGCGACGGAAAGGGGATAGAGGCCGGGAATACGACTCATGGGTTAGTTGATGCATTTGAGCGATTGCCATGAGTCGATCCAGCTTTTCCGGTGAACGGCGTGTGAAAAATCGTTAAGCGCCTTGAGATCGAAGGAGGAGATTCCGCTAGCCGGATCAATTCGACCTCGACAGCGCCGCGCTTGCCGCTTGCTTCACGCGATCCGGGAGCCGTGGGGAGGTCTCTAGGATCCGCAGCACCTCCCGAGAAGTCGAAGTGCTCGCGATCAGCTCCTGCGCCACCGCCTCGCGCTGCGCGGGATCCCGAATCAGCTCCAGCGTGCCATTGGCGATCGTGGCGTTCTCGCTGCCGTGCCCGGTGAGCACTTTGGCATAGAGCTGGTCCACATTGGCCACCGGCGCTTTCCATTGTTTCAGGAACTCCACGGCCGCCGCAGGCTGCTCGGTCAGGCAGCTTGCGATGACCTGGCTATATCCCATTGCTGTCAATGTAGGGTCGGGATTTTTTTCCAGCGATGCGATCCATTGAAAAGCCGCCGCGGGATCGGACTGGGCCCACTTTGAAGCGAGCGCCGCCGTGGGATGTTGCGACTCGAAGATCCGCTCCGCGGGACCGGGGAAAAGGTGATCGAAGCGTCTTACTTCTGCTGCCCAATCGGCACCCCCGCCCAGAGCCCAGGCATAGCCCTCATACGCGCGGCCTTTCATTCCGGGGCCTACCTCGCCGAGTTGCGAGGCCACCGCCTCCGGGTCCTGTTTGGCGCACTCTGTCACCAGCTCCCAAGTCGCCATCTCCAGCGGCATGCGTGTCATGAACTGGGAGTCATCCGCCTCGGCATAGTGGGTCAGCCAGGCTTTAAAGGCACGCCGCGGGTCGACCGTCGCGACTCCGAGAAGCACATCCTCGATCTGGATGAAGCTGTCCTTTGCAGGTGCATCATCAGGGAAGGCGAGAGCCAGAGCCCCATCCGGAGCCAGCGCCGCGTAGCGTTGCCACAGCAGGGAGCGGATGGTGAAGCGCAGCGGATACTGCTCGGGCTGATAGCTATCGCTCCCCGGCGGCATCTTCACACGTTCCAATGCCCCGCGATCTGCCAGCAGGGCTTTCACGGCTTCCAGCGAGAGGCCGCCGATGGTGGCGTGGACCGATTGCCACATGTCCCTGTCCCGCGCATCGATCTCCGTGAGCTGCAGCCACTCGTGCACCCGCTTCACGCGTTCTGGGTCGCCTTGCTCCGCGCGCGGTCGCTTGCTTGCCGCTACGCTTCCACCGCTATCCTCACTGCGCGCACTGCCTTGGTTCCCGTCACGCTTCGCACGTGCATCCGTCCTCATCTTCACCGCCACGCCGCCGCCGATCAGGCTGAGCAGGGCAAGCAAAACGAAGGTCGGGCGCAGCTTCTTCATGTCGTTGAGTAAAACGAATGTTTAGATAACAGGTCCAGCGGATTCGCAGCCATCGCCTGTGTCACGCATGCCGCTTCCGAATTCCTTTGTCTTTCCCGTGAATGAAAACCAGAAGCTGCCGTCGAACGTTCGATGCACATCTCCCTCAGATGGCTGATCCCACCGTTGCTGGGTCTTGCAGGCTTCGTGGTCAGCCGCGGCATGCCGGCGGGGAGACCGGAAGCTGCGCGTGGGGAGAAAAGGCGCTCAACTCACGAAGCGCGGCCTAACTCCGCAGCCGATCTCCAGCGAGATCTCCAGAAGCTGCGCGAGCAAGCAGAGCTTGCCAGCGGGCAGGTTGCGGAAGCGGATGCATCGCTTTCAACCGCCGCGTTGCGTGGCAGGATCCAGGAACTCTTGAAGAGGTTGGCCTCCTTCGATGATGAGACCGAGTGGCTGAAGGTAGAGAAAACAGAGGCTTCACTCTGCGTTGCTCTCTTCGAGCTGGGAAAGCGTGAGGGAATGGCGGCAGTGGAGTGGGTCGATGAATGCGCTCCGGAGCGCCGCGGCCATGTCATGGCAGGCTGGGCACAAGCGGATCCGGATGCGGCGCTCGATGCAGTGATTGCCAGCAAGCGGAAGCCGCCTTGTTTCCCGGGGACGGTAATGGAACTGCTCCAGCACCGCGCCAAGGCTGGTCCCGAGGCCTTGCGGTCCGCTTGGTCGGAGATTCCTTGGGTGCTTCTTTTTGCGGGCAAGACGAACTCCTATCAGGATGAACTTCTGTTCCAGCCTGATATGGATGTGAAGCCATGGCTCGAAAGCGGTGCCGCCGAAGCTCTGGCCAAGGATGGCATCCCGCTCTCCGGCTTCTTCTCAGCGTGGGCGAGCACGGATCCCATCGGGGCATTGGCGAGGTTGGATACCTGGGATGATGTCCGGGTGCCCTTCTCCGACCGGGTGTCAGAGTTTCTGGGGGCCGGTTGGAACAAGGAAGATCTGCGGGCAGATATCCAGCGCGGGCTTGAAGCACTTCCGGAGGACAGGCTAGCCCGCATCGCCGGAGGCTTGGCCGAGTTTGGGAAGGGGAACCCCGGTCGCCGGAATGATCTTCTCAATCTCTATCCGATCTTGAGACACCCGACTTCTGAATCCGGGGAATGATTAAGATGCACCAGCTCATCTTCGTATCGACATGCCTTGTTTTTCTCTCGGCCGGAGTCGGTTTCGGGCTGAGCGGGCGTAGAGAGGTTTCCGCTCCGACAGGGCAAGCCATCGCGTCGAAGAGCGGTTCTCGCGATGAGAGTTCCTCGTCTCCCGGGAGTCTCGTGACCCTGAAAGATGAAGATCAGCAACTGCGCTCGATACTCGTTCGCTGCGAAACGAAGGCCTTGTGGGATTGGCTCTCGGCAAACGCGACGCTGGAGAATCACGACTTTGCCATGGTGTTGGAGGTGCTGACCGATCGCCTCGGCTGGCAGGCTTTCGATCAGGCGCTTGCCATCCAGGATGAGAAGCTTCGTTCCTTGCTCAGCGAAAGGATTCTCGGTTTGTTTGCCCTGAAGGATCCATGGAAGGCCTTCGAACTCTTCAAGCGGCATCGGGGCGAATTCGCGGATCCGGAGTGGGGGAGACCCGCCTTGGAAGGCTGCGTCTTTGCCGCAGCCGGTTTCTCTGCAGACAAGATGATCGAGATTTTCGGCGAGATGCCATCGAAGGAGAGCAGGGTCTTTCTGGTCGCGGCCTACAGCGGGGATTTCAATTTCAGAAAAGCGCTGGATTTTCTGGTGACTACCGAGACGCCACCCACGAGCATCCCCGAAAACCTGCTTTATGAATGGTCGAAGCGATCTCCGGTGGAGTCGAGCGAATGGCTAGCCGCGCATCCGGAGTATCTCAACAACGAGCTCATGGAGCGTCAGGGAAGGCTATTGCTGGAGAATATCGCGGCTTGCCCCGATGCCCGGGATCGCGAGCAGGCGCTGGAGGCCGCAGGCGCGCTGCCCGCGGTGTTTTTGGATCAAGCCTGGTCGGATATCGGCGGGCTCCAAGGCGGGAAGCTCGCGCCAGAACTGCTGTCCGCCGCCGATCGACTCGGGCGGCGTGAGGAGTTTCTCGCGGCGGCGCTGCTCGGCACGAATACATCGGAGAAGCTCGATGCCTCGTGGAACTCGATCCCTGTGGCAGAGCGGACGTCGATCTTGCGTGCCGCGGAGGACAAGTGGATGCATCAGGTCGATACTCCCTTCTCCCGCCGTGCACGGGAGGCTTGGCGGCAGATGGTGCTTGATGGGTGGAACGGCATGAATTGACCCCCCGGAATTCGGCGGGTGGCTATCTTTCCAATCCCGAGGCCTAACGAAGATCCGCGGACTGAAATGGAGAAGTATTTCACAGGATGTTCTCCGGTCCGGATTGAGTGCTTGCTGCGTCTTCCGCAAAAATTTTTGTCTGCCATTTCCGGCAGCGTGACACTCTCTTCCAGAACATGGAAACGAGCGTGCCATCCGATCACGAACTCCTGAGCCAGTGGCTCCGCGAGCATCGTGAAGCCGCATTCCACTCCCTCGTGGAGCGGTACACCGCGCTCGTCCACGCCACTGCCCGCAGGACCTGTGGCGATGAATCCATCGCGACGGAAGCATCGCAGCTCACCTTCATTACCCTCGCGGCAAAGGCATCGACGCTGCTGACCTGCGCATCACTCGGCGGATGGCTCCACGCCACTGCCATGATGCATGCGAGGAATCTCGCCCGGAAATCCCGACGTGAGGACCGGAAGCGCCATTACCTGCAACTTGCCATGGAAACTTCAGCTCTGGATCCCGCGAGCACGAGTGTCTGGAAAGAAATGGAACCCCTGCTCGATGAAGCACTCGCCGCCCTCCCTGCGAAGGACCGCGAGGCATTGCTCCTCCGCTTCTATCGCTCGCTCACCATTCGTGAGATCGCCACTACGCTTGGCATCGCTACCGCCGCGGCACAGAAGAGGGTGGATCGTGCCACCGAGCGGCTCCGTGCCCATCTCGCCCGGCGGGGCTGCCAGGCTGGCGGCACACTCGCCGCCGCCATGCTCACCGGCTTCGCCTCAGATGCACAGGCAGTACTTCCCGCGGCATCCAGTCTCGCCTCGAAGGCCCTGGCCACTAGCGCCACTGCTGCCGGTGCCGGGGCGGGTGCACTCGCCAGCTTCACTGCTATCCTCACTGCCACCGTCTTGAAAAAAACCACACTCCTCGTCCTCCTCCTCGCCCTTGGTCTTGGTTGGCGATTCCTTCCTAACCTCGATGGGAGGAAGGCTGACTTAACCGCCAGAGCTTCTGACGAAACCAGCCCAGCCTTGGCGATCGCGGAGAGCAGCGGTGCCAAGACAGAAGCAAGGCCCCAGAAGGTATCCGACGAACAATCGCGACTCGAACCGGCCGATCCCGTCGAGCGTTCTCCCTCGGAGATTCGCAAGGCATTGATGGCGAGAGCTCGCGAGATCATTGACAAGGATCTCGGTGGGGTGACGGATCGGGACAAGGAAGTACTCTTGGCTGCGATGCGTGAATTTGATGCACTCATGGTAGGCGGGCTCAGTGACCAGCATCCCAGGATGTTGGTGAGCCTGGCCACATTCAGCCGTAAGATTGACCGCCTCTCTGCCTACAGTGAGGTAGAATGGAAGGCAGATGCGGCCGCTTTCCTACAGAGCCGCTTGGCCGAGGTCGAAGCCTTGCCCGATGGCGCCTCCACTGCCGCGCTTCGCAGGCGCTGGGTGCGGGACCAATCCCGTGATGACCTTCCCGAGGCCCTCGTGCTCCGCACCGTCCGCCCCTTCGGCCCGACAGCAGGCACAAAGGAAGGACTCCGCGATGACCTGAACCGGTGGATCAAGTCCTTCGAAGGACCCGCGAAGTAGGTCAAAAGGTAGGGTTGGCCGCCCTCGGCCGCCCGAGTGCGCTCCTGTTCGCCGCGGGACCGTGCCCATTGCGGGCAAGAATGCCCTCCCTTCACAAAGCGTTCCGATTGACGCCTGACCGGGAGGATCTAGGCCTTTCCCGCTTCTGCCTCCAGAGCCCGCTGTCCCGCCTTGATCCTCTTTACGACGAGCCATTGGAAAAGTATCCCCACGATCCAAAGGAAGCCGTAGGAGAGAATCAGGAACCAGTGGGGGATACTGAGATTATAGTAGATTATGCCGGGGTAACTGCGGTTCGCATGATAGGACGGAAGTGGCAGCCATGACGTCTGTTCGCGAGGATCGCGCTTCGTCGAATCGAAATGGTGGGACAGAAGCTTGTAGCTGACATCGGGCCGGGTCCATGAGAGCGCGACATTGGCACCGCTATTCGAGGCCGACGTGTAGCGGCTGGTCAGCGTGCCGTCACTGAGGCGGCACCCCGCCTTGTAGGATACCTTCGAGTCGTAGTGCATGGAATCCACCCACGCCCACAAAAGGAAGATCAATCCGGGAATGCCGAACCAGAAGCTCAGGGATCGAAAGGGGCGATAGCGCATGGAAGTGCGCTGACCAAGAAGCCTGATTTCTCAACCGACCTCAAGCTGCGCGATCGAATCACGCCGTCCCGCTGCATAGGCCTCGAAGACCATCTTGATCTCATCGCGGACCCGGCGGAAGACCAGCATCTGCTCTGCCTCCGTGCCTGTAGCATGCGCCGGGTCATCGAAGCCCCAGTGATGGCGTTGCAGCTGTCCGGGGAACATCGGGCAGGCTTGGTCGGCATTGCCACAGACGGTGATAACGATCCCGACCTCTTGCGTCAGGAACTCGTCCATGTGCTTCGAGTGATGTCCGGAGATGTCGATGCCGATCTCCTCGAGCGCCTTGATGGCGAGAGGGTGAACGTAGCCGGCAGGCTTCGAGCCGGCGCTCTGGACATTCAGGAGGTCTCCGGCGGCGGCCCGCAGGATACCTTCTGCCATGTGGCTGCGGCAGGAGTTTCCAGTGCAGAGGATCAGGACGAGAGGCTTCTTGGCTCGGTTCATGTGGACGTGGTATTCTGAGATTCATCGCCGCGGAGCAACTGCCAGATCGGCACCGCGAGCAGGGCTCCGAGAATGGTCGAGGCGGGATAGAGCCACAGATGTTGCCAATGGCCGCCGACGATCGCGGGTGCAAGCGAGCGCGCGGGATTCATCGAGGCGCCTGAGATCGGCCCGGCAAACATCGCCTCGAAGGCAATCACCGAGCCCACCACGATACCTGCCGTGATGCCCTTTTCCTTGGCCCCGCTGGAGACATTCAGGATTACCAGCATCAGCAGCGCCGTGAGGATCAGCTCCAGCACGAAACTTTGCCCCGCCGATCCAGCGGGCAAGGTGGCCCCCAAGCTCGCGGAGCCGGGGAAGAGCAAACGCAGCACCCCGCTCGCGGCAAAGGCCCCCGCCAGCTGCGCGCCGATGTAGCCCGGAGTTCCTCGCCAAGCGAAACGCCCGGAAGCCGCGAAGGCCAGCGTCACCGCAGGATTCAGGTGCGCCCCGCTGATATCGCCAAAGGTATAGACCATCGCCAGCACCACGAGTCCGAAGACCAAAGCAATGCCCGGATGACCGATCATCCCGCCGCTGGCCTGATCGATCACGATCGCACCGGTCCCCGCGAAGACGATCGCGAAGGTGCCGAGGAATTCTGCCAGCGCCTTTCTCATCGCAGGATCAACAACCGCCCGGACCGCAGCACGGCACCTTGCTCCCACCGATGGCGGGCAGGCGGGTAAGGGCAGGCAGGCCGCAGAGCTCGGGGGCCAGACACTCGGTATGCTTGTGCGCCAGCTTGAGGATCACCGCTTCATCCGTGATCTCGTGATCCTCGATGGCGTATTGGGAGATCACCCGGTCCTCGTATTCCACCTCCACGGGGACGCTTTCATCCGGCAGGTAAGCCTTCGCCTTCTCCAGGATCGCAGCCATCTTGCCGGTCTCGATCCGGTGATCGTAGTCGGGCCCCACCCACACCTGGAGCTGGCAAGTGGTCAGCTCCCGCAGCGTGCCGCCGCAGTCGAGGAAGGTCTTGTGAACGCGGCCGACCTCCGTGACGTGGAAGGAAAGGGGAACGGCCGCGCCATCGGGCAGCTGGATGCGGAAGAAGCGCGCGGAGTGCTCGCTAAGCAGTGACTTGAGTTCTGAAAGTTTCATCTTCTGTTTGGTCCGGTGATGGTTCGGGAGCGTCGCGGCTTGAGTTGGATCGGCCCCGGGCAGCAGCTGTCCGCTCGCTCTTCCAAGCGCTTGCTCATCTTGTCCTCGTCCTCCCGCCACGGGTGATTCGCGTTGTCCTCATGGAAGAAGGCTTCCAACTGGGCGATCGGCTTCAGGTAGCGGGCTTCGATCCGGAAGTAGGTCCACTTCTCCCGCTTCTCGCTTTCCAGAAGCCCTGCCTTCCGGATCACCTGCACATGGCTGGAGACCGAGGACTGCGGCATTTCAAGGATGTCCGCCAACTCGCAAACGCAGAGCGCTTCCTGCTTGATCAAGCGCAGGATCCGCCACCTCGTCTCGTCGGAGAGGATCTTGGAGAACGTAACGACGTCAGTCATGACGAAAAATATCGTTACGAGATTTTCCGGTATGTCAAGCGCGCGGATGCCGGGGTGCCCCTCCTTTCTCCCCGGATGCCGCCCCGGCTGCAGGATTGACCACCGTCCCTGAGTTATGATGTCTATCGGGCGAATGAAATCGCGGTGGTGGATGCTGATCGTGCTGGGGGCTTACGGGGCAGGGTGGTTTGGCGGTCGCCAAAATTCTGCCACTGCGGCGCAGGGAGGCCAGGAGGCAGCCCTCCAAGCCGCTTCTTCAGCTGCTGCCGGCAAACCCACGCGTGACTCTAGCCGCAAGCAGTGGGGAATGAAGCTGAGCGAGAGGGCCCCGGATGACATCGTGGCAATGGCGAAGGAAATCCCGCGCAAGGATCTGGGCCCATCCATCGAGGCGTGGTTCGACTCGTATGGGATCGGCGGGCTGGACTCGGAAACGGTCACGAAGGCATGGAGCCTGATCGATGCATGGGTGGTGGAAGACTTCGAGTCGGCGTGGGCCTGGGCAAATAATATCCAGCAGCCTGCCTCCCGGGAATTTGTCATCAAGGCGATCGCGGGTTCCTTGTCCGGGAGCGATCCCGCGAAGGCCTTCGAGTGCCTGGTCTCGAATGGTGACTTCATTTCCTCGTTCAATGACGACCGGCTGGTAACCCTGATCATGAATCTGTCGAAGGAAAGCCTGGCGCAGGGGCCGGAGAAGCTGGTGGAGTTCTGGAAGAAGATTCCCAGCGCCACGGAACGAGTGAATAGCTTCGTGAACGTCACCCTGGAGCCTCCGCCCGGCACTGACTTCCGGGCGCTGCAGGCGGCGATGGATCGTGAGCTGGGGAAAAAGATGGAGCGCCCGATCAATCCCGGCGGGGTGATGGCAGCTTGGGCAAAGGTCGATCGGGATGCCGCGGTGGAGTATGTCTTCGCCCGCGCTGCGGCCGGAGAGGAGATCCGGGATCAGTGGAGCGAGGTGAGGAGCACCATTGAGAAGCAGCATGGCTCCGCGGCGGCGAGTGAGTGGGCGATGGGGATGCTGCGGGAGCTGCCGGAGGGTGAGCGCGGGAGCTTCTTCATAGGGGCACAGTATCAGAACATGCCCGGTGCCTTCTTCGACCTGCTGCGCTCTGGCGGTGGCTCGGAGGAAGAGACCGCGACCTATCTGCGTGAGACCTTGCAAGCCGGCATCGATCAAGGCCGCCCCTGGGGGATCTCCACGCTGCTCTCATCGATGCCGGTGGAAGAGAGGATCGACCACGTGAAGACGCTGCGTGGACCGAAGGCCTTCGAGGCGGTGAGGGACAACGCGGCTTCCTAGAATCTAACAGAGGCGCAGATGGAAGAGATCCGCAGCGCGATCGAGGCGAAGTGATGGCGCTCAGCGTTGCTTGAGCACCGGGATCTTCACCGGCTGGTAGTTCATGCTCTCGAACCACGGATCCTCCGGGACGCGGATGGTGCCTGCTTCTTGATCGATGATGAAGGGCTTCCCGGTGTAGGGCTCCAGCGGGACCTCGCCACCGCTGGCGGCCTGCAGGGCGGCATTGAGAATGGCCGCATCGGTCTGCGATCGGGTCCAGCCTTTCGACCAGGCCGCGGAACCCTTGAAGAGCATGTCGAGCACCGCGGCCCCATCCTTGGAGAGCCCCGTGGTATCGACCGGGTTGACGGAGAGGCCCGGGATCTCGCCGACCGTGGATTCCTTCATATTTGCAGTGATCTGCGTGAAGTAGGCGATCTGGGCCGCCAGCACCGCATCGGGGTCATGGATCTTTTGCACGGGCTCTGGTTCCCGGCCGGAATTGTCCACCATCATTGGCAAGCTGCGGGGATCACCGAGGAGTGCGGGGAGCAGGAAACTGCGGGTGCTGTGATGCCACTCGCCGAGGAAGACTCGTGCGAGATCCTCTGGCGTATGCTGATTGCGGGTGAGGAGCTCTTGCCAAGCTGCGAGGTCGGAGCCCTCCGCTGCGGCCATATGGTCGAAGATGGTTTTCCGCGTGGACTGGCCGACGAGCAGGGAGACGGTCTCCGAAAGCAGGGAGGGCATCTCGATCTCTCCCAAGTGATCGGAGATACCCAGCGCGGCGCGGGTGCTCTGCAGCGCGCCCGCTTCATCGCCACCCTCCATCGCCATCCGGGCATGGGCGAGCAGCAGCCGGTTGCAATCGTAGGGAAGCCGGGCACTAAAGAACTTCAGGCGATCCATGTCGATGCCCTTCACCGATTGATCGGGCAGAAGACCGATGGCGACGATCTCATCAAAGAGCGCACGGTTTTCCTCCAGCCAATTCGCCATCGCCGCAGGATCCCATGGCTGCTTGCCATCGAGGATGGCGCGGATGTTCTCCGGCAGCGGCAGGCCGTCCGCACCGTATTGCCCGAAGCGGTCCGTGAAGTTCAGGAGCTGTAGGAAGCCATTCTGATCATCGGGCACATCCTTGAAGTTGATGGCTAGCTCCGGGTGCTTCTCGACGATCTCCTGATACCACTTGTCGGCTAGTTGTTGGAACTCCCGATCCGAGCGCGCTGGCTTGCTTCGGTCTTTGTCGGACTTCGCCGGTGCGGCTGCTGATTCCAAGCTGGCCTGCCTCTGATCTTGCCCGGAGTCATCGGCGAAAGCGCCTGCCCGTTCCCAAGCGACAAAGCCGCCGAGCGCCAGGATCAAGAGACCACCGGCACCCAGGAGGATCGATCGTTTGTTAGGCTGGACCGCCATCAATTCCGGAGTCTGGGGTTGTCACGTCCGCCAATCAAGCCGAGGAAATCCGAATCTGTTGGAAATTAGGTTAGCGCCACGGCGAGCAGGGGCAAGCACTGGGGAGGGATGATCACCAGTGCCGCCATGCGGGTGCTTGAAAAGAGGTCTAAACGTGGCGGGAGAGAACAGGAAAAGTTGGGATGTTCTCTGGCTTGGCTAAGCCAATCACCGCTGAAGCTTGAGCAGGATCAGCGCGGTGGCGGCGAGCCAGATCACTTGGACGACGATGTGAAAGGTGATCATCGTGGCAAAGCTGGGTTGCGAAATGAGGACCGGTGAAGCCAGGTTAAGCGAGGCAAGGTAAGGCAGGTTGCGGGGCAGCTCAATCCTGCCGTGCCGAGCTACTGGATTTATAGGAGAAGAGGGCAGGGGTAGATCCGGCCAATCATGTCCGGAGCCGCCCAGTAGGCGGCCCCGGAGCACTCTTGGGGTTTGCAGGCCTCATCGGGACGGGCCGAACAGGCAGCAGTCTCATGATCTGGGGGGAGCGGTATGACGGCGGCTGCTGCTTGGCGGGGTGGCCACCCGGACGAAGCTTGATTAGTTCCTAGTCTGCGCGGAGCTGGCGAACAACAGGCCGGAGGTATCGAACTTTTTCGATTCTATATCCGTTCATCGCCCTCGGTGCAGCCGCCCTCATGGAGCTGCCGCGATCTCCGCCACTCCTTTGGAGTTTGCCCGGTCTCCCGCTTGAAGAAGTTCGAGAAATCGCTCTCGCTTGAGAAGCCGCACATGCGGCCGATCTGGGAAATCGGCAGGTCCGTGCTGAGCAGATGTTCCTTCGCTTTCTTTGTCCGGAAGAGGCGGATTGCCTTGCCGGGCGGCATGTTGAAGGCGCGCTCGAACTCCTTGTAAAAGGTCGCCCGGGACGCGCGGGATTTCTCAATCAGGCAGTCTACGGTGAGGCCTTCGGAAGGGTAATTCTCCAGCAGGCGCCAAGCCCTCTGGATGCCGCGGTTGATCGGATTCGATCCACCGGTCGAGAGACGTTCTACCAACAACGCCCCCTGTTCGGTGGAGAATGTTAGATCGTGGGTCAGCATGCTGGAGCCGAACAGATGCCCGTGCAGCAGCCGCGCCGCTGCCTGGCCGAGCTGGATGCCGGGGATCCTCACCGTGGAGATGCCGGGCGTGCTATGCACCGCACAGGGATGGTCGCCCATGCCCAGCAGCGCGAGTTCGCCGGGCACGCTGATACCGAGCTCCTCCGCCTTGCGCCAGACGAGCGCTGCCATCTCATCATGGATGCACCAGAGCGCGGCGGGCTTTGGCAGGCTGATCAGGAAGCGCTCGAGTTCGACCTCGTCCGTGCCTGCCAGCAGGTGCTCGGGGAAGCGGCCGGGATCCTTGCGCACACCCTTGAAGATCCTTGCCTGCCGCTCTTCCGACTCGATGCGGCTATTGAATCGCACCCTGCATTCCTCATCGATCTCCGGTCGCGTGACGAAACCAATGGTGTGCCGCTGGAGGCTGAGCAGATATTGGTAGGCCAGCTCGTAGGGCTCGCCGGCGGAAACGGTCGGGACTTGCCCGTTGAAGGCATTGTTGCAGCTCACCACAGGGACGCCTCGTTCCCAAAGGGGCAGCACCCATGCGCCATCGCTGGGCGCGGCCCAGATCACCACGCCCGAGACCTCTGCCAGAGCGTCTGGAGCGGGTTCGCAGCCTTCTTGGAGCGGGATCAGAAACGCCTTCAGTCCGGTATTTTCCAGACAGTAGTCCATCACCCCTTCGAACACGCTGAAGCGGCTTCTCAGGTAGCTTTCCCGGACGACAACACCCAGTTTCAGGGCAGAATTCTTGCTCAAGTCGAGAGAGGGGCGACACATGCACCGGAGGGTTTTGAGAAACGAGAACGGGTTTGGGTTGGCTTCACAATGTATTCATTATGTGAATTCATGAAAGCGGCGGACAGATGGTTGCGGGTAGTCAGGATTTCAAGTGGAAATTCATTCGAAAGTCATTATCCGGACGGATTTTTCAGACTTCGTGACCCGCTTGGAGGCTTGGTTATTCATTTTCTCCCCTTTTCGGGGGAGAATAGACCGGCAGGAGGGCAGATGGCGGGCCGCTTCTGACTGACGGTTTGGAGGTGGGTCGGACAGCGGTCCGGATCGCGGAGGCCGGCAATTTCTCCGGGAAGCCTCAGACTGCCCCATGCCTGCCTCGCGGGCTGGAGCGCTGCCGACCGATGATCCTGATGTCCTGCGGCTGCGTGGAGACGTAAATCCCGGCTCACACACTGATCGCGTGAATTGCCATTTTTTGATCCTTGGGCCTGCACCTTATGACGATGAGCGAGCCGTTCACACAAGACTCGGGAAAGAACCCGCATGTGAGTACAAGTCCGACCGGTCGTTAGAGCAGCGCTTCTTTCAGGCGGTCCGAATGGGGCGGAACCGGGGGTGGCTGAGCAGAAGGAAGATGACAGCACTCCTGGAGCCACGGCAGAAGGCTCCGGCACGCCAGTGATGGCAGCTATCGTATCGAGGGAAACGCGGATGCGACTGAAGTAAGAACAGGTGCCCGGATCACCCGGGCCATGCAGGGACCGGGCACGATCCTCAATCGGGAAGCATGCGGACGATTTAGAAAATGAGGCGTCGAACGTGCCTCCTTCAGAAGCATCGGGATCTGCGGTGTCATTCCGCTTCCGTGATTCATTTGGGCCCTGACGGTTGGGCCGGTGATCGCGGCGCGGGACGTGAAAGTGGTCGCACCGGATGCGTGCGAAGCGGACAAAAGGGCCGCAACAAAAACGGATAGGATCAGGATTGCTGTCATGTCGGGTGTCGCGGGCTTTTCGAGGGGGCAGATACCTGGATGGAGACCTTGCTTGTGAAATCCCCTGGAGCCTCGGAGCTTGTTCCTTTCAGTGGATATGTTGGAGAGCTAGAGAGGGCGTAGAAGCCCGTGACGGCCCCCCTCCCCAGGGTGTCCATCACGGGCTCCATTGTGCTGAACCCTTACGGGTCTTTCCGGGGGCTTATGCCGGAGAAGGGGGGCTGTGTCCGGAAGCGCGGGTCATGGAGAGGAAAGACATCGTTGAGCTTGTCAGCATGGACAATTGATTGCGCGGTATCCAAGGGAGACCCCGATTGGATCGTGATGAGCGATCTATGCGGAGCGGCGCTTGATGGCATGAAAGGTCATTGCGGGTTTTCTAACCTTACCGGATGAGAGCCAGTGCCCGTAAGGAATACGCCATCGGAAGCCGAAGAAGGGGTAATGGGTCAATGGCCAATACTTTATTCAAAGTCTTGAGTACTTTTCATGAACTTCACCACCCCTTGTTGTTCAATGATCTCAGCAAGAGGCGGAGATTGCATTGCAAACTTCCCGATTTGTCCTTTCCGGGGTGATGTTGTTGGAGGGAGTTACCGATACTTCAACCTAACCGTATTTCTTCTCCGGGAACTCCCAATCGTCTGCCGGGCTGGGCGGTCTTCCCTCAAGCTACGTGGCACATTCATCCGGGGTGGACTGCCGAACTTAAGGGCCGTCCGGGAGCAACCCTTTGTGAAAAGGCCGTGAAGGAACCCAACAATGTTGCCAAGCGCCGGCCGGGTTGTGAATACTGAACCTTTGGCGCCATCCAAGTGGTGGCCATGAACATAGGGGAAAGGGCGGGCCGTTCGAGGTAATCTTCGGTTCGCATCCCTAACGAGTTTCCGGGATAGATGCCCGGCGGGCCGGGCTGATTCTGGCAAGACAGTCCGGCCCGCCGATTCCCGCCTCTGCATAAAATCGTGATGTCCGCATCAACTCCCGAGCAAGCGGAGCGAATCCATCCTGTGGCGTTGATAGAGAGGGTTGCCGGGGTCGGCTGCGATCGCATTTTCGATCGCGACGATAGCTTCTTCGTGCCGACCGAGAGAGCGAAGGCTGTTGGCCTTGTGGAAGGAGTAATCGTAGCGGTGTGGCTGTCGTGCCAGCAACTCGTCCATCACCTCCACGGCTTCTTCATGGCGACCGAGCTCGCGGAGGTAGTTCGACTTGTGATAGCGGAGGAAGCCCAGTTCGGGCTCCTTGTTGATTCCTGCATCAAATGCCGCCAGTGCGGCTTCGGGCTGCCGCAGCATCCGATAGGCGTAGGCGATGTAGAAATGGAACTCGATCTCGCCAGGCTGTAGCGCGAGTGCTTCCTCGAAGGATCGGATCGATTCCTCGGCTCTTCCAAGCTCGTAGAGGTAGTAGCCGCGATAGTAGAGGAGATCGAGATCCTGCGGATGATTCGCGAGGGTGGCATCAATCACGGACATCGCTTCCTCATAGCTCTCGCCCTTCTCCAGTTCCTTCGCCTGCTTGATCGCTCCGGCGACAGGGTTGTTTGCTTCAGGATGATCGCGGAAGATTGCCAGGACTCGATGCTGGCCGAGTTCGCGCGCATGCTCGATCGACGACTTGCCATCGCGATCCTTCAAGTGAGGGTCGGCTCCGGCTTCTAACAGCGCCTCGATCACATCGGCATAGAGCCGTCCGCCATCGCCGAGAATCACGGCTTCCAGGAGTGCGGACCAGCCGAGGTCGTTCGCCCGGTTGACGGAGATTCCCGCGGCCAGGCAGATGCGGACGGTCCGGAGAAAGCCTTTCTCGCTCGATGGCAGCAGTGGCGTGCCGCCAAACCGATTGACGCTCGCGCGATCCGCTCCGGCCGCGATGGTAGCCTTGAAGATCTCGCTGAAGCCATTGGCACCGGCGCACAGATAGGGAGTCAGCATCACCGCATCGCGCGCATTGACATCGCTACCCGCCTCAATGAGCCGCTTCGCCAATGCCACGTCGTTCCGCTGGGTGGCAGCCATTAATGCGGTCCTGCCGGACGAGTCTCTCGCATCGATCGAAGTGCCTTGGGCCAAGAGCTGCTCGATCGCGGCGAGGTCACCTCTTTCGGCCGCAGTGACCAACGGTGGAATGGATGGCGTCGTCATCGGAGGTTTCGCGAATCGCGGCGGTGAGTTTTCTGAAGAGCTTGCTTTCAACCCATCAATGATCTTGCCCGCCCGTATGGGCCGACTGCCACTCCGCGTAGATGTCCGGATGCTGCCCGAGTCTTTGCGGCAGATGGCGAATCGCCATCGACTGCTCGGCGAAGGGCCTTGCCAACTCCGCATAGATGGCCGCCGTGGACAGGCCGTAAGGAGCGCCATCTTCATTGGTGTAGGCATAGGTCACCGCCTGGATTCCCGCCATCCGCATCGCCGCCATGCACATCGGGCAAGGATGACCGCTGGCATAGACCTCGCAGCCACGGAGATCCGGAGAATGCAGTACCTGGCTTGCCGCGCGGATTGCGGTGAGTTCCGCATGAGCGGTGGGATCATGAGAGCTGTGGATCTCATTCACCCCGCTGGCGATCACCTCTCCGTCCTTCACGACGACCGCTCCGAAAGGGCGTCCGCCTTTGCTGATATTGGCCTGAGCCAAGGTGATCGCTTCGAGCAGGAAACGGCTTTCTTCGTTCATGACTTTCACAGCATCGCACCCGGAACCTCACCACGACAAGGAATCCCTTCCGAGCGGAGGCGGTGTGGATAGGCCCGGGATGCGTTCAACTGCCAAGGCGCGGTGTTTCGCGTGATACCCCTGATAGAACATGAAAAATAACAGGCGGCGTTTCGCAGGTTGGCAGTAAGAAACGGATGGGTAAACGAACCGGAAGGGAGGCAGGGATTTTCTTGGAAGATGGGCCGCACGGCGATGGAAAGGGGAGGTCGATCGGGGATCTTTGCCGGTTTCTCCGGGAGCTTCTACTGCCAGGTTAAGGAGGGGCTTGAGAGGCTTTCGGGCGGGTGGCTTACGCTGCTCGTGTCACGTGACAGGGCAGGAATGTTCACATCTTTGAGCCTAGTCCTGTTCGCTGGCGAACTTCCACTCGGCAAGATTCTCGACCGGGCGTGGTAGCCTTCCTTCAAGCCACTCGGCACATAGGTCGGGCGGGAACTCGGCGTGGGTCGATTCGATTATCCATGATAGGAACTCGACGCCGCCATTCAAATAAGGTGGCGGAGAGACGGGCTTGAAGATGGTGGGAAGCCGTTCTTCCACTGAAAGGAGATTCAACACAAACCCCAGTTCCTGGACATGACGCCATGCCAAGGGGTGATCGGGATCCAGCCTGAATTTCACCCACCAGTTTCCATTGGCGAAGCGGCCTCTTCCGATGGATCTGGCTCCGGCTGGAAGATCGATTGCCGGAAGCCGTTCGAGAAATGCCAGCAAGCGATCGAAATCGGGAGAAGATGCTTCGTCCATGGGTTGATTTGGGTAATTTGGCGGTTTGATGGGGGCAAGGAAGATCTCGGTTTCGATAAGCGGAGGGCGGAGGGCGGAGGGCGGAGGGCGGAGGGCGGAGGTCCAAGAGCGTAGAGGAACGTGCCGCACTACTGGATGAATGATATCACCGGTCGTCCGGGCGACATGGCGCACTCGAGGGAAGGGCAAGGACTTGGGCGTGGTCCGGTCTTGGTTTCGATTGCAGTGTCTCGGGGATTTCGCTCTTATGTCGGCTAGCTATTCCCTTAAATCATGAGCCTGAAACTCGACCAATCCATCGTTCGTCTGGGCGAACGCCTTGAGTCCGCCGAAACCTATCTGGCCGAGACCCGGAGCCATCTGGCGGCGGCGGTGCAGGGAAGTGTGGAGGAACTGGAAACACGTGGAAGCACCGCGCTGGCACGCTTGGACGCCGAACGGGAGAAGGCGGCTTCCGCGAAGGAGAGGGTTCTCCATTATCTCGAGGAGAAGAAAGACGAACTGGTGGCGAAGTTCGAAGATTGGCGCACCGATCGGGAGATCGAGAAGCTTGAGCGGAGCGCCGATGCCAAGGAAGAGCACGCCATGGACGCGGTGATCGCAGCGGCCTACGCGTTACTCGAGGCAGAGGTGGCCGTTATCGAGGCGCTGAAAGCCCGCAAGGTCGCCATCGAGGTTGCGGGGTGAAAGGCAGAGTGCCGGGTGATCATTCAGCAGTGATCAGTGAAAGGCAGCGTGGGGAGGGGGGCGACTCGACCTCCCGGCGGGTCAACGCAGCTTGCCGAGTTGCTGGAGTTCGTTCTCGGCTCTTTCCTTGAGGGAGCCGGAGGGAAAGGATTCGACCCAGATGGTGGCGGATTGTGGATCGCGGGTGGCCCATTGGGAGATCACGGAGATGAGGGCTTCGGTCTGGTTGGGTCCCTCGGGGATTTCTTCGAGCACCAAGCGCGCGGCTTGCTCCGGTTCCGTGGCGGATTGAACGATGGCAAGACGGCTGCACATTTGCTCGCGTTGCTGCCCGTGAGGCCGGGCGAGAGTCCAAGCAGTGGCGGCGGGGAGATCCTGGTCGGCCCATTGATGGACGAGATTCTCCACGGTGATGCTGGAGGCCTGGTCGAGTTGATGGTGCTCGGCCTTGTGGATGGCTCCGGCTGCGTCCGTCCGGGCGATCTGGGTGCAGATGTAAGCCAAGGCGGCGGTGCGTTCGGCTTCATCGGATAGGGTTACGGCCCAGTGTTCGGCTCTTTCCGGGGCGCGGGTGGCGAGGCCTTGGGCGAAGCGGCGGAGGGCTTCATCGCGGTGCGGGCCGAGGGGAATCGATTCGGCGAAACGTGCTGCGGCATCGGTATCGAGTTGCAGGAGCTTGTCGGCGAGAGCGTGGATGGTTTCGCGATCGAGGTGCGCGGTGCCGTCGCGCCAGCGGGTGAGTTGTGCGAGCAGGGGTTCGGTGGCGAGGGTGATGTTAGCGCGTTCGCGTTTGGGCCTTGCGGGGGATGAAAGGGGTGCGTCGGTGATGGCGCTTGGCGGGTGATGGCGGGAAAGCACGAATGCTCCGAGGAGGAGCGAGGCGGTGGCCGATAGGAGGATGGGAAGCTTCATCGTGCTTGGCGGGGACGGATGGCGACGGAGTTTGGTGGGACTACAGGGTGGTAAGCCTGGGATGGGTAGAGGCACCGCCCCCGAGAGGGCGGTGCCGGAGTTCGGGTGCTTTACTGCAGGCGCCAGCGCTGCTGGGGACCGCCACTCCAACCCCACTGGATGAGGGAGGTGCCATTGGTGGTGGTGGTGGTGCTATCGAGGGATGCGCCGCTCTGCTGGTTCCAGATCCGGTAGCTGCCATCCGCCTGTTGGTCGACCCACCAGCGTTGGTTGCTGCCGCGTGTTGGCGGCCACTGGATGATCTTGGTGTTGTTCGCGGGATTGCCGCCCGGAACGTCGAGTGCCTTCCAACTGGACTGGCTGACGATGTTCCAGGAGTTGTCGGCATTCTGGCTGAAGTTCCAGATCTGGGATTGGCCGGAGTTCAGGCCCCAGAGCCCGACGATGCTGTTATTCGCGGTCAGACCGAGGGTATCGATCGCCATGTTGTTCATGCCGACGATGGTGTGCCGTCCCCAGATGTTGCCGGGGATGTTGACGGGGGTGAACTGCAGCCAGGCCACGGCATCGCAGAAGCGATTCGTGATGACGTTGTTGTCGTTCGGCGTTTGCTGGCTGAAGTCGCTCCAGCAGACATTGTAGTCGGTGCGACGGCGGGCCCAGGCGGCGTTGGCATTGGCCACGGCCCAGCTGTGGTAGGTCGCCCACTGGCGGTTATCCCGGCAGAAGTGGCCCAGCGCGCGGGCGTATTCGTCCGACCAGGTATTGGTGCCTCCGCCAGTCATGATGCCATTGTTGTACCAGCTGGGGCCCTTGACGTAGTCGAGCGCCCTTTTGGCATCGTTGTAGTACATCACGTTCCCCGTGATCTGATAGAGGTAGTTCGCGAAGTCGGCGAAGGTGCCTTGGTTGTAGACGTTCCGGCTGGTGTTGACCGTCCCATTGGGCTGGATACCGTTGTAAACGTGGCCGGTCGAGGTGTTATAGAGATTCGCCCGCACCCAGGTGTAGATCTGCGTCGCGCGGTCCAAGTACCACTGGTCGTGGTTGCCCATGTAGATCAGGCAGGCGGCCTTGCCCATGGTGTTGTTGGAGAGGGCCTGCTTGTCGATGATCTCGCCCGGTGGCGTCATGTTCGGCTGTTGCTCCCAAATGCCGCCGCCATTGTACTGGGTATCCCAGCCGCGTGCCCAAACCATGTCGAAGCAGGGAACGCGGGCGTTATAGAGCAGATCGGCATTCCCAGTGATCAGGTAGCCACGGGCAAGCATGATGGAGATCCATCCGATGTCGTCGTTCCAGCCGTCCCATTCGTATCCCGGCGGGAACTTCTGCAGGAAGGTGGTGCAGAGAGCATTGACGAGGTTCTTGTGGGCGATGCTGCCGGTGCGCTCGAAGGCGTCCTGGGCGACCAGAATATTGATGGCTCCGGTCCAGCCTTCGTCGAAGGTGCTGCCGTTGATCTTATTCTTATAGTAGTTGCCGTTTACGAGGAAGGCATTGTTGAAGCCACTGAACATCGTGTCGGCATCGCCTGCGCCGATCGCCGATGCAGGGTCGGCGAGGCCGCCTGAGACGCCGATGGCGAGGGTCAGCAGGAAGGTCCGGAGGACGGATTTTCTTTTGGGGGCTATTGCGATTTCCCTTTGGGATCCGGCCATAGCTCCGCCATGCTCTACATCTGATGGATGTTTCATTCGTTGGGTTTTGTTAGGTTTGAATCCGCGGGTGTTTCTTCTCCGCGGAGTCGCCCGAAGCTGCCGAACCAAGCATGCCTTAGGTGCAGCGTGGGTCATCATCAGGCTGCATCATGGATGGCTGTCTGACAACCTCCCCAAGTTGGGTGTTTTTATGGATGCCTTATCACTGTGGAAGTGAAGATATAAATTTCGGGTGTGCCTTGTTCGGGCACGGGAGATGATCCCCTGCATGGGGTTGCAGGAAGACGCTGGCGGGCTTGGTTTTTACCAGCCGTTACGCTCCAGCACCCAGGTGCACTGATCGATCCAATAGTCTCTCATCGGGCCGGCTCCCGCCCGGGTGCCGTGTGTGTCCTCGAGCATGCTTTCGACATATTGCCGGACCCTCGGATCGGGCTCGCGGATCCACTCGCCGCTCGCGATTTGATACTCGTGTCCGCAGTCCACCTGCCACCAATGGAGTTCCCATATGATGCCCTGCACTTCGACGGTCACCAGATTTCCGGTGCGGGTGAGCACGATGCCCTCAGCCCGGTCGGGCATTCCTGCCGGGAGGGGAAAGGTGGTCGTGTGGTAGGACCAGCAACGCAAGGACGGCGCCACTTGGATTTTTCGGATGCTCAGCAAGAGGCGTCATTTAACGAGGTTCTCCCGATGTGCTCAATACGACCGGTCTAGGAACAAATCCCATGCACTCTAGCGGGGCGGACTATGGGCAGACCACTGTAGGCCGATGACTGCGGATGGCGGCAAGGAGGTGGAGTGCGGTTGGTTGATGGACGGTGTGTCCTGGTAAACCGCGTTCGAAGTGCTGTATAAAAAAGTTGTTTTGTTCAATACGATCCTGAGGTTTTGTTTATGAAATCATGGGGATCATTCATCTCTCGAGATGAGATCGGCGGCATTGCGTCAACCCAGAGTGGCAATGGCGTTTTCTGACACCCTAACAAACACACCCATGAAAACATCCTCCTCCTCTTCCCATCGTCACCCGCGGTGCGCCCGGATTCTGGCCTTGGCTGCCTGCGGTTTGTCGTCCATTTCCGTGAGTCTTGCGGCGGTGACGGTCGTGAATCCGGACATGGATTCGGATGGGTCACCTTCCCATTACCCGAGCGGATGGTCGACTGCTTCCGCACTCCTCAACCCGGAAACCAACTTGTGGTTCCCGGATGGCACGACTTTGACCACGGGGCTTCCGCAGGTGAAAAGCGCTGACAGCTATATCTCACCCGTGGATGGGACGACGACCATCGATCTGGTGCCATCTTCCAACGGAGGAACCTACGCGGAATTCACCACCCGGCGGCTTGGTGATGCCTCTTTTCCGGCCTATTGGCATTACGGGCAAGGGATGGGTCAAACGCTCTCCGGGCTTACCGTGGGAGAAACCTATCAGATCTCCTTCGAGCAAACGAACCTCTCAGGTCATCAGGACGCCTTGTCTGCCATGCTTCTTGGTGATGATGCGCCCGCGGACCAGTTCGACGGCAGATTCCTGCTCTTCGTGAACGGCGAATATGTCACCGCATCGCCGACCATGGGCATGCTCCTGATGGACAACGTCTGGGAAACGGTGACCCTCACGTTTGTGGCTCCTTCCGAGGAGATCGTGTTAGACTTCTACGCTCATTCCGGACCGGATTCGTGGGGGATGTTTGACCAAGCCGGGGTCGGCGAGCCCTATGCGAACTATTCCCTGACCACCCTTGGTATGGACGGGATCGCGGTGTCGCCCGTCCCGGAGCCGTCCGGCACTCTGCTGGCGGGAATCGCGGGGATACTGACGGCCCTGCGCCGTCGCCGTATCGGTTGACGCCGTGCGATGAATCTCCGCGAGACCGGGAGGGCTCGCGGAGATTTTGCGTGGAGCTTTTGGCCTTCAACTTCCGGGGCCTTCGTAGACGGCAGGTCCGCTCAGCCCGGCTCCTTCATGGCAGAATCATTGCTGATGGACTTCAGATCGGAGATCCGCTTGCGGCCGGTCCCTTCGGGCCACTTCACGCGTTCAGAGGAATTGGAGCCGCGTGCTCCGGATGACTCGCGGGAAATGGAAGGACTGTCCGCACAGGATCGATATCCCGCGCTTGAGCAGGAGAGCCATTCCTTCCAAGCCGAACTGGCCTTCCTGTTTCCGGATGCCTGTTTCCATCTGATCGAGCATCGGGGCGCTGCGATCGGACGATGTCACATCCTGTATCGTCCCGCATTCATTCAGATCCTCGATCTCGCCCTTATTCCCGATTTCAGGGGGAGGGGGATCGGCAGGTACCTTGTTTCCCGCTTGATTGCGGAGGGAGAAGCATCCGGGAGACGAGTGATCCATTTTCCCTCCCGCCATTCGCAATCAAGCAGGGCCTTTTATGGGAAACTCGGATTCGTGCAGACGGAGGGTAGTTTTGAACTTCCCAAGTTGGAATGGAGGGAAGCGGATCTAACAGTTGGCGGTCTTCCGGACCTTGTGCCGGAGTCATTTCCTGAATCGATTGGGAGTGAAACCCGTGTGTCTCTTGAAGAGGCGGATGAGATGGCTTTGGTCCGAGAAACCGCACTCCGCAGCGATCGCGTTGATCGGGAGGTCGGTGCGCAGGATCAATTCGCGAGCCCGTTCCAGGCGTTGCTGCATGACATACTGGTGAGGGGAAAAGCCGGTGGCATTCCGGAATAGCACGAGGAAGCGGGACGGGCTGTATCCGGCCACGGAGGCTAGATCGTCAATGGTGATAGTGGCGGCCAACCGATCATGGATGAAGTCGTGGACCTTGATCAGCTTCACCTTTGAGAGAGGGTGCTTCTTCTCATAGATTTTCCGGCACTTGTCGATGACCTGCCGGATAAGCATGCGCTCCAAGGTCTGGGCCTCCAACAGAGGAGGGCTGGTCGTCTCGAAGCAGGAGATGAGCCTCTGGGTGGTACGGTGAATTGCACCGTCCTTGAAGTGGAAAAGCTTCGGGACCTCAATGATGGGAACCTCCAGCTCCCCGCAGATTTCCGGGACGCTCGATGGATCGATAGCCACCAGAATCAACTGCGTGTCCTGGCCCCACTGGCAGTGCGCGGAACAGCCGCGTGGATTGAGGATGAGATCCCCGGGCCCGAAATCGCTGCGAACCCTGGCTCCGGTTCCATCACGGGTCCACGATAGGGCTGCCTGCCGGGTAGCAGGGGCTACGATGAGATGCCGCGAGGGAGGTTTGTAGTCCGATGGATATTCCGTATTGGCGGCTTCAAAGCACCGCTCAATGACAAGGTGTTTCAAACTGTTGCCGCTGCCCGCGAGTTGTTGAATGTGGGGCTTGATGATTGAGTTCGGCATCCGAGGACCTTGCTGGTCGCCGCCGATGGCAGCGTAAAATCGGAGCCTGCCAAATGCGCAGTCGGTTCTATCGCGACTTAAAAGTCATTTCATTCAATTTCACCAGAGCGTTGAATACATTGTATGGATTCGCAGCGGTCGCTCCGGTAGTTCTTGTCGCCTTGGCTACTTGCCGTAGAGCTTTGCCATGCGCCTCATGAGGGTCTCGAGCTCGGCATAGTAGTCGTCTTCGGCGAGCTGCTTCTTGCGCTGGCGGAGGGCTTCGATCTCGGCTTCGAGCTTGGTGCGCTCTTCACGGGCTTCGGCGGAAAGGGGATCGATGGTGTCGCCAAGGAACTGGATCTCGCGGGCCAAGGCTCCATCGGGCGAAGCTCCCTCCGCACGCAGGCCCTTGAACTTGTCGGTACCGGTGGCGCGGCCATCGCCGTTGTCGTCGATGACAGCGTGCTCGGGGACGACCCGCTGCGCGTCGTCGTAAAAGGCCTTGGTCGCGGCGGAGGCATGAAGGACCGCTTCTAACAAGGAGAGCGACCCATCGAGATCCAGATCGGCATCGGCGGAGGCAAGGGAGTCGGCGAGTTTTTCGCCAAGCCGCGAATAGTTCCGCTCTCCGCCGCGGCTTGCACTGACGATGACGCGGTCCTTGCCCGCGAGCGGTTCGACGAAGGGGCCGCTGGCGGAGAAGAGATTGAGGATGATGAGGCGCCGCTGGAAGGGCTTGAGTTGTTCCGCGATCTCGGTGGCCTCGATGTCCGGACCGCGCAGGTTGAACTTCGCGGAGCGGCCGTCGAAGGTGCCGTGGCCGATCCATACGAGCCAGAGGTCGCCGCCGGTCTTTGGAAGCGCGGCGAGGGCTTTCGTGAGAGCAGGCTTGTCGTCGTCATCCGGAGCGTCACCGAGGCCGACGGTGTTCGCATCCATCTTCGCCTTCGCGCCGAGGTCTTGCCACGCCTTTGCCTGACGGCGGAACTCATCCTGATAGAGCGCATTTCCGGGCTCGCCCACCACGAGAAGCAGGGCGCGTTTCTCCTCGGCACGCAGGAGCGGTGCTACGGCGATCAGGAGGACGATGAGCAGGGGTTTCATGCGAGTTTCTTCCAGCGGCGAAGGGCCCACTCACCGATGAAGCAGCTTAGTGCGGCGGCGAGCCACCAAGGCGAGTGCCACAGCGGTTCGGAGCGGGTCTCGGTGATCGGCACCGGGAGTTCATCGAGCGATTTCACGAATTCATCCAGGCCATCGCGCGTGAGGACGCGGCCGCCGGTGGCCGTGGCGAGGCGCGTCATGGCATCCATGTCGGGCTTGAGGGCGAGGTATTCGTCCTGCAGGGAATTCACGACCCAACCGGTGCTGGCGGTCTGTGCGGGCCGGGTGCCGATCGCACGGCTAGTGGCCTCGGCGAGATAGGGGCCGGGAGAGGTGTCGTTGTGGAGGGACTCCAGGATGCCGGGCGTCTCCGCATTCGGGCGCGGCGAGAGGCTGGTCCATGTTTCATCCGGACGGCGGACGCGCAAGGCGATGCCACCGGACTCGGCGGGGAGGAAATCCTCGCCTAACAGACGGGTGGTGATCCGTTGGCCATTCGTGGCGGACTCCGCCTTCACGGCGAGGGGGCGCGGGACATCAGAGAGCAGCCAGCGGGTGAGTTGTCGCCAGGTCTTGTCCATGTCGGCGTGCGAGTCCGCATCGTGCAGGCCCCAGCGCCAGAGATCGGTGGCAGCGATGACGGCAGTGTGGCCGCGGCCGTAGCGGCGCACCACGAGCGCGGGGCTGCTGGTCGCGCCGGATTCGAACTTGCCAATCTCCATCGCGCCCGGGCGGATCGAAGGGAGGCGGTGGATGTTCTGGAACTCCGGCATCCCGTGCAGGCGCCGCTCTTCCTCTGCCTCGGTCTTTCGCAGGCGTGCCCATGGCTCTAACATGCCCTCGCGGGTCAGTGAGAACTTTCCGGAGGATGGGCCATCGGAGGGCGTCGCGGGATCGAGGTAAACGGGCAGCATCTCGCCGATCGCGGTATCCTTGTAGCCGCCGGCATCGAGCGACTCCATGCCACCGAGCATGAGCACGCTGCCGCCGCGCTCCGAGACGTAGCGCTGGAGCAGGCGCTGTTGATCGCGAGTGAAGAATTCCGCCTCCAGGTCATCGAGGATTACCGTGTCGAAGGGGAAGAGCCCGGCGGAGGTCTTCGGAAAGCCGCGGTCGAGTTCATCGCTGTCCTTCGTATTGAGGCGGATGAAGACTGCTTCGTCGAAGCGCTCCGCATTCTCCTGATCCTCAAAGCCGCGATAGAGGGGATTGCTGGTCTCGCCCTCGCGGCTCTTCATCTGGAACTTCGGCTCCCGGCGCGCGATGCGGATCACGCTGGTGAGACTTACGTCCGGGTCCTCGTCGAGCGCGCGCTGGAGGAACTTGTGCTCGAAGTTCGGACGACCGCCGACGTAGAGCACGCGATAAGGGCCGCTATCGCGATTCGCGGCGACCATCCGGCGGTTGTTTTCAAGGGTGGCTTCTTGCAGAGGACCGGCGGGCTTCACCTCGACTTCGAGGAAGGTGGTGCCGGTGGCTTCGGGACGCACTTGGAAGCGCGGGTTCCACGTGGCCTGATCCTCGGTGAATTCGTGGCGCAACTCCTCGAGCACCTTGCCGCCGCGTTCGCTCACCGTGGCCACGACGGTTTCTCCCGCGAGTCCGAGCGCGGAGACCGAGGCATCGACAATGAGCGGGGCATCTTCGAACAAGGTGGCACGCGCGGTGGCGCTGGCGACGGAGAGATCCTGGAGCGGCTTCTCCGGTGCGATCACGAGCGGGAAGACCGGTGGCAAGCCTTCCTTCATGCTGGCAAGAGCGGCGGCGTCCGTGGGGCTGCCATCCGTCACGACGAGGATGCCGGCGAGCGGGCGGCCTTGATAGCGATCCCGCGTTTCGCCGAGAGCACGGGCAAGCGCGGAGGCATTCCCGGTGAAGTCGAGCGGGGCGCGATGATGGAGGCGCTGGTCGAAGGAGAAGCGGTCGAGGATGAAGTCCTTGCCGAGTTTTTCCTGCCAGCCTTCCGGCGCGGGTTCGAGCAATGCATTCAGTCGGTCGGCGCGCGACTTGCCATCATCCTGATCCTGCAGGGTCATGCTGCGGCTATTGTCTAACAAGAGTGCCCAGTGATTGGTGCCGGGGCGATTGTGGGTGCGGACGATTTCCGGTCGCAGCAGGAAGAAGAGCAGAAGCGCGAAGCCGAGCCACTTCAGCCCGCCTGCGAGGAAGCGGATGCGCAGCGGGATCCAAGGCTTGCCGCGGTAGCTGAAGAAAAGGGCGACGGCGATGATCGCGAGCACGATAATGCCGGGCACGGCCCAGCCGCTTTCGGTCCAGACGATCCTGAGATTGGCGATGCTGGGGATGCTCGTCATTTCCCCAATTCCTCAAAGTAACGGCGGACGAGATCGTCGTAGCGTTCCGGCACGGGATCGCGTCCGACGGGAGCAAGCGGGTCCTTGCGATCGAGCTCGCGCAAACGGGCATCGATCTTGCGGGCGGCCTCGGCGAGGGGACGCACGACTTCCTTGTCGAGCTTGTCTTGGCCGGGCTTGACGGAGTGGCGGGTGAAATCGCGCCTCATCTCGCGACTGGCCTGGCGGGCGCGCGCGACGGCGGCTTGGGCCTCGGGGTCTTCGACGAGGGCTTCGAGATCGGCGAGGCGTTCATTCCACTCTTGGAAATCATCACCAGTGATCGGGGAGTTGCGCGAGCCACCGCGGCCATTGCCACCGCCGGATGTTCCGCCACGATTGGGGCGATTGGCTTGGCGGGGTTGGTTGCCTTGGCCCGGTTGATTGCCTGCTTGCTCACCGGGCTGACCTTCGCCGGGTTGTTGCCCGGGCTGTCTTCCTTGTCCGGGTTGATTGCCTGCTTGCTCGCCCGGCTGACCTTCGCCGGGTTGTTGTCCCGGCTGGTTGCCTTGTCCGGGTTGATTGCCCGCTTGTTCGCCGGGCTGGCGTTCGCCGGGTTGTTGTTCCGGCTGGTTGCCTTGTCCCGGTTGATTGCCCGCTTGCTCGCCGGGCTGGCCTTCACCAGGTTGTTGTCCCGGCTGGTTGCCTTGTTGAGGTTCATTGCCCGCTTGCCCACCGCCCGCTTGTTCGGAGAGTTGCTGGAGTTGATCACGAGCGTAGCGGAGGGCTTGGGCTTCGTCGCCGAGCACGCGCTCGGCCGCGCCTTCGATCTCGCGTGTGAGATTGGAGATCCCCTCGGCGGCCCGTCCCGCGGCGGGACTGTCAGCACCGGATTGCTCCATTTGTTCGAGCGAGCGGGCGATCTGGTTTTGCTCGGCACCGCGGAGTGCTTCGGAGAGATCCTTCGAAACGAGAGGCTCTGCGCGTTCCGCGGATTGGGCGGTCTCGCGCACGTTATCCATGAGCTGCTTCAGGCCTTCGCGCTGCTGCGCGATCTCAGGAGTGGAGGCGTTCGACTCGCGCAGGCGGGGAGCTCGTGGAGTTTCCTGCGCCCCGGCGGATTCAGCGAGCTGCTGCTGCCGTTCTTCGAGGGCCCGGGCATCCTGACGCAGGTCGCGAAGCTGCTCCGCGAGTTGAGCCGCGCTGTTCTCGCGGAAGTCGTCGTGGACTTCTTCCAAGGTTTCCTGCGCGCGACGGCCGGCAGCGAGGGCTTCGCCCAGCTTGTTCTCGGAAAGCTGCTGGTTCGCCTGCTGCGCGCGCTCGCGTGCTTCATCGAGTGCCTCGCTCCGCGGTTGTTGCGAGGCCTCGCGCGAAGGATCGCTGGTCTGCTCGCGAAGCTGGTCCACATCGGCGAGAAGCTCGCGCTGCTGCTCGCGGAGTTGCTTGAGCTGACGCTCGACCTCGGCACGCTCCTCGGGCGTGTCCGCTTCGGCGAGCGCGTTTTGAAGAGCCTGGATCTCCTCGTTGAGATCGCGCTGGCGCTTGGCGAGCTCCTCCAGCTTGCGGAGCGTATCCATCGCTTGCGCCGCTTCACCGGCGGGTGCCTCGGGGCGTGGTTGGCGCTCGGCTTGATAAGGGGTTTCTTTCTGCTCCAGCTCCAGTTCATCGCGCGGCATCTCCTCGGAGGATGATGAAGATTGCCCGGCATTCTGGCCGGTCATGACCATGGTCTCCGAGCTCATGAGCTGATAGAGATGGCGAAGTGCCACCTGCTCGTGGCTGATGGCTTCCTCCAAGGGCTCGGCGGAAATCTTTTCCTCCGCGGAAGCAAGATCGGCCAAGGCCTCCTTCATCGCGAGCCGCGCATCGGTCACGTGCTGGCGGACCGAGGGATTACTCTGCTCCGCTTCCAAGGCAGTCGCGGTTTCGATCGCGATCTCTTGGGAACGACGCAGGGTTTCCAGCTCGTCTTTTTCCGGCTGCGTATCGCGGATCTCCGCATGATCGCGGCGGATCGCCCAGGTGGCATTGAGGATCTGGGTCTGGGTCTTGATGAGATCCGCGGCACCGCCGGCTTGCTCGCCTTCACCCGCTTGCGGTGGCTGCTCGCCGCCGGGTGGTGCGGCCTGCTGGCGGTAGATCTCATCGAAATCACGAACGCGGACGATGTGGATGTCGCCATTGACCCGGCGCTTCTTGCCATCGGGACCCAGATCCTCGGCCCATGCATTCCACATCAGGATATCCTTCGGCTTCGCGCCCGCGGCTTCGAGGTCGATGAGTTGGGAAAGCGGCGGCAGCTTCTCGCCGGTGGCGACCGGTGTTTCGAGCTCCTGCCAGTTCTCACCATCGATCGTGTAGCGAAGGCCCTGCGCCAGCAAGCCGGTGTCATCGGCGATCTTCGCTTCGAGCCGTACCTCCTGGATCGGCGTGGCCTTGTCGTTCCTGCGGGGCAGCACCACCTTCACGACCGGTGCCTTGTTGGGAAGCACCTTGATGTCGAGCAGGTCCTTGCGTGCATTGCGGCGTCCGGAGCTGTCGGTGAGGACGAGTTCATAGCGGATGCTATCCTTCGGCGCGATCTCCACGAGGTAGCGCGAGGGATTGGCTGGATCCGCCGCGAGCTTGAGCGGTTCCTTGTCTTTCGCAGCCAGCGTGGCGGAGAGCCTGGGTAGATTCGCGGTGAAGGAAAGCGCGATGCTGGTGCGCTCGGGTACTTGGATGGAGCGCGGGTCCTTGACCGTTTCCGCGGGCTTCGCGAGATGCTCGGGGAAAGTCAGCACCGCCTGAGAACTCACGAGCGCAGGCAAGTCGAAGACGCTCACCTTGAAACTCCGGCTGCTGCCATCCGTGGTGACGATGCGATACTCCATGGGCCCAACGATCGCGGTGAGGCGGGCCTGGAAGACGGGCTCGGTAAATGGCCGCGTCATCGGCACCGAGCGAACCTGCCCGTTCTCGTCCCTTGTTTCGAGCGATGCCTCCGCGGGGACCTTCGTGCCGAAGCGCGCTTGCACGGTCAGCGGGCTATTGCGCTCGACTTCGATATCACCCGGCTGGACGGAGATATCGAGTGGTGTCGCGGTGACGATCTCCTCTTCCTCCCCAGCGGGCGTGCTTGCGACATGGCTGATGGCGGGCCTCAGTGCCAGGATGAGTGCCAGGGCAAGGATCGCGACGCCGGTGAGGTTCAGCGTGCGAAGCTTGCTCAGTCGTGGTTGCGGCACCAGCTCCAGCCATTCGTCGCGCTCGGCCGTCTGTACGGATTCGACGAGCAGGCGAAGCTGGAGGTAATTGAAGGTGCCGCCCTCCGGATGCTGGTCGAGTGCGGCGAGCAAGGCCGTCCGCAGCTCCGGGTATTTCGTTTCCACGATCTTCGCGATCACCCGTGGATTCCCCACGCCACTGCGGCTCCACCACCAGACGCCCGCGGAAGCGATGATCAGCAGTGGCAGCAACCACGCGACCCATGTTCCGATGGACACGCTGGAGCGCCACATTAAGATGCCGGCCAGCAAGCCCAGCCACCAGGTCACGGCGAGCCCGGCGTGGAGGCGCTGTTTCTGCCGCCGCTGCGCGAGCTCGGAAAGGATGGCGTGCAATCGACGGATCATGACGTTGCGGGGTTGGCGCGGCGGCTTGCCAAGGCGGCCCACGCGGTTTCGGCGAGATAGAATAGCGCGGCTCCGACAAGCAGCCACCAGCCAATGCGTTGGCGGCTCTCTTGCTCGGCACTGGAAAGCGTGGCGGTCATCGCGCTGGTCTTCGCGATCACCGGTTCATCGAGGGGCAATCCGAGCGCGCGGAGATCGGCCTCGGGCAAGGGCGTGAGTTCGGACTCGGAGGGATCAAGTTGGATCGCGATGCGGCGCTCGCCCTCGGCGTGGATACCGGGAGTGTCGATGCCATTGTGTCCCACGAAATAGACGCCGCGGCCTTGGCCGGCATTCGCGATCAACGAGTGAAGCAGCGGTGCGAACTTGGTGGTCAGCGCGAGCTGGCTGTCCGCGGGACGCCAAGTGGTCGTGAAAACATGGAGCGTGCCCTTGCCAAGCGGATAGCTGATCCATGCCGGATCACCGCTGTCATAGCGGGCGAGCACCGTGCCCGGTGCGGTGAGGGCTGCGGGCAGCACCCGGTATTTCCAGATGCGGATGCCGCTGAAGTCCGAGTAGCGCGGATCCGCGAAGGGCGCGAAGACGGGTGACTTGAGATCGATCTCCCCGAAGCGCGCGTGATCCTGCACCATGGCTTCCGTCGCCTGCGCATCCTTCACGTCGAAGAGCTCTTCAATGATCTTTGCCGAGGCGACATCGCGCAGGGCGAGCAAGGCCGTGCCGCCTTCCTCGATCACCTTGCGCAGGGCGACGATGTCTGCCGCTTTCCCATCGGTGATCGTGAGCGCCGGAGCTTCCGCAGGCGGTGTGTTCACTACCTCCACGGAGTAGTCCGCGGTCGGTTGCATCGCGCGGTGGAGGAAATAGCTGCTCTCCGTGGTATCGGTGATCTCGCTCGGATCGGGATGCCAGATCTTCACCACCGGTAGCGCCGAGGTGGTCCATGCCGCCTCATTGTCGAAGGCATGGTCGTCGCCGGCAAGAATCACCTTGCCCTCGTTCGGAACGCCTTCCGGTGCCTCGAAGATCGCGCTTTCGCCGGGAGCTACGGTGATTGTCGTTTTCGCCGGGTTGCCGCTCCACTCCAGGGTGAAGGAGGACTTCGCCGATCCCGCGGCATTGGTCACGCGGACGCGGCGGATCTGCTTTTCCGCAGGCAGCATTTGCACGCCGGCATTCGTCCAGCCATCCTGCGGTGCCTGGGGATGGAGAACGATGCGGAGGGCATCCGGCCATGATTCACCGCGCAGGCGATCGAGTGTCGCGCCTTTCTGGAGATCACTGAAAAGATGGATCTGGAGCGGGGCCTCTGGTCCAGCCGCCGCGACGGCGGAAAGAATGGCGTCATCGAGATGGGTCGCTTGCCAATCGGCCTTCGCTTCGTCGAGCAGGGACAGCGCGGTCGCCTTCCTCTCACCGGGGGCGAGGCTGCGCGCGCGTGCCGGGTCTAACAGAATGTGGAGGCGATCGGAGAAGGTCGCGATCGCGATCGCATCGCCATCGGGCAGCTCCTTGATCGTCCCCCGCGCTGCCAGAAGGGAGTTCTCCAACGGTTCGCCGCGCATGCTTGCGCTGGTATCGATCAAGATGAAATGAGTCGCCGCACTCGCGGGCGGGGCAGGGGTGTCTTCCTTCGCGGGAAAGAAGGGTCGGGCGAAAGCGAGCACCAGGAGGGCAAGCGCGATGCAGCGCAGGATCAACAGCAGGATGTCCTGCAGGCGGGAGCGGCGCTTGGTGATCGGCGGCTGGTCGTCGAAGAACATCAGCGAGGAGAACACCACTGTTTCCTTGGGCCGGTTCTTCCGTAGGTGCAGCAGGACCGGCAGCGCGAGGGCTGCGAGTCCGGCGAGGAAGAATGGAGCAAGGAAAGCCACGATATCGGTTCAGGTGCTGCTCTTGCGGTCGATGCGTTGGCCAAGCGATTGCCGGCCGGAAAGGTAGGTGTGCAGGGCGGTCTCCAATGGTTGGTCGGTCGGTAGCAGGTGATGGAGGATGCCGAGTGTGTCGCAGAGCGACTTGAGACCCTGTTGGTGCGCGTTGAACTTCTTCAGGTATCCCGCGCGCAGTTGGTCGGGATCAGCGGGGAGGACGCGGCCGGATTCCATGTCCTCGAAGTTCACCGCGGAGTCGAACGTGAAGTGGATCTCCGCCGGATCGAGCGTCTGCATCAGGCTGATGTCATGGCCGCAGGCAGCGAGTGCGGAGAGCGGGGCTTTCAGCTCCGTGAGCGGGGTGAGGAAATCCGAGATCACGAAGACCAGCCCGCGCATGCGGCCGCGGGAAAGGATGGCATCGACCGGCGCATGCAAGGCCGCGCCGATGCCGAGCGCGGGCTTGTCCAGCGCGGCGAGGATGGCGTGCAGGTGCCCGCTGCGATGGCGTGGTGGCAGGTAATCGCGCGCGACTTCATCAAAGGTGAGCAGCCCGATCTCGTCGCCCTGCTGGTGAAGGAACATCGCCAGCGTGGCGGCCAAGGTGCGGGCGTATTCGAGCTTGGTGTAGGTCTTCGAGCCGTAGCCCATCGAGCGGCTGAGATCGAGCAGCACGTGGCAGCGGACATTCGTCTCCTCCCGGAATTTTCGGATGAAGGACTTGTCGCGCCGTGCCAGCACCTTCCAATCGAGATAGCGGATGTCATCGCCCGGGACGTATTGCCGGTACTCGGCGAACTCCGCGGAGAAGCCATGCCGCGGGCTACGATGAAGTCCTTTCCAGAATCCTTCCACCACCGTGCGTGCGCGCAGTTCGAGGCTGCGGACCCGCATCAGCGCCACCGGATCGGCGAAGGTCGAAGGGCGGGGAGATGACGGGTTGGGGTTCATCAATTACGCCAAGGTGATCCCGTGGAGCATGAAGCCATGCGTGCTCCCAGGAGCGCGGAGGCTCCGCCCCGCAGAATAGTCCCGAGGAGTGGTGAGTTCGCGAAGCTCGTAGCAAGGCGACGGTGGGGCGTATGCGGTCCGCGAGGTGAAGCATGATCGGTGGGTTGCCTCTGCGGGCCGGAGGCTCCGCGCTCCCGGGGCAGGCATGTGGCCGCTTGCCAAGTGGTGAGAGCGTATTTCATGGCAGCGGCACGTGCTTCAGCAATCGATCCACAATCCCCTCCGGCGTGATGCCTTCGGCCTCCGCCCGGAAATTCGGCAGCACGCGATGCCGCAGCACGGGATGGGCGAGCGCACGGATGTCATCCGGGGTGACATGGGAGCGGCCATTCAGCAGGGCACGCGCCTTGCCGCCGATGACGAGGCATTGCGCGGCCCGCAGTCCGGCGCCCCAGTTCACCCACTCGTTCACGAAGTCCGGCGTGCCCGGACGGTTCGGCCGCGAGGCGCCGACAAGGCGCACGGCGTAACGCGCGGTCTCCTCCGCGATCGGGACGCGCCTTACGATCTCGTGGAATGCCAGAAGATCCTCGCCGCTGAAGAGCGCTTCGATCGGCTCCGGCCGCTTGGAAGTCGTGCTGGTGACCACTGCCACCTCATCGTCCTCGCTGAGGTAGTCGATGCGGATGTCGAACATGAAGCGATCGAGCTGCGCTTCCGGCAGCGGATAGGTGCCCTCCATTTCCACCGGGTTCTTGGTAGCCAGCACGAAGAACGGTTCATCCAGCGGGTAGCGCACTCCCGCCGCGGTGACCTGGTGCTCCTGCATCGCCTCCAGCAGGGCCGACTGGGTCTTCGGCGGCGTGCGGTTGATTTCGTCCGCCAGGATCAGGTTGGCGAAGATCGGGCCTCTCACGAATTCCAGACGCCGCCCGCCTTCCGGGGAGTCGCCGAGGATCTCCGTGCCGGTGATGTCCGCGGGCATCAGGTCCGGGGTGAATTGGATGCGATTGAACGAAAGGTGGAAGAGCCGCGCGGTCGATTGGATGAGCAGGGTCTTCGCGAGTCCGGGCGCACCGGTGATCAATGCATGACCGCCGGACAGCAGTGCGATGAGCAGCAGCTCGATGACCTCTTCCTGACCGCGGATAACCTTCGCGAGTTCCTTGCGAATGCGGTCCCGCCCTTCCGCGATGCGGCGGACCAGTTGCTCTTGGGTAACGTGTGAGTCGATGTCCGTAATCATGGAGTAAGGTCAGTGGGTCATCGAATAGACGATGATGTTGATGCCCATCGGGTAGGCCAGCTTTTCGCTGAATTCGGTGAAGTAGTAAGGATCCTCGCCCTCGCGTTCCCAGCCATCGCCGAGGTCGGTGTTCTGGCAGATGATCACCATCAGGCGGCCCTTCTGGTCGAAGATGCCGTGGAAGTGTGCGCCTTCCGCGCCTTGCTCCCAGAAGACGCCGGTATAGCGTCCGCGCAGCGCGACATCGATTGCCGGGATCTGCGGCTTCACCTTCAGCGGGAAGACCGTGCTGAAGATCGGGTGATCGAGCTCCAGCTCCTTGATCGGCAGATCGGGAAAGACCTTCTGCATCTGGTCTCTGGTGTTCTCCCACTCGTATTCGCCCCAGAAGTCATCGATCATCAGGAAGCCGCCATTGAGCAAATGCTCGCGCAGCACCTTGGTCTCCTCCTCGCTGAGGTCGAGCGAGCCGGTCTCGATCGTATAAAGGAAGGGATACTTCTTCAGCTCGGGATCGAGGATTGGCAGGACGATCGGATCCGGATTCACGCGGATCGCCGTCATCTGCTGGAGGCGGAAGGAGAAATTCAGGTCGCTGTCCGGATAGTCCGTCGCCCACTTGTAGTGATTCTCGGGTCGAAGCCGGACGAAGCGGAAGGTGTCCTCCGGAAAGCGCGGGTCATTCTGCCAGCGTTCCACGCCATTGCGATCGCCCAAGCCGCGATCCGGACGATCTCCGCGGCGGTTCCTGCCCCCGCGCCAGCCCTGGCCGGAGGAATCCACGATGAAGACGCAGAGGAGCAAGCTGGCGATGGCGAGCACGGGCTTCATTTGTTCGGTGGGGCAGGGGGAAAGGTGCTGAGCAGCTCCAGCGCGGCCTGGAAGCGTGGATTCTCTTCCAAGGCTTGCAGGACCTGGCGGCGGGCTGGCACCGGATCCGACTTCCGCAGGAGCGTCGCGAGTTCGTAGTGCAGGCGGCCGGCATCGCGCGGCTCCAAGGCGAGCAGCGACTCAAGCGCCTCCCGCGTGCGGCGTGGATCACCGGACTCCTTCGCCGCAGCCGCGAGGGTGCGGTAGGCCTTTTCCTGGAAGGGATTGGTCTGGAGCATCTGGTCGCCGTGAGCCGCCCGTTCCGCTGCAGACATCGTGCCGCCGAGCTCCAGAAGCCGGGCGGCGGCATCGGAAACATTCGAGTCAATCGAGAGCAGCTTTAGCAGCGCGGCGCGTTCGCCCGCTTCGTCACCGAGACCACGGCAGGCGAGCGCGAGCGACATGTAGGGATTGAAGGACTCGCGGTTGTTCGGTTCCGCTGCGATGATTTTTTCCAATAGATCCTTCGAGTCCTGCCACTTCCGCTCCTCGGTCAGCGCGGAAACGAGCATCATGGTGGCGGCGTAACGCTTCGGATTCGCCGCGACCCACTTCGCCGGATCCTCGCGGTAGGCCACATACTCTTCGTCTTCCAGCGGCGTCCAATCGAGGTCCGGCCCGTAGCTGTTGGCGATCTTCTTCGCGTATTCCAAGAAGTCTTTCTCCAGATTGGCAGTCTTCGTGTGCTTGGCGATGGCTTCGTCGACGGGCTTCCCGGTGGAAAGATCGGCGAGGATCGCACGCATCGCCTCCATGCCGAAAGTGCGGACGATATACTCCGCGACGAGCGAGGAGTGGTAGTAGCCTAGCATGATGTCCTCCCCGGCAAAGGATTCATCCAGCCGGCTGATCGGCGGCACCTCGCCATCGAGGAAACGTTTCCGGAATTCCGAAGTCATCCCTTGTCCCCAACCGGCATGTACCTCGCGCTCCTCGAAGACACTGATGCCTTCCGACAGCCAGCGCGGGATCCGGTGGCGGCTGGCATCGAGCGTGATGGTGTGAGCCATCTCATGCCAGAGCACCGCTTCCCAATTTGACCGCCCCAGACGACCACGCGGGCTGGTCATCGTGATCAGCGGGCCGAAGCAGACACCGAGGAATGACTCCCCGCCCGGCAGGCCGAAGGTGCGGATCGCGAAGTCCTCCTGCTTCGGCAGGATCTCCACCATCACCGGCACGGAAAGCCTGATGCCATACTTGTCAGCAAGCGTCGTCTTCGCCCGAGCTGCGAGTTCGAGGGCGCGGCCGCCGAAGACCGCCATGTCCTCAGGAGACATGCGGAGGCGCACGCCATCCTTCTCCCGCACCGGATAGTCGCGGAGCTTGTCGCGCAGGGTGATCAGGTTGAAGGCGGCGACATTGTAGGGATCCAGCTCATGGGCCAGCGCGACATTCTCCCATCCGTGATCCAACTGGCCGAAGCGGAGCTGGTTCGACCCGAGCTCGAACAAGATCGGAGGCGAAAGCGGATCGAGCTGCCGCGCTTCTTCGAGATACTTGATGCCTTCCGCGAAGCGATACTGACCCGCCAAGGTGGTGCCGATGATCTCAGGCACGCGGGGATTGTCCTCGTGGAGCTTCTTTGCCCGCGCGATCGCGGCCGTGGCTTCCTTTTCGTCATCCTGCACCAAGGCGATCGCGGCAAGGCCGGCCCACGCCTCGGGATGATCCGGATTGATGGCCAGCACTTGTTCAAAGACGTCCTTGGCTTCCTTGAAGGCCTTCCGGCCGGTCAGCTCGGTCGCCTTGAAAAGCAAGGCCGCCGTATGCTTGGGATTCGCCTTCAAGGCCAGGTCCAGATAGCTGGCGATTCCCGGCTCGCGATTCGCGGCAGGGAGATCGAGGCCCGATTGTTCGAGGCCGAGATTGAAATCGGGATCGCCGGGGAAGCGCTTCAGGCCCTCGCGAAAATACTCCGCGGCGAGTTGGCGGTCATGGTTCGCGAGGGCGAGCTTCCCGAGCGCGAGATAAGGCGCGCGTCCTTCCGGATCGGCCTTCTTCGCCGGCTCTAACAAACGGTCCAGCACTACCTTCGCATCCACGCGATGCTCTAACAAAAGCTCGCCAAAGGCCACCGTGGCGCGGGACTTGTCCTTGGCCGGACGCGGCGCCTCGAAGCGGACCGCCCGCTCGATCAGATCGGAGGCCACATCGCGGTGGCCCGCCGCACGCAGGGCACGCCCTGCTTCAAGGGCCAGCTCCGGATAGAAGGCGGCACGACGTCCCAGCTCACCCACGCGCTCGACCGCTTCCTGATACTTCCCGGTTTCGACGAGCGTGCGGATTTCCAGCGCGATGAACTCGGGAAAGTCTTCGTCATCCGGCGTCGCTTTTTGCGCGGCGGCCAAGCTGGCGGCGTAGTCGCCCTTGAGAAATGCGCTGCGTGCCGCGTCGATGGGAGCGGGTTCTTGGGCGCTGGCCGAGCCATGCAGCGCCGCCATCGCGATCGCGACTCGCCAGCAGCGCTGAAAGCCTCGTTCCCACGTCATAGCCCGAAGGGTAGCACTTGGCATGCACTCGGCACGGAAAACCCGAATCCGCGGGAAATTTCCGGAGGACGGAAGATCATCCTAGAGGAGAGGGGATTCCCCGGCGCGCATTCCCGGCAATGTGATGCCCCCGTCAAAAAGAACGCGGTCCTGGGGGACGACCGCGTTCCTTTTTTGAGGAGAACTTGCTCATTCCGCCAGCAGGCCAGCGGCGGCTTCCGGAATGTCGAAGCTGGTGGAACCGACTCCGGTGAAGGAGACCTTGGTGGTGCGGTTCACATCGCGGTCTTCACCGCGGAAATTCATGCGGCCGGTCAGGGTGAGCTCGTAGCCGGTCAGCACCCCGTTCGCCACCGTGAAGCTGACCGTGCCGCTGGCACCCGTGACTTCCGGCGGTCCGCCTTGGTCACCACCACCTCCGCCGCCGCGACGTCCGAAGCCGCGGAAGGACATCAGCTCTTTTGCAGTGGCTTCATCGAGGGTGCCCTTGATGCTGCCATTCTCCAGCTTCAGGTCCTTCGCCTTGGAGGCGAGATCCTTGGCATCGGCGGTCGGCTCCTTGAGATTCTGTACCATCCGCGCGATCCAGCGGCCGGGGCCTTGTTCCTCACCATCAGGATCCGGCACGACCCAGCTGCCATCGCGCTGCATCGCCACCTTGCTCTTGCGGGAGAGCACTTGGAAATCTTGGTCACGCCCCGGCATGGTGACGAGAAGGTAACCGCCGCTGCCCTTTTTGCCGGAAGTCGTGCGGTCGCCGAAATTGCCGCCGAAGGACGTCGTCTGGCTCCAGGCATAGCTTTTGGCGGCGGCCAGCTTTTCCGCGGCGGCGGCCAGGTCGGCTGCCGGGTTTGCGGCGGGTGCCTGCTCCGGCGTCGCAGGCGGCGTTGCCGGTGGGGTGTCTTGGGCCGTGGCGGTCGCGAGCAGCGCGAAAGAGAGCGGAAGGAATCGGAGGAGTTGTGGTTTCATACTGGTTTTTTGATCCAACGGGATAGAACCCGCCGACCCGGGAAGAAGTTGCAGGGTCTTTTGTCATCGCGGGGGATAGGAGGGGGATGGCCAAGCAAGTCCCTGATTTGCCGAATCCGGACGGAAAGCTATATCCCGCGTCAGACGATTAACTTTCTCTCGGCGATCCGCCGCTGAGTGTCTATAACCTGCGAGTGGATGCTCATGCCTCGCAAGATTGGCTTCGTGGCGGCGTTCTCGAACGCAGCGGTGCACCGGATGATCCGGGGTGCGCTATCTTATGCGGACCTTTATCCGCCGCTGATCCTGCGTGACTTCAGGGTTTCATTCGAGATCGCGAAGCGGAACAAGGCCGCCGCGGAACTCGCCGCGCTCAATCGCTGGAGACCGGACGGATTGCTGACCCATCTCGACGACCGGGAGTTCGATGGCTTGATGGAAGGGCTCGAGGTGGTCCCGCCGATCGTCAACATAGGCCCGATTTCGCCACGCCCCGGAGTGGTTCTCTTCGGCGGTTGTTTTCACCGGATGGTAGAGGCGGCGGCCCAGCATTTCCGGCAGCAGGGGATCCGTTCGCTGGGATACCTTTATCTGGATCGCAATCCGGAGGTGCTGAAGATTTTCACGCGGGCCTTCCACGAAGCCGCCCGGCCTCCGAATCCCGAGGGCGCGGTGTATGCGGAACCGATCGATCCGGAATTCCTGTCGGATCTGGACGCCCCGGTGGAGCCGGTGCCGGAGGGACTTGCCCGCTGGCTGCTGGGTCTGCCGAAGCCTGCGGGAGTGATGTCCGCGCACCACGGCGGCGGAAACTATCTCGTGCGCGTCTGCCATGCCCTAGGCCTGCGCGTGCCGGAGGATGTGGCCGTGATCGGCGGCGATGACATGGACTTTTGCCTCTCCAGCAGGCCCACCCTCACCAGCGTGCAGTTCGCCAACGAGATCATCGGCTCGGAGGCCTTGAAGGTGCTCGACGGGATGATCCAGGGGCGGATGCCCGAAAAACCGGCCATGGCCGTGGAAGCGGTGGACCTGCACGTGCGCCAATCCACGGGCTTGAAGGCGGCGAGCATCTGCGACCTCTCCGGCGCGCTCAACTACATCGACCGGCACGCCTGTAATGGCTTGAGCGTGGAGCAGCTCCTCGATGAGACGCAGCAGGTTTCGAAGATGACCTTTTACAAGCACTTCGAGGCCGCGACCGGACTGACTCCCGGGCAGGCGATCCGCCAACGTCAGATCGCGGAGGCGCGGCGACTTCTCACCCAGACGAAGCTATCGATCACCCTGGTGGCCGAGCAGAGTGGCTTCGGGAGCAGCAGTGACTTCGCGCGCGCCTTTCGCATTGCGGTCGGAATGACCCCGGGGCGGTATCGGGGCGAGGCGGCGCGGAGCTAGGGAATTGACCGGGAAAACAGGGTTTAGTGAGAGGCGTTTTGCACGGTTTTTCAATTGGTTAGAACGGACCTTGCGAAATTCAGGATAACTTGAGATAGCTCGGGCAATCCCCGATCGGTGCCCGACATGCAGGGCCTCCACAGCCGGCAGGGACGACCTTTTCTCTCCCACTCCCAATCTCTCTCTCCCGGTGATCCGTCTTTGGGCGGCGCCTATCCGTTCATCACCCTTCCATGAATATCCGGAGCTTCGCCGCTTTCGTATCCGTGTCGCTATGTCTGATGTCGGTCCTGTTAGGCGGCACCTTCGAGCGAAACAAAACCAAGGGTGTTTGGGAGTTCAATGGCTCGCTGGCCTCGCTCTATCCGAATTCCGCGGCACCCCTGATGAGCAGCTTCGCGATCGGTGCAGCCCCGCAGGCCCGCTATCTAACGGAAGGTGGAAACCAGTTCCTCGTCGTCAACTCCGGGACCTCCGCTTTCGGCGGGCTGAAGCCGGGCGAGACCTTGCTGATGCCGATCGGCAGCGGCGGCAATGGCTTTCCCGGAGCGGCGTATGCGAACGAATGGACCATCGTGATGGATGTCCGCTTCACCACCTTCACCGGTTACACGGCACTGATCCAGGATGGGGAGCAAAACACCGACGATGCCGAGATCTTCATCAATCCTTCCGGCCAGATCCAACTCTATGGAGCGAACGGTCCCTCGGGTGCGAATCCCGTGGCGTCGGACCCGCTGGCGCTGAATACCTGGTACCGTCTCGCTTTCATCTCCACCTTCAATGCGGTGCAGAACAAGCAGATCCTGCGCGTGCAGATCAATGGCACGACCACCAGCCAGTCGGCTGCCGGAACCTTCACTGCCCCGCCGGACGGCCGCTACTCGCTGGGCAACCGGGTCGCTCTTTTCAGTGATGAGAACAACGAAACGAATGTCATCCACGTTGGCAGCGTCGCGGCGTGGCGGACCTTTCTCGTGCCATCCGATGTCGTGGCGATCGGTAGCTATCAGGCGGGCGGGATTTCCTGGCCGAACATGGTTCCGGCCGGTGGCACCCCGCCGCTGCCGCCGCTGAGCGGGCGCATCGTCTTCGCGGACTTCGCGGGAATCTACACGCCGCCGACCGGGCAGGCATTGTTGGACCTCGCGGCGCAGGCGGTCGGCAGCACCACTCCGGGAGCGCTGTGCGATGTCGTGCTGCCTCTCGGTGCGACAGGTGGCCGCGTCACGGGTTTTCCGAATCACAGCTTCGGTGGCTCGCTCGTTGTCTCGGTGATGCCGAACGGCGATGTGATCTCGCACGATGGCACTCCTCTCGTCTACGGCGGTGCCGGGGCGGACATCGGCACGGCGTCGAACGTGACTTTCGTCCGGGGCGATCTCTTTCTGGATGTCACGCAGGGCCTCACCGCGTACCGGATGGAGCTCTTCTTTCCGGCCGGGATGAACGTCACCCTCGCGGAGGATGACATGCGGGGCCACGGTCAAGTGCGGATCGCATCGGCAGTGTTGAATCAATCACTCGTCCCGAAGACGACCGTGCCGATCTCGCGCGAGCTCTTTGATAGCACTTCGGGGACGATGTGGGCTTGCACCGAGCGCGTCCCGGTGCGCTTTCCCACCACCAGCATTTCGTGGAATCCGGCGAACGGGATCTTCAGTTTCGGCGCCTCCGGCTTCACCACCCCACACCGCGAGAAGCAGAAGCTGAAGATGCGGGACCTGCTGGATGCCGGGGCCACGGTGAAGAACGCGGTGCCGCCCGCTTCGAATGACTTCTACTTTCTCGGCGGCCTGATCACGAATGACACGGTGCGCTTCGGAACCCGCGCCGGCGGTGTTTCCACGGTGCAGGTGGTCGATCTCACGCTCACGCAGCCGCCGGCCGGTGTGCACATCGGGGAGACCTCCACGCATTTTCCGAAGGCGGTGATCCGGTGGACCGGAAACGGGCGCATCACTTATTCCCAGAATCAGGTCGACCCTTCCTTCAGCTTTCTGCCGAGCAACGCCGAATCGAGCGCCGGCTACGCGCGCAGCGTAACCACGGCGGATTGCAAAGGTGAGGCTGCGGCCGCGGGCCCGGCCCAAGGACACATGATCTTTCAGCCGGTGGGGAACCAGTGGACTTTCACGACCGATGGCGGGCTGAAGGGCAACTGCGGGATCATGGAGAATGGCTCCACCGCCTTCGTCCCGAAGTGGGGCGGCTATAAGGATGGCGCGACGGATTTGTTCGCCCACCAGTTCACGACGGTGGTGCAGGACGGGCGCTTCCTGGCTGCGGGAAATGCGGTGATCGGCACGGAGGTCGCTGCGATCGGGGAGGGTCAGCGCGCTGCGGCGATGCTTTATACCGGGCACGGCTTCCCCTCGAATGAGGACGCCATCGAGCGCCCCGGCTCGGGCGACTACCTGAATTTCGGCGAGGCGGATTACCCCGGAATCAATATCCGAAATGTCTCCGGCACGGCCAGCGCGCGCAGCCGCCTGGCGGGATCGCTCACCCCTGCCTATCCGCTTGCGGAGAACGCAAAGTACTATGTGCGTAGTGGTGGTGTCTCCGGGCGTCATCTCACTTCCAGCGGCACGCCGATCTCGCTGAGTGCCTATGGCAGCGACTTCACCCTCAGTGCGCTGAACCTGGCATTCTTGGATGGAAAGAACGTGAACTCCGGCGTCACGGGAAATGTGGTGGTGAAGACGCCGCTCTCGACTTCCTTCGCGCTGAATTTCAACAAGCTTCTTTTCGGTCCTCAGGGCCAGCTCCAGGAGGCGAAGCTCGCCTCGGGGCAGGGGGCGAAGACGCTGGGCTACTGGAATTTCAGCTTCACGCCGAATGCGATCGATTTCCCGCAGCCGAAGACCTGCCCGCCGCCGCTGCCATCCACCGGCTTCGTCCGGATCGGTGCCACGGCGACCTTGCCCGCGATGACGACCACGCCGGTCACCGGCACGCTGGGTTTCTACAATAGCGATCTGGTCACGGAGGCCTCGCCGGTGGCTGCGGGTCACCCGAAAATTTCGCGCTTCGAGCCCGGCGGCCTGCTCACCGTGCCCGGGCCGAATGGCAAGGTGTGGAATGTGAATTGCACCTCCGGCATCTACCTGAACCAGTATGCCTCCTCGGAAGCTGATGCCGGGACCCTGAACGCCGGCGGCCTGATGGACGTGCCTTTCTTCAATGACATCCCCGTCCACCTGCGCACGCCATCCGCGGGAAATGCCAATGCGCCGCTGATCTATGTGCGGAACGCGCTGGCCACCACCGGCAGCTATGATCCATCCCACCGCGCACGTCCTCCGGGGGTGGTGAGTACAGAGAACTTCCTGACCGGGGAGCCCTACCACCCGGTGGCCTACCGGAAGTGGCAGGACATGATCACCTTCCAGATCCCGGTGGCGATGGCTCCGGGTGCGGCGACCTTCCGCAGCCCCAAGCTGGTGAAGCAGGATGTCTTCCTCTTCAATCTTTCCGAAGGCATTCCGAAGATGACGCCGGATCACAGCGAGCTGGTCTTCGATGGCCAGGCGACGCTGGATCCCGGATCCCTGCTGAAGCAGGTGAATGTCGCTTCGCTGCTCACCGGCTCCTCGCTGGGTGGCACGGTGCAGGCGCAGATCGATGGTGCGATGTCCGCGGTGAATGGCCTGGACAAGGTGCTGGCAGATAACATCCAGGAATTGGTGAAGCCCGCGCTCTCCACTGCCGCGACGCAGCGTGCAAACGCTGCCTTCTTCAACAATCTCAAGAACTCCGCGACCCGGGCGACGGTGATCAATGATCTTGCTGCGGGCTTGCTGGCCGATGTTACCAGCATCTTCAGTCCCGGCACAAGCGGTCTGGGCGGCCAAGCGCGCCGTGAGATGGAAAGCAAGATCCAGAGCGTGGAAAGCGGACTCGCCACCGCAAGCCAACTGGTGGGCACCGCTCAGAAGTTCACGGATCTCGCGAATGCGATCGGCTCGGCGATCTCGAATAGCGGAGCCCCGGCGATCCCGGATACGGATCGTCTCGCGGAGCTGAAGGCGATCTTCGACCGCGTCGCCAGCGATCTCGCGTCCGCCCGGCTGGGGATCGGCGCGCCGCTCAATGCAGCGATGAACCAAGGCGGCTCCGGCATTGGCCCGGCCATCAATGCAGCCCTGACCGATCTTCAGGCGAAGTGGGCACCGGCCGGGGCGGCGCAGGCGAGCGCGCTCTATGCAAACGCCACCGCGACGGAGTTCGCGAATGATCTGTCGAAGGCTCTGGCTGATCGCTTGGTCGGCACTGTCTTCGCCGGAGTGGCGCAGCAGATTTCCCGCGAGTATCTGGCGGATGTCCGGGTGCTGGCGCGTCAGGCGCTGGATGATACCTTGGCCACTGCGACCAACCTGCTGCCGAATCCGGCAGCGGCGGTGGGCGACTATCTGGATTCCCGCGGCCTCGGTGGCGAACTCGCCGCGGCTCGCTTGCGCGGGTATGCGCGCTTCCAAGGCGATTCCCTGGATGAGATGCGCCTCGATGGCTCCGTGAGGATGCGGATGGTCGACGACATGAAGTTCGACGGCTACTTCCTTTTCAAGAACGTCGACTCCTCCACGCCGGGTGGTGCCTGTTTGCTGGATGCGGGAGTTGAAGCGGAAGTGTCGATGGGGGCATCCACGACCTTGAACTGGCCGGGCCAAGCACCGCTCGATATCTCCGTCGGCGGGAAGGTAGGCTTGAACAACTCCGGCTTGCCCATCGGCCTCAGCGGCGATCTCAAGCTGGATGGCCAGCTTGATTTCAGCGAAGTCCGCCTGCAGCAGATCGGCCTCGGCTTCGGGGTCGGCGGCGGGAACTGCTACATGTATGGTAAGGGTGCCGGAAAGGTCGCCGCCATGGACGTCGCCGCGGGCGTCTTCGTCGGCAAGACCTGTGAGCTCGCCCCGATCCAGAATGCGGATCCGGATATCGGAAAGGTGGTCGCCGCCCGGAATCTCGTGCCTCCCTACACCGGTGCTTCCATCTATGCCTATGGCGGCATCAGCCTCATGCCGATCATCGGGATCCCGCCGAGCTGCCTGCTGGATCTGCGGGTAGGCGGGGGACAGGGCTTCTTCGGTTTCCTTAGCAGCGGCGAGTTCACCGCGGGCTTCAAGACCACCCAATCGGTCAGCGGGGAGATCCTCTGCATCGCATCCGTAAAGGGCCAGCAGGACACGGTGATCGCGGGCTCCGGTGCCGTGGCTGGCGGTAGCCCGCAGTTCAATGGTCTCAGCGGTAGCTCCCGCTTCACGGTCAGCGGCAAGGTCGGCATCGGCTGGTTCTCCTACGACTTCGATAAATCCGTAGGCCTCCTGATCAATGCGAATCCGGATGTCTCTTGGAAGATCGATTACTGAATCCCTTTCACTTCTCTCCCACATGTTCCGCTTGTTCCGGATTCACGCTTTCCTGATCGCCGCCGGGCTCGCCTGTGCCACGGCGCAGCTTCCATCGCCACCGCCGGTCCTTTCGCTGCCGCCATCGCTCTCCGCCGCCGGTACCGGCGTGGTGGTGAATGGCACGGCATGGGGCTACGTTGTGTGGCAGGCTACCTCACCGGAGTGGTATGCGAAAAATGATGTTGCCGTTTACCTGAAGCCGGGGAATGCCGACTCGGCCTTGCCCTTCGTCCTGCAAGGGACCATGGCCCCGATGACCGATCCTACCGCCATCCAAGCGTGGGTGAATCGCTCGCAGCGGCTCGCCGATGCCACCGGCGGTCTCGCGCAGAATCTGACCATCGCCCACAACGACGCCGGGCGCCTGATCAAGCAGTGGACTGCGGATCCGAACCAGATCGTGCCGAATGATTTCGCCGCACGCCTGGCGATGCTGGGAAACCGCGGGAAGCAAGAGCCCGGTGCGGCATCCGCGTTGCGGGCCTTGGGGCTGAATCATCCGGTATTCCGTTTCCTCAGCGGCACCGGTTGGGCGGGTCCGCTGAATGTCTCGGTGGGTCAAGACGCGACCATCGAGCTCCGCGAGGTGCTGCGTGCGACGGGTGCGGAAGGGCCTGTCGTTGCTCGGGTCACGTTGCGCGCTGTGAACATGGAGGCGCGTACTTCTCCTGATCTTCTCATCGCCCCCGGTCCCGCGGTGCAGGTCACTCCGGATTGGGCTTCGCTCACCTTGCCGGCCTTGGAGACGCCGATGTCAATCGCCCCGCGGACGCCGTTGCCGGATCTTGCGCCCGCCTTGCGCTGGAGCATTCCGGATGAACTGCGCCGTCAGATCCTGCTCACCCGTGGCTTCATGGTGTGGCGTGGAAATAGCAATACGTCCTATGCGACCCCGGTGCAGTTGCTGCAGGCGGTGCCCGCGCTGAAGAAGACCCTCCGCGATGCGGCGCCTGCTTCGAAGATCTTTAGCTCGATCGAAGGCATTGGCACCGGCCCGCAGGTCACGGACTTCGCGCTGGATCGCACGACCTGGTTCGTGGCCGATGACAACGGGCGCTTCGATTTCACCACCCCCGCCGAGGAACCTCACAATACCGTCTTCACCGGAACCCCGCTGGCATGGAATGCATCCTACTACTATCACGTGGCTGCGGTCGATCTGCTCGGCCGCTATGGTCCGCCCGCGCCGGTTCGCCAGGCCACGGCGGTGCACACTTTGCCTCCGGGCGTGCCGCGTATCACGCGCATTGAGAACGTGGTGAGCGGGGGAGAGGAGCGGCTGCGTCTTTCGATCGTGCCGAACGAGAACCAGACCGGCCAGCCGCAGACGACGCGCTATTTGATTTTCCGCGATCGCGTGAAGAATACCGCCGCGCCGGCGAACTCGTTGAACAAGTCGATCGATCCGACGCGGCAGAACGAAATGATCTACGTCGGCACTGTCGGCCAACCCGCGAACACGGACCAGGAGATCACCTTCACCGACGACTCGCTGGTGCCGACGGCACCGGAGCACTACGGGCAGACCTATTTCTACTGTGTCCGCGCCGCGCATCAGACGATCTTCGGCTACAATTGCTCGCCGCCTAGTCCTGCAGTCTTCGGCACGCTGCGCGATCGCACCGGCCCGCCTGCTCCGACCGGCATCCTTTACACGGAGGCCCCGCGCGCGGGGATGTATTTCGTGGCGAACAATCCGGCACCGGTGGTGAATCCGGGGCTGCCGGACGATGTGATCCGCCTGCGCTTCTCGCTCCGGCGTCTTGATCCCGGTATCTCCCATGTGGAGGTGAGGGTTAATTCGAATCTGCCGACCGATCCGCCGAATACTCTTTCGCAGCAGCGGAGCCTGCCGACTGCCTATTTCGGGAAGGGAGACAACATCAGCTTCGACTATCCGATCCTGAGGCCCCGCCTGTCCGCCGTGTCGGTGGAGCTGAGGCCGGTGACCTCGGCAGGGAGGAAGGGGAAGAATTTCAGCTTCTCGTTTGAGGCCGGCGCGATCGGCGGGCAGACCGATCTCCCCCTGAATCTGGAGGTGAAGTCGGGGATGCTGATGAACATGAACCCGGAGACGGACAGCTGGTTCCTGAATTTCTTCCGCCGGGCAAACAACAGCGCCTCCTTCTTTTCGATCTCGCCCAGCTACGATAGCCAAGGCACCTGGACCTCGATCTTTCCGGGTGGCGTGGATTCCACGAAGTCGAGATCCCTGCTGATCCAATACCGGAGCACCTCCGGCGGAAGCTGGATGAATCTGGCCACCGCGCGGCTGGCGCAGAATACGAATACCTTCCGCTATTTCACGCCGACGAATCTCTTTGGCTACGAGTACCGCGTCTGGGAAGTGCTGGATCCCTCGGATGAGGTGGTGCCGCCCTTCGCGGTTCATGCGCCGCTGGCTGGAAATCCGCGGGGCATCAATCCGATCAATGTCACCCTCTTCGTCCCGGTCGGAGCTTCGGAGTATCGCCTCTATCGCCGCATCGATGATGGGCCGCTCTTCTTGCTGAAGCAGGACACCGGCACTTGGGATCCATCGGTCCTGAAGACCACCGTTTTCAATGATGGCATGATCCCGCCCGCGGGGACCACGATCTCGTATTTCGGCCAATGCTTCGACAATAACGGCAATCCAGGTCCGCTCGCACTGCTGGACCAGAAGGTTGGGATCATCCCGGATCTCCCGATCCCGGTGGTGGATTCGCTGGATAGCGGTGGCACGTTGGCCGATCCGACGATGCTGGTGAAGGCATCCTGTCCGAGCCCGGGCGTGCAGCAGATGGAGATCCGGGTCACGCCGGACCCGGAGCCATCGGCCAATCTGGTGAGCACTCCCACGACGGGTGGGCTGCTTTACAACTTCACCCCGGGAGCCGAGCTCACAGCGCCGCAGAACTACAACAAGACCTTGCTGAGCCTCGGCAGCTTCAAGCTCGATCCTTCGCAGCCGCTGATTTACTCCTCGGCGGTCCGCATCAAGCAGAACGTCGAGTATACCTTCCAGATCCGTGCGATCGGTCCGAATGGTGCGACGGGAGTGTGGTCCGCGGAGCAGAAATTCACGTGGACCCCGCCGGTCACGGGCAGCACGGTTCCATGGCCCGCGCATCCGCTGCCAAAGGTGGAGAGCTGGAACTCGGCGATCTCCGCCTTTTTGCCGAGCCCGATCAACTACCACGTGAGTGCCACGCCCTCCCTGGCGACGCGTCCGCTGCGGATGCTCTCGCCCTATGGCGGGATCAATAACAACTTCCCGAGCGTCGGCGAGAATGGCTTCCCGGATCACCGGCCCTCGCAGCTCGGGGTGGCCGTGGAAATCGGCAGCGTGAGGCTGACGGATCCGGATGCCGATTCGTCGAACTCGAACTGGGATGTCTATGGCGTGAGCCAGGGCGTGAATGGCACGATCTACAAGTACGGGAGCCTGGGGGTCTCCGATCTGCCGAATGCAGCCAATGCACCGGACGATCTCTGGGAGAGCCAGCTCCACCGGAAGGAACTCATGCAGGGGGACATTGCCACCTATGACTACAGCCGCAGGATGCTGCCGGTGGTGCTTTATCGCCAGCAGCTCTACCGCATGGCTCAGGGCGTGAATACCGCCGTGCCGAATGCGGACCTGGTGCAGGTTTCGCCGATGATCAACAGCATCGCCTGGCGCACGATCAATGGCCGCGCGGTGATGGTGGATCCCTACGTGCGCGCGGTGCGCCGGTATCCGATCAATGGTGCTTATCCCGCGCTGTCGATCGTCATTTACGATACGGCCCCGGTGACCACGGGGGCCACCTATGCGTATTACCTCGTCCACTTCTCGCAGGATGGCGAGCCGGACCTGATCCACCCCTGTGGCAACGTCTTCATCCCGATCAATCCATGAAACGCGTCCTTCTCCCGCTCGGATGCCTCGTGTTCGCCGGTCCTGTGGCAGCACAGCTTTCATTCACCTATGAAACGGATGCCGTGCTGGTCGCCGCCGGTGACTTCGGCAGTGCCGATGGCCGGAGAGATCTGGTGGTCGTGGATCGCGCCAGCGGCCAAGTGAGCTTCGGCCGGCCCGATATCAACGGGAACCTGCAGTGGAGCCCGCCTGAGCCGTGCGGCATCACCAATGTCACGGGGCTGGCCGTGGACAAATTTGCGGGTGGCACGGTGGACCTCGCGGCGATCACCGCGCCGGGCGCGAACCGCATTACCCTGGCGGGGCCGAATGCGGCGAACACCCAGACGAGCTTCCGCCACATCTATCCGAATTTCCCCTCGCCACGGACCATCGCGCCCTTTGATCCCGATGCGGATGGCAATGCGGAGCTCTTCATCGCGGGGGATCGCGCGAATGGCACCCCGCAGCGCTACTACTATGAATTCCGTAGCGGGTTGTCCGGCGCCTCCACGGTGCTGTGGAATTCTTTCTATACGGAGGATACCTATCGCGCCTTCCGCTACGTGCCGAAGACCGGGACCGAGCCGCGGGTGGGGGAAATTTACGGGAGCGCCTTCTGGACCGAGCGTGTCACCAATGCGGCCATCTCCAGTGCCTTCCTTCTTGAAGGGGTGCCGGTGGGGGTCTCGACGCTGATGACCTATGGGAATTTCGATGGCAGCGCCTTCGCCCAGGTGATCCTTTACTCGCCGAATGCCACCACGGCGCGGGCGGCGAAAATTATAGAGCCGTCTGCCGGCAGCTTCGCCTTCGCTGCGGCCACGACGCTGACTTTTCCGAAGGCGCTGCGGCAGCTGATCACCATCCCGACGGCCAGCGGGGGAGCACGCTTGGGGGTAGTCTTTGCGGATCGCAGCGGAGCGATCTATGAGTTCGATGGCACCACGCTGACGCTGCGCAGCAATCTCTTCGGCACGCCCTTCGATTGGCTGGTGCCGCTCGGCACGGATGCGATCGCGGCGAAGAGCAATCTCGGCTGGCAGCGCTTCAATACCTCCTTCAACAACCTCAATCTCTCTCCCACCCATGCGGGGGCCTATCCGGCGGTGGGGACGAAGCCGCGGACTTCGAACGTGATCTTCTTCTCGGCGGAGCCTTTCGTGGATGTGGCCGCCATGCCGCTGGCACAGGGAAGCGTGAGGGATTGGTCGACGGGGGCGAGCGGGGGAGGAACGGCGTGGAACATCTCCGCGGCGGACTTCTCCAGCGGAGGCATCGGTGCTCCCAGCACCAGTGCCTACGTGCCTGCGGTGGCGGCGACTCATGCGCTGCCGAACCAGTATCGCGCGAACATATCCACCCGCCTGCTGGAGAGCGGAGCGGGGATGAATGTGCCGGACGTCACGATCTATCCGCCGAGCGGGGTGTATCGGCCGGAGGTTGCGGGGGGAAAGCCTGCGGATGAGTTCTTCGTGAGCTTCAATCCGACGCTGCCTGGCATGAATGTCTTTTACCGGATCAACGGCGGGAGCTGGACGTCCTACAATCTGAACTCCCCGCCGAAGATCACCGGTCCGGCGACGGTCGAAGCCTATGCGGGGAACAATGTCAGCAAGTCTCCGGTCCGCAGTGCCACCTATACCTATAGTGCGATTCCGGTGCTGGCGAATGGCAGCTCCCCGGACCTGGATGGCGATGGCATGCCGGACGCCTGGGAGAAGGGTTTCAACATCACCGACCCGCAGGCGGATGCGGATGGCGATGGCGCGAGCAACCTGGGCGAATACCTTTCCGGGACGGATCCGCAGGACAGCGGGCAGACACCGCCGGACGGCGACTTCGTCCTGAAGGCGCAGAAGACCGGGAATACGATGCGTCTCAGCTGGCCGGTCACCACTGCGGGCACGCTGCAGGTCAGCAACTCCTTGCAGAGCGGTGCGTGGTCCAACATCAGCAGCGGGATCACCGTGGAAGGATCGGAGAAGGTGTACTACGTGCCCACGGGCGGGTCGAATCCGGTGCGGGGTTTTTACCGGCTGACGGAGTGAGGTTTTTTTCTACTGCCAGCTCGCGATGTTTCGCCTGATACCCCTGTTAGAATTGGAATTTTAACAGGTGGGCCTCCCCCTCTTGGCAGCAAGTCGCGGGCGGGGAGGTGGAATTGGCAGCCCTTCGTGATCGTCATTCAGGCTGATTCTGGACGATTTGCCGGAAGCTTCTACTGCCAGGCGAGGCCGTGGGTGATCAGGGCTGGTAGTAGCCGAAGCGATAGAACTCCTTCGCCGCAGGCTTCGGTCCGAGGGAGATCTTGCCGGTGGCATCGAGCACCACGACGCGGTCAAAGGTCCAGGTGCCGAGGGAGGTGGAGCGATTCACCTCGATGATGGATTTCGGCTGGGGGCCGGAGAGGATCAGGTTGCCTACGGCATCGGACTTCACGACCAGCTTGGCCGCGGCGGCGGCAGTGAGTGTTCCGTTCTCGCCGACCGGCAGAGGCGCGGAGATGAAGACGTAGGTGGCATAGGACAGGCCGGACTTGGGTGCCTGTCCGATGCCGAGGACGACTTGCCCGCGATAGAAGTCAGTCTTCCCGAGGAGGTGGTTCGAGTGGGGGACATCGCTCTTCCAGAGGGTCATGGCCTGGGCAGGGGTATCATTGGTGGAGCCGGCCATGCTCTCCACGTAGTTGGTATTCGGTGCGTAGTTTGAAGGGAGGGGATAGCCTTCATTGAGCACGCGTTCGTTCGACCACACGCCGCTGGGATTGCGGTGGTCGAAGAACTTGCGGGCTTGGGTGTCTTGGGCGTGCTTTCGTGCAGCAAGGCAGAGTCGGGGATCGAGGATCACCTGGGTGCGCTGCTGCTGGGGATCGTCGCGGACGATCCGGTAAAGTTCGAGTTCCTTGGCGTTCGGGGTGAACGACTGTTGAGCCCCTCCGACGCCGATGAGGCTTGCACTCGCGAGCAAGGCGAGGGAGCAAGTTTTGAAGCATGGGGTTTTCATGTGGGATTCTTGCGGGTGAGTCAGCGACTTGGAGGTTTGCAAGAACCGGGCCTTCCGGAAGTGGCGGATTGTGAAGCTTCTGTGCGGATTCGCCGGGCTGCTTATAGGGGAGCCATAACTTTGAGAGAGAAGCGGATGGCGGGTGGTAAGAAAAATCGACCGTGCGAGCCGCAATGCCGCGCCTGTCGAGCGAACTCTGCGCAGTGCAATCGCGATTCATGCAAGGCGCATCGCAAGCGTTCGGAATCGATTGTCTGAATCACCCGCTTGAGCCGGGCTTTCCAGCGATTGGAAATGATCGGGCAGGGCTATGCTTGACGCGTAAGAGGTCCTAAGCATTTTACCTACATGTCCGACATCCGTGGAATGAGATCGAGCCTACTTTTGACGATGTCGGTGTTGGAGAGAGCCAGAAGAGGTGCAGATGCGGCATCCGAGGCGGTCCGGCGGAGCGAAGCGCGCCTCACGGACTCGCTCCAACAGCTTGGAAACGTGGAATTGAGCCTCCGCGAGCTAAACGCCGCAACCGGCGGATTTGATGGAGCTAAGCCGCTGCCCCCGTTCTGGAATGGTGGCGGCGCGTAAGATGCAGATCTCGAGCATTGCTTGCATCGTGTGCGAGCTCGCAGCTTACTAGGGCGCCGCTTTTTCGAATCGGATCGTCCATGCCGTGGAGCCGGTTCGCGGGAGCTTGATGGTGACCATGGCACGATTGCCCTTGGATTCGAGGGGAACGGTTTGCCGGTCGGCCGTGGCGCTGAGGGCGCGGAAGCCTGTGGGGATGTGAATGAGGAGGCGATAGTCGTCTTCCGCGATGATGCGGCTGCGACCTTCAAGGGTGAGGGTACTTTGATCCCAGCCGAGGGCTTCGATTTCCGCGGCTCCCTGTGAGAGGTGGCGGTTGGTGGAGATGAGCTGGGGGTGATCCTGAGCCTCGCGGATGGCATAGGATTGCAGGCCCATGGCATCGAGACCGGGAAGCTCGAAGCCATCCTTAGTGATACCCAAGGTGGTATCGCTCCAGAATTCGTGCACGATGTAGGTCTTCGCGGGATCGAGGCCGAGATCGCCGAAGCTCACCCTGGCGGGAGGCATCTTGTCATTCGACCAGTTCAGGCGGTGAAGCACGTTCCAGCGATCGAAGCCCGTATTGAATTCGTTCAGCCAGAAGGGACAGACTTTGCCGAATTGATCACCATCGATGGGTGAGGGGCTGGTGCCGGATTGGATGGCCATGCGCTCGGTATCCCTGAGGACGTCGGTCTTCACGGGATCGAAGTCATAGAGCTGGGCAGGCACGGATGAGATGACAGGTGAGGATTTCCGCAGGCCGACCAGGTTTTTCTCATCGCGATAGACCGCAGGGGCATCGCTGAGCATCAGCATGGCACCTGCGATCGATGCCAAGGCAGGGCGGATGATGGTGTCATTGGAAACGGCGGCGACCTCCTTGGTCTCGCGGACATTGCCCGCCTCCGCGGCGGCCTTCTGAGGCAGGATATCGCAGTGGTCGGGATCGTTCAGCCAGACGAGGCCGTTGAAGGAATTGTACTGCTGCAGGGTGACGGGGCCATAGCCATCGCCACCGATGCGGCAGGCGTCCGCGAGACCGATGGACTCGGGAAGGACGCCCCAGCAGGAGAGGATGAAGGTATCCCGGCCGAGCTCTTCCCGGGCGATGCGGAGGTAGTTCCGGAAGAGGTCTGCGGGACCGATGCCTTTCGATGCAAACCACTGCGGATTGTGATGGAAGTTATCATAGAGCATATGGCGCAGCTGATCGATCTTAAGGTAGGACAAGCCTGCATCCTTCAGTCCGCGGAAGGTGGGACGGACCAGCGTATCCGCCGCTTCGGGATTCGTGGTGTCCACGCCGTAGCTGGCCCATGGAGAGGGGAAGGGAAGCCCGTCCGCGCCTTGGACGAACCAATCCGGATGCTGCCTCGCGGTGGCATTGTCGGAGAAGAAGCAGCCGATCCACAGCGCCGGCTGGAAGCCTGCCTTGCGGACCTTGCCCGAGTAACCATCCAGCCCGGAGGGGAAGTTGTCCTTCCAATCCAGCCAGGTGTCCGGCGTGCCGCCCTGGTACATCACGTGATTCTTCGCGTGCTCCCGCTGGCCGTCGTAGCGGCCCTGGTAGGCATCATCGAGCTGGATGAAGCGATAGCCGTAATCGGCGAAGCGTTTTTCTTCCCAGACCTTGAGAAGCTCTTCCACGTTTTTCTCATTGGCGTCCCTCATGAAGGCCCACCAACTGCACCAGCCGGTGATGGAGTCCTTCCGCACCTGGTAGGTCCATGGCTGGTAGTGGGCGAGATTGCGATGCTTCTGGAAATAGCGCGGGCGGAAGGTAAGGGTGCCGCCGCCATCCGCCGGAGTGAGCGTGAAGCGCTTGGTGCCATCGAGGTCCGTGGCGACGACGATCCTGGTGCCCGGCCCGGCTTCGAGCATCCAATCGGAGCTGCGGTCGTAGATGGCGTTGTTCCGGAGGTTCGACGAGTCGCCGTGTGCGGTGCGGATGAACGGGAAGGCCTGCTGCGCCGGTCCGCGTGTCTCGGCAGCGAGGGCCTCGCGACTGCCGCGGACGGCGAGCGTGGCTCCGGCGGGAAGCTTGAGCTTGAGCGTCTGGGTAAGAGTATCGCGCGCGCCCTTCTCCTCCGCGGCTGAAATGGTGGCACCCTGCGGAAGTGTGAGCAGAGGATGGCCATCGTAGGTGAGCACGCCGCTGCCGGGTGTTCGTACGAGCCCGACATTTGGCGGTGCACCGGGATCCTCTACGGGTGAGGGCGGCGCCCATTCGACGGGAGGAGTGCCTTGATAGCTGATTACGGGTGTGAGCCAATTCGCGTGATCGGAGTCGGTACCGTTGCCACCATCCGTAACGACCAGTTGCAGGGAGCGGACGCCGCTGAGATCCGCCTCACATTTCACGGCGGGCCGTCCTCCCTTCAGGATGCCGCTCGCCCAGAGCTCCTTGCCATCGCCGATGAGCTTGAACTCCACGCTCGCACGGTCCGCTGCCGCATAGTCATCGATGCCGACCATGGCCTCGAACTTGTCCGCCTTGCCATCCAATGAAAGGAGCAGGGAACTCGGGGCGTGGGTGCCGATGCCGCGGTCGTAGGTTTTTCCCGCCACCTTCAGGGTGCCTCCGCTGATCGACTTGCCGGGCTGCGGCTTCCCCCATCCGCTGGAGAGTGTGCGGAGCGGCAGGCTATCGACCGCGAGATCCTCAGCATTTGTGGTCAGCGGAGCGACGAGGACTGAAAGCAGGAAGATGCGAATGATCATGGAGGTGGAATCCCATTACGGACGGCTAGGGGGGAGACCATGCACGATTCCCGCGGAATCCAGCATGAATCATCCGGTCCACCATAGGGGGCGGATCCAAAGGGCCAAGCCGGATCGATGGGGTTCCCTCGGGACTCGGCTTTCGTTTGGACCGGATGACGTGAGCCGGGCATCCGGGAAGTTTTTTCACTCGCCTTTGAGGAGCGGATTTGTCCGGTGGGATGGGAACCGAGTTCGAATCGAGATGCCTGCCCCGACCGAGATAGACGGTGATGGATTTTCCAAGAGACCGTTGAGCCGCTACATGCCGCTGGCGAGGTTTCAGTCGATGCTCAGCGAGGGACTTTATGTGGCGCCAGTTTGGAAATTCGAGGATATCTGGGAGGGATTGTTAGGGGTGCAGCTCCGGGAGCGGATGCGGGAGGAGAAGGGGACGCGCTATGCCTACGGCCGCTCCGACTATGAAGATGTCTTGAGGTGGGTGCATGTGAGCTGCTGGTACGATGGGGTGAAGGAGAACGCGGTGATGTGGAGAGGCTACGGTGGTGCGGGGGATGCGGTGATGATCGAGTCGAGCGCGGCGAAGCTTGAGCGGCTGTATCGGGAAAGCCCGGAGTTCTACGTCGCTCACATGGACGCGGTGACCTATCATCCACCTGGCGATGAGCCGCGCTGGACCAAGTTGCCTTCGCTCATCGCGCGCTACGACATGAAGCGGCCGGACCCTCTGCCCGATAAACCGGATCCCGTCACTTTACTCCCCGAGCTGTTCCTGAAGTACGACCACTATGAAGGAGAGAAGGAGTTCCGGCTTGTCACCTTGAACAAGAGGTATCGTGACCCCGGGGAGGAGCCCGGGGCGTATCGGTTACGCTTTGACCGGTCCACGCGATTCATCGATCGCGTGAGGGTTTCCCCGCGGGCGACCGAGGAGTATTTTCAGAAGGTGCGTGAGATGTGTTTTGAATTTGATCCCGACTTGCGGGTGGAGCGGTCGGAGATCGGGGTGAGGTGATGGGGTCTCTGGTGGGGTCGCTGTTGATGACGGATGGGCCGTGAATGGTGCCTCTTTGTTAGGCCGCCGAGGTGGTCGGCCGGGGACATCCGACCCTACCGCTAGAGCATGCCTGTCCAAACGGATCTGGAGATCCTCGCTCCCAGTGGTGAGAAGAGGGATGGGCTAGGGCTGCACTTCCACCACGCGGATGAAGGCGGCATTGGCACGGATGACGGTCTTGTGCGGGGCGTGGCCGGGGGGCGTTTCTTCCCATCTTTCCCGTGCATCGTGGCCGACATCGTAGATGACCGGCTGTTCCGGGATGCGCTGGATGTGCCACTCGCCGGGGATGAGATCCGCGTGGATGGGAATAATGATGCGGTCCTTTTTCTCCGGGGCGGGGACTTGGAATTCCGACTTCAGGGCGACGCCTCCGAGGGTGAGGGCAAGGGTGCCGCTGAAGCTGGAGGTGGCCGATGCGAAGTAGCCTTCGTGGCGGAGCTTTCCTTTCAAGCCGCGGCTGATGCCCGACTTGAAGGGCTGGCCGGGAGGGCAATGGATGGAGAAGGAGGACCATTGATTGCTCACTATCGGATAGGATTCGGCGATCATGTTCTTCCGCTTCGTGGTGTAGGTGTCCATCTGCGCGAGGGATTCCTCCGGCAAGACACCGATGGTCATTTCAAGACGGAAGTGGGGCGCGCTGAAGGCGGGGGCTGCTTCGAGGGCGAGAGGTGGCGCGGTTGCGGGCTTGGCTGCAACTGCGGGGTTATGCTTGGCCTTGAGGAGGGGATATTGCCAGAGCATGAGGCAATAGTGATCGATCGACCAGACGGCGACTTCTTGCCATGCGTTCGGCTGGAGGGGGACCTGGCTGCTAGCGGTGTAGGCATGAAAGCCGCCGACCGAGCCCCCGCGCCAGACCGCGATGTCCGGTTCCTTGCCGCGGAAATCGAAGTTGGCATCCACGCGAAGCATGGCCGCGCCGGGATCACCGGACTTCACAGCGGTGAGGGACATGCGGGTCTCCGTCTTGTCCCATGGTCCATTGAAGGCGAGGGAAGGCGGCAGGTATTTCTTCATCTCCCCGCGTTGCTTGCCCGCGATGTCGAGCGTGCCGATGAAGACGACACGACGCGCGCCGCGGGTGCTGGCGAAGAAGTCCTCGCCTTCAGCGAAGTGATCCGCTTTGGCGGATGCCATCTCGAAGCGGAGGATGGGTGCCTCCTGCTTCGGGACCCTCATGAGGACATAGCAGATGCTGTCCTGCGCGCGGGCGCTGGTAGGGAGGAGCAGGAGGATGAAGGCGATGAAAGCGAACGAAGGGAAGGGTCGGCGCGGCTTCATGGCAGAGGGTGGCTTGGTGCTTCCTGGATCAGGGCTGACGGCTCATGGCTGCGAGGGAATCGGCTCCGGGCTGATCTTCGTGAGGCGATAGGCCGCGACATTCGTGCAGGGGGAGTAGGTGCGCTCCGCCCAGGTGGTCTCGCACCATGCGCCCTCCACCGGGTAATCGATGGGCGTGGGATACTGGAAGGGCTGGAAGTACCAGGTGTCCGGGACCATTTCATCGCCGAGGGGGGTGATGCGTCGGTCCTGCTTCAGCTGAGCTTGGTTCTGGTAGCCGAGTTTCAGGACAAGGTGCGATGGCGTGAGGTCCAGGCTGCCCTCGACGCGGGTGGTGCAGCGCGGTTCGTGATCGGGCTCGGAGAGCTTGTCCTTTTGGCAAAAGGATTTGCTGAGGGCGAAGGAGACGCCGGGAGCGATGGGGATGGAGTAGATCTCACGCCACCAAGGCATTTCCGCGATGATCGCGCGGTGTTCCCCCTGGTAGCCGGGGAGCTTGTCGAGGGACTCCCGGGATAGCTGGCCGAGCCGGATATCGAGGCGATACAGCGGCGTGACCTTGCCGCTGGTCTCGGTGGCGGAGGGCGCGGAGTATTCGGAAGGCGTGTAGTATTGCCAGATCGAGAAGGAGCCGGTGTGCGTGACCTCTTGCCAGGCATTCGGCCGGGCGGGTGTCTGGCACTTGGCCATGTAGCGCGTGGCCCTGTCCACGTAGGAACCCCAGTGCTGGAGGATCTCCACATTCACCGTGAAAGCGGGGGGATTGGCCGCGGCCCTGCGGACCGCGATGGAGACGTAGGATGGCTCCACATCGGAGCCGGGGGGCGGCTCCTCTCCCAGTGGTTGGCGGACTTCCCCCTGCTGCTTGCCCTCGATGGGAATCGTCCCGGCGAACTGGACCGAGCGTTCGGCACCATTGCTGGCGAAGGGCTTTTCGCCGGCTTTGAAGAAGTCCGCGGGGGCATCGCGGAGCTCGTCACGGATCAGCTCGATATCCTGGCCGTCGTGGAGGAGGACGGCGTAGCGCAGCGACTCCTCTGCGAGGGCGCTGGAAAAGAGGGAGAAGGCTGTGGCGGCCAGAAGCGAAAACTGGCGGCGGAAGCCGGAGCGGCGCGCGGTGACGGATTTCACAAAGAGGATCCGTCACCGATCCGCAGAGGGGACAATGGATTTTTCAGGAAGGGGTCCCCGCTTGCCTCATGGCGTTCTCCTATTCCTCGGGGGAGGCTTGGCGGGATCGCACGCGGTCCCATGCTGCGGCTGCGGCGGGGCGGGCTTTTTCCCAATCGAGCTTCGAGCCTCCGCGGGTCTCCTGCCAATCGCGTTCGAGTTCGCTTTCGGCGGCGGCGAATTCCGCCTCGCTTCCGGTGGCTCCGCGGACGCCCATGCGATAGGCGGGGCGGTAGTCTTCGAAGTCGTCTCCCTCGCTCGCGTAGTTCTGGCTGGGGTGATTTTCACTCCAGTAGAGCTCTTCGTCGGTGGGGCTGATGGCGGCGGCGGTCGCATGGCCGGCCGCGGCTCCGATGGCGGCACCAACTACCGCACCGATGGCGGTGCCTACAGGTCCGGCGGCCATGCCGGCGGCGGCACCTGCGAGGGCGCCTCCGGTGGCACCGATGGTCTTGCCCACGGGGTGGGTGACGGTGGTATCGGTGATTCCTTCGACTTCACGCTCTTCAGGGGTCAATGTGTCTTCGGGCTTCATGGTGGCATTTCTCTTCGCAGGACGAATGCCACGGGGAAACGTGAGAGGTGATGGCCGCTTGCTTGCGGGATGGGAGGGGACGCAAAGCAAATTGCATGTGGGTGCGGTGCATGCTGCCTTCCCTTGGATCCGCGGCGGATCATCTGCACCGCGATTTTCAGGCAGGAGGAAAGAGCGACCGGATGGATGGGTCCGGCTCTGCTTGCGGAGCGGTGCTCTTTTTGGACGGTGCAGGTTTGTCGGAGCTGCGGACGCGGAGGCGGAACTCGGTGGGATTGCACTTCATCTCGCGGCGGAACAGGCGATTGAAGAACGAGACATGGGGGAAGCCGCAAGCGAGCGAGATGTCCAGGATGCCGCGCTCGCTTTTCTCTAGCTCGCGACAGGCGGCTTGCAGACGCAGCTTGTTCAGGAAGCTGCTGTAGGAGTGTCCGGAGTGCTTCTTGAACTGACGCGCGAAGGTGGGGCGGCTCATGCGGGTGAGCTTGAGCAGATCTTCCAGGCGGACTTCCTCGCGGAAATTCGCGATGAGATGGCGGACCGCTTTTGCGATGATCTCCTGATGCGGGGATTCATTCGGGAGATTGAAGGCACCGCCCGAGAGCAGCTTGAGGTCGGGCTGCGGTGCGGCGACCAGGCGTGCGAGGATGATGAGGAGAATGCCGAGTTGGGCCGCGCCGGTGTTTTTCGGCAGCTCCTGCATCAGCTGGGAGATGACCTGTGCGGTCTTTCCGGAGATGGCCATGCCATGGCCCGAGCGCTGGAATAGCTCCGCGGTGGAGAGGTTCTCCGGAAAGCCCCAGAAGGGATGGTCCATCGGAAAGTGGAATTGGATGGAGAGCCCGCTGGTAACGCCATTCGTATGCCAGTAGTGGGGGAGCCTCTCGCCGAGCAAGACGAGGTCTCCGGGCGCGAAGGGTCCGATGTGATCACCCACGAAGCGGGTGCCCTGGCCGCGGAGGAAGAGGGTGAGCTCCATCTCGGTATGGAAGTGCCAGCGATTTCCCGCGCCGGCGACCCGCACGCTCTGCTGCGGGGAGATGATGGTTTCCACCTCACCGAGGCTGCGGTCCCATTTCAGGAGCCGGAACGAGTGCCCGCCGGGGGGAAGGATCTTTTCGCGAATGCCACGCATCGAAAACGATTGTAGCGGGTTTCGGCCGATCCGTAAAGGTAGGGTGAGACAATAGTGCCAGTGGTAGAGACGGAGTGTGTAGCGTGCAGCGGGATGTCCGGGTTTGCTTGCGGCGATGACCAGTAGCTACCGATTCTCCTTTGGCCCGTGGAATATCAGCGAAGGCGCCGATCCTTTCGGCCCGGCCGTGCGATCCGAATTCCCGCATGAAAAGAAATTCGCGCTCTACAAGCCGCTCGGCTTTGACGGCGTGCAATTCCACGACGACGACGTGGTGCCGGATCTGGACGAACAGAGCCCCGACGGGATCGTGCGGAAGTGTGCCGAAGTGAAAGGCATGCTCGATAACCAAGGGCTGGTCCCGGAGTTTGTCGCGCCGCGGCTGTGGTTCGCGCCGCAGACGATCGATGGCGGCTACACCTCGAACCGCGAGGCGGACCGGCGCTATGCGCAGGATCGCACGATGCGGACCATCGACATCGCCCGTGAGATCGGCTGCAAGGCGATCGTCCTGTGGCTGTCCCGTGAGGGCACGTACATCCGGGAGAGCAAGAATGGCCGGGTAGCCTATGAGCGCATTCTCGCGACGATCAATGCGATGTTGGAATACGACAAGGAGATCGAGATCTGGATCGAGCCGAAGCCGAATGAGCCGACGGACCAGGCCTATGTCCCGACCATCGGCCATGCGGTGGCGCTGGCCTATGCGTCCGTGGATCCGCAGCGGGTGAAGGGTTTGATCGAGTCCGCGCACGCCTTGCTCGCGGGGCTGGATCCCGCGGATGAGATGGCCTTTGCACTGGCTCACGGCAAGCTGGGGAGCGTGCACCTGAACGACCAGAACGGCCTGAAGTATGACCAGGACAAGAACTTCGGTGCGGCCAACCTGAGGGCGGCCTTCAACCAGGTGCGGGTGCTCGAGGAAGCGGGCTACGGAAGCAAGGGGGAATTCGTGGGACTCGACGTGAAGGCCATGCGAACGCAGGCGGGGGATTGCGTGACGGAGCATCTTTCCAACAGCCGCGCGATTTTCCTGCACCTCGTCGAGAAGGTGCGGAGCTGGGATCAGGAGCTGGAGCGGCAGATGATCGAGGCCCGCGATTATGAAGCGCTTGAGTTTGCCGTGATGAAGCATCTCATGGGGGTGAAGTGATTGATCGAACCCTCTCCTGAACATGAAACGCTTTCGTCTTAACCGTCTCTTCAATGCCAAGTCCGGCCGCTGCTTCGACGTGGCTGTGGACCACGGCTTTTTCAACCAGCCCGGATTCCTGCAGGGGATCGAGGACATGCGGAAGGTGGTGAAGGTGCTGGTCGATGCCGGGCCGGACGCGATCCAGCTCACGCTCGGCCAAGCCAGGCACCTGCAGGACCTGCCGGGACGCCACAAGCCCTCGCTGGTGCTGCGCACGGACGTCGCGAACATCTACGGGAAGGAGCTGCCTTCCTCGCGATTCAGCCTGATGATCGAAGAGACCATGCTCCAGGCGGTGCGGCATGATGCTGCCTGCGTGTGTGTGAATCTTTTCCAGATCCCGGGCGCCCCGGAAGTGCATGCCCAATGCGTGGAGAATATCCTGCGTCTGAAGCCTCAGGCGGACTACTACGGCATGCCGATGATGGTGGAGCCGCTGGTCTTCCAGCCGAACGAGATTTCCGGCGGCTACCAGGTGGACGGGGATGTGGTGAAGATCACGCATCTGGTCCGCCAGGCGGTGGAGCTGGGCGCGGATGTGATCAAAGCCGACCCGACCGATGACGTGACGCTTTATCATCAGGTGGTGGAGACGGCATCCGGGGTCCCGGTGCTGGTGCGGGGAGGTGGCCGCGTGAGTGACCGGGAAATCCTGGAGCGCACGCATGGCCTGCTCGCGCAAGGGGTCTCGGGCATCGTTTACGGGCGCAATGTCATCCAGCATCCGAATCCCAACGGGATCACCCGGGCACTGATGGCGATGGTGCATGATGACTCGGATGTGGACTCGGCTCTGGCGCTCATTTGAGCTATGACGGTGACCATGCCACTGGATGAATCCATGATCGCGGAATTCCGGAGTGCCGTGGGGCCGGAGCATGTGTTGACCTCGCCGGAGGACACGCTGCCCTATGGCTTTGATGGCACGGCGACGCTGCGATGTAGTCCCGGCGTGGTGGTTTTTCCGGGAAACACGGCGGAAGTCGCGGAGTGCGTGCGCATCGCGGGGCGATACGGAGCACCGGTCGTGACGCGGGGCTCCGGCACCGGGTTGAGCGGCGGGAGCGTGCCGGTGAAGGATGGCGTGGTGCTTTGCCTGGTGCGGATGGATGCGATCCTGGAAGTGGATCCGCGGAACCTCACGCTGCGTGCCCAGTGCGGTGCCATCACCTTGAAGGTGGATGAGGCAGCCGCGGCGCACGGGCTCTTCTATCCGCCGGATCCGGGTTCGCTCAAGATCAGCACGATCGGTGGGAACGTGGCGGAGAATTCCGGTGGCCTGCGCGGGCTGAAGTATGGCGTGACGCGCGACTATGTTATGGCGCTGGAGGTGGTGCTGCCGGACGGGAGCATCGCGAAGCTCGGCAACGGTTGTGTGAAGGACGTGGCGGGCTATTCCTTGAAGGATCTCTTCATCGGCTCGGAAGGGACCTTGGGGATCGTCACCGAGGTGCTGCTGAAGGTGCTGCCCCGGCCTGCCGCGCGGAAGACGATGCTGGCCACCTTCGAGGATATGGAGAGTGCGGCGAAGGCGGTATCCGCGATCATCGCGGCGAAGATTATTCCCTGCACGCTGGAGTTTCTCGACGGGATGACGGTGCGCTGCGTGGAGGAATATGCGGGCATCGGCCTGCCGGTGGATTGCGGCGCCCTTTTGTTGATGGAGACGGACGGGCATCCCGCTGCGGTGGAGGACGAGGCGGCGTGCATGGTGGAGATCGTGCGGGAACATGGGGCCCATGAGATCCGGACTGCCAAGGATGCTGAGGAGGGTCTGAAGCTTGCCTCCGCGCGGCGCAGTGCTTTTTCGGCGCTGGCGAGGGTGCGGCCCACGACGATTCTGGAGGACGTGACCGTGCCACGCTCCGCGCTGGCGGAGATGGTTGCTTACATCGCAGCCGTTGCGGCGAAGCACGGGCTGATGGTCGGCACCTTCGGGCACATGGGGGACGGGAACCTCCATCCCACTTTCCTCACCGATGAACGGAATGCCGATGAGATGGAGCGCGTGCATCTGGCGCTCGAGGAGATTGTCGCGAAGACATTGGCACTGGGAGGAACCATCACCGGAGAACACGGGGTGGGGCTCGCCAAGAAGATGTGGCTGAAGCGGCAGATGGGGGATGCCAGCTATGAATTGATGAAGCTTGTCAAAGCGTCCCTCGATCCGAGGGGGCTTCTGAATCCGGGGAAGATCTTCGATTGAACGCCATGACTCCATCTCTCCGGGAAATCGATTACTCCGTCCTCCAGCAGTGCATGCACTGCGGGATGTGCCTGCCGACCTGTCCGACCTACGACACGACGCGGCGCGAGCGGAACAGCCCGCGCGGGCGGATCGCGCTGATGCGGAGCATTGCCGATGGCGAACTGCAGTTGGGAAAAGAGTTCGCGAAGGAAATGAGCTACTGCCTCGGCTGCCTGGCCTGCCAGACGGCATGTCCTGCGGGGGTGGACTACGCGCGGCTTTTCGAAACCGCGCGCGCGGACATCGAGCGGCAAGGGATCCAGGACGAACCCTCGCGGATTTTCTGGCGCACCCTCACACTGCGGATCCTGTTCATGAACCCGCGGCTGCTGCGGCTGGCCGGCAGGGTGTTGTATTTCTACCAGAAAGCCGGCTTCGATCGCGCGATGAGGCGGCTGGGGCTCATGCGGCTGCTGCCCGGCAATCTCCGGCGGCTGGAGCCGCAGACCCCGCAGGTTTGTTCGCGGTTCTCCCACGATCTGATCCGCGCGGATGAATCGCCCGCGGGCGAAACGAGGCACCGCGTGGCACTGCTGACGGGCTGTGTCCAGGATCTCGCGTTCAGCTCGATCAACCGTGATACCGCGGACGTCCTGCTGGCGAATGGCTGCGCGGTGCATACACCGGCGTGGCAGCCGTGCTGCGGATCCCTGCATGCACACAATGGAGAGCCGGAGATGGCGGCGGTGCTGGCGCGGCGGATGATCGACCTGCTTCCGCCGGAAGAGTTCGACGCGATCATTACCAACGCCGGTGGCTGCGGTTCCCACCTGCGTCACTATTCCCACCTGCTGGCGGATGATCCGCGCTATGCGGAGCGAGCCCGCGAATGGGATCGCAAGGTGCGGGATATCCATGAATGGCTCGTCGCGATCGGACCGCGGGTTCCCGGGGCATCGCCTTTCGAATCCGAGACCACGGTGACGTATCACGAGTCCTGCCATCTCACGCACGGGCAGAAGATCGTGGCGCAGCCGCGGGTCCTTCTGCGGATGATCCCGGGGCTACGCTATGTCGAACTGCCCGAGGCGTCCTGGTGCTGCGGCAGCGCCGGGGTCTATAACATCACGCAGCCGGAGCAATCGGCACGGATGCTGGACCGGAAGATCTCGCACATTGCCGGGACCCGGGCGCTGGTGCTGGCCACTTCCAATCCCGGCTGCCATCTGCAGATCGCCCGCGGCCTCCGCGAGCAAGGTCTGGCCGTCACGGTGGAACAACCGGTGACACTGCTGGCCCGCGCCTACCGACGCGAAACGCTTTCCGCCTGACGGGCGGCTTCCTCGACTCCTTCATGAAAGACATCCACATAGGCATCATCGGCGGCGGCCTCATGGGCCGGGAAATGGCGAGCGCGTTTGCACGCTGGTGCGCGCTGACCGACGTGACGGTGCGTCCCGTACTGAAAGCCGTAGCGGACCTCAATCCCGCCACCTTGGAATGGTTCGACCGGATTCCCGCCTGCACGCTCAAGACCACCGACTACAAGGAGCTTCTCGCGGACCCGGAGCTGGATGTCGTGTATGTGGCCGTGCCGCACGATCTTCACGAGAAGATCTACCTGGATGTGCTGGAGGCGGGTAAAGACCTCTTCGCCGAGAAGCCCTTTGGAATCGATCTCGCGTCGGCCCGCCGGATTCTGGATGCCGTCCGGAAGAGCGGGAGATTCGTGAGATGCAGCTCGGAGATGCCCTTTTTTCCGGGAGCCCAGCGCGTCGTCGAGCTGGTCCGCGAGGGCGGATTCGGGCGTATCCTGGAAGTGACCTGCGGGTTTCATCACAGCAGCGACCTCGACCCTAACAAGCCTGCGAACTGGAAGCGGATCAGCGCTACCTGCGGGGAAGGCGGGGTGCTCAATGATCTGGGCATGCATGCGTGTCACGTCCCCTTGCGGCTTGGCTGGAAGCCCGGCAGCGCCTTCGCGCAGCTTCAGAAGGGATGGCCCCGCCGGCCGGATGGCAAGAGCGGGACGGTGGCGTGCGACACCTGGGACAACGCGGTGATTCACGCTTGGGCAGAGGAGAAGGGTGACGCATTTCCACTCCGTCTGGAGATGAAGCGAATGGCTCCGGGGGCGACCAATACCTGGTTCATCGAAGTGCTGGGAACCGATGGCGGGGTGCGTTTCAGCACGGCGGAGCCGAAGACCCTCCATGTCTTCGAGCGGGGCAAGGAACAATGGTGGAAGCGAACGGATCTCGGCTTTGCCACGCCTTTCAAGACCGTGACCGGAGGCATTTTCGAGCCGGGCTTCCCGGATGTGATCCAACAGATGTGGGCAGCCTATCTCATGGAGCGCGCGGGCGAACTGGGCGGACGCTTTGGCTGTGCCACGCCGGAAGAAGCGGTGGCATCCCATGAAATTTTCGCGGCTGCGCTGGAAGCGCATCAGCGTGGCGTCGTCGCCAGCATTCCTACTCAAACCGCCGGTCATCCATGAAAGAGGAACGCAAGGGAATCCTGGCGGCCGGCAATTTCATCGTGGATTACCTGAAGATCATCGATGCCTATCCCGAGCAAGACACGCTGGCGAACATCCTGGAAGAGCACCAGTCGAATGGCGGCGGTCCCTACAATCTCCTGAAGAACCTGGCAGCGCTGAAAGCGGGCTATCCGCTCCATGCCTGCGGGCTGGTGGGGGATGATGCGAATGGACGCTGGATCCTCGACGACTGCGCCGCGCATGGTATCCACACCGGGCAATTGCACGTTTCCGCGCTCAAGCCGACCTCACACACGGATGCGATGACGGTGAAGGAAAGCGGCAGGCGGACCTTTTTCCACCAGCGTGGGACCAATGATCTTTTCGAGCCTGCGATGTGCGATGTGAAGCGCGAGGGTGCGCGGATCTTCTATCTCGGCTACCTCATGCTTCTCGCGCGGCTGGACGCATTTGACGAGGCGGGCCGGAGCGGTGCCTCGCGATTGCTGGAAGAGGCAAGTGCGGCGGGAATGATCACCGCGGTGGATCTGGTGAGCGCGGATCATCCCGCTTACCGTGAAGTCGTGATGGGATCGCTGCCGTTTACCGATCACTTGTTCTTGAATGAGCTCGAGGCATCGAAGGTTCTCGGCAGATGTCTGTCACCGGACGAGCCGGAGCAACTCGCCGCGGCAGCCCGTGAGATCCTCAAGTCCGGAGTGCGGGGCACGGTGACCATTCACTCGGCGAGCGGTGCTGTCTCGGTGTCTGCCGCGGGAGAGGCGGTGGTGCAGGCGGCACTGGCGCTGCCCGAGGGATTCATTGCGGGAGCCACGGGAGCGGGGGATGCCTTCGCGACCGGATTCCTTCACGGCATCCATGAAGAACTGCCGCTATCGCGATGCGTATACCTCGCCGTGTGCTGTGCGGCGGCATCATTGAGCCACCCTTCGCCGTCTGCAGGAATTCCTCCGGTGGAGCAGTGCTTCGCGCTGGGAGAGCGGTTCGGTTTCATGCCATTTGGCATCTCGAATCCATCTCATCTCATGCAAGGATGAGACAATCATTTCGGGAACTGAGCGCGTGATCGTAGAGGCTGGCCGGGCAGGGGTGATAGCGTCCTTTCCGCACTATGAGACGTAAATCATCGATGAGCCGCGGCCGATTCCTGGCTGTCCTTGGAGGCGGCCTGACCTTGGGATCCCGCGCTTTCGGAGAGGCCCCCGTGGCAAGAGACGCCGATAGGATCAAGATCGGTTGCCAGAGCTATACCTTCCGTTTGTTTTCCATCCACGAAGCAATCGAGAAGACGGCGGCAGCGGGGGGCAACTGCATCGAGCTGTGCCTGGGACAGAAGCTGAGCCCGCAGGATGGAGCTTCCTTCGATCCGGGCATGAGCAAGGAGCAGATCGCGGCGCTGGGAAATCATCTCGCCAAGCATGGCATCAAGACCATGGGCTTCTACGCGGATATCCCGGCCGATGAGGCTGGTGCGCGAAGGATCTTCGAATTCGCGAAGAAGATCGGCGCGGAGTCCATCAGCACCGAGTCGGTGGGGGATCTCGATGCGATCGAGAAGATGGTGAAGGAATTCGACATCCGTCTGGGGTTCCACAATCACGCGAAGAATCCGGGCGATGCGAACTACAAGCTGTGGGAACCAGAGTATGTGCGGGATCTTGTGAAGGATCGGGATCCGCGAATCGGATCGTGTGCCGATCTGGGGCACTGGGCGACTTCCGGGCTCAATCCCCTGGCTTCTCTCAAGACCCTCGAAGGGAGAGTCGTGAACCTGCACATCAAGGACCGCAGTGCGATCGGCAAGGAGACGACGGACGAGATCCTGGGCCGCGGAGTCGTGGATATTCCTGCCGTGCTCCGCGAACTCAAACGGCAGGAGTTCGGAGGATGCCTGTATATCGAATACGAAACGAACTGGGAGGACAGCGTGCCGGATGTGAAGCAGAGCATCGCATTCGTCCGCAAGACCGCCGTAGCGTCGAGGTAAGTTTATTCCCGCAGGATGCCATGCGCTTGATCTCCATGTTTCTCCGTCCGGTCCCTTGGCTGGCATGTCTGTTCCTTGCTCCGGTATGGGTAGGGGATGCGGTTGCGTTGGATTACGGAGCCTTGCCTTTGAGGGGGGATCAGAGCCCCTTGCCCTACTATGCGACCAGCGGCGGGCGGGATGGAAAGCGATTCACCGATGCTGCGGTGAACCGCTACCGCATCTATGATTTCTACGCGCGGCAGGCGGACTACTACCTCGCGAATCCGTCCGACCGGCCGGAGTTGTTACCGCCATTTCCCGAACTGGATGGCGGGCGGCGCGGTCACTGGGGCGGGACCAATGACCGGGAGTCGGGAGCCTATGATCGCCCGAAGGGGCCGGATTTCACCACCGTGACCTCCCGTGCAGGGAAAGGGATTTTTCATGTCCTGGCAGGTCCGGCCCAGGATCCAGGGGTGATCGTGTTCAACGGCACCGCGGGTTGCTTCGAGGGGTTTTATCCGAGCGCGAGGATGTCGGCCCCGCGGCATACCTTCAGCTTCGAGGTGGATCGCTTCGGTTTCTCGATCGATGTCGCGGGCAAGGCGACCCTGGCGGGGGCTGGTGACGATTGGCGCTGCGAAGGGAGGAAGACGGGCCGCTTCACCGGCTACTATGTGCATGGTAGTTCAGCCGTGTTCCGCTCCGAGGTGGAGGGTGCCGGGTTGCTGGAGCGGCCTTCGATCATCGTGTCGAAGGATGGTTCGCAACGGTTTCTTTCCCGGGATTTCGAGTTTGTTTCCGGGCTTGAGAAGCCGGTGAGCTTCCAGCTCCCGCAGATCGCCGGGCTCCAGGACGGAGCCGTGGTGAAATGGAGCGCGCGGGAGATCCCGGGATCCGGCGGATGGCTGGTCCGCGGAGAGGCGGGAGATCTCGTGTGCCTGCACCGGGTCAAAGCAGCAGGCAGTGTGAAGCTCAAGCCGCAGGGCGGAGGGGCGGTGCTTGAGGTCACGGCGGCATCCGCGGGTGGCCGGTGGCGAGTGCTGAGTTGGGGGGGCAGCGGGAGCCTCGAGGACGGGATCCGTGCGGAGCTCCTCGCGGTGGCTGCGCAGGATCCGGCACCGTCTTCTCTTCTCGATGGCGGCCCGTCGCGCTTTGGCGAGACGATCGAGGTGGCCGGTGTCCTGGATGTGGATCCTGCCTGCCGCGGGGGTGCCTATGTGATCGATGACATTCCCGTGCCGATCGAAACGAATCCGTACCGCACACCGATGACGCTCAGCGGGATCGATTTCGCCGCGGATGGCAGCGCCTACGTGACGACCCTGGTGGGAGATGTCTGGAAGGTGACCGGCTTGGAAGGTGATCTCGGCAAGGTCGTCTGGAAGCGCTATGCTGCCGGGCTGGATCTGCCGATGGGCGTGGAGGTGGTGAATGGCGCGCCCCACGTCAATGCGCGGCGCTTCATCTTCCGTCTGGTAGACTTGAACGGGGATGGAGAGGCGGATTACTACGAGCGCTTCAGCCGCGAAGACATTCCGCAGGCGGATGATGCGGGGCGCGACTTGCATCGAGATGCTGCGGGAAATTTCTATTTCAATGCGAGGTCAGGGATATTCCGGATCGCGGCTGATGGCAGCGGTCTCACGAAGGTGGGAGAGGGATCCCGGAATCCGTTCGGCTTGTCGGTGCGCAAGGATGGACTGGTCTTTTCGGATTCGTCGGAGGGTGAGAGCAACAACGGGACCTGCACGATTTATGAGTCCGCTCACCCCGAGAACGTCGCCTCCACCGCGAAGCAGCGCCGGATCCTCTACCTGCCGCGCGGGGTGGACAATTCACCGGGGAGCCGTTTGTTCCTGGACGAGCCGCGCTTCGGGCCCTTGGGGCAATCGCTTCTGGGCATCAGCTATGGCACGGGCGGGTGGTACTACATGGTGCGGGATTCCGCCGAGGGGACGCCGCAGGCAGCGGTGGTGCCGATGCCGGGAAGCTTCGCGAGCGGAGCCTGCCGTGTGGCGGTGCAGCCGCGCGACGGCCAAGTCTTCGTCGCGGGGCTCGACGGTTGGGGCGACTACGCCGTTGCGGAGGGATGCTTGCACCGCGTCCGCTGGACCGGCCGGGAGAGCGCTGTGATGACCGGGTGGAAGGCCTGCAAGAACGGGCTCTTGCTCACGTTCAAGGATCCTCTTGGCCCGCAGGTTCCTGCTCCGGAGAAGTGGTTCGTCCAGCAATGGAACTATGTGGATTCCACGAAGACCTATGGCTCGCCGGAGTATTCGGCGAGGTTTCCTGGAAGGATCGGCCATGACCGCCTGGAGGTCCGCTCGGTTCAGCGGACGGATGAGGGAGGGCTTTTCCTGGAAATTCCGGGGCTCCTGCCATCGATGTGTCTCCAAGTGCATGCGCGGATGGGACAGGGGGATGAAGAGCCGTGGTTGCTGGATGCCTATTTCACTCTCAATCATCTGATGGCGGACAGCCCGCTCGCCGCGGCATCCGGTGAGGACAAGCCGGTGGTGCTCCGCGTGCCCGAGGAAGATGCCAACGGGGATACTTATGAAAACGTGGTGAGTTTCTTCGACCAATTGTACGGTCGGACCACGGCGGGACGTGCGGAGAGTGCGGCCATCGCCTACCGGCGGGAGGAGCTGAGCTATGCGTGGCTGCGGAAGAACCTGATCGATGCCCAGTGCATGCCGTGCCATGGCGCGGGGACCCAGCATGACTTTACGACCTACGAGGGGCTGATGAAGAAGGTGGACCCGGCGAACCCCGGCAAGAGCCCGATCCTCGGCATGCTCCAAACGAAGAGCATGCCTCCGTACCCGCTGCCCTCCGTGCCGGCGGCGACTTGTGAGGCCGTGCTGGAATGGATCAAGCAGGGCGCGAAGGAGTAGCGGATGCAGGGTGGCGGGACATGCTGTAACTCGCACGGTTCCGTCAGGGCCCCAAACCCACCTCAGGCAGGGGAATGCCAGGCGAGTAGCTCGGGAAGCACGATGGACTTTATTCCAACGGACTCATACCAGTCTTGATAGATGGCGAGATACCGCTGCCGGATTGCAATTGCAAGGCTCCGGGCCGCGTGCTCGTTCAGTCGGGCGTTGTCTCCGTGGGAAAATGCGTCGATCTCGGTCTCAGACCAGATCAGGCTATCCCTCATCTGCTGGGGTCTGCCGCCCAGCTTTTCCTTCGCCGTCCGCTTCTCATCCGAACGGTTGTCCTCGAAGGGCCATGCCCGCAGGTTACCGATGCAATTGCCCCACTGGCGGCAGAAGTCGGCGTAGGCTCCCGATTTCGCGTTGTAGAAGTACGCGCTTGCATGGAGGTGATCGAAGTCCCAAGGGCGGTTATGGTTCTCCCATAGGTCCCTGCGGGAAGGATCATAGCTGGGAAATCGCCGGTGGAGGTAATCCCTTTGAGCATACAGCAAAAGTTCTTTGGACCAGACGGTGCGCTGGAGAAAAGGCTTCCAGTCTGTCTCTCTCGTTGTCTTGTCTTCTTGTGGGAAGGACTCGATGAGCGAGGACCACCATTTCCAGTGGGGCAGCTGTTCGTCATCGGGAATAAGGATAAATTCCTGAACCTTTTCCGGAGCCTGAGGAAGGATCACCCGGTTCCCCGCGATGGTCAACGCCATGCCTCTCCTCACGCTTTCAGGGGAGATCTCCCCGGAGATGGATTCCAGAAGCAGGTCGGCGATGGCCGCTTGCTCTCCCGGTTTGCTGAACCAGTGGTAGATGGTGGCCAATCCGGGCAGAAGTTCCTTCCATGCTGGATTCTTGCCACATTCATTTTCCCGCAGACGGTCCGCCAAGTGAAGAAGGAACAGGAAGATGTCCGAGCTGCTCCGTGCGAAACTTGCGACAAGCACCGGGGGCAAGCCGGTGAGCGCGTTTTCGGGATCATAAGTAAGCCATTCATCTACTTGGGCGCAAGCATTGGCCAGACGGTTGAAGCCCGATGTTCCGTTGCCGATGAAGGATTCGATCTTCATCCGTTGTTGGTAGGAGACCGAGGGCTCTTCTCCCTCGGAAGGCGGCAAGGCCTTCGCGATCGCGCGTAGCCTGGGAATTGTGATGCCTCTGGCAAGTTTGGTGCTGCCTGGGTCGGTGAGCGCCGTCCGGATCGCCAAGGAGACGAGATGGGAGGCCGGTAGCCTTCGGGTCGCAACAGCATCGATGAGATTTGCGACTTCGGGCCAATAGGCCTTGATCAGGGAGTAGGCCAATTCCTCCCCATCAAGCGGCTTGCCTAGGCGATTGAGCCGGCTGAAAAGATGCTCGATGCTGGAAATTTCTGCACGCCCCTCATCGGCAACTGCCCGCTCCTGTTGGGATTGGGCGAGAAGATCCGGCGGTGCTTCGATTATCACCACCCGGGTCCTCTCCACTCGCAGAAGCGCTGCGTGGATGGTTTCCAATGAGGGTGAGTTTGTTCCTCTCGCCAGTGCCTCCAATGCCAGGGTCGGCCACCTCCGGATCTTGGCTTCCTGCTCGAGGCGTTCTTTAACCTGGTTCCAAAATTCTAGCTTTGGAGTCGGCTCTCCCGAATCGTCCGTCAGAAAGCGAGTGAGCCATGACAGCGGCACCGGTGCATTGCTCCGCCAAGGAAGCAGATCGCGAGAGAGGGGACGGTGCTTGGGTGCCTCCTTGCCATAGTATTCCCATTCAACGGCGTCTCGTGCTTCAGATGCGGCCAGACGTCCTGCGCTGTCGTCCGGCTGATATCCCCATGGGTGAGCTAGCGTAGTGACGCGAGTGAGGAACTCGCGGGTGCTGGAGTTCGGGATCTGGCGGCTCTCCGCTTCGGAGTTTGGGATCCCATCCGGTGCGAGATCGAGCCATAGGATTGATTCCGAAGCGTTTCCCCTGACCTTTGTCCCACTGCCATCGAAAGGGTCATGATACCCGAGCGTGATTGCATTGCATCGCTGCTGGCCGTCGAGCAAATGATGAGTGATGCCTGTCTTGGTGCCACGTTCCTGCTCCTCGAGCTTGGATGTGACCACAAGGCAGCCGATGGGGAATCCGCGGAGGATGGAGTCCCAGAGCAGCTCGACTTGCTGGGGACTCCATACAAGTCCGCGTTGCAAGGCCGGAACACTCGCTTTGATCTGAAAGGGAGCATTGAGATCTTCGAGGTCCCATGCGGCAATCTGTTTGAGACTGATGACGTGAGGTTTGCTAAGGTCAGTAGGGGGCATGAAAAGGGGAAATGGAAGGAGCGCTCGCAGGAGCCGATTCGAGGGAGACGTCAGCCAGTCGGTTCAAACTTGCGCCGGGACCTGCCTCTTCAGGGCGTCGAGGGATTTACCGTCCTTGTTCTTCCACTCCAGCCAACCGTTGGCGGTGCGGCCCATTAGGGCGACGGCAGCCATGCTGGGGGAGCGGAAGAGATGATCCTTCTCGAAGATGACGGTGTCGCCATCCTCACGCATGACCTTTGCCTCGATCAACTGCAGGCGAAAGCGATCGTCGGAAGTATCCTTGATTGAAGGTACGCTTTCGCGTCGACCGATGGAGCCTTTCAGAACGACGAAACCTTCCGGTGTGTAGAGGCCCCGGCCGCTGGTGCCCACGGCCTTGCAGTAGAAGATTTCCTCGGCTTCGGAGGATTCACCGGACTTCGTTACGGAATCGAAAAGAGGAAAGCCGAGGGTGGCGAGGAGGGTGCGGCCAGTGTCGAAGATTTCGTGGCAATCCGCCTCCATCGGGGCAGGGGTGTATGGCTTGCTGCCAGCGTTGCCATTCTCATCGGTGAAGCGTCCTGCGGCGCGGGTGGCTTGGAGGGAGTGCCATTCCAAGAAGAGTGCGTGAGTCTGGGTGAGACTGTGGGTGCGTGAGACCAGGATTAGAACGCGCTCCCAGAATTCCTTCTCCTTGTTGTGGGCCGTCAGCCGTGCCCGCAGGTCCCCGGTCTGCCCGATGTAGACTTTCCGTTCGTCACCGTCCTCCGACTCGCCGACGAGGAAGTAGACCGCAACCTGAAGACTCTCCGGCATCTTCAGAAACTCGGGCAGCAGGCTGCGCGGGACCTCGATTACTTGCACGATGCGAGTCGTGATCTCAGCCACACGGATGCCCTGAGGGTCGCCACCGGGGAGATAGATTTGGATAGTCTTGGGTGAATGGAGCACGCGGAGTTAAAGGGGAGATGCGGACTTAACTAACAGATTTGAGGCGGACCGCGAAGTGTAAATCGAGCTTGCGGGGCTCTGGAGATGATTACGTCTCTCCGACATTTGGATGGCACCGGATCGATGATGCCGTCCGAAGGCGGGCCCAAGTTCTCGGTGAGGGGATGTTGCCCGCCTGCAAGGGGGTGCCGATCTAACAGGGCGGCGGCGGCTCCATGTGAGTTGGTGGAGCCGCCGCTGGTTTGTTTCGGGGTGGGAAGGTCCGGGAGGGAGGAGCCTAACGGTACGGAGACTAGCAGAAAGTGTTCCCGGGTCGGGAAATGTGAGGCGCTAGAGCCATATCAGAAGCCCCGTGGGAAGGCGCTATTAGCGCGGGCGTTCTGCAAGTCGTTAGGGCGAATTGCAACGAAAATGGGGTAGTGATGGGGCATTTTGCAGGGATGAAAGGGCGGTGCGGAGGGGGCGGGAGCGCCGCGCTTCCGACCTGAGGGGTGATTTTCTATCAGCGCTAACATGCGTTTCGGGGATGAATCCGGGGCTCGTGCCCGACCAGTGATCGGCCGTTTTGCGTAAGCTTTCCGGTTTGTTTCCAACAGTTTATCATCGGGAGGACGGGCTTTGGGGAATCCGCCACGGAGGTCCATGGTGCGGGTAGGGAGCCGGGGGCTAGGGAGGTGTTGGCATGGTCGGTTTGCCGGGCGCGGGGTGGGTGCGAATCGGCTGGCATGCTTCATGCAAAAAAGAGGGTGTTCTCTGGGGGGAGAACAAACTGGGGCCTGAGAAACCCCAATCCTCCAACCTGCCGGTATCGCGTTTGTCCTTTTGAATAGGGCGATGCGTCCGGCGGGTTGGAGCTTTTCTTTCCCTGGTGGAGCCATGTGACCGTCCCATGCTCTCGATCCGTCCTCTCCCGATCGCGGTTCAAATCCACTCGCTTCCCAGAAAGGAAGTGTGGCGCAGGGTTCCTGATGGTTTTTGCCTCCCCGTGGCCCCTCCGGTGCCGACACGGCGCCCGCTCCGCGACTTGGTTCACATTGCTCCTTTTCCCGTTCGCCGCTTGTCCGAGGGGCCGGTGCAAAGTTGAAGCGTAAGGAAGAGGAGAAAAGAAAAAGCCCCCGCCCGGAGCTTCCCAGATCCGAACGAGGGGAGTGTGCAGAGGGTGATGAAAGCCTCCGCGGTCCCAAGGTCGTCCCGATTGGAGATAGGTCAATGGTGGTTCGCTATTTCCGGCGGAGATGAGGGGTTAGGTGACCCTGTGTCACGCGCGGGGAGCGCGGCTCTAGTGGGTATTCGTAGCGGCCTTGTGCGCGGTAACTACGAAAAATGCGGATGTCCGCTTGTTGCATGGGAGCGGAAGTGGTGTAGATAGGCAAGATCCTGCTCACCCACCCCGGCAGTCCAATCCATGTCCGATTGCCATGCCGATTCCACAGCACCCGCTTGTACTAGGGTCATCGTACCCTGAGGAGATCACCGTGCGCGCCATCGCTCCGGCGATGCCTGGCCACGAATCCGCCCACTCCATCGACGGCTGAGCCGATGCGCATCAGGCCGAGCTTGCAGGAGATCCGGAGCGTGATCCTCCGGAAGCGGATCATTTCCTTTGGCTATCGCTACGGGAAGGTGCCGCTACGGGTGGAACCGCGGGTCCTGGGACATGCGTTCCGGACGCGCTCGTATGTGATGCTGGCCTGGCAGCTGGGCCCGGAGGAAGGGTGGCAGCTATTCCGCTTCTCCGAGATGTGGGACGTGGAGGTAGAGCAGGAGGTCATCGCCGCGAGCCGCCCGCCCTACGAGCTGACGCGGCAGATCGCGACGGTGGATACCTGTGCGGTCCCGGTTTCCTGAACTTTGAAGAGCCGGGTGATGGGGAGGAGCGGCGCTAGCAATTATCCCTAGGCAGGCCGCGTGGTTTCTCGAAAGCCGCCGCCATTTCCAAACCCGGAGCCGCGGCATATATCCCCGCCGTCATGAGCAACTCCTCCTGATCCCCGGAAGGGGAGCGGGCAAGCGGGGCCCTCCGGCACGTGCCGGAGGGCCCTCACCGTGGTGGCTTATTTCTTCACCACCCAGATGTTGCGGTAGCGGACCTGATTGCCGTGGTCCTGGAGAAGGATGGGACCGGGTTCGCCGTTGTCGGGGAGGATGGCTCCGCCGGTGGGACCGGGGAGTTCGAGGTTCTTGTGCACCACCACGCCATTGTGGCGGACGGTGACGGTAGCCTTCTTTTTCTTCTCGTCCTTGCTGAACTTCGCGGCGGTGAACTCGATGTCGTAGGTCTGCCAGGTGAGGGGCGGGAAGCACATGTTCGGCGAAGGCGGGGCGATCTGATAGATGCCGGCGCACTCGTTGTCCTTACCTTCGAGGCCGAAGCTATCGAGCATCTGGATTTCGTAACGGCCCTGCAGGTAGAGGCCGCTGTTGCCGCGGGCCTGGCCGCGCTCTTTCGGCATGTAAGGGAGGCGGAACTCGATGTGGAGGGTGAAGTCGCCGAAGGTTTCCTCGGTCTTCGCGCCTTGGGAAAGGAGGCCGTCGTCGGTGGCCTTGTTCTTCTCGAAGAGATTGACGCCGTCGCCGAAGAGAACGGTCGCGCCCTTCGCGGGCTTCATGCCGAGGGTGGGCGATTGGCGTTCGATGCGGGTGAGCTCGAGTTCCTTTCCGGCGGGGCCTTTGAGCCGGAGTTTTTGACCGGAGAGTTCGCCCGAGAGGTCGCTGCCGGTGAATTTCACCGCGCCGGATCCATCGAGTGCGCCTTCGCTATGGATGACGGCGCTCCACTTGCCTTCCCAGCCGGCACCAGGGAGCCCGCGCTTGAAGGAGATGGCCTCGAACTTGCCATCCCCGAGGGCGATGACCTGGACCCCGGGTCCCTTGGCGATCGCTTTCGCATCGACGGCGTATTCCCCCTGGATCGGGAAGTCGGCGTCGGTGGGAGATTGGGATTGGTCGGCGCCTTGGCCGAGCAAGGCGCTGGTGAGGAGGGGGAGGGAAAGCAGGACGGTCTTCATCGGTGGCGTAGCTTCGGAGGTTCGGGAGGGTGAGGGAAAGGCAAAATCAAATGACGATTGCAGGGACGTGATGGCAGGAGATAGCTTGGGCCCATGAATGGATCGCACCCTTGCTGTCCCTTGTGCGGGGATCTGCTGGTGGAAGTGGAAGCGGCACTGAACCGGACCTGGTCCAATGCCTTGCTGACATCATTCGGGAGCTCTCAGTTACAGATCCGGCTGAAGGGGAAGTCGTGGGTGGCATTTATGGATCCGAACAGGAGTGCGGCAGGCTTGTATTGCACGAAGTGCGGGTCTTTGACGATCGCTCCTTCGATCCCCGCGCACCGTCGTGAGCTCGGGCTTACGCCCTAGGTACGGTCCTTCTTACGAAGCATCTCCTGAAGGCGGGTTCGGGTGCGGAAGCTGCATCGCAGGGATCCGGGGCCAGGTGCGCCGTGGCGCTTCGAAAAACGCCACTCCGGCAGCTTCTCATCTTCCTCTAATCTTCGCGGGAGTAGGGATGGTGCCGCACCCCGATGATGAGCCCTGCGCGATCATTCCTATCCCGGTTCGCTTGGGACCGGGAGAAGAAGTGCGCAGGGGCGGAGAGGCGTGGCTCGGGCGCGCGCTTACTTGAGCAGCGCGTCGGGGCTACCGGTGGCAGGATCCCAGTAGTCGACGGAGGAGACCTTGCCGTCGGCGAGCTTGAGGATGGTGACCTTGCCCTTTTGCTCGGGGAAGTCCGCGATCAGCGTGGCGTCATCGGCGAGGATGATGCGATGCGCGTATTTTCTCATCTTGGGCAGCGCGAAGGTCCGGCCGATGCCGGGCATGCCGTGGATGTTCGCCATGTAGACGGCTTTCTTTCCGGAGAGATAGTCCTTGCCCAAGGTGGTGAGCACTCCATTGGCCTTCTTCCCGGTGTCCATGTCGTGGCTAACCATGAGGAAGCGGGTGGTCTTAGCATCGAAGCTGAACGCTTGCTCATGCTGGTCCTTCGCTTGGAAGGGCTTGATCTTGCTGCCCTTGGCATAGGGGTCGGCATGGGCCGGTTGCAGGATGAAGAGGCCTGCCAGAAGCAGGGCGGAACAGCGCTTGTTGAGAATGATTTTCATTTGTAACTTGCTGTGAATGAGAATATAGCGAAATTGAATGATTCGGCAAGCAGAAGCTTGGCGAGTGACGCTTAACCTGAGAAGTCCGATCTAACGACCATGAAAGCGAATCGATTTCCGGCGATTGCCGCGTGCCTTCTCTGCGTGTTGCCGGCAGCTGCGGGCAGCCTGAAAGTGGACAAGGCGAAGAGCCGCATCCAAGTGGATGCAAAGGCGACGGGACATGCCTTCACCGGCACGCTGTCCGACTACGACATCGATGTGGATGGCGATGAAAGTTCACTAACCCCTTCCGCGGTGAAGCTCGACTGGGAGTTCTCCAAGCTGAAGACCGGAGAGAAGAAGCGGGATCAGGAGATGATCAAGTGGCTCGGTGGCGGCGGGCCCGTGGGCAGCTTCAAATTTGACAAGAGCTGGGATGCCAAAGGGACGAAGTATGCGCAAGGGACCCTTTCGATCCATGGTGTTTCAAAGACGATCTCCTTTCCTTACACCGCGACGAAGGATGGCGATTGGGTGACGATCGATGGCACGGCCACGATGAACTACGAGGACTTCAAGCTGCCGATCATCTCGACGATGCTGGTGATGAAGGTGGATCCGCAGCTTGCCATCCGGTTTCACTTGGTGGGACGTGTGAATTGACCCGGAAGCATGAATGCCATGATGTGGTGGAAGCGGCGGACAGGTTGCGCGCGGGAATTGCTTGCGACGTGCTTTCGTCGGGGCATCGGGCCGGTGCGCGAGCCGCGGCTGGCGGCGGCGATCGGGGATCTGCTGGCACGGCCGGGATCGCTGGTGCGGGCGGTGGCGGCTTATCTGGTCGGGATCGAGATGGGACTGGTGGAGGAGTCCGCGCGGGCGATCGCCTGCGGGCTGGAGTATCTTCACACCGCCTCGCTGGTCTTCGATGATCTGCCCTCGATGGATGATGCGCGCTTGCGGCGCGGTGCGGCGTGCCTGCACGTGACCCATGGCGAAGGCATCGCGGTGCTGGCGGCACTGGCGCTGGTGAATCGCGGCTACGGGCTGCTGTGGCAGGGCATGCAGGGATCGTCCGCGGTGCGGCGGGCGAGGGCTGGCTCTTTGATCGACCAATGCCTGGGCCCCGATGGGCTTACCGGCGGGCAGGCCTATGATCTGGCTGGCTGGCGGCAGGAGCAGAGCCCGGCGGAGGTGGCGGAAGTCGCCGCGCGGAAGACCGGAGCCCTGCTGCGGCTGACATTGGTGCTGCCCGCGCTCTGCGGACGTGCGAGCGAGCGCGAGATCCGCTTGCTCGACCGACTCGCCCTCTTGCGCGGGCTGGCCTATCAAGCAGCGGATGATCTGAAGGATGTCACCGCCACGGCGGAAGAGACCGGGAAATCGGCGGGCCGCGATGAGCTGTTAGGCCGACCGAACCTAGTGGCAGCCGAGGGGTTGGACGCGGCCTTGGCGCGCTTCAGCCGCTTGGTCGAAGTCGGGGACCGGGTGCAAGGCGCGCTACCGGGAGATGCGACGCGCTGGGGAATGCTGGATGCCCTGCGGGTGACGGCACCTGCCATCCTGCCGAAGGGGATCAAGGAAGCAATCTAGGAGGGGAGTTGAGAGGCATGTCACTTTGGAGTCTTATTTTAACGAACCTGCACCGGCACAAGGTGCGCACCTCGATTGGCGCGGCGGGGATCGCCCTGGGGGTCGCGACGATGCTGAGCGTGGTCGGCCTGCTTGGAGGTGCCGTGACGATGTTCGAGAGGATCCTGCGCAGCGACGCGGAGATGGTGGTCTTCGAGAAAAATGTCTCGGACCTTTTCTTCAGCAACGTGCCGATCTCGCTGGCCGAGGAACTGGAACAGCAAGCCTTCGTGAAGGAAGCACAGCCAGTGCTCTTCGCGATCGTGACCGCGCCGGATCGCCCCGTGGTCACTTGCTTCGGGATCCGCGCGGAGGATGGCCGCCTGCGGAAGGCGGAGTGGCTATCGGGAAGTGCCGCGGCCTTCCGTGATGATTCCCCGGACGTGGTGCTGGGCGAGCGCGCGGCGGGCTTCCTGAATGCGGCCACCGGCGACGAGGTGCAGCTAGGGCAGCGGAAACATCGCGTGGCGGGTGTGGTGCGGATGGAGAATGGCTTCGAGAATGGCGGCGTCTTCATGCCCTTGCCCGCCTGCCAGGAGGCCTTCCACAAGGAGGGCTTCAGCTCGGTGGTCACGGTGGCCCTGAAGAAGGGACACGCGCCGGGCGAGGTGAAGGAGTGGATCCAGGCGAAGCATCCGGCGCTGACGGCTTTGGAGAATGAAGAATTCAGCCGCAGCTACTCGCAGTTCAAGATTCTCAAGATCACCGCGTGGGTGGTGGGCGGCTGTGCCTTCCTGTTAGGCGGCCTGAGCGTGACGAACACGATGATCCTTTCCGTCTTCAGCCGGATCAAGGAGATTGCCATCGCGCGGGTCTGTGGGTTCTCGCGCGGGCAGGTGGCGCTGATGATCTTCGGAGAATCGCTCGCGGTGTGTGCGTTCGGGATCGTGGCGGGATGCTTCCTCAGTCTTGCCGGGCTGAGGCTGCTCAAGATGGTGCCTCAGTTGCAGGGATACATCGAGCCGAGCATCGGCTGGCAGGAGATCGCGGGGGCGGCGGCCTTCGCCCTCGGGACGGCATTGGCGGGAGCGCTTTATCCGGCGTGGTATGCCGCGCGGCTAAAGCCTGCCCAGGCACTTCGATTTGAATGAAAGGAGACAGGACCATGGTGGAGATACATGATGTGTGGAAGAGCTTCGACCGCGGACGGGTCGAGGTCTTGAAGGGCGTGGACCTGCATGTGCGGGCAGGAGAGACGGTCGCGCTCTGCGGCAGCTCCGGCTGTGGGAAATCGACACTGCTGAATGTGATCGCGGGACTGGAGGATCCCGACCGCGGATCGGTCCGCACGGCGGGCAGCCTGCTGAAGGCCGAGCGCGAGCGGGTGGACCTGCTGCGGGATCGGGTTGGCTTCGTGTTCCAACTGCATCACCTGAATGCGGACCTGACGCTTGAGGAGAATTGTCTGATCCCCGTCGTGGCGGCAGGGGGCAAGCGCGCGGAAGCGATGGAGCGGCTGGCGGTGCTGGCCGAGAGCACTGGCGTGAGCCACCGGCTCAAACAGCGGGTGCGGGAACTCTCCGGGGGGGAGCGGCAACGCGGTGCGCTGGTGCGATCCCTGATGAATGAACCGGACCTGCTGCTTGGGGACGAGCCGACCGGAGCGCTCGATGAAGCGAACCGCGAGATGGTCTTCTCCATGCTGCTCAAGATGGTGCGTGAAAAAGGGCGGACGCTGGTGATGGCCACGCATGATGCCGAGCTGGCGCGGCGCTGTGACCGCGTGCTGTGGATGCGGGATGGCAGGATCATCTCCGGACAAGCGGCATGACGGCGGGCCGTCATGCGCTGGGCTGGCTCGTGGCGGCGAATCTCGCCGGTCTCTGCTTTTCGCTGCTGCTGCTCTTTCCAGAGCTGCAGGCGGGAGAGTGGACCTATGGGCGCTGGGTGCCGGTGCACCTGAACGGGATGCTCTACGGGTGGACGGCGCTGCCGCTGGTGGCATGGCTGCTCTCCTGCTACGATGTATCTCGTAGATGGGCCGGGGCCGCGAGCTGGGGATGGACGGCGGCGCTGGTGCTGGGCTGCCTTTCATGGCTCGGCGGTGGCTCTTCGGGAAAGGTGTTCCTCGATTGGCAGGGCGGGCCTCTCGCCGGGCTGATGGCGGCGCTGGTGTTCCTCTGGATGGTGCTGGCCGCGGCATGGATGAAGCCGGCGGCAGGCATCCCGATGCGGAACCGCCGGGCTTCCGGTGCTGCGCTCCTGGCCCTGCTCTTCGTGCCATGGGCGCTGTGGCATGCTGCCTCGCCCGCGGTCTATCCGCCGGTGAATCCTGCATCCGGCGGGCCTACCGGAGCGAGCTTGCTCGGCTCCACGCTGGTGGTGGTCTTCCTGCTTTTTCTGCTGCCGAGGGTCTGCGGGGTGAAAGGTCCGGACGGTAAACTGCCGAAGCTGGCCATCGGCTACGCCATCCTTTCAGCTGTGGTCTGCGGCATCGCTGAATATCGCGGCGGGACGCATCGCGATTTCCTCCAGATCCTCAGCATGGCGATGCTCTTGCCGTGGCCCTTCGTGGTCATGCGGGACTGGCGCAGGCGGAAATGGGCCGAGGATTCGCGGCTGTGGCGGCTGCCCGTGTTTTTCTGGTGGGGTTTGCTGGTGTTGACCGGCTTCCTTGCCTTCCTGCCGGGCGTGCTGGACCGGATCAAATTCACGCAGGCACTGGTGGCTCATTCGCACCTGGCGATGGCGGGCTTCACCACCTCCTTCTGCGTGCTGCTGCTGCGCTTGCTGGGAGACCGCTTCGGCAATGAACTCTCCGCGTTTGCGTGGCAGATCGCGGCCTTTGGAATGATCTCCGTCCTGACTGCGAGCGGCTGGGCGGAAGGTGGAGATCCCTCATGGATGATCAGCCACCCGTGGTGGCGGACCCTCGCCCTGATGCTGCGTGCCGGCTGCGGGGTGATCATGCTGCTTTCCTCGCTCCACTGGTGGCTGACCTGGCGAGCGAGTTCCATGCGACGCCGCGACACTGAATCCGAATCCGATCATGAAGAGCATTCGCTACCCTTGGAACATCGCGGTGGGCGCGATGGACGCGATCACCGGGCTGCTGCTGGTTATTTCTCCCGCCTGGGTGATGAGCTTGCTGAAGATCCCCGGCCAAGTGCCCCCCGAGTATCTCGGCTGGATCGGGGTGTTCGTGGGAGCGGTGGGGCTTTCCTACATGCTCGCAATGAAGGGCGGCTTGGTGGCGGAGACCGTGTGGCGCTTCACGGCGCTGGTGAGGAGCATGGTGGGGATCTTCCTGCTGGTGAAGATCTTCACGGGAATGATGCCGGGCCAATGGCTCACGGTGGCGGCCACGGATCTGGTGGTGGCCGCAGTGCAGATCGCGGGCTTGCGGGCGGGATGGTGGAAGGAAACGGCGGGCTGAGCATGCCGCTGCGCGCGGCGGGCGTGGTGGCGATGGTGTATGGCCATTTCCTGATCTTCGCGCAGTTCGCATGGATCGAGCTGATCCGCGCGCACGGGATCACGGGTAGCGGCGAGAAGGCATGTCTGGGAGCCATGGCGATCGCGGGAATCGCGGCCGGCTTTACCGTCGCGCGCCGGGGTGCGGTTGTCGCTCTGCTCAGGGCCTCGTTCCTAATCGCGGCAGCAGCGGCCGGAGGGGCCCCGTGGGCGGGATCGATGCCCGCGGCGCTTGCGGTGTCACTAACAGCCGGAGCGGCGATCGGGACGATGACCGTGTGTCTCGCGGGCTTCCTGCCGCGCTGGTGTGGCCTGGCATGGACGGGGCTCGGCACCGGGCTTGGTTACGCGCTCTGCAATCTCCCGGTGGTATTCACAGCGACGCCTGCAACCCAAGCGCTCGCAGGGGCGGCCTTTGCATTGGCGGGGTGCTTGCTGGTGCCATCACGGATCGACCTCCCGGAGAGTACCGTAACGCATCGCCGCATCCCGAAGCCGGTGGCAGTGATCGCAGCCTTCACGGCTCTGGTGTGGCTGGACTCGGCGGCCTTCTTCGTGATCCAGCATAGCCCGGAGCTTAAGGCGGGCACTTGGGGGAATGCCATGCTGTGGCGAAATGCGGGGATCCATTTCGCAGTCGCGGTGCTTGCGGGGCTGCTGCTGCGGGATCGCTTCCGCTGGGTCATCGTCGGTGGCTGGGCGCTCCTGAGCATGGCGGCGCTGGCGGCTGGCAGCGGGTCATCGCTGGCGGTGGCGGGTTGGCTTTATCCGGCTGGTGTCTCGTTGTACTCCACGGCCCTGGTCGCGTGGCCCGGGTATTTCTCGGATGGCGATGCGCGGCGTATCGGCTGGCGAGCGGCGTGGGTTTATGGGATCGCGGGATGGTTCGGCTCCGCGAATGGGATCGGCATGGTGCAGACGCTGAAGCGGCTGCCGGTGGAATTCCTGATCGCGGCGGCGGTGGTCGTGCTGGGTGTGTTCCTTTTCCGATGGAGCCGCTGGCGGAACAGTGCTGCGGTGGCAACGATCGTGGCGATTGCCTGGATGTTCCAATCGCCCGCGCGCATGTCCTTGGATCCAGTGGCACGCGGGAGACAGGTATACGTGGCGGAAGGCTGCATCCACTGCCACTCGCGCTACGTGAGGCCAGACACGAGCGATGAACTTCTCTGGGGACCTGCGGTTCCGACTGCCGGAGTCCTCGCGGAGAAGCCGGTCCTGATCGGGAACCGCCGCCAAGGGCCCGATCTAAGCAATGCGGGGCTGCGGCGCTCCGCGGCCTGGATGAAGCTTCACTTCCTGAATCCGCGCGATTTCGTAGAAGGCTCGCCGATGCCTGCTTATCCGCATCTCTTCGCCGATGGGCGGGGTGATGACCTGATCGCCTTCCTTCAAGATCGTCCGGCGGAACTTTATGCCGCGAGGAAAGAGCAGGTGGACCACTGGTCACCCCGGGCGAAGGGGCCGCTGCCCGGTCCGCGCAAGCTCTTCGAGAGGCACTGTGCGGTCTGCCATGGTTCCGAAGGACATGGTGACGGGAAGCTCGCAAGCTCCTTCGCGAAGCGCCCGACGAATCTTGATCTCGGCCCCTTCGCCTGGACCGCGGGAGGGACGGGACGGGAGGATCGGATCGCGCGGGTGGTGAAGTTCGGCATCCCCGGCACGGACATGCCGGGACATGAAACCCTCACCGATGAGCAGGTCACCAGCCTGGTCCGCTACCTCACGAAGATCCGGCATGTGCCGGACCCTTGATCGTGGTGGAGACCTTACTTGATCGCGGCGATTTCCGAGGCATCGAGGGCCCGGGTGAAGATGGCGAACTCATCGATGCGTCCGTTGAAGCTGCGAACGATGTTGGTCTGGAACTCCGGGGCGGAGGCATCGAAGTTCCCGAGGTTCGCAAGGCCGAGCTGGATTGCGGGACGGCGGGCCATCTTGCCGGAGGCGATCTCCTTGCCATTCACGAAATGCTTCATCGTGCCGGTGGATCCATCGATCACCGTGGCGAGCTGCATCCAGCGGCCGAAGTCCTGCTCGGTCACGATCCGGGGGCTGGTGAGGCGTTCCCATGAATCGGAGGCGAGCTTTGCCTCCGCGCGCACGCCGAGGACGAGGCAGCCGGATTGGTCGATCTTCCAGTGGACCTCGCCGACGCTCTCCGGTGCCATCGAGAGCAGGTGATTGTGGCTCTGCGGCAGGCTATCCACACGGACGCGCGCGAGGAGGGTGAGCGATGGCGTGGTGCCATCGGCGCGGAAGCGCACGCGGTCGCTGGTCTTGGCGAAGCCGAGCGCACCTTTCCGCGGCCAACGACCAGGCAGGGGATCGCAGCCGATGACGGTGCCATTCGAGCTTTCATCCGCACCGGCGGCGAGATTCGGGATCACCTGGTCCCCGGGATGCAGGCCCTCGAAATCGAAGTAGACCTTCAGGTCCGGCAGGCTGCGATAGTCGAGCGAGTCCTTTTGCCACGCGGCGAGCTGCGCCTCGCTCTCCCGGACGGCAGCGGTGAGCACCGCGGCGGGATCCGCAAAGGAGCCCCGATCCGCCGGCATGCTGGTCCAGCGGCCCTCACGGATGGACACGGCATTGCCTTGGTAGAGGGCTTTCTCCGCGGTGGCGGGCAGTTCTCCCTGCAACTCTACCTCGCCATCGAAGACGTGGACCTCGCAGTCATTGGTGCCGCTGACATTCATGCCGAACTCCGTGCCGCGATCAACGACGCGGAGGTCCGAGCTGATCACGGTGAAGCCTTCCGCCGGAGGAGGAACGCGCGCGGTGAGCTTGCCTTTCTCCAGTCGCGCGAGGTCGGGCGAGAGGAGCTCGAGGGATGCGGGGCCTTCCAGGATCACGCGGGCGCCGCTGTAGAAATCGAGCCGCAGCGTGCCGCTTGAAATTTTCACCCAGCCCCTTGGCAAGGCAGAGCCGGTGCCGAAGCTGCTGCTGCCATCTTCCCAAGTGACACCGATCGCCTGGGCGAGGAGGGCGACGTGCTCCGTGCCTTTTCCTCTTTTCACGATGCCCCGCTTCTCCGCCGCAGGGCGGGGAAGGAGCCACCAGCCGAGAGCGACACAGGCAGCGAGGGCGGCAACGAGCCACGCGGCCTTGCGACGGAAGGGAATGATCTTCTTCGGCGCGGGATCGGGGGGCGCAGAGGATGAGGGAGCGGGTGCTTCCTCATCCATCAGCAGGGCGGCCTGGCCCTGCAGGGCGTGTTCGCGCAGGAGGCCGTGCCAGTTCGCGCGATCGAGGAAGATTTCCCGCGCGCGCGACGAGGCGAGGAGCATTTCCTCAAGCTCGCGCTTCTCGTCTGCCGTCAACTCCTGGTCGAGGTAGGCGGAGATCAGTCGCTCCAGTCTGGCTTCGTCGAACATGGAATGGAGAAGGGGTCAGGGCTTGGCCGCGTCCATCTTGCGCAGCACGCACTCGCGGAGGAAAGAGCGGGCACGCGAGAGCGTGACATTTACCGACTGCACGGTGCAGCCCATGAGGCCGGCGATTTCGGGCGGGAGGTGGTCCTGCTTGTAGCGGAGGTCGATCGAGCGCCGGGCCTGCGGGGCGAGTTCCTGCACGCAGGCGGCGAGCAGGGCGAGGCGTTCGTCGGTGTCGCCGTGGAATTCGCTGCGCTCCGCGCCGAGGGCCTGCAGGACCTCCTCGGAGAGGGTTTCGCAGCGGCTGCGTCCGGCGCGGATGGCTTCGAGCGCCTTGAAGCGCGCGATGGTTTTTACCCATGCCGGGAAGCTGGTGCCGATCTCGAAGCTGGCGGCCTTCCGGGTCACGACGATGAAGATTTCCTGCATCACGTCATCGGCCAAGGAGAAGTCCGGGATCATCGAGAGAACATAGCCGCGGACCGCCGGCTGGAATTGCAGGAAGAGCCCCTGCACTGCGGCGGTGTGTGCTTCATCCTGGGGCATGCGTGGCGGCTGCTCGGGCATTGTTTCGGGTTTCCCTTTAGAATGAGGGAAAGGGGCGGAAAATTAGCAGGCGGGAGAAATTTTTTCCGGTCGCGTTGCTAAGTCGCGCAGCCCTTTCGCCATTCAAGCGGGAATCCCTGATTCGTCCACCGCCGTTCGCGGGGACGCCCTGAATCAAAAAACCCAAATGAAATCCCTCCTGCGCCTCGCTGGTGCCGGGCTGTCCCTGTGCAGCGCTCCGGTCTTCTCCGCAAACCTGATGCTCGACTTCGGTGCCCCGGCGTCGAACTCGGTGGTCGCGGCTCCTTATCTCACGCTGAGTCCCGGCCACGCCAAGGGCGGAGTCCCGGCGAGCCAGACGACCTGGAACACGGTCAGCACCTCGGCCAACCGCACGGACCTGCTTTATGCGGATGGCAGCAGCGCGAGCGCGCTGACGCTGGACCTGGGGCAGGAGACCTCGGGTGGCAGCGGTGTCATCGACTTCGGCCTCAACGTGGGAAACCTGGGACTGGCCGGGACTGGGGGGGCGATCCCCAACCAGCAGAGCCTGCTCGGGACGGGATCGATCTACGGTGACAATAGTAGCAGCACCGCGGCGGGCAGGGACGGCTTTTTCGGCGGTGGCACGGCCGCGGTAACGGGCACGGCGATCGGGATGCGTTTGGACGGCCTGGCGACGGGCGACTACGTGGCCTATGTGATGGCGCGGAACACGAACACGAATCCCGCGAGCCTGGCCATGAACGTTTATTCGAGCGTGGGTGCCACGGCGGCAAACTTCACCTTTTCTTCCCTGACCGCGCAGGTGCAGGCCAATACGGGCTACGCCACGGCAGGCTACGCCGGGCAGTACACCAGCTTCACGCAGGATGAAAATTACCTGGCGATCAACTTCACCATCACGGAGGCGGGCCAATCCTTCTTCCTCGCCGTGGACGGAGGCAATGATGCGGTGGAGCGCCGCGGCTTCCTGAACTCCGTGCAGATCGTGCCCGAGCCATCGGTGGCCATGCTGGGTGCCATCGGCCTGCTTTTCCTTTTCCGCCGCCGCATTTGAGCGGGCGATTCCCCCTTGATCCCACGTGGCCGTTCACTCCGGCCTCACCCCTCTAAAGATGAATAACCCGATAAGATGCCTCATGCTCGCCACGCTGCTGCCACTGCACGCAGCCGAGCTCGTTTACGAAGGATTCAACTATCCCGCTTCCGCCGCCATCACTGCGGAGGAAGGCGGGAGCGGCTGGAATGCCGGCTGGACCCAGGACGGTGACTCCGGAGTGGCTTCCGCGGCAGGAATGACGTACACGGACTCGCTGGGGAATGTGCTGGATGTTTCCGGCCTCGGAATGGAAACGACCGGCGCGGCGACCACGCGGAACTTCCGCACGGTGGCGAATGGTCCGCTGGGCGATGTCTGGATCTCCTTCCTTTACCAACTGCCGGCGAGCAATTCGCTGTTCGAAGGGATCACCTTCTACCGGGGATCAGCGGCGCAGTTTGCGATCAGCAATACGAGCGTGGATACCAGTGCCACGATCACGCTGGGGAACTCGGTGAGCGGTGCGAACGCCAGCACGCACCGGGGAATCTTCGGGAGCACGCACTTCGTGGTGCTCCATCTGATCGAGGGTGGCGGCACGGGCGGCGCGGACAAGGTGGAGGCTTTCATCGATCCGGCGTTCTCGGCGACGCCATCGGTGCCGGATGCGAGCATCCAGTCCGCGAACCTCGACTTTGATACGATCCGGATCGCGGGGCAGAATGGAGCCACGCTCTTCATCGATGAGTTCCGGATCGGCTCGTCCTTCGCCGATGTCAGCCCGCACACCGTGGGCGGTGATCCCGATACTGATGGCGACGGGCTGACCGATAACCAGGAGACGGTGCTGGGGCTTGATCCCTTTACCCCGAACACCGCGCTGATCGCCGCGATCAAGGCGAACCCGGCGTATTTCGGGCTCTTCAGTTCCTCCAGTATCCTGAGCCAGGGAAAGGGTGGCATCATCCTGCCGAAGACCGCGGAAGATCCGGTGGGCTTCACCTTCGAGGTCCAGCGCAGCACGAACCTGTCGAGCTGGTCGGAGCTGGATACCTTCTCTCCCTCCGTGGCGCTGCCCGCGGGGAAGAACTTCCTCCGTGTCACCTTTGATACCCCTTGAGCCCATGAACGCGAGAATCATCAAAACACTCGGTGCCGTGCTTCTGTTAGGCGGGAGCGCCGCGAAGGGCGATCTCCAGATCCACGACAACTTCGAGTATCCGGACGGCGATCTGGCCGGCGGCGCGGGAAGCGGCTGGACCACGTCATGGGCCGGGACGAATCCGGTGGTCGTGACCCCGGGCAGCCTGACCTTTTCCGACGAGATCGGGAATACTCTGGTCACGAGCGGCTCCGCGCTCAATACGGCGGATGGCACGGCGGTCACCACGATCAGCTCCCGCGAGACGGGGGATCGCGATGGCGAGGCGTGGATCTCCGTGCTGGTGCAGCCGCAGAATGCGGCCACGGATTTCGTGGGGGTTTCCTTCTATGACAATGGCCTGACCAATGCCGAAGCGCGCTTCGCGATCGAGCATGCGAACGGCAAGGACCTGCGCCTGACCCGCCGCGGTGGCGGCACCATCAACTCGCCGTCTTTCCCCACGACCCTCGGGAAGACGGTGCTCGCGGTGATCCATCTGGTGCCGGATGGCGGGGGCGGGGATCCCGCGCAGGACCGCATCGATGTCTTCTTCAATCCACCGCTGGATGCGGAGCCCGTAGCGCCGCATGCCTCTCTGAATATCGATGGCCTGCAGTTCGACCGCGTCCGCATCGCCGGACAGAATGGCCGCGCCTGCCTGGTGGACGAATTGCGGGTGGGCAGCAGCTATGCGGATGTGATGCCGTATGTCCCGGCGGCGAATCCGGATCACGATGGCGACGGCTTGACCGATGCACAGGAGGAAGAGCTGGGGCTGGATCCCTATGCTTCCGATGCCCGGTTCATCGCTGCGGTGAGAGCGAATGCCGCATTGTTCGGCCTACGTTCGCCGGACGAAATCTACGACGTGAAGTTGCGGCGGCCCGTGGTCTCCGTTTCGGGGACCTCGGTGGAATACTCGTTCGATCTCATTCGTCCGGATGGCTTCGTGCTCGAATCGGTCCAAGAGCCGATCGCCACGCCGCCTTCCAGCCTTTTCCTTCGCCTTCATCTCGACACGCCTTGAACCACCGTCTCATCCTTTCCCTTGGTGCCGTCCTGTTCGCGCATCCGGCTTCAGCAGTCCCATCCCAGCATGACGTGGTCGTTTACGGCGGCACCTCCGGAGGGGTGGTGGCGGCGGTGCAGGCTTCCCGATCCGGGAAAAGCGTGGTGCTGGTCTCCCCGACGGCGCATCTCGGCGGCTTGACCACGAGCGGCCTCGGCTGGACCGATCTGGGGAACCCGGCGATCCTCGGCGGGCTCAGCCGTGAGTTCTACCATCGCCTGTACCTGCATTATCAGCAGGGGTCGGCGTGGAATTGGCAGAGCCGCGAAAGCTTCGGGAATGCCGGGCAAGGGAGTCCGGCGCTGAATGCCACGCTTGAGATCGCCTCGGTCTTCGAGCCGAAGGTGGCAGAGGCGGTCTTTACCCAGCTGCTGTCCGAGCAAAGTGTCACGCTGGTGACCGGTCGCCTGGATCTGGATGACGGCGTGGTGATGGGCGGTAGCAAGATCTCGCACATCCGCTTGGAGGATGGCCGCGAGTTCGGCGGGAAGATGTTCATCGATGCGAGCTACGAGGGCGACCTGTTGCCCGGCGCCGGTGTCAGCTTCACGGTGGGCCGTGAGGCAAACGCAACGCATGGCGAGACCGTGAACGGGATCCAGGCAGCAGGGGCGACGAAGAACCAGCTGCGCGACGACATCGATCCCTATGTGGTCCCCGGCAATGCGGCGAGCGGCCTGCTGCCCGGGGTGAATGCGAGCTCCGGCGGGACCGATGGCAGCAGTGATCGCCGCCTGCAGGCGTATTGCTTCCGCATGGTGCTGACGGACGTTGCGGCGAATCGCGTGATGGTCGCCCAGCCTCCGGGTTATAATGAGGCGGACTATGAGCTGCTTTTCCGTTCGATCGAGGCCGGACAGACCACGGGCTTCTTCAAGCTGGACCTGATGCCGAACCGGAAGACGGACTCGAACAATACCGGTGGCATCTCCACCGACTTCATCGGCAAGAACTACGGCGCGGACTGGGACTGGACGACGCTGGGTCACGATGCGCGGCTGGCGCTGGCCAAGCAGCATGAGAACTGGCAGCGCGGGCTGCTGTGGACGCTCCAGAATCATCCGCGGGTGCCGGCTTCGATCCGGAACAACCATGCGAACTGGGGCCTGCCTGCGGATGAATTCACGGACAATGGCAACTGGCCGTGGCAGCTCTACGTCCGCGAGGCGCGGCGCATGGTCTCGGACTACGTGATGAACCAGCATCACTGCACCGGCGAACTCATCGCGCCGGATTCGGTGGGGCTGGCCGCCTACGCGATGGATTCGCACCACGTGCAGCGCCATGTGAAGGATGGCATGGTGAAGAACGAGGGGGATATCCAGCTTCCGCTGGCGAATCCCTATCCGGTTTCCTATCGCTCGATCATCCCGCGTGCGGGCGAGTGCACGAACCTGCTGGTGCCGTGGAGCATCTCGGCCTCGCACATGGCCTTCGGCTCGATCCGCATGGAGCCGGTGTTTATGGGCTTGTCGCAATCGGCATCGATCGCGGCTTCCCTTGCGATCGACAAGAACATCGCGGTGCAGGCGATTTCGTATCCGGAGCTGCGGCCGCTATTGCTCGCGGCACAGCAGGCGCTGGGGGAACCGGTGGTCGGGGCACCGACCTCGGTGGTGGACAACACGGATGCCGCGCTGGTCTCGGTGACGGGCGATTGGATTTCGGGCACGAGCACCGCGGGCTTTGTCGGTGCGGACTATATTCACAACGACAACAGCGGGCAGGGGAGCAAGCAGGTGCGCTATGCCTTGCCCGCCGGTCTTTCCGGCCACCAACGGGTATCGCTGCGCTGGACCGCGCATACGAACCGGGCCGCGAATGTTCCGGTGGAAATCCATCACGCGGGTGGTGTCTCGACGGTGACTGTCGATCAGCGCTCGAATGGCGCGAAGTGGAATCCGCTCGGGCTTTACCAATTCAATGGCTCGCCCGGGGAAGGGGTGATTCTCAAGACGACGGGGACGGGCGGCTACGTGATCGCCGATGCGGTGGGATTCTCCGCGATGGATCCGGCGGCGGATTCCGATGGTGATGGCTTGAGCGACGGACGAGAGCTCGAACTCGGGATGGATCCCTATGTGTCCGATGAGAGTTTCATCACTGCGGTGAAGGGGCATCCGGCTTACTTCGGGCTCTTCGGCGAGGAGAGCATCTATGACCTGCGGATCAGCCATCCGATGCTTTCGCCGGCGGGGTCTAACAGCTACCATCTTCCATTCTCGATCTGGCCGCCGGAGGGAACCAGTCCCTTTGCCAGCTATGCGCTGCCGATGCCGGCGGGGAAGAACCGTGAGTTTTTCCGCGTGGCCCTCGATGCGAAGGCTTCTTCCCTGGTCACCGCGCTCGCGACGGGACAGGCGCGCAAGGTGGTGGTCTATGGCACCAGCCTCACGGCCAGCGGTGCCTGGGTCGGGGGGATGGATTCATGGCTCTCCACGAAATATCCCGGGCTTCTCACGGTGGTGAATAGCGGGCTGAGCGGAAAGAACTCGGCGGAAGGAGTGGCGCAGCTTTCGACCAAGGTGCTGGCGCATCACCCCGACACGGTCTTCATCGAATTCGCGATGAATGATGCCTTCCTCTACAGCGATGGCACGCCCTCGCTCTCCGTCGCCCAAGCGCTCACGAATCTCCTGAGCATGATCGATTCGATCCAAGCGCAGAACCCCGCGGTGGAAATCATCCTCCAGACGATGAACACGGTCTGGAACTCCCCGACAGGCAGCAATGCCTCCGCGACCCTGCGTCCCAATCTGGCGGCCTATTACGAGATGTACCGGGAGGTGGCGGCAGAGAGAGGGCTGCTCCTCATCGATCATCACCCGAATTGGGCTGCCTTGCAGCAGGACGATCTTGCCTCCTTTCAGGGTTACGTTCCGGACGGGGTTCATCCGGCAGCGCAGGGTATCGGCAAGGTCGTCCTGCCTCTGCTCAAGTGGAAGCTGTCGGGCGGGCGGGAGTTGCCGTGAGCGGGGAAATCATCAATCTTCCAATCATCAATCCTCAAAACGGCCAGCGCTTCGCGATGGAGGGGTCCGATGCTGGATGCCCTGCAATCTGCGCGGGAGCTGCGCAGGATGCATCAGTTCGAGAGGCCGCCGAGCTGGATCTTGAAGTAGATGTTCTGGGAGGCCTGGCGCTCGGGGCCGATGCCTTCGAAGCGGTACTCGACGCGGGAGACGACGAAGATTTCGTCCGGCTTCTTGGGTAGGGATTGGATGGCAGCGATGAGATCGCCCTGCTCGAAGCGGGGGAAGGGTTTTGTGGAGATTTCCTCCCAGAGGGGACCTTCGGAATCTTCCCGTTCTTCGCGCCAGAGAATGAGTCGGTATTGCATGCAAAGCTTCACGCAATCCGGGTGCCAGCTTCTAGGTCGGTCTTTTTGTGGGGCTTTTTGCAACCTTTTGAGCCTCTGCGCAAAAATCGTATAGGGGTATTTGAAGATTAAGTACTCCTTTTGATCTCTCTGGGTTGACGATTACAAAAAGCTAGGTAGAGCATTGGCGCGTTGTTCATCACTTCCGGGAAGTGGATCCTCCTGAACGACGCTGCTAAATGTCCCACACATAGGTTCGTCCCTCAGGAGAAAGCTGGAAATGCGCGGAGCATTTCCGGAGAAGCGGAATCCGTACTCAGCGGAGGATGCACTGTCGGCGGGCCTTTAGCGCCACCCCATGAGAAACCGGACTGCCCTCACCGGAGCCCGTAAGCTGATCCAGCCGTTCCTTGCACTCGCGGGGATCTTGTCAGCTTCCTCCCAAACCATCGTTCAGGAATACTACGTCCCCATGCCGGAAGCGCAGATCCGGCAGAGTTTCGTAGCCTTAGCCAGCAACACCGGAACCACGATGGACACCACCGTGTCGATGGTGGCCGCTGTCTCCGGGACCAAGATCGTCTATGACCACTGGGAGGACGGCTACGAAGTGAGCCTGGACAATCCGGTGCAATCGACGACCCAGGTCTGGGGTGATGGCAACGATGCAAATGGCAAGCCGCCCGGATTTACGACGGATCCCGTAGGTCTGAATTCCGGCACCGTGATCGCCTTGCGAAATAGCATTGTGCTGCCGCGCAATCCGACGGCTTTCCTGTATGATGGTCGCGACCGCGTGGGTGCCACGCGAGGCATCGTGATGTCGCGTTCTTCCTGGGCCACCACACCTGGCGCGGTGCTGGCGGATGCCACGGAAGTGTATTCGACGATCGACTGGGGCACGAGCTACATCATCCCGGTGGGGGAAGATGAGATTTTCCCGACGCCGCTGACGGCCTCGATGTTCGAGCTGTGCTCGCTTTTCGTGCAGGCCTCGCAGCCGGGCACATCGGTGCAGATCGACAAGGACGGCAACGGCTCGGTGGATGCCACGGTGGTCCTGGGCCAAGGCGAGACCTACTATCTGGAGCGTGGTCTCCTGAAGGGGGCGACGGTCACTGCCACGAAGCCGGTGCAGGTGGACATCATCACCGGTGACATCGGCGGCAACTATGAAACCCGCTGGTACACGGTGGCACCGACGGCGCAGTGGGGGACGCGCTACTACAGCCCGGTGGGCACGGCGACCGATGGCGATGATGCCTACGTTTTCCTCTACAATCCGGCGACGACGGCGATCACGGTGAACGTGAATACCCGCGTGGGTGCCAGCTCCTTCAGCATCCCGGCGAAGAGCAACTACCGCTACCTGATGCCGCAGGACTCCGGTGCCAGCTTCATCGGCACGGATAGCACCAAGCCTTTCTACGCGATCGAGTGCGTGGGCGCGAAACCCACGGCGAACAATGTCCACGACTGGGGCTTCAGCCTCGTCCAGGAGTCGGATCTCACCACCTCGCTGTCCCTCGGCTGGGGTCCGGGCAGCTCGGAAGTGGTACCGACCGTGAATGGCAACCCGGCATGGGTGACGCCGGTGAAGAACACCACGCTCTACGTGGACTTCAATGGCGACCGCGCGGGATCCCAGACGGATCCGCTGGGCGGCAAGTGCGACCTGATCCTTCCGACCGGTGCCCTGCAGGTGCAGCGCTTGTTCGATCCCGACAGGGATAACACCGGGATGCGCATCTACACCACGGACGGCACGCTGATCGCGGGCGCGTGGGGACAGGATCCTGCCACGGCCGGTCCGGGCAATCCGTATCTGGATGCCGGCACCACGATCCCGAGCTTCCCCGTGCCAGTGGTGCGGAAGGCTTCGGTAACGTCGACCGACAACGCTCCGGCGGGTCTCAGCATCAATGACGTGCTGGAATACACCATCACCATGGACAACGCGGGCCTCGTCGCCCTGGGGAACATCGTGGTGGTGGACAACTTGCCGGCGCAGATTTCCTACGTCGCGGGTAGTACCACGCGTGATGGCGTGGCGATCCCCGACAGCGGCTCGGGCACGCCTTTCCCGCTGGATGCGGGAGGCTACACCGTGCCCGTCCTGCAGCGTGGCCAGACCACGACCCTCAAGTACCGCGCCACGATCGTGGCCGCGGGTTCGATCGCGAATACCGTCGCCACCGGCTACTCCGGGGTGACCTCGACGAATACGGTCTCCGTGCCTGGCGGCGGCACGGCAGCGGTGATTGCCTTCAGCACGTCCACCGGCACCACCGTCACCACGTACAACGCGGGCGATGGCATCTACGTCACGATGACGGATCCGGATGCGAACACGAGTGCCACCACGGTGCAAACCGTCACGGTCCTGGTGCGGAACACCACGACCGGTGACTACGAGTCGATCGTCCTGACCGAGACCGGGGTGAATACCGGCATCTTCCGGAATACCACGGCACTGCCTTCTTCCTCCGGCGCGGGGACGAACGTGAACGATGGCACCTTGAACGTCTTCGCGGGGAACAGCCTCAGCGTTTCCTACACCGATCCGGTGTATGGCGAGACCGCGACCGGCGCGTCTTCGATCGGCACGCCATCGCCAAGCAAGATCCTCTACCTGAGCGCGGACGGCATCGGCTCCCCGGACCAGGACCTCGACCGTATCGATCCGGTCCTCACAAACGACACGACGACTTCTTCCACCGCGAACCTCACCTCCGGCACCGCGACGATCGCGGCGGCTGCGACGACCACGGGTTCCTCGAATGGCCCGATCTCCTCGCTTTCCGTCTCGCATACCACCGGCACCGGTTCGAACCGCTTGATGCTGGTAGCGCTGAATTACGAGGATGACGGCACGGCTGGCATCAACATCAGCAGCGTGACTTATGGAGGCGTGCCGCTGACCCTGGTGCTGAGCCGGAACTCCACGCAGGAAGTGGTGACCCAGCTCTGGCGTCTCGTCGCTCCGGCGAGCGGCACGGCGAATGTGGTCGTGACGGGAACGGGTATCGCTTCGGATGACTCGCTGCATGTCGGCGTGACCACCTTTACGGGTGTCGATCAGACGACGCCGCTGGGCACGGCGGTGGCGAACTCGGGCAGCGGCACCTCCGCTACTGTTGCGGTGACTGCGGCTGCGGGCGATCTCGTTTACGCCACGATGGCGCTGGATGACTCGCGGACCTCGACCTCCGCGGCGGGCCAGACGGATCTCTACAATGCGATCCAAGGCACCGCGAACAACGATGGCGTGCGGGCCGTGGCTTCCACCAAGCCCGGTGTGGCCGGATCCGTGACATCTTCCTGGACCACCGGGAATGATGCGTGGTCGACGGTGTCCGTGCCGATCAAGCCGGCGACGTCTTCCAGCTCCCTGACCTTCACGCAGACTCCGGTGCTTGCGGAGAACCTGATCCTGCCGACGGGAGCGGTCCTGAGCGGCAATGTTTTCTACACCGTGGCCTCCGGCACCATGCCGGCCACGCCCGCGATCAGCGCGGTGCTCCGCTACGGCACGACCACGGTCGCCACCAGCAACTCGACCACGCAGAACGGCACCAGCTTGACCTTCGGTTTCCCGGCCTTGTCCAGTGCCGTGACGATCCCATCCGGCCAGGCGCTCTCGCTGGATATCGTGAACTCGGTGGCCGGTCTCAGCTTCCGGATCGACTACGACAGCACGACCAAGAATTCGCGCATCACGATCCCGACGACCACGGTGATCCATACTGACTCGATCGGCGTTTACGATGCGCCGTATCCGGGCGGCTCGCTGGTCACGAATCCCTTCAACGGCCAGGTGCTCTATGTCCGCACGGTGGTGGGCGATCCCTTCGGCGCCTATGACATCACCAGCGTGGGTCTCGCGATCGATGGTCCCGGAACCGCGGACGACATCACGACCAGCCTCGTCGCCGCGAACGTGGTGGCCACCACGGCTTCCGCGAAGACCTATGAGTATGTGTGGCGCACCGGATCCACCACGGGTGCCTATTCCATCGCCGCGACCGCGCGCGAAGGCTTCGAAGGCACGGTGACCTCGCAGCGCTCGACTTCGGTCAACATGAGCTTCCGGGATGTCGGCACGCCTTCGACCACGGAGTTCTTCACCACTGGCGGGGCCAGCACGCTGACCTATGCCCCGGGTGAGTCGATCGTGATCCGGGTGACGGACCTCGACCAGAACCAGAATCCCGCACAGGTCGAAACGGTCATCGTCACGCTGACCAGCAGCACCGGTGACACGGAAACGATCACGCTGACCGAGACCGGGGTGAATACCGGCGTCTTCACCGCCACGGTTCCCGCCAGCGCGACGGTCGCGGGATCGAACAACAACGGTACCCTTTACGCCCCCGCGGGCAGTGCCCTCAGCGTGAGCTATGTGGACGTGAGGGATTCCAACGACGTCTCCACGGACACCGCGACGGTTCCTGCCGCGACTCCGGTGGATGGCATCTCGCTCACCAAGGTCCTGGTCTCTCCGGCCAGCGGCCAAGTGAGTGCAGGGCAGGCGGTCCAGTTCCGTCTGCGCGTGGTGAATACCGGGGGGACGGCGCTTTCCACGGTGTCCCTCACCGATACCTTCCCGACGGCGAGCCTCACCTATGTTTCCGCTTCCACAGCACCGAGCACCGCTTCGGGTGGCACGCTGAGCTGGTCGAATGTCGGCCCGCTGGCGCAAGGCCAGGCGGCGGAGATCTTCGTGAACTTCACCACGAACTCGGTGAGCGGCACGGTGACGAACAATGCCACCGCGACCGGCGGCACGGCGACGTCGAATAGCTCCGCCTCGGTCATCGTCACGCGTCCGCGCGTGTCCGTTTCCAAGACGGTCGTGAGCCCGGCCTCGGGCACGGCAGGGAAGGGGGAAAACGTGGTCTTCAGCATCGCGGTGCAGAACACGGGCTCGACCGCGATCCCGAATCTCCCGCTGGAAGACATGTATTCGAATGAGACCTTCGAATACGTTTCCTCATCGCTCGCTCCGAATGCGGTCGGCTCCGGCAGCTTGCTGTGGAATGACATCACCGGCAGCGGCAGCCTGGCGGTGGGTGCCACGCAGACCATCTCTGTCACCCTGAAGGTGAAGGGCCAGGCGAACCCCGCCGTGAACAACGCGGTGGTGAACTATGCCACGGATTCGAATGGCGATGCCGTTCCTCCGACCAGCGGCTCGGCCTCGCTGATCACCACGGCGGGCAGCATCAAGGGCCTCGTCCTGGAAGACAAGGGCACCTCCGGCTTCGGCGGCGGTGACACCCCGCTGGCGAATGTGGTGGTGAGCCTCTACTCGTCCGACAATACCTTGCTCGCGGTCACCACGACCGCGGCGGATGGCTCCTATGAATTCCTCGGCCTTGCGCTGGGAACCTACGCCGTGGTCGAGTCCGACCCGACCGGCTTCAACAGCGTGGCCGATACCGATGGCGCGAATGACAACCGCATCGCGGTGACGCTCACCAGCTTCACGCCATCGACGGGGAACAACTTCCTCGATCTCTACATCAACCCCGCGCTCTACGCGAACATCACCGGGCAGGTCCGCAACGACACCAATGCCAACGGGCTGCTCACGGATGTCGAAGCAGGCATCGGCGGTGTGACGATCGAGCTCTACACCGACCCGAATGGCGACGGCAATCCGTCCGACGGCACGCTCTATGCCACCACCCTGACCTCGACCAGCGCCACGGTGGGCAGCTATGCCTTCAACCTGGTCCCGCCGGGAAGCTATGTGGTGATCGAGACCGATCCGTCCGGTTTTGTCAGCACGGGCGACAGGACATTCCCGAATGACAACCGCATCCCGGTGACGGTGGCGGCTTCCGCGACTTCCTCCGGAAACGATTTCCTCGATACGACGAACACCACCGCGCTCGGCAGCATCGGGAACCTGGTGTGGGCGGACATCAACAACAACGGCCTCTACGATAGCGCCACGGAGTCGGGCATCGCGAATGTCACGCTGCAGCTCTTCCGCACCGGCGACAATCCGCTGGCTGTGCAGCCTTATCGCGTGACCACCTCCGGTCTCGGGGGCGTTTACAGCTTCGCGAATGTGGTGCCGGGATCGTATTTCATCTATATCCCTGCTTCGAACTTCGGCAGCTTCGGCGCGCTGGCCACGGCACCGCTTTCCTCCGTGCCGACCGCGGCATCGGTGAATGCCACGGACAATGATGACAATGGCGAGCAGGCGGGTGGCCGCGGCACGCCGGTAATCACGCAGGGCTTCAGCGTGGTGGCGAATGTCACGAACAACACCGTGGACTTCGGCTTCGTGCCGAATGCCAGCCTCGGCACCATTGCCGGCACGGTCCTGGAGGACACGAACAACGATAACACCGGCGATGCGGGCATGGCCGGGGTGACGATCACGCTGCTGACCGACCCGAATGGCAATGGCCTGCCGGATGACGGTGCCAATGCGGTCTCCACGACCACCACCACGGCGGCGAATGGCAGCTACTCCTTCACGGGTCTGGCACCGGGTTACTACATCGTGACCCAGACGCCGGTGAGCGGTTACCTCTTTGTTTCCGATAGCGATGGCGGCGTGGCCCGCCGTGTCTCACTGCTGCTGAATGCCGGGGCGACGGCGCCCGCGAATTTCGTCGAGGAGCGCCCGGGCATTGTCACCGGTCACCTCTACATCGACACGAATGGCAATGGCACGCAGCAGGAAGGCGAGCCGAACATCGCCGGTGCGGAAATCCTCATCACCGATTCCAACAACGCTACCCAGACCGTCACGACGGGTGCGAATGGCACCTGGACCGCGACCGTGCCACCGGGGACGACCACCGCGAAGGTGGTGTCTCCGCCTGCGAACTCGCAGCAGACCGAAGGCAATGATCCGACCACGGTGACTGCCAATCCGAATGCCACGGTGAGCGCCGGAAACGATGGCTACTACATCCCGGCCACGCTGACCGGCCGAGTGTATCGCGACATCCTCGGCAATAGCATCGAAGACGGAGCCGACAGCGGTCTGCAGGGCGTGATCGTGCGCATCACCGACTCGCTCGGCGTGGTGCGGAATGTCACCACCAATGCGACCGGTGACTGGACCGTGAGCGTGCCTCCGGGCAGCACCACGGTGGACGTGCTGGAACTCGACGCCAGCTTCCCGACGGGTGCCGTGCAGCGTGAAGGCACGGATCCGACGGTGGTGACCGCCGTCGCAGGCACCAGCACCCCGGCGGGCAAGGATGGCTACTATTTCCCGGCCACGGTGACGGGCCATGTCTATCTCGATGCCAATGGCAACGGTGTGCAGGACGCGGGCGAAACCTCGCTGGCGGGGATCGATATCCTCGTCACCTCCAGCACGGGTGCGACCCAGACGATCGAAACGAATTCCGCGGGCAACTGGTCGGCCTCCGTGCCGCCGGGCACCACCACGGCCTTGGTGGTCGTGACCGATCCTCAATTCCCGGCCGGTGCGACCCAGACCCAGGGTGAGAATCCGACCAGCGTGCTTGCAGTTGCCGCGCAGGTCGTCTCCGCAGGCATCGATGGATATTTCCTGCCAGCGAAGGTGATCGGTCATCTTTATATCGATACGAATGGCAATGGCGTGGAAGACGTGGGCGAACCGGCACTGCCCGGCGTTTCCCTGATCATCACGGATAGCCTGAACGTGCAACGCACGGTGGTGACCGATAGTGAGGGGAACTGGAGCGTGGACGTGCCACCGGGCGCGACGATCGCCGACATCGTCGATACCGATCCGGACATCCCGGCGAATTCCGTCCGCACCCAGGGCACGGATCCGACCACGGTGACCGCCGTGGCTGGCTCCACTGCCAATGCAGGCAAGGATGGCTTCTTCGTTCCGGCCAGGATCAGCGGACGCCTTTACATCGATACGAATGGCAATGGCTCGCAGCAGGCGGGTGAGCCGAATCTTCCGAATGTGGATGTGGTGATCACCACATCGACCGGCAGCACCTTGCGCGTCACCACAGATGTGAATGGCAACTGGACGGCCTCCGTTCCTCCGGGCACGACGATCGTCGATATCGACAATGCCGATCCTCAGTATCCGACCGGCTATCAACAGACTGAAGGCAGCGATCCGAACACCGTGAACGCGGTGGCGGGAGTCGATACCCCGGCAGGCGTCGATGGCTTCTATCAGCCTGCAATCCTGACCGGCCACCTCTTCTCCGATACGAATGGCAATGGCGTCGAGGATGCCGGTGAGCCGGGCCTCGCCGGAGTGGACATCCAGATTACGGACTCCACGGGTGCCGTCCGCACCGTCGTGACCGATGGAGCTGGCAATTGGACCGCCAGCGTCCCGCCGGGCAGCACCCTGGTGGACATCGTTGATACGGATCCGCAGATCCCGAGCGGTGCCACGCGCACGGTCGGCCAGGATCCCGTGACCATCACCGCGGTGGCGGGCTCGACCACCCCGGTGGGAGTGGCGACCGGCTTCTATCAATCCGCAACCGTCACCGGTATTCTCTATCTCGACCGGAATGGCAATGGCACCCGCGATGCCGGTGAACTGCCGATCCCGGATATCGACATCACCATCACGGACTCCACCGGTGCCACCCGCACCGTGGCCACGGATGCCCTCGGCGTCTGGACGGCCGCCGTGCCGCCGGGCACGACCAGCGCGAAGGTGGTGACCACCGATCCGCAATTCCCGGCCGGTGTGACCCAGACCGAAGGCACCGATCCGACGATGGTGACCGCAGTCGCCGGCAGCAGCGTGAACGCGGGGAATGATGGCTATTTCCTGCCCTCTACGGTGGCAGGCGTGGTCTACCGCGATGTGAATGGCAATGGCAGCCGCGATGCCGGTGAGCCGGGACTCGAGGGCGTGATCGTCCGCGTGACCGATAGCCTCGGCGTGAGCCGCGATGCCCTCACCGCTACGGATGGCAGCTGGACCCTGAGCGTGCCACCGGGCACGACCACGGTGGATGTGATCACCCAGGACATCACGTTCCCGGCTGGCGGCCAGCAGAGTGAAGGCACCGATCCGAATACCGTGACTGCCATCGCCGGCAGCCCGGTGGATGGTGGCACGGATGGCTACTATTTCCCCGGCACGGTGACCGGTTACGTGTTCCTCGATACGAACGGCAACGGCACTCAGGAGCCGAACGAAACGGGCATCGGCAATCTCGACATCGAGATCACCGACAGCAACGGCGCGGTGCAGGTGGTCTCCACCGCAATCAGCGGCAATTGGAGCGCGATCGTGCCTCCGGGTGCGACCACGGTGCGGGTGGTGACGAGCGATCCGCAATTCCCGGCGGGTGCCACGCTGACGATCGGCACGGATCCACGGACGGTGACCGCTGTTGCCGCGGGCAATGTTTCGGCAGGCGTGCACGGCTACTATGTGGCCTCGACTGTGACCGGCGTGATCTATCTCGATACGAATGGCAACGGCACCCAGCAAGCAGGGGAGCCTGGTATCGCCGGAGTCAACGTGCTGGTGACCGATAGCCTCGGCAATCCGCAGACCGTGACGACCGCCGCCGACGGCCGCTGGACCGCCTTGGTCCCGCCAGGCACGACGACCGCAGATCTCGATCAAGCATCCCCGGCCATCCCGAGCGGAGCCGTGCAGATCCAGGGCACTGACCCCACCACCGTGACGGCAGTCGCCGGTGCGACGGTGGATGGCGGCAAGGATGGCTTCTACGTCGCGGCGACCGTGAGCGGTCACCTCTTCGTGGATACGAATGGCGATGGCATCCAGAATCCGGGCGAGCCGAACCTGCCGAGCGTCGATGTCATCGTGACCGACAGCAATGGCGTGGTCCACGTGGTCACCACCGGTACCGATGGCAACTGGTCGCTGAGCGTGCCGCCGGGTGCGACCCTGGTGGATGTGGATCAATCCGATCCGCAGTTCCCTGCCGGTGGAACCCTTACCGCCGGTGCCGATCCGGTCACCGTGACCGCGGTGGCTGGTACGACGGTTCCCGTAGCTCCGATCGGCTATGAGATCCTCGGCGTGGTGACGGGTCACCTTTACTACGACATCAATGGCGACAACGACCAGGATCCGGGCGAGCAGGACATGGCCGGGATCGATGTTGTCGTGACGGATTCGCTCGGTGCGGTCCACACCGTGGAAACGGATGCCCTTGGCAATTGGATCGTGAATGTTCCACCGGGCAGCACCTCGGCGAAGGTGAATACGCTCGATCCGCAGTTCCCGGCGGGTGCCGTGCAGCGAGAAGGCACGGATCCGACGGTCGTGACGGCCGTCGCGGGCACCACGGTGAGCGCGGGGAATGATGGCTACTTCATCGCCACCTCCGTGACCGGCACGATCTTCGTGGATCTCAATCACAACGGCGTCCGCGATGAGGGTGAACCGGGACTGGCCAACGTGAGCGTGACCGTGACGGATTCGAACGGCCAGGACCAGACGGTTGTCACGAACGAACAGGGTGTCTGGGTGGCCAGCGTGCCGCCGGGTAGCACCACCTGCACGATCGTTGAAAGCGGCCCGGCCTTCCCGGCGGGCTTCCAGAAGACCTTCGGCCTCACCACGGAAACCAAGAACGTGGTCACCGGTCCGCCGGTGAACTTCACCGGTGCCGGTTATTACTTCACCGGTACCATCAGCGGTCATCTCTTCTCCGACACGAATGGCAATGGTGAGGAAGAGGCGGGAGAGCCCGGCCTCGAGGGAATCTCTTTGACCATCGTCGATAGCCTCGGCGAGACGCAGACCGTGGTGACGAATGCGAGCGGCAACTGGACCGCCTCCGTGCCTCCGGGGACCGTCACCGTGGATGTGGTGAATGCCGGATTGCCCGCGGGCTCCGTGCTCACTTCCGGTGCCGATCCGCTTACCCTGACCGCAGTCGCCGGTCAGGACACCGCGGCCACGACAGCTACCGGCTACTATCTGGCGGCGACCGTCACCGGGCACCTGTATGTCGATACGAATGGCAACGGCGTGCAGGACGGCAGCGAGCCGAACCTTCCGGGCGTGAATGTCTTCATCTCCGACTCGAATGGCGGCAGCCAGACCGTGGTCACGGATGCCGGTGGCAACTGGAGCGTCAGCGTGCCACCCGGCACCACGCTTTCCAATGTGGACGAAGCTGATCTGCAGTATCCGGCCGGTGCGATGCAGACGCAGGGCGAGATCATCGGGAACACGACCGCCGTGGCGGGTGAGACCCGCGCGAGCACCCCGGTGGGTCTCTTCATCCCGGCGGTGATCAAGGGTCACCTCTATCTCGACCTAAATGGCAATGGCACGCAGGACTTCGTGACGCACAACCTGCCGAACGTGGATGTGCTGGTGACCGATAGCCTCGGCAATACACAGCGCGTGACCACCGATGCGAATGGTGACTGGACGGCCACCGTGCCGCCAGGTGCAGCCAGCGCGACGGTTGACTCGAACGATCCGCAGTATCCGACCGGCTACACCGTGACGGAAGGTGCCGCGACGACGCTCTTCAACGCACTTGCCGGCCAGACGGTGAATAGCACGCCGGTGGGCTTCTATCTCGGGGCGACCGTGAGCGGTCACCTGTATGTCGATACGAATGGCAACGGCCAGGAAGACGCGGGCGAGCCGGGCCTCGGCGGTGTCACGATCAATGTGACCGATAGCCTCGGAAATCCTCACGTGACCCAGACGGATGCCAGCGGCAATTGGTCCGTGCCGGTTCCTCCGGGCAGCACCGTGGTGGATGTGGATCAGAATGATCCGCAGTTCCCCGCGGGAGGCACCCTGAGCCAGGGCAGCGATCCGGTGACCGTGGTTGCCGTGGGCGGCGAGAACACCTCGACCGGCCCGATCGGCTACAAGCTCATTGGCACCCTGACCGGCCACCTCTACGTGGATACGAATGGCAATGGCACGCAGGACTCCGGCGAGCCAGACCTCGAGAACGTCGATGTGATCATCACCGACGCCTTGGACAAGGTGCAGGTGGTCGTGACCAATGCCACCGGCGATTGGACCGCCAGCGTGCCGCCGGGCGGGACGACGGTGAAGGTTTCCACGGCCGATCCGCAGTTCCCGGCAGGTGCCGTTTCCAGCGAAGGCACGGATCCCACCGTGGTGACTGCGGAAGCGGGTGCCACCGTGAGCGCGGGCATCGATGGCTTCTATCTCTCCACCAGCATGACCGGGGCGATCTTCGTCGATCTCAATCACGATGGCGTTCGCGATCCGAACGAGCCGGGCCTTGCCGGTGTGACCGTCGAGGTCACCGATGTGAATGGCGCCACCCAGCAGGTGGTGACGAATGAGCTCGGCGTCTGGACGGCCACGGTGCCGCCGGGCAGCACGACCGCGACGGTGCTCGAGACCGGCCCGGCCTTCCCAAGCGGCTTCCAGCGCACGGTGGGTGATGGCAGCGATACCGTGGTCGCCGTGGTGAATTCCACCACCGCCGTGGAAAGCAATGGCTACTATTTCCCGGGCACGGTGAATGGCTCGCTCTTCTCCGATACGAATGGCAATGGCGTCCGCGATCCGGGCGAGCCGGGCCTTGAGGGCATCAATATCATTGTCACCGATAGCCTCGGTGAGCAGCACATCGTCACGACCGATGAGGATGGCAACTGGAGCGTCAGCGTGCCGCCGGGCACCACGCTTGTGGACATCGACAATGCCGGTCTCCCGGCAGGCTCGGTGCAGACCGTGGGCAATGATCCGGTGACGGTCACCGCGGTTTCCGGCCAGGCCACGCCTTCCGGTTCTTCCGCCGGCTTCTACCAGCCGGGCACCGTGAGCGGTCATCTCTATGCCGATACGAATGGCAACGGAGTCCAGGATCCAAGTGAGCCAGCCTTGGCCGGCGTGAACATCTTTGTCCGCGACTCGAACGGCAACACCCGCACGGTGGTGACCGGCGCGGATGGCAACTGGATCGCCAGCGTGCCACCGGGCACCACGGTCATCGATATCGATGAAGCGGATGCGCAATATCCGGCCGGATCGACCCAGACCGAGGGCAGCCCGCTGACCACGGTAACGGCTGTGGCCGGTGCGGATACGCCTGCGGGCTCCGCCGGCTTCTTCACGCCGGCTATCGTCACGGGTCACCTCTATCTCGACCTGAATGGCAATGGGAACCAGGACTTCGTGATCCACGACCTGGCGAACGTGAACATCCTCATCACCGACTCCCTGGGGAATACCCAGACGGTCGTGACGGATGCGGAAGGCGATTGGTCGGCCAGCGTGCCACCGGGCCTGGTGACTGCCGCGATCGATACCAACGACCCGGAGTATCCCTCCGGCTCCACGGTGACGCAGGGCAGCCTGATCACCCCGATCACCGCGGTGGCGGGAACGACGACCGGCAGCACGCCAGTGGGCTTCTTCTTCCCGGCCACGGTCCGCGGCCATCTGTATGTCGATACGAATGGCAACGGCACTCAGGATGCCGGTGAGCCGAATCTGGGGAACGTGAACGTCCGGGTGACCAGCGCGATCAACAACACCCAGACCGTCGTCACCAATGCCAATGGCGATTGGTTCGCCACCGTGCCGCCGGGCAATACGATCGTGAGCATCGACAAGGCGGATCCGGATTATCCCGCCGCTTATCTCCAGACCGAGGGCACCGATCCTTCGCTCGTCTTCGCCGTGGGCAGCCTGGATACCTTCGCGGGGAATGATGGCTTCTATCAACCGGCGACCGTCAGCGGCCACCTCTTCACGGATGTGAATGGTAATGGCACCGAGGACTCCGGTGAGCCGGGCTTGGCCGGTGTGGATGTGCTGATCACGGACTCGAATGGCAACACGCAGACGGTGACCACGGATGCGAGCGGGAACTGGACCGCCAGCGTGCCGCCGGGCCAGACGACCATCGACATCGTGAACAGCGATCCGCAGATTCCTGCGGGTGCCACGCAGACCGCGGGCACGGATCCGGTCACGGTGAATGCCGAGGCGGGACAGAATACTCCGGCCGGTGGTGCCGCGGGCTTCTACCTCGCGTCCTCGATCAACGGCCTCGTTTACTCCGATACGAATGGCAATGGCTTCCGCGATGCGGGCGAGCCGGGCTTGGGCGGAGTCAGCGTCGAGATCCTCGATTCGAACAACAGCACGCAGACTGTCGTCACCGATGCCGATGGCCTCTGGACGGCCAGCGTGCCACCGGGGACGACGCAGGTTACCGTTGTCACGGCCACCTTGCCCTTCGTCGGCATGGTGCAGAAGGAAGGCACGAATCCCTCCAGCGTCACCGCGGTGGCCGGGCAGTCCGTGAATGCGGGCAGTGATGGCTTCTACCGCGCTGCCGAGGTGCAGGGCTTTGTCTATCGCGATGTGAATGGCGATGGCGCCTTCAATGGCATCGATGAGCCGCTGGCGAATGTGATCGTGCGCGTCACCGATAGCACCGGTGCCATCCGCGACGTGACCACGAATGCCTCTGGCATCTGGACGGCCAGCGTGCCGCCGGGTGAGACGACCGCCGATATCCTCGAGCTCGATGCGACCTTCCCGAATGGCGCGACCCGCCGCGAGGGCACGGATCCGACCACGGTGACCGCCGTCGCCGGAACGAGCGTCTCCGCCGGAAATGATGGCTACTATTTCCCGGCCACCATCACCGGTCTGGTCTTCCTCGATGTGAATGGCAACGGCACCCGCGAGCCGAGCGAGCCGGGCATCGCGAACATCGATGTCATCATCACCGATAGCAATGGCGCGCTCCAGACGGTCGTGACGGATACTGCGGGTCTCTGGAGTGCCATCGTGCCTCCGGGCTCGACCCAGGTTCAGGTGGTCACCACCGATCCGGACATGCCGTCCGCTTCGGTCCAGACCGCGGGCACGAATCCGAACCTCGTGAATGCCGTGCCGAATGTGATCACCCAGGCTGGCACCGATGGCTACTACGTGGCCGCCAGCGTCACCGGCGTGATCTATGACGATACGAATGGCAATGGCACGCAGCAGGGGACGGAAGCGGGCATCGCGAATGTCACCGTGCTGATCACCGACAGCCTCGGCAACACGCAGACCGTGACCACGGGCGGCGACGGCCGCTGGACGGCTGCCGTGCCGCCGGGTGCGACGATTGTCGACATCACCGACACGAATGGCCAGATCCCGGCTGCCGCGACGCAGACACAGGGCACGGATCCGACCACGGTGACCGCCGTGGCAGGGGTGATCGCGGATGCGGGCAAGGATGGCTTCTATGTCTCCACGTCCCTCAGCGGCCACCTCTTCGTGGATAACGACGGCAATGGCCTCCAGGATCCGGGCGATCCACCATTGGCGGGTGTCGATATCATCGTGACCGATAGCAATGGCGTGGTCCATGTGGTCACGACCGATAGCAATGGCGACTGGAGCATCCAGGTCCCGCCAGGCAGCACGATCGTGGATGTGGATCAGACCGATCCGGATTTCCCGGTCGGTGGCACCCTCGTGACCGGCACTGATCCGGTGACCGTGACCACCAGCACCGCGGGGCCGACGGTGATCCCGCCGCTCGCCTATGAGATCCTCGGCACCATCACGGGTCACATCTATCTAGATGTGAATGACAGCGGCGCGCAGGACGCCGGCGAGCCGAACCTGGCGAATATCACCGTGGTCATCACGGATTCACTCGGCCAGCCGCACCTTGTCGAGACCGATGGCCTGGGCAACTGGACCGTCAGCGTGCCGACCGGCACCACCACTATCAATGTGGATGAAAGCGATCCGCAGTTCCCTGTGGGTGCGCTGCATCGCGAAGGCGAAGATCCGAATACGGTCGAGGCCCTCGCGGGTACGACGGTGGATGGCGGCATCGATGGCTACTACCTCGCGACCTCGGTCACGGGCGTGATCTACAATGACCTCAATGGTAACGGTGTCCGTGATACGGGTGAGCCGGGCCTGGCGAATGTGCCGGTGCAGGTCACCGCGGTGAATGGTTCGCAGTTCGTGCTGACGAATGCCGATGGCATCTGGGTGGCCAGCGTGCCGCCGGGTCCCGTCACCGCCACGGTGAATGAAGCCGATCCGCTCTTCACCACTGACTTCGTGCGCACGGAAGGAGATGGCACGGATACTGTGACTGCTGCGAATGGCAGCTCGGTGGCCGTGGTAACGAATGGCTACTACTTCCCGGGCAGCATCTCCGGTCACCTCTACATCGATGTGAATGGCAACGGTACCCAGGACTCCGGTGAGCCGAACCTGGCGAATGTGGACCTTGTGGTCACCAACAGCCTCGGCACGCCGGTCACCCTGACCACCGATGCCAATGGCGACTGGTCGGCCCCGATCGCTCCGGGTGCGGTGAACATCAACATGGACGAGTCCGATCCGGATTTCCCGGCCGGTGCCACCCAGACCGAGGGCGAGGACCCGAATACGGTGACCGTTCTCTCCGGGCAAAATACCTTCGGTGGAAACGATGGCTACTACATCGCGGCCACCGTCACCGGTCACCTCTATGTCGATGTGAATGGCAATGGCATCCAGGATGCCGGGGAACCTGACCTTGCGGGGGTGAATGTCTTCGTCGCCGGCTCGAATGGCATCACCACCACGGTGGTGACGGATGCCTCCGGCAACTGGACCGCGAGCGTCGCTCCGGGAGCCACGGTGATCGATATCGACGAAAGCGATCCGCAATTCCCGCAGGGCGGGGTGCAGCGCCAGGGGCAACCGCTCACCACGGTGACGGCGGTGGCGAACTCGACCGTCAGCGGCGGTGTGAATGGTTACTTCGTCCCGGCGATCATCACGGGCCACCTCTACCTCGACCTGAATGGCAACGGGAACCAGGACATGACCATCCATAACCTGGCGAACGTCGACATCCTCGTGACGGATTCGAATGGCAATACCCAGCGGGTGACCACGGATGCGAATGGCGATTGGACCGCCAGCGTGCCGCCGGGTCAGGCCTTCGCTACGGTGGATGCCGCGGATCCGGAGTATCCGGCAGGCTCGGTGATCACGCAGGGTGCCCTGACCACCGTCTTTGACGCGGTGGCGGGTGATAGCCTCGATAGCATCCCGGTCGGGTTCTTCTTCCCGGCCACCGTTTCCGGCCATCTCTACATCGATAGCAATGGCAACGGCAGGCAGGATGCGGGCGAGCCGAACATCCCGGGTGTGGATGTGCTCATCACCACCGCGCTGCTCAATACCTTCACGGTGACCACCGATGCGAATGGCAACTGGACGGCCACGGTGCCGCCGGGAACGACCATCGCGGACATCCAGGAAAGCGATCCGCAGTATCCGGGCGCGGGCTATGTCCGCACGGAAGGGGATGACCCGACCACGGTGGCCGCGGTGGCCAGCATCAATACCTCCGCGGGGAATGACGGCTTCTACCGCTCCGGCACGATCAGCGGCCACCTCTTCACCGACCTGAATGGCAATGGTGTCGAGGATCCGGGTGAGCCGGGCCTGGCAGGCGTGGATATCCTCATCACCGACGTGAATGGAAACACCCAGGTGGTGACCACGGGTGGCGATGGCAATTGGACCGCCACCGTGCCGCCGGGTGCGACGCTCATCGACATCGTCGATGCCGATCCGCAGATCCCGGCCGGCGCCATCCGCACCGCAGGCAGCGATCCGGTAACGGTCGTGGCGGTGGATGGCCAGGACACCCCGGTGCCGGATTCGGTGGGCTACTTCTCGCCGGGCACGATCCGCGGCTTCGTGAGGGCCGATAACAACAACGACGGCACTCCCGATGCGGGAATCCCCGGCGTGCTCATCGGTCTCTTCGACGGCAGCATCCTGGTGAGCTCCACGACCACCGCGGCCGATGGCAGCTACAGCTTCACTGGGCTGGCTCCGAAGGATTACGTGATCACCGAGCTGCAGCCGGATGGTTACCTCAGCATCTCCGATGTGGATGGCGGTGATCTCGATGAGATCGGCCCGGTCAGCCTCGGTGCCGGCGCCACGATCGAGAACATGAACTTCCTCGAGCGCCCGCTGAAGACGCCGAATACCTTTCCGGATTGGCAGGCGGAGAATCCGCTCGGCGGTCAGAACGGCCCCGGTGACAACCCGGATGGCGACCTTTCGAACAACCTGATCGAGTATGCCTTCGGCAGCGATCCGGCCAGCGGTGCGGGGAATCCATTCTGCCTGGTGCCTTCCTTGACCGATGAGGGCGCGGTGGATGCCGTCTATACCCGCACGGCGGGCGGTGCCACGGATGTGACCTACGATCTGCAGTCGCTCGGCGATCTCATGCTCTCGCCCGGCGCGTGGAGCACGGTCACGCTGACTCCGGCGAACTACACCATCACCGACAATGGCGATGGCTCGGAGACGGTCAGGATCCTGAACCTGCAGGATCTCACGGGTCTCGCGACCAGCGGCTTCGTCCGCATCCGCGTCTCGCTGAATCTGGATGCGGATCCGGAAGCGGAGGCGATCGCCTTCACCGAAGTTGGCGGCTGGATCGAGACGAGCTGGGGGACGGACTGCCGCACCTACAGCAATTCCTTTGTCTCCTGCCCGGTCTTCTCCGGTGTGGTGGATGGCGTGAATGGCCAGCAGATCGACCTGACGACCTCGGCCGCGGGACTGAATCTCGGGACCGCATTGACCCCGGGCTCCGCTTACTACCTCGAAGTGGTATCCGGTGATCTGGCGGGCCATCGCTTCGATGTCTCCGCCACCGGCACGGGCAGCCTGACCTTGGCAAATGCCACGAATGTCTCTGCCGGCACGGCGCCATTCAATACGATCGCGGGTCCGCTGCCAGCGGCGCTGGCGGGGGATCATTTTGTGATCCGCGTCCACTCGACGCTGGGCCAGATGTTCCCGATGGGTGCCTTCACGCCGACCGGCAGCCAGGAGACGGCGGATCAGGTTCAGGTCTTCGCGGACGGTGCCTTCATCAACTACTGGCTCTACGAGAACTCCTGTTCGCCACGTTGGGTCCGCGTGGATGACAACTCGCTGTCGGATCAAGCCGGCACGGTCATCGCGCCGGGGCAGGGCACCTTCGTCCGTTGCCTGGAGAACCCGGCATCGCTGGTGGCCTTCGGCAAGGTGCGTGCGAATGACTTCGTGCTGCCGCTGCAAGCAGGCAACAACCTGGTGCGCGGCGGTTATCCGGTGGATGAATCGCCACTCAGCCGCGGCATGACGATCCCGAACGGCTTCACGGGCAACCGCGACTTCAAGAAGGCCGATGAGATCTTCATCTGGCGCGGCGATACCGTGGTGGATGCCACCGGCTACGATACTTACTTCCTGCTCAATGGCGCGCCGACGCAACCGGCTCTCCGCCGCTGGGTGAAGGTGGGCGACTCCACCATCACCGCGCAGGATGGAAACCTTCTCTTCAAACGCGACAATAGTGCATTCATCAAGCTAAACACCCCGCTGCCGGCTTACCGCGTCTCCCGTCCCTGGCAGCCCTGATTGACACCACCCCTTAACACCCCACCACCCCATGAAACTTCGACTTCCAGTTTCGGGACTTGCATCCGCCCTGATGATTTTCGGCGCGATGCATGCGAACGCGGTCACCATCAACTGGGGCAGCGGCGTCCTGGACTCGCTGGCTACCACCGACGGCAAGGCGCTGGACTCCACGTATGAGATCCAGCTCGGCGTCTTCATCGACGACTTCGTCCCGACTGCCGAGAACATGTCGGAATGGGCGGCGAACTGGCGGACCTTCGACCAGGCGTCCTTCGATGCGGAGCTCGGTTACTTCACCGGGACCGCGGAGCTGAAGGCGGATGGCACGAGCAGCAGTGCCGCGGCATCCGTCGGCATGAATTTCTCGGATCTCGAGGCCTATGTCTGGGTGTTCAATGATCTGGCGATCGAGGGTGCCACCCAGTGGTTCCTCGGACGCAGCGACAGCTGGGTGATGCCCACGGCCACCGGCGTCTGCTGCGATAGCCGTCCACCGACGCAATGGTCGACCGGTGATTTGGCCCCTGGGGATACGCCGGTCTTCGGCGGTCAGGGTGCGGCGGCGGGTGGTGGCTATGTGTATAGCCCGGGGAACCACGTCCTGCAGACCTACAATGTCGTGCCGGAGCCTTCGGTCTTGCTCCTTTCCTCGCTGGGCTTCCTGATGCTGATGCGCCGCCGCAATCCCGGCTAAGATGCTTCGTCCGATCCTTGCCCTGCTCGTCCTGACCTTGTCCTCGCTCCATGCGAGGACGATTAAGTGGTATTGCGATCCCGGTACCACCAACCGGATGAGCAACGGGCAGGCGATGGACGCGAGCTTCCATTTCGAATTGGGAGTCTTCAAGGATGGCTTCGTGCCTACTTCCGCAAATACGGCGCAGTGGGCGGGAAAGTGGGTGGCGGCCCAGAGCGCGGCCTATAATCCCACGACGAAGTATTTCACGGGCTCGTACACGGTGACTTCCAATGCCTCGCCCTTTGTCGAGAACGCGCAGGCCTACATCTGGGGCTTGGGCGGGATAAACAATAGCGAGTGGATCCTGCTGCGCGCGAGTTCCTGGCTGTGGCCGCAGCCGGGTGGAATCGATCCGGTGGCGCTGGAGTGGAACGTGGCGAATGCGAACCAGGTGATCCTTGGCTCGCTGAACTCGGGTGGGGCCTTGATGCAATCCGCGTCGATCGCAGGTGGGCCGATGACCTATGCGCAGTGGCGCGATGCCGAGCTTTCCGGTGTGGCCTTGAATGGGCCGGAGCAGGATGCGGATGGCGATGGGATTCCGAACGTGATGGAGTTCGTGCTCGGCACACCGCCACAATCGGTGAATCCGCTTCCGCCGATCACGGTGTCCGTGGTGATGGATGGAGGGGTGTCCTATTTGCAGAGCTCGATTCCCCGGCGGGCGGACCGTGCGGCGACGCTGCGGCTCGAGAGATCGACCGATCTGTTGAGCTGGTCTTCGGGTCCGACGGCGACGCAGGTGGTTTCGGAGACACCGCTGCTGCTGGTGGCGAAGAGCTTGCTGCCGGTCACAACGGACCAACCGAAGCAGTTCCTGCGCTGGGTGGCGGAGCTGCCGTGATGGCAGCGCTCCGTGTCTAAGCCGGGGATCGATAGCCGGCACCTCTCACGGTTTCGATGAGGACGGGCTGGGAGGGATTTGCTTCGAGCTTTTTTCTCAGGTTCAGGATGTGCTGATCGAGGGTGCGGGATTCGGGGTAATACTCGAGGCCCCAGCATTCGTTGAGAAGTTCGTCCCGCGTGACGACTTCACCGCGGCGCTTCGACAGAAGGTGAAGCACCTTCACCTCGCGAGTGGTGAGCTCGATTTCTCGGCCGTCCTGCGAGGCGATGAGGCGCTTCGGAAAAACCTGCCAGGGTCCGAACTCGAGGCACTCCGCTTCCCGCGAGCCGCTGCCATGACGGCGGAGGACGGCGCGGACGCGGGCGAGCAGCTCGTGTTTGCCGAAAGGTTTTCTCACGAAGTCATCCGCGCCGAGTTCCAATCCCAGCACCACGTCCACCTCTTCCGACTTCGCGGAGAGGAAGAGCACCGGGGTGTGCCGGTCTTCCCGGCGGATGGTACGACAAACCTCGTAGCCGCTGGCGTGAGGCATCATGATGTCCAGCAACACCAGTCCGGGGCGATGGCGTTTCCAGAAGTCCAGCGCCTCCCGGCCATCGCGGGCGGCCAGCACCTGGTGGCCTTCCCCTTCCAGCAGCTCCACCACGGCCTCGCGGGTCACGGTGTCATCTTCCGCAAGCAGGATGATCATGAAGCACTCCTTTCCCCGAGCGGGATCACCAGGCGGAACTTCGCGCCGCCCACGGTATCCGCCAGCTCCAGGCGACCGCCCATCCGCTCGGCCAGATCACGGCTGATCGCGAGGCCCAGGCCGGTGCCGCTCACACCCTCATCGACACGGCTGCCCGCCCGCTCGAAGGGGAGGAAAATCCGGCGCCGGGCGTCGGCGGGAACACCGGGTCCATCGTCTTCGACCTCGATGGTCAGGGTGTCGTCCTTGTTAGCCATGCGGACCGCGGCATTGGCTCCTTCTCCGGCATACTTTTCCACGTTTGAAAGCAGGTTCGAGAGGATCTGCGAAAGCGCATCGCGATCCAGCCGCAGGTCACCCCGGGGCGGACCATCATAGCGGCATGTGATCGACTTCCTCTCGAAGAGCGGCGTGAAGATCTCCCGGACCTCCCCGAGCACCTGGCCGACATCGCAACGGGTGGCGTGCGATTCCGCGGTGCCGCGTTCGATGCGGGCGAAGGCGAGGACGTTGTCCACGATGCGGGAGAGCCGCGAGGTCTCCTCGCGGATCAGTCCGAGGCGGCGCTTCAGCTTCCCTTCGTCCCCGGGCAGGTCATCCAGAGCGAGATCGGTATTCAGCAGCAGATTGGTCAGCGGCGTGCGCAGCTCATGGGAGACGCGGTTCACGAAGCTGACGCGCTCCGCCGCCACGCGCATCGCTTTCTTCTGCCATGAGGACACCGCGATGCCTCCGCCTAACAAGAGCGCCGCGATCGCGAAGCCACCGGCCAGCACCGGCATGCGATAGCTGGTCTCGATGCGCACGGGGTAGTGGCGCAGCAAGGCCCAATCGCCGAAGCGCGAAACGTGGCGCAGGATCTCGTCCGGCTTTTGCCCTGCCGGTGCAGGCTTGCCGGACGCGAGCCACACCTTTTCCTGCGGATCCGTCCATGTCAGCGAGCCGGGCTCATCCTCGGGCAAGAGCTTCCGGGCGATGAGATCTTTCTCCACGATCGGCACGCCTGCCGAAGGATCGAGCTGGAGGATCACTGCATTGCGGCCATTGCCCTGCCGCCATGCGAGCGGGCGGCCCGGCGATTCCAGCCAGCCACCGCCTTGGGCCACATCCTGATTCGGGATCTTCCATTCATCCGCAGCGCCGCGTGCAAAGCGCTCAAGCAGGGGGCGCAGCTCGACCGGTCGGCCATCGAAGCGGCGCTGGCTGCGCTCGGGCTCGTAGAGATTCGGATTCAGCCAGGAGCATTGGATGATTCCCGGGACCTGCGAGTCGGGCGCATTGATGCCTCCATTCAGCAGGCGTGTCGCTTCGGTTTCCACGGCCTGTTGCCAGAAGCTCTCCAGGATAACGATGCGCCGTGCGCTCTCGCGGAAGGCATCGTCCACGCGGTTGCCCACCGGCTTCTCGGCGAGGTGTTCCACTTTCCGTGCGAGCACGACCCCCGCACCCGCGACCAGAGCGGCGAGCAGTGCCGAGACCGCGAGGGTCCAGGCCCAGGGTGGGGGATTGTGGCGCATTGACATGATCCAATGGTGAGTCGCGGCTCTTGTCACTCCACTTTGACGAAGCCCAGCACGGTATGGTCGTGATCGATCTCGCCGTTCTCCTTGAAGGCAGCTCCGCTTCCAACGAACATCCAGTCACCGCGCTTCAGCCGCAGCGTGGTCTGCCAGCGATTGGTGGAGAAGCGGGGCATCGTGATGTCCGCCACCCACTCGCCATCGCGCTGGACGCGGTGATGAACGGTGAAGCCGCTGTGGATGATGCGTTCCATTTCGAACCGCAGGAGCGGGCCGCCGGGATCAGGCTGGATGGCGCTTGTGATGAAGCCCCCGGCGTTGCGGGTTTCGAAGGAGGTGGCGGTGGCGAATTCAAGGCGCGAGTCCTTGCCGTCCTCCGAGGTGGTCCGACGGCAGGGCTCATACTCCGTAGGGTAGACGATTTCCCGCGCGTCCTCGATCATCGTCGTGGTGCCGGTGCGTCCAGCCCCTGTCAAGGTGCGGAGGATTTCCACGCCTCCGTTCTGATTCCATCCCTCCAGCGCTTCATTGAGCTCCTTGGTCACGCTGCCGAGATCGCGCTTCTGGAGCCAATCGGAGAGACGCCTTTGATCGACCTGGATCAGTCGCATGGTGAGCAGATAGTCTTCCGGAAGTGGAGCCTCTGACGCTGGAGCGTCCTCAACCGGATCATTGCGGAAGAAGATGAGACGAAGCGGGCGATCGGCAGCCGGCTCGGGCTTGGCTTCGCTTTCGGACAGGTCCACTTCCGCGCCTTTGATCACAGGCTCCGGCAAATTCTCATCGGCCCGCAGTGCCAGATGAGTCATTCTCGCGGGAAAGCCCACGCCTTGGGGATCTCTTCGGACGGGACGAATGCGGCCGCGCGAATCCCTTTCCTCGGCGGGTGCTTCCTGTTGCACCCGGAAATTGCGAAAGCGCGGGGTGAAGATGTCACCAGGCAGGGAGGTTTCCGCGGCGAGCTTGTCCCACGGCTGTTGGGGCAGCATCTTCATTACTCTGAGCTCGGCCCGGAGCTCCAGTTCGTCCTTCTGCCGGATCGCATCACCCTTGATCTGATAACCGACATAGTGAGTCTCGAAGGAGGTGGGGAATTTCCATTCATTCTCCCGGTTGCCGGTTTCGAACTCCGTGGGGAAAATCTGCTCGAGAACGGAGTCGGTCGCAAACTCGCGGCCCACGATGCCCGAGTTGAGACCGGTGAAATCGAGAGTGGCCTTGCCATCGGCGATCCAACCTTGGGCTGCGGCGCGGAGTCCGGCCGCGTCCTTCTCGTCGGGGTGCGCGGCCATCCAGCCATCGACCAGATCGGCCGGGGCGAGAATGTGCTCTTCCAAGCTGAGGAAGGACTCGCCGGCATCCGCGGGTGGCGCCTTCTTCGCCGTCGTTTGATTCAGGAACGGGTTTTCCTCCTGCGCCGGGCAAAGCGATGCGCCTGCGAGCAAGAGGACCAGCGGTGAAATGGCTTTCATGGTTTTGCTGCGGAGCGGGTTCATGCTCCGGAGCCGATCCTGCCTGAAGCCGGAGAGGCCTGCGCCAAAGGGCGATGAAGAGGAGGCAAAAGTTCTGCAAAAGGATGTTTTCATGATCCGGTGTGGGTTTGCAGCTTGCTTCAGTTCAGCTTGATGAAGGCCAGCACGGTGTGATCCGGATCGACATCGCCATCGTCGGCAAAGGCACCACCGCTGCCGACGAGGGTCCATTCGCCCTGTCCCGGCCTCAGGACCGTGTGCCAGGAGTTGGAGGAGAAGCGGGGGAAGGTGATGTTCGGTTCCCACCTGCCATCGCGCAGGATGCGATTGTGAACCGTATTGCAGCCATGGATCACGCGGTTCAGCATGAGTCGGATCAGCGGGCCGTTCCCATCGGTGGTGAGCTCGCTATAAAAGCCCGTACCCACGTTTCGCCTTTCAAAGGAAGCTGGCACGGCGAACTCGAGCTGCGAGGGCTTTCCATCGCTAGCGGGGCTGCGCTTTCCAATCTTATACTCGCTGGGATACTCGAGCGGCTTGATGTCTTCGATATCGCTGCTGACCCCCTTCCGGGCCTCGCCGGAGAGTGCACGGATGACTTGTGCCGAGCCATCCTGAAGCCATGACTCCACGGCTGGATTGAGCTCCTTGGCCGCGGTGCCGAGGTCGTGCTGCTGCAGCCAGGCAACAAGCTGGAGCTGATCCACCTGAATGATGCGCATGGAAAGCTGGAAGCTATCTGCCAATGGCTTGTCGCCGGCCGGAGTGTCACCGACGGGCTCGCCGCGGAAGAAGACCAGACGGACGGGACGATCCGGAGCGAGCTGGAGCGGCATATCATACTCGGGGACGTTTCCCTTCGGCACCTTCGCCATGGGCTCCGGGACGTCGTCATCGGCACGCAGGACGAGGTGGACCTTTCCGGCGGCGTAGCTCGGGAAGGTCTTCTTCCGACCGGAATTGCCGGGGCCGAAGGGGTCTCCGGCATCGGGCTTGTCGCGGGGGATCGTCTGTGAATTCCGGATACTGCGAAAGCGCGGGATGAAGATATCGGACGGCTCGCGGGTCGCCTCGGCGAGGATGTCATAGGAACCGTGAGGGAGCATCCGGACAGTATCGGTCTCCGCGCGGACGACCAGTTGTCCCTGCTCGCGGATGGCATCGCCTTGGAGCGTGTAGCCCAGATTCCGCGTTTCGAAAGAAGTCGCTTGCTGCCATTCATCGCGTTCTTTCGCGGGCTCGTATTCGGTGGCGTAGATTTGCTCGATGGTGGTCGAGTTCGTGAACTCGCTGCCGACGATGCCGGCACTGAGGGCGGAGTGATCGAGGACCGCCTTGTCCGCGGCGATCCACTCCTGGGCGGCGGCACGGAGTTGCTCGGCGCCCTTCTCCACGGAGTGTTCCTCCAGCCAGGCATCGAGGAGATCGGAGGGAACGAGGATGTGTTCTTCCAAGGTGAGGAAGGATGCCCCGGCATCGGCAAGCGGGGCCTTCCTTGCAGTCTCCTTCAGGAAGGGGTTTTCCTCCTGCGCGGGGCACAGCGATGCGGCCGCGAACGTGAGGAGCAGGGATGAGATGGTTTTCATGATTTGCGACGGAGCGGGTTCAAACTCCGGTGCCGATCCTGCCTGAAGATGAAGAGTCCTGTGCCAAAGCGCGATGAAGGGTGTGCAAAAGTTCTGCAAAACGAGAGCGATGAAGGGGAGAGGGGACCTTGGATCGCTTCCCTGTTCTGCCTGTTATAACATGAAAATTAACAGGAGGGTGAAGGGTGCCGGAGGAGCTTTGGGGAGTGTTTGAAGAAGGTGATTCATCGGGAGGAGTATCGGGTGAATGGCGGGATGGGTTCTACTGCCGGATGGAGGCTTTCCCGCGTGAGATTTGGAAGGCAAAGTGCCGAGTGATCAGTGATCGGTGATCAGTGGAAAGGCAGTTTGAGCGAGACGCGAGATGGCGCGGAAGGGCGCAGGATCGTTGAGGGGGGAGAACGAACCGGGGAGGCGCGGAGGTCGCAGAGGAGGAGGAATCTCCGGAGAGGGGAACGCAAGGACGTCTCTTGCGGGGGCTCTCAAAGGGGGATGTCCAAGGGGGGCTTCTGGAAAGAAGCCCGTCCGCCTTACGACGCTTTGAAAGGAGCCACGCCGATTGGAGTCGCTTATGGAACTTTGAAGAGCGCTATTCCGGTGGGGAAGTAGCGCTCATGGTGGTGCGCGGATTGGCCCTTGTGGATCGTGGCTGGTCCTCGTGGTGAACGGGATGGCCGCTATTGGTGGATAGCGGCCATCGCTTGGGTCCGGGACTAGTTGGCGGGGTCGCCGTTCCAGCGCCAGCCGGGGTGCTTGACGTAGGCGAGTGCTTCTTCGCAGCGGATGCCCTTGGTGGCTTCCCGGGCGAATTGCTGCTTGTGGCGCGCCCAAGTCTCCAGTTCGCGCTGTGATGGCTGGTGACGCTTCTTGTAGGGCACCTGGTTGCCGACCATCATGACGAGGAAGCCTTCGAGGCCGAAGTCGCTCTCGGTCCGCGGCATGCGGTAGCGGCAGAAGCCGGTGGGGCCGTTCTCCTGATAGAACTCGATGAAGTCCGCGATGCCGGAGACATCGGTGTCCTCGCGCGCGTGCTTCCAGAAGGGCGTGTCGAGCATGCCGTTGAACTTGTAGTGCAGCGAAAGGAAGTGACGGATGTCTTCCCAGCTCGAGTAGGTCAGATCATTGTAGAGATTCCGCATGGTCGGCGTGGGCTCCAGTGAGCTGTGCAGGAGAAAATCCACGAGGGTCTGGACGTGAGCGCAGAGGATCATGATCGCCGTGGATTCCAATGGCTCGACAAAGCCGCCGGAGTTCCCGAAGGCCACGACGTTATCGACCCACTGGCGGCGGTAGTGGCCGGAGCGGAAATTGACGATCCTCGGTTCCACCTTTGCCTTCGGGTTCTTCCTCTGGAACTCGGCGGCGGCCTCATCATCGGAGATGAACTCCGGGCAGTAGACGTAGCCACGGTTGATCAGGTGCTCGTGATCGATGCGCCATGCCCAGCCCGCGTCCATGGTCTCGGCGGTGGTGTAAGGAAGGATCGGTTCGTCCGGGCCGCGCTCCCAGCCGCCGATCACGGCCTTGCTGCAGAAGAGTGATTTGTCGAAGCTGATGAAGGGTTCCTCCAGTGCCTTCCCCAGCAACTCGCTGCGGAAGCCGCTGGCATCGACGAAGAGATCCGCGGTGAGGCGGCGTCCGTCTTCGAGGTGCACCGCCTCGATCCCCGAAGGTCCGCGCTCGCTGCCGGTCACCTTGCCATCGGTCACTTCCACGCCTTCTTCCTTCGCGACGATCTCCAGGATCTCGATGAACTTCTTGTTCTCGATGTGGAAGGCATGCCAACCGTGGATCTCCGGGCTGCCGTCGGCTTGGCGGGGGAAGGCGAGGTCACGGCGCATCAGCGCGCCAGGCAGGCTCGCGTCATTGAAATCATCGTCGCAATAGTAGCCGGTCGGCTTGTCGAGATCCCCGTAGTGGGAATCAAGCTGGAGATTGAAGGTGTAGTCGAAGCTGCCGCGGGAGCCCCACAGGAAGCGGATGCCGAGCTTCCATGTCGGCTGGGCCAGCGCATAGAAGCGCTTCCGGGAGATCCCGAGGTAGTCGAAGAGATGGCGCGGGAAATTGGGAGTGGTGCTTTCACCAACGCCGATCACGCCGATCGCGGGGCTGCGCACCACGGTCACGCGGAGCTGGGGGATCTTGCGCTTGATCGAAATCGCCGCGATGAAGCCAGCGCTTCCGCCACCGAGAACCAAAACATTCTGAATCATTGGGTTTAGCTTTTAATGTTCGATGGGATGCTTGAGTGGGGGGGACAATGGGTTTTGGCGTCACCGGAGTGGCTCAGCCGATCGCGTAGTCCTTCGGGTCGAAGCCCCTCGGGTTCTTGCAGACAAAGTCGAGGAGCTTCCTGCTGTAAGGGCGCTCGGTGTAGGCACCGCAGCACATCGCGGCGAAGTGACGATCCACGTGGCGATTGAAGATCTTCATCAGCGGGCCGGGGATCATCTTCATGAAGCTCTCGCCGGTGGCGTAGGCGGCCATCATCTGGCCATTGTAGAACTTCTCGATGAGCTCCTGCCACGCGGTGAGACGCCCGCGCATCTCGCTTTCGTAAGTGGCGAGCAGGGTGTCCCAGCGGTTGCCGCCTTCCGCTTGGATCAGGTCTGCGAGGCATTCACCGCTGCGCAGCGCGATCCACATGCCCGGCGAGAGCATGGGATCGACAAACCCGAAGGCATCGCCCACGGCAGCCCAGCCGGGACCATAGGCGCGATCGCTGATGAGCTGGTAGTTCGAGTAGATGGGGACCTCCGAGATCCGCTTCCGATCCGGGCCGGCGGCGGAGAGGATGGGATCGCGCGCGATGGCGGCTTCGAGTCGCTCCCCGGGAGTCGCTCCGAAGGAGTTCAGGATCTCGCGCGGGATCACCACGCCGACGGACATGCAATCCTTCAGCGGGATCTGCCAGCTCCAGCCCCCGAAGGCGGTGCGGGAGATGATGATCTGTCCGGGTGGTCCGGGATGCTTCCAGCCGGCGTAGTGGGCGAAGTGGGCCGCATCCTTCCGCGGGCCGGTCTTCACGGGGATCTTCAGCAGCTTCGCCACCGTGCGGCGGCGGCCGGTGGCGTCCACGATGAGATCCGGCTGCTCTCCCTGCCACTCCGGGACGAGGGCCAGCGTGGCATCATCGAGGATGACCTCGCGGTTGCTGCCTTCCGGCGCGACGAGGATGGTGGCTTCTTTTTCGATCCAGCGCGTCTCGCTACGGCGCGCGCGGTTCTCAATGATCTGGTCGAACTGCGGTCGCGGCAGATTGTAGGAGTAGGCGGGCAGGATTCCTTCGATCGAGCGGAAGCTCAGCTGGATCGGGCTCTCGCTTCCGAAGGAGAAGGTGGCACCCGGCTTGTGCTGGGCGAGGGCCGCGACCGCGTCCTCGATGCCGAGGCGGCGCATCACCGGAACGAGGGCCGGGATGCCGGATTCGCCCACGATCATGTCGGGACGCTTGCCGCCATTGAAGAGGGTCACGTCCACACCCTTGTCGGCGAGAAGGGCCGACAAGATCGAGCCGGAAGGGCCGCTGCCGATGACTGCGATGCGGGTGCGGGGAGGAGAGGAACTCATGGGCGGGCGTGCGCTTTCTAGGAGCGCGCGAGGCCATCCGGCGCTTCATCGCGGACGGGCATGCGCTGGAAAAGTGACAGGAGCGGACCGGTCATCGCCGTAGTGACGAGGGCCATGATCACGAGCATGGCGAAGATGCGCGGCGAGAGGATGCCGAGATCGTAGCCGATATTCAGCGCGATCAGCTCCATGAGGCCGCGGGTATTCATCAGCGCACCGAGCTGGAGCGAATCCCGCCAGCTCATGCCGGTGAAGCGTGCGGTGAGGGCGCTGCCGCCGAGCTTGCCCGCGGTGGCGACGGCGATGATGCCGAGGCAGATGAGCCAGCCGCCGAGGTCATTGAGCAAGCCGATCTGGGTGCGCAGGCCGGTGAAGGCGAAGAAGAGCGGAAGCAGCAGGACGGTGCTGAAATTCTCCACGCGCACGGCCAGCTTGTGGCGGAAGCCTGCGATCTCCGGCATGATGGCACCGGCGAGGAAGGAGCCGAAGAGCGCGTGGATGCCCACCGTCTCCGTGCAGAGCGCGGCGATGAGCACGGCACAGATGGTGATGGCGAGCGTGCGCTTGGATGGCTCGGGGCGCTCGAGTTCTTCCTTTCCGAAGAGGCGAGGCAGCAGCGGCCTGAGGCCCCAGATCATCGCGGCGATGAAAAGGACGACGAGCCCGAGATTCAGGGCGGAGCCGATCACGCTGGTGGACCCGGCGATGGCGACGACGAAGGCAAGGGCGCTCCAGGCGGTGACGTCATCGACCGCCGCGCAGGTCACCGCGGTATTCCCCAGATAGCTTTTGGCCATGCCGCGCTCCTGGAGGATGCGTGCGAGCACCGGAAAGGCGGTGATGCTCATGGAGATGCCCATGAAGAGGGCGAAGGCGGTGAAATTCGTGCCGGGCTGGGCCAAACTACTATAAAGGAAGTAGGCGAGCACCACACCGAGGAAGTAGGGAGCCACGATGCTGGCGTGGCTGACGACCACGGCGGTGTGCGCCTTGTTCCGCACCTGACGGACGTCCAGCTCCATCCCCACGGTGAACATGAAGAGACAGACGCCGATCTGGCTGAGCAGTTTCAACGTGCCCAAGGAGGTCTGGGGGAAGACGAACTGGAAGATATCCGGCGAAACCCAGCCGAGCAGGGAGGGCCCCAGCAGGATGCCCGCCATCATTTCGCCGACCACGGCGGGCTGGCCGAACTTCGTGAAGAGCCCGCCGACCAAACGTGAGGCGCTGATGATGACCAGCAGCTGGATGAAGAGGTGGCTGAGCGGGTGATCGAGATTCGTGCGGAGCGTGGACCACATGGCACCGAGCGCGGAGCCGGATGCCGGGACCGCTGCGGCGACGTGGGGCTTCGCCGCCTCTGCCGCGAGGGTCGCTTCCGTGTGGACGGGACCGGGCAGATGCGCGCCGAGCTTCACGACGCCCAGGATGCCGCCGCCCACGATGAGCAGCATGACGAGGTAGAAGATGGTATTTCGATTCATCCAGAAAAGGGGGGAAGAGGATCAAGAGGTGGCTTCGACCTTCGTGGCGCTGGGCAGCGCGTCGCGGTCGTCCGGGGTGAACCAGGTGTAGAAGCCTTCGGTGAGCTCGAGTTTCGCCCACTCCGCGAGCATCCCGAAGAGCCGGAACATATCGCGGCGCTCCAAGGTGAAGCCGGGGATCAGGCAGCGCATCTCCTTGTTCTTCCGGCCGAGCAGGCCGTGCTTGCGGCGGCGCTTCGCGATCGCGGCGAAGCGGCGGTTGTAGCAGCTCATCAGCGCGGAGAAGATCCGGCCGCTGGGCGGGGAGAAGGGCGGCATGGTCAGCGACATCACGCCCTCCGAGAAGGGAGGGATGACCACGCCCCAGTAGTAGAGGCTGAGGTCGAGCTTGAAGGCCAGGCTCATGAGATCGAACTCCGCCATGTAGTGATACTTGTCCTTGTAGACGGACTCGAACCAGCGGCGGTGGCAGACGGAGAAATCGCGGTTGTGCTTTTCGATCAGCGGACCCATCGCCTCGCCCTTCCGCTGCTGCGTGATGAGGTGGGCGGCGCTGGTGGTGGAGAAGGAAATCCAATCCATGCCGGGGCTGTAGAAGGGGTCCATGAAAGCGGCGGCATCGCCGACGAGCACGAAGCCATCTCCGGAGAAAGTGGTGCTGTAGTATGCCAGATTCCGCCGCCAGTGGACGTCTTCTTCATCGTAGGTCGCGTCGGCCAGAAGTTCGCGCGCCACGGGGTGGTCCATGAGGAAATCCTTCAGGCGGTCCGCCACCTTGCCGCCTTCCGGCCAATCGACGATGCGTTGGTCGAAGACCACGCCGACGCTGGTATCGCCGCCCTTCAGCGGGATCCACCAGCTCCACCAGCCATCGCCGATGATGTGATTCGTGGCGGTGCCGCGCACGCCGTAGACATCCTTTGCCCACTCGGGATATTTCTCCGCGAGCTCGCGGCCATCCCAGTCTTTCAGCCCGCGCCAGCGCGACCATGCGGCGGCAGTGGGGTGTTCGTGATTGCGGACCCACCAGCCGTTTTTCCGGGCGAGGATGGCGGCCACGCCGGAAGCATCCACGACCCAGCGGGCCTTCACGGTGCGGACTTCTCCGCCGTGCTTCAGCTCGATGCCTTGCAGGCCGCCGGAGACGAGCTCGACATTCCGGATGGTGGCGGGACGGAGGATCTCGGCGCCGGCTTCACCCGCGCGGCGCAGCACCTCTTCATCGAAGGTCTGGCGGTCGAGCTGGTACGAGGGGAGGCGTACTTGATACTTCGCGCCGAGCTCGCTGGCCTGGGAGATATTCTCCACCTTGTCATTCCGGAACCAGAAGCGCAGGCCCTGCTTGCAGATGTGGTTCTCGTTGAGATAGCGGGTCAGGCCGAGGACGCGGCCCATGAAGTAGGCGCTGACTTCCACGGTGGCCTCGCCCACGCGGCGGCCGAGCATTTCGGTGCGCTCGATGATGAGCAGGCGCAGGCCCGGATTCTGGCGGAGCAGGAGCGTGGCGGTGGCTGCACCCGAGAGGGCGCCGCCGAGCACGACCACATCGTATTCATCGGCTGGAGGGGTGGTATCGATCATCAATCAGAGAGCGGTGGAGACCTGCGGGGCGGCCTGGCGCGCGGGGTCCGAGAAGTCGATCTTCTGGACGATGGCCTTTCGCCGGTGGATGGTGCAGACGGCGTAGAAGAGCCAGACGTGGAGGCGGAGCCGCCAGCCCATGCGCGTATTGCCCGCGACGAGATTGTTCACGGCCCACTCCATGCCTTTCGGCGGATGGGCATCCATGAAGACCTCGAAGGAGGCATTGTCGTAGAACATCTTGATCATGTTCAGGAAGACCTGGCACATCTCCCCGACCTTCTTCGTGTAGCGCTTTTGCGCGCGCGGCGAGAGGGCTGTGCCCTTCGCATCCGCGGCCACCACTTCCTTCGCCGCGGCATGGCCGGAGCGGATGGCGAGCATGACGCCGGAGGAAAAGATCGGGTCGATGAAGCCCGCCGCATCTCCGATGAGCAGCCAGCGGGGCCCCGCATTCTGGAGATGCCGGTAGGTGTAGTCGCCCGCGAAGTTGTATTCGTTCACGCGCTCGGCCCCGGCCATGCGGCGCTGGAGTTCGGTGGTGGTGGCGACGACGTGCTCGAAGCACTCGGCGGGCGTCATGCCGGTGGATTTGAAGTGTTCCAGCGTCTGGACGAGACCGATGGATGTTTTCTCCGCATCCAGCGGGATCATCCAGAACCAGCCGAAGTCGAGCCGCACGATGGTGATGTGGCCGTGGTAGGGCGCATCATTCCGCTGCACGCCGCGGAAGTGGGCGAAGGTGGCGAATTTTTTTGGCAGGCCGAGATCTGTCTTCGGTAGCTGCATCTGGCGGCCGAGGAAGGCATCGCGTCCGCTGGCATCGAGGATCCAGCGCGCGTTGAGTTCGTGGATCACGCCGTCTTTCTGGCAGGTCACGCGCACGCCATCGCCGGTGATCGAGGCGGAGGTGACCTTGGTTTCCTGCCACACTTCGCAGCCGAGCGAGGCGGAGTTTTCGAGCAAGAGGTGATCGAACTTCGCGCGCTCCACCTGGAAGGTCTGGGCATAGCCGGAGGCGAGGTAGCGGCCGAAGATGATATTGATCGCGGCCTTCGAGTTCCCGAGGACGAACTCGGCGCCGAGCTTTTCCATGAAGCCCTGCTTCACCATCTTGTCCCATGCTCCGATCTCGCGAAGCACGTCATTGCCGTAGGGGATGAGTGACTCGCCGACGTGAAAGCGGGGGAATCGTTCGCGCTCGAGGACGAGGACTTTCTTGCCTGCTTGGGCCAGCACGCTCGCAGCGGTACTACCGCCGGGGCCGCCGCCGATGATGATCGCGTCGTAAGGCATTTCGTGGACGTGAGGGAGGGAATGATCTGTTAGAAAACCCGCCGGTGAAGACGGGTGACCATTGACCTAAATGCCCGGCAGAGAGGGTCGAGGCGTTTTATAATGAGATTGCAAAACGCAATGCCAAACGGAAGGGACCTTCTCCGATCTCGATTCCTGCCGCGCTACTTCCTTGAAATCAGGGGGCTTATGACGCGTGGGGGAAAACCCCATGGAGCACTGCTCCGCCGGTGCTTGGGGCACCGGGTGGAACGAAAGGTGAAGCCGCTCCCACCGAGGCTCAGGCTTCGCGGCGACGCCAGCCGCCGCGATTGTCCGGGACCTCCATGGGGAAGTCATCGCGCAGCGGGAAGCGATCCTCGCGGGTCACGAGATCGCGAAGCTCGGCGAAGCGGAAAAAGCGCCATGCCTGCCGCTCGAGGCACCAGCCAGCGAGGACCCATGCCTTCGAGCACTTTGCCTGGAGCAGGCCGTAGGGTTCGATGGTGAAGGTCTTGTCCTTGCAAACGAAGGATACGATGCGGCGGCCATTGATGGCGGAACGCAAGGATCGGATGTCTGCAAAGGCTCGGCGACGAGGAGGCACGCGGAGGAGAGTAACGGACTCGTCAAGGGGGCTTGAAGGAAAGCAGCCGGTCTAACAGAAGTGAAGGCGGGGCTCGCCGCGAAGAGGCGCGGAGGGGTGCCAGGATTTGAAAGGCGAGGGGGCGGAGGATAGGCGGTGGGGTCCGAAGTTTCCCCTAGCTTCCGGATCGCGGTAGACATAGAAGCGGAGTTTATGAAGAGGCCGCTAATCCTCCTGGGCAGTCATCTCTTATGTCTCGGTGCCGGGGCGTGGTATGTGCGTGCGGATGCACGGCAAGGAGAGGAGGCACGGCATGCGGCGGCGACGAAAACGGGTGAGCGGACAGAAAGCAGGCCGAGCTTGGAGAATAGCGCGAACCGGATGGCCCATGAGGCGGCGGAGGCGGTGACCAAGAAGCTGGATAATGCGGCGGTGAAGGCGGCGGCGGACAGGCTTTCGCCAGCGGATGGTGAGAAGCGTGCGCGTGAGCTGGCGGCAGATGAAGAGTCCTATGGCCCGCCACCGCGCGAGGAATTGGCCGCGGCATTCCTGGCGTGGTTCCTGGGCGATCCGATGGCGGCGCTGGATTTTCTTTTCAAGGATGGCATGGATCCGGGGAAGGATGCGGTGCTGAAGCAATTGGTCGCGGGGCTTTCGGCGGAGGAGCACCTGAAGCTCATCCAAGCGCGCAAGAGCGGGGGCATCCTTACTTTCCGACTCGGGCAACTCCTTGTCGCGAAGCTGGGCGAGATGGATCCGGCCGCGGCTGCCGCGATCGTCATCGAGGCGAGGAAAGAGGATAATGGAAGGAATGCAGACATCCTCCGGGCGATCACGCAAGGCTGGCCGGCAGGTCAGGCGGACCGGTATGTGGAGATGGCTCTGGCTGCGGGGGATGATGCTTCATTCCTGCTCCAATCCTTCCTCGGGAATTTGGGGAATCCGCGCCGTGCGAGCGAGCTGCTGGTGGCGATCAAGGGGCGGACGGATTTGCCGGAGGACTTTACGCGGAAGCTTGAGGAGCAGAAGGAGTTGGTGGGCCATCTTTATCGCTACGCCGATCCTTCGGTGCCGCTCGACGAGCGGATCGCGCAGATGAGGAATCTGTCATGGCTGAGCGAGGCGACGCCGGAGGCGCTGCGCGAGGGTGCGCTGAAGCAGATCTCGACGGTGGATATCAATGAGCTGATGAAGTCCGGGCCGGACTATCGCTATGCCTTCCGTCATGGGGCGATGAGCGCGGAGGAGGTGCTAGAGGCGGTGAAGAAGACCTTCCCGGAGCTAGCGGCGGCATCCGATTTCGAGACGCGGGTCCGGGTTTACAATGAGCTGGCTTCCGAGGATGCGAATGCGGCTTATGCCCTCCTTTCGCAACTGCCGCAGGAGGAGAGGAACCTAGCGGTGATCCATCAGGCGCGCTGGTCTTTCCGTGACAATAGCCCGGAGACTTTTTACTCGATGATCAGCCTGGCACCCGGGCCGGATAGCGCGGAGGCGGCACCGCAGCGGGAAGATGCGTGGAGCAACTACGGACAGATGGCGTATCGCGAGTATGGCGATGGCTATGTGGAGTGGCTCCGCACGATGCCGGCCGGTGTGAATCGGGATGCGGCCTACAGCAGCTTCGCGAAGACCGCGGAGAGGATGGGTAGGAAAGATTTGGTGAAGGAATTCTCAGCCCCGTGACCGCGATGGACTCCACGAAATTTCGCAAGGCCCTGCCATGGATCGCCACTCACGCGGTGGCCTTGGCCGCGGGGATCTGGTTCTTCCGGCCCGATGTGGAAGCGTCGACGATGGGCAAGGCGGATGCGCCGGCCGCGATCGCGAGCGCAGGTGCAGGAGACGCGGACCGTGCCAAGGTCTCGGGAAAGGCTCCGGCACGGCCTGCCCATGAGGGGCCGCAGGCGAGCGTGCATCGCCTGGCGTGGAAGGCGCTGGCGTATGAGGGGCTCGACCGGCCTGAGCGCTTGAAGGCGAGCACAGAGATCCTGAAGCAGTGGATCAAGGAAGACTGGGAGGCGGCGCTGGATACGGTGATGAAAGAGACGCCGGATGACTACGAGCTGCTGGTGAATTTCCAGGATGTCTTCCGGAGGGAGCCCGCGGTGATGTGGTCGATCATCGAGAGCAAGCGCTATGGCGTCTCGACGGTGAGCTTGAAGGGAAGATGGTTGGTTGCGATCAGGGGCTTGGATGAAGCGAAGCGCGGGGAGGTGATGGATGCTCTGCCGGAGTCGGGGCGGAAGGCGGTCGAGGAGAAGGTGAAGGACGGGTGATGGGGATGTCCTACTTGTCGAGCATGGCCCGATCGCTCTCGGGGAGGCTTTCGATCCATGCCTTTGCTTCGCCGGCGTTCGACTCCGTCCACATCCTCCGCATGGTGCGGAGGGCGGTGCCGCGTTGGCCGGGGTCTTCGATCATGCCGATGTAGCCTAGTGCCTTGTCACGCTCTCCGGCGGAGACGAAGTGGCGCACGCTTTCCTGGTAGAAGGCATCCCGCGTGGGGCCGGGTTGGAGGTCCTCCAGCCAGGCACGCATTCCCTCGCGATGGAGGATGAGCTTTTGTCCGAGCATTTCCCACATGCGTTCCGGGATGTCTTGCCCGTCCGGATGGCGGGCCATCCAGGTGTCCATGCTCTCGCGTAGCTTTTCCTCCGGCACGGCTTCCAGCACGCTCATTTCGAGATCCGCTTTTTTCGCCGCGGTGGTATCGAGGCCATCGATGTACTCGAAGCCTTTCGTGTAATCCATCAGGCCGAGGCTATTGGCTTGTCCCATCTCGATCGCGTCGCGCGCTTCCTCGTCGGCTCCGGCGGCGAATTCCGCCAGCTGCGCGAGCTTCGCCTCGTCGTGTTCCTGGACGGCACTGGCGGCGGCGAACCGGAGGATGTCCTTCTTCTCGTCCTTATCGAGATGGGGGACTTCGGTGAGCGCCTTTTCCGGCTCCGTGCGCATCAGCTGATAGAGGAAATTCTTGCGGAGCAGGACCCTGTGCTCTTTCGCGTAGTCGGAGAGTTCGCCCTCGCGGAGCCATCTCAATGCGGCATCCGGATCCTTCGCGCCCCATGCCTGGTAGGCTTCCACGGCCAAGGCCCATTCGTCGACCCGCAGCGAAGCACCTTCGATCGCGGCGGGACCATCCCTGACAGCCCATGCTTCGATTATGCGCAAGCGGTCGCCGTAATTGCGGGAGCTCGCGGTGGCCTCCCGGAAAAAGTCGCCGAGTTCCTCGTTGCTCAATTGAGCCAGCAGCGCGGCGATCTCGCGGTCCGTTTCCAGATCATACATGACCGGCCGGGTACCGCCGAGCTCCAGCACCTGGGCCTTGATGCGCGCCACCTGCTTGGCGCGTTCTTCTTTCGAGGGCGCTTGGGTTTCCTTCCCGGTAATCTCTGACAATCCGGGATCCGTGGTTTTCACCGCCTGCGATTCGAGGGCGGGCGCCGAAAGTGTCTCGCGCGAAGTACGACCGATGCCGTAGCCCGCAAGCGCCGTGAGGCCGATCGCGGCGATGGCGATTCCCGCGCGACGGGGAAGGGTGGAAGGGGCCGCTTTCATTCGGTGGGTGCAGCTTGGGTGATGGTAGCGGCGACCTTCGGATCCGCGGACATCAGCCATTGGGCGGCTTCCGCGGGCTTCGCTCGGGACCAGATCTCATAGCTGCGCCGCAGCCCCGCGGCCTGCCGCTGTCCTGAAATGGGGCGGGTGAAGGGATCACTGGTGGCGAAGCTCTGCAGGTGGCGCGTGATGGCTTCCGCCAGCTCTGCGTCCGGGCCGCGGGACTTCAGCCACTCCATGGCATCCTGCGGTCGCACTTCGACCCACTCTCTCCAGACGTAAGCCTGTTGTCCGGGGTTCGATTCTTCCGGGTGCTCCTTCATCCACGCCAATGCCTCGGCGGGCAGCCGCGCGCCCCAGCGTTTCAGGGTGTAGTCGCGCACGCTGTCCTGCTGCGGCTTGTCCGGGATCAGCTCGCTCAGTCCGGCGAGACCCGATTCCGGATCAAAGCCGCACCAGCTTCTTGCGAACAGGTCCCGGAGCCTCTTGCGCTCGTCGTTGGGAAGAGTGTCGAGAATGCGCCGGAATTCCGCACGGGAGTCCCCGGTTTCCACCATCAGCGCGGGAAGGTAAGCAAGGATCCTGGCCCGCACGTCCTTGCCGAGATGGGTGGCTTTCTCCAAGGCGATGGCGGGTTCCTCTTTCAAGAGGAGCTCGGCGAGCATCCCGTTCATGCCAAGTTGAGCAGCGAGTTCGCCATTCTTTTCCTGCCAACGCTGGGCGGCTTCCGGATCGCGCTGCACCCAGGTCCACAGCGCGGAACTACCGAGAGCTTGCTCGCCCTTGTGAGCCGCGACCGCGGCCATCGCTTCTTCGGGATCGAGCTCCGCCCAGCGGGCATAGAGCATTTCCTTGAGCAGCCGGGTGGAAAACTTCGCGTCCGTGGCAGCGATGAGTTGCAGGGCTTCCTTTACCTGCGGGATGCTGAGGCTGCGGATCTTCTCCCACTCCTCAAGGCGCTGCCATTGGTAAAAGTGCTCCGTGTCGAGCTGGCACAGGCGGGCGATCTCCGCGGGGAGATCGAGTGGCTGCCTTGCATCGCGTGAGGGCGGCGTGCCGGGACCCGCATGGGCGGGCGGCTGTTTAGGCAGGGTAGCCGCGACTTGTGAAGCCGGGCTCGGGCCTTTCCCAAGTCCGTAGGCCATCCATCCGGCGAGACCTGCGAGGACCGCGACGGAGACGGGGTAGAGACCGGGAAAGCGACTCATGGATGAGATAATCCATCCGAGCGCCTACCATGAGTCGAGCGTGCTTTTCCAGAAGCGGCGTTGAGAAAGTCCGGCTATTCCGGTGCTTCATGGAACTCCCGGACCTCGATGGGGGCGCGGCAAGCGAGCGCGGCCTTGCGGCCCCACTCCACGGCTTCGTCCATGTCCTCCGCCTCCAGCACCCAGAATCCGCAGGCGTGTTCCTTGCCCTGGAGATAGGAGCCCTCGGTGACGCTCACCGTGCCATCGGGCTGCGCGCGCAGGGACCGTGCCGTGCTGGCATGGTGCAGGCCGCCGACGAAGACGCGGATGCCGGCGGCGATCATCTCCTCATTGAGTTCATCGATCGCGCGATCCATCGCTTCGTCCTCGGTGGCGGGATCGAAGTCATCGGCGTGGTGAACGGTGACCAGGTATTCTTTCATGGCGTCTTCCAGTGGATGGTTTCCGGGCGGGCGATGTGCCTGCCTTCAGGATAACGACGGACGGGAGGGCGGCAACGGGACATTGGATGCGGGGAATTATGGGGTGCGGGAAAATGCGGCCTGCTTGACGCTTGGGGGGCATGTTCGTTATGGGATGAAGACTTATCGATGCCCTCGTCTTTGCGCTATCTCGCCTTTCTTCTGGGCGGTGCCATCCTCTCCGGCTGGGCGGGCTATTCGCTGCGGGAGCGGAAGGCAAATCCGGAGGCGATTTCTTCATCGGGCCAAGGTGCCACGAGGTCGGCTGTGCGAGATGACGACCGTTCGCGGGATGCGGTGGAGGACTTTCCCGCGCAGATCCGCCGGATGATGGCGGAGACGACGAAGGCTCCTCAGCACGCGACTTTGATTCCCGCTTGGGACAAGATCCGCGGCTTTGACCTGGCACAGTTGGACGAGGCCATGCTCATCGCCGGGGATCCGCTGGAAGGTAGCGGGAGAAATGTGGTGGCGGTGATGCTGCTTTCTCGCTGGGCGCAGTTGGATCCGCAGGCGGCACTCGCCTCGATTGCGGAGCGGGAGGAGAGTAGCGTGAAGGAGGTCGTGCTCGGTGGCGTGCTGGGCACTTGGATGGAGAATGATCCGGACGCTGCTTACCAATGGGCCACGGCGAATGTGAAGAAGTCACCATGGCTGAGACCGGAGTCCCTGCGCGCCACGGCGATGCTGGCCGATCCCGCGGAGGTGGCGCTGGAGAAATCCAAGCGGATGCCGGAAGGAGTGCGCCGGGAGTTGATCGGCATCCTCGCGCGCTCGATGGCGGGCAGTGCGGAGGAGCGCGAGCGCTGCTTTGCGATGCTGGAGGGAATGAGCAGCTCCGAGCGCTCGGTGGCGGCCCAAGCAATGATGCGGGCCACGGCAAGCTCCTCGCCGCAGGCCGCGCTGGAGCTGATGGAGAGCTTGCCGCTGGAACCCCAGGCTTTGGCCGCGGAGCGCTCCGCGAGCTTGCAGAGATTCAGTGGCGAGAAGCCCGCGGAGGCCGTGGCATGGCTGGAGGCGCACCCGGATGCCGGCAACGAGAAAGAACGCGGCATCGCTTTCAACCGGTGGATCGAAAGGGACGAGGCGGCGGCCACGGAATGGCTGGATGCCCATGAGAACCCGCGACGGGTGCTCGCTGATGCGGTGACGGGCGTGAATCTGGAGATGCTGGCGAATCGCTCGGGCGAAGATTGGCGCAATCACCAGGGCAAGCGGCTGCGTTCCTTCTACGATCGCTGGGAAAAGCAGGATCCCGATGCCGCCGCGCGCTGGCTGGGAAGCGCCGCCCCGGACGTCGCGAACTACATCACCCGGGAGGATCATGGAGACGAGCAGTAAGCGGATCACGATCCTGCGCAGTGGAATCGCGCTGGGTGTCTTCGCGCTATCGGGATGGCTCGGCTATGCCTTCGTGCCGGAGGCGGCGGGAGTATCCGGAGAGCGCCCGATGAAAGCGGGTGCCGGGGATTCGCCCGGGATGTCTCGGGCAAAGCGCGGCTTTCTTTCAGCAAAGGAGGGTTCGCCGGCCGATGAGTCGCCCGAGGCACGCGCGCGCCGCGTCGCGGAGGTGAAGCAGAAGCTGAAGGACCTGTGGCGCGCTTCACCGTCCAGCGGGTTGAACTGGGATCTGGACCAGGAGACCCACCGCATGCTCGCGACGCTGGCTCCGGAGGAGCTGGAAGCTTTCTTCAAGGAACTGCCGAACACGGGAACCGGGCTGCCTGCCCACTTCATGCTGCGCCTGGAGGTGCTGAAAGCCTGGGCGGTGAAGGACGGGCCTGCCGCGATCGAGAGATGTGTTTCCGGAGGGCGGATGGATTTCTTCTGCCGCTCCCTCGCCATCGGTGCCTGGGGTGAGGCGGATGCGGAGGCGGCGCTCGCTTGGCTGAAGCGGGATGATCTGCCGGAGTCGGTCGTGAAGCACCGGCAGATGATGCTTTCGAACCTGGTGAGCAATCTTTCCCGATCCGACTTTGATCGCGCGGCGAAGGAGCTTTCCATGCTGAGCGAAGGGGACCGGGATTCGATGATCTCGCGATTGGTCAGCGAGGGCTTTGAACAGGGAGCGGTTATCGATGGCCTGCTCGAGATGGCCCGCCGGGGCGTCCCGGAGGGAAAGGTGAGCGAAGCGGACGAGGAGATCCTATCCACCGAAGCGCGCCGCGATCCGGAGGCTGCCGTGGCACGACTGGCCGCACTTGAGAATATCGATGCCGGGGAGCGGGCGAGGCTGGATCTGGTGATCCTGAATTCCGAAACCGACAAGGGAAAGGCCTTCCAGGATTGGCTCGCGCGGAATCCCGATCTCGAGTCGATCCCCGAAGCGGCGTGGAGCACCCTTTCCATCGCGATCACGAGTGATGCAGGCAAGGTCGCGGAATGGCTGGGGAAGATGCCGGAAGGCGGCTTTCGCGATGAGTTCTACGAGCGCGCGATCCGTGGTTTCGCCAGCCTGCGGAACTTCGATGACGCGGTGCACTTTAGTTCACGCATCTCGGATCCTGCCATTCGGGCCGATGCCCTCCGTGCTCTGGATGCCGTGTGGAAGAGCACGGATGCGGGTGCCGCGGGAGAGTGGCGCAAGTCTTTGCCGAAGGCGGATCGCGAGGCCCTGGGGGAGTGAAGGGGGGGGGTGGCCCTGATCGCCTGAAACAGCTCATGCCGCGCCCTGGGGGGGACGCGGCATGACGGTGAGTCCGGGGACGAAGGGTTCTAGTTAGCGGCGGCGGCGGATCAGGAGACCCAGCATGCCGAAGGCGCCGAGGGCGGCGGCTGCGGGCTCCGGCACGACGGTGACCGTATTCCCCTCCACCTGGGCGACGGTGATGCCGGGGAGAGGCTGTCCGATTTCCGGGGTGTAGCCACCCCAGGTGAGCTCGCGGATGGTGTGGTTGTCGCTTTCGAAGCCGCTGCCGGAGGTGTTCGTGAAGACGATGCGGTTCCAAGTGGTGTCGCCGACGCCGAAGAAGTTCACGAAGGCATAGGGCTCGCTGCTGTTGTTGCCGTGATAGGTGCCGCTGGCGGGGTTGCCCTGGTATCCACCCGCGGCGGTGATTGCCGTGAGCAGTGTCTGGGTAGTGAAGCGGGCGACGAGATCGGTGTCGTTGTAAAACTCCAGGACGTTCTGGTTATCACCGGCGGACCACCAGAGGCCGAAGTAGCCGGCATCGATGTCCAGTGTCAGCGTGGTAGCGCCCGGGCCGTTGGCTCCTTGGACGGCATACTGCGAACCATTGGGGTCGCCCGCGCCGCCGTATTGGTCGACCGGATTGATGGTGAGGGTGTCGTAGGTGCCGATCCCGGTGGTCACGTTGCTGTAGTTGCCCGTGGCCCGGTCATCGAAGTTATAGACCGAGGTATGCTCCAGCGTGCTATTGTATTGACCCGGCGTTTCCGCGTAACTGACGACGACTGCACTTTTTGCAGGGCTGAGCGAAAACAGGAGTGCTGCTAGGGGGAGGTAATGATTGAGGATCATTGATTAGTGGGGTGGGTGCTTGAGAAGCATTTCTTAAATATCAACCCTGCAAATTTTGCAAATACCGCGATCGCGTTTCGTATTATTCCGTAATTGGGGAGACGCCTCGGGGGAGGGTCAGGGTATCGGAACGCCTCCACGCAAGCCGACCTCGGCGCGCCATTGTTCTCTCCGAATCCGTCTCGCGGGCGCTCTCCAATGCCCAGGAGGCTTGGTCTCCGGACCTGTGACGGAGGGTCTCAATGTGCCTTGGCAGGCCTCTTCAGGAGGCCGGGTGCGCTCCTTCCTCCAGTGCGAGCTGTCCGGCCTTGATCCGCTTCACGATGAGCCATTGGAAAAGCATGAGCACCGTCCAGGCAAAGCCGTAGCAGAGGAGGAGGAACCAGTGCGGAATACTAAGATTGTAGTAGATGGTGCCGGGGTAGTTGCGGATGACGAGATAGGCGGGGAGGGGCAGCCAGTCCTTTGTCTCGTAGATCTTACGCTGTTTCGAGTGGAACTTGCGGGAAAGCAGCTTGTAGCCACTGCTGTCGGGCCAGCTCCAGGTCAGCGAGACATCGCCTCCCTGATTGGAGATCGATCGGTTCCGGATGGAGGTGTCACCGTCCGCCAGGCGGAACTCCGCATCGTAGGAGGCCGCGGACAAGTAGCGCATGGAATCCGCCCACGCCCAGAGCAGGAACAAGAGCCCGGGAACTCCGAGCCAGAAGGTCAGGGATCGAAAGGGGCGATAGCGCATGGGCGGGTGTCGCGTGAAGTGAATTCCTCAACCTGGCAGGCTGCAAGATCGGCGAATGCCATGCGGGGGGGAGATCAAGGTCTTCCGTGCGTTTCACGCGGGGTGCTAGCGGAGCTTCCGGGATCCCTTTGCCATGCCACTGCCGAGTGCGGGCACGACCTTCTTCAGGTAGGTGGCGAAGTCCTTGATGTGCTTGATCTTCTCCGACTCCTTCTTCCAGGTCGCCTCGTAGGAGATCGAGACCTCCGCTCCTTTCTTGTCGAGGATCCGCGCGGAGCCGGAGCGTTTTCCGATCAGCTTTGACTCCGGGACGATTGCGGAGCCGATGCCGAGGGCGGTCCATTGTTCCAGCACCCGGTAGCTCATCGCCTCGCCTGAATACTCCTTCAGGGTCTTGCGATGGCTGCGGAAGAGGCTGCGCACGGTCTTCGCCAGGCCACAGGTATCCGGCACCATCACGAAGGTCTCATCCGCGATCTCGGCAAGGCGGACCGCTTTCCCGGAGGCGCGGGAAGCGGGGCCGCCCTTTTGCAAATAGAGCAGCGGCTCCTGATAGAGGAAGGTGCTCTCCAGCTTGCCTTCGCCGGAGCCGGCCACGCCGAGGACGAAGTCGAGCTGGCCCGCCTCCAGCATCTGGCCCAGCTCGGACATGTTCATTTCCCGGAGCACGATTTCCAGCGCCTTGTGTTGATCGCGGAAGGGCTCGAAGAGAAGCGAGAGGAATTCCGTGCCCAGCAGCGGAGAGACCCCGATCCTGATGATCGGACGGGGAGGGGAGAGGAAGGCCTTCGCCTTCTCCTCCAGATCTTCCTGGGCTCTCAGAATGCGGAGGATCTCCGGTAGCATCTGCTCGCCGAAGGGCGTGAGCCCGACCTTCCGCGTGGTCCGGACGAAGAGCTTTTCCCCGAGCTCGTCCTCGAGCTGGGCCACGGCGTTCGACAGGGAGGGCTGCGTGGCGAAGCATTCCGCAGCCGCCGTGGTGAAGGATCCGGCCCGGGCGACGGCGGCCGCGAATCTCAATTGGCTCAGCGTCATGATTGATAGCACGAGGCTATGAGTGGGATTTATAAATGCAATTGGGAAATGAAATGGGGGCCGGGTAGGCTGTCTCTGCGTAAAACAAGCGAAAGCTCAAATGAATCAAACACCAGCACAGAGGCAGTCCGGATATGGTTTCACGGGAAAAGTCGTCGCCATCACCGGCGGCGGTTCAGGCATCGGCCGGGAGCTAGCCGCCCGCTTCGTGGCCGAGGGCGCGAAGGTCGTGATCAATGGCCGCAATGCGGAGAAGCTTGCCGATGCCGCGCGCGCGATCGATCCCGGCGGCGAAAGCATCTCCATCCTCGCCGGAGACATCGCGCAACCCTCGACCGGATCCGCCCTGGTCGAGGCCGCGCTGACCCGCTTCGGCAAGCTCGATATCCTCATCAACAACGCGGGTGTCTTCAATCCGAAGCCATTCCTCGATTTGAGCGAGGGTGACTATGATTGGTATCTCGACACCATCCTGAAGGGGAAGTTCTTCGCCGCGCAGGCTGCCGCGAGGGCGATGAAGGATACCGGCGGGGTCATCGTCCAGACCGGCTCGATGTGGGCGATCCAAGCGGTCGGAGCCACGCCCTCGGCGGCGTATTCCGCCGCGAATGCGGGGGTCCACGCGATGGTGAGGAATCTCGCGATCGAACTGGCCCCTTACAAGATCCGCATCAATGCGGTGGCGCCTGCCGTGGTGGAGACACCCGTCTACCGTACCTTCCTGACAGACGAGCAGGTGAAGGAAGTGCTTCCCACCTTCAACAGCTTCCATCCCTTGGGTCGCAATGGGCAGCCAGCCGATGTGGCGGAGGCGATCCTCTTCCTCGCTTCCGACCGTGCTTCCTGGATTACCGGCACGGTCTTGCCGGTCGATGGCGGTGTGACTGCGGGCCGGTCGTGATGAGCTCTGCAAAAAATTGCCGCGGACCGGCTTCCGTCCGGTCCGCGGCATCCAGCCTCGTGTGTGCAACTACGGGAAGACAAAGCGCCCGCGGACGATCGGGGGGGTGTCCGGCAAGCCAAGTCGGGTGCTTTGCGGAGGCTGTTTGGGTTTCATGGTAGAGCCTTCTCTATCGCAGGACGCGTGCCTGACCGGAGAATGGTCGGAATCGTCCTACTGATAAGGCTTTCGTTGGAGTCCGGGATATGGCGGAGCGCTTCCAAGCGTCGCACAATGCAGTCCTTCGGATGCAGCCTGCATGAACGATAAGATGATTGATTTTAAGGGCGCTAAGCTGCAGGAAAAAGAAGGGTGATTTTTGGTAACCGGGACAAGGTTCCCCGCGTCATTAGAGATGAAGTGCTTCTCGATCGCGAGAAGTGTGGGACGTAATCATACACGGACTCGTGTGGCTGCCGGGGCGGCCATTCCTGCCTATAATCCTTCGGAGGTCGAAGTCATGGGGGCCGTGTGTTTCTCCCAAGCCCGGTTCACACGATGTCTCCGCCACGCGATCAGGCCGCTCCATCCGAGGCCGTAGCTTAGCAGGATCGCCCAATGCGGGATGGTGATTTGGCGGAGGCGGACTTTGTCGAAGTCACCGGGATAGAGGGGAGGGGTGATGTCCTTGAAGGGAGGGAAGATGCGGATGGGCGCACCGGTGATACTGTGGGGGACGCGCTCCAGTCTCAGCTTGTGGTTCACCACCGCATCGAAATCCTTCGGGTTGAACGTCAGCTTCTGGATCCGGAAGGAACAGTGGGCCGGGCCGAGGGTCTCACTGATGCCGATGGTGCCGCCGTTTTTCGTCATGAAGCAGGTGCGGATGAGTCCGGACCGGTGCGTGATCGAGTCCTTCCAAGACCAAAGGATGAAAAGGAAGCCGGGCAGGCCGAGCCAGAAGAGGAGCGAGCGATGGAGACGAAAGCGCATGGAGATCCCCAGCCCCTATACACGCTCCGCGAGCGGATGTGACTCCGGGATTTGTCACCGGGGGCAGATGCCAGCGTGCCGACCGGGAGGAGGGCAGGCCGGTTTCAGGCGGTCTCCGGATATCCGCCGGTAAATAACCGAAAATCCTATGCTATTTTGATATCCTGAATTGTTTTATTGGTTCGGTGATTGCTGGACCATGTCGCAAATCCGGTGGTCCGCCGGGTATCAATAAGGGTAGGGGATTGAAATTTCCTAACAATTTACAAAAGTTTCTTTCACCGGCTCTCGGGCCGTTAGGGCCGTGATTTGGGAGGCCCGGTCTCCCGAGTGCTTCCGCCCCGGTGCTTCTGCAAGTCATTCAAAATAAGTGTTAGGTTTTTGGGTTTCCGATGTTCGTTAGATTCTGAACCTAACGAATCTGGAGTGTGGGTCATGTTGTTCGGTTAGATGTGAACCTAACGGGTGAGGGGAAATGCGGAAGATGCTGGCCGATTTTCACCCCTCTGTTCTTGAGGATGCGGCTTGATGATATAACAAAACGCCCGGCGTCGGTCCTCTCAAGACCGACGCTGTTCTCCCCCAAATCCCCCGCTCCCCCCAAATGTCGGAACTTTTCTGGTCCTGGATAGTGATCGCGTGCGCGCTGCCCGTGTCGATGGCAATGACGCGGCTGATGATTCATTTGGGCCCCAAGATGGGTCTGGTGGATCACCCCGGCGAGCGCCGCATCCATGTGAAACCCATCCCGCGTGCGGGTGGACTCGGCCTCTTCATCACCATGGCGGTGGGGATGCTGGTGCTGCACTGGAAGACGGATGCGTTTTCCGAGGTGCTGGGGCCGCACTGGCTGCCGCACTTCATGGCGGGTGCCGTGCTGCTGGTGCTGGTCGGCGTGAAGGATGACCACAGCGGTGTCTCGGCTTACTTCAAGCTGGCCGTGCAAGCTGCTGCGGCGGTGATCATGTTCTTCCACAATCCCGCGGGAGCCGGTGTCTTCATGGGCTATCAGATCCCGTGGATCATCGACCTCGGGATCCACGTGGCCTGGACCGTCCTGCTGGTGAATGCCTTCAACCTGATCGACGGCATGGACGGCCTGTGCGGCGGGCTGGCGATGATCGCGCTGCTGATCCTGACCGTGCTGGCCACGGTGAAGGGACGTGCGGAAAGCGCCTTCGTCATCGCCTTGATGGCCGTCGCCCTGATCGGCTTCCTGCGCTACAATTTCCATCCGGCCAAGATCTTCCTCGGTGATACCGGCTCGATGCTGATCGGTTTCTTCATCGCCTCCGTCGGCACGAGTGTGGTCGGCCGGAATGCCGTGGTGGCAGGTCTCTTGCTGCCGCTGCTGGTCGGTGGTGTGCCGCTGCTGGATGTGGCCTTGGCCGTGTGGCGCCGCGCCGCGCGCCGGGTGGCGGACTCGAAGCCGGGCATCAAGATCTTCGGACCGGACCGCGATCACCTTCACCACCGCTTGCTGAGCTGGGGCTTCAACCAGAAGCAGGCCGCATTCCTCATCTACGGTCTGGCGATCGTCACCTCCACGCTGGCACTGCTGCCGATCGTGGGCGGTGCCAACCTGCTGACCGTCTCGGTGGTCGGCCTGGTGATCATCGCGCTGGTAGGCATGCGCTATCTGGCACCGGTGGAGTTCCTCGCGAGCGGACGCGGCCTGCGCACCCTGACGCGGAAGCCGCAGAGCTACCGCCACTCGATGCTGCGCTATCTGGGCTATGACATCGTGGTGCTTTTCTCGGCTGCCGTTCTGGTTTCATGGGCGCAGTCGAAGGCGATGATCCGGCCTGTCGATTGGCAGGGCACGCTGGGGACTGCAGCGCTCTTTACCACCTGCTCGGTGGTCGGCCTGTCCTTGGCGAAGGCTCATTCGCGCCGCTGGACGCGGGCTTCCGCGCATGACTTCGCGGAGTGCGGCCTGTGGCTGATGTGCGGCGTGGCGGTGAGCTTCGCGCTGAAAGGCTCCGCCAGCTATGACTTGAGCTTCCGGGATGCGCTGGTGCATCTCTCCGCCCTCACGCTGGGCGGACTCGCCGTCTTCGCCCCGCGCTGCATGGGCGCGATGCTTCAGGAAAGCGTTATCGACACGATGCACCGCAAGCGCCGCCTGCGTGGCAAGCGCTCCTCCCGCACGACCCTCCTTTACGGAGCGGGGGACCTCGGCGAGTTGTTCCTCTGCCACCTGCGCCTGTGCCGTCCGGAGACCTGGCAGGACTATCATTTCGTCGGCTTCATTGATGACAGCGAGAGGCTTCGCGGTCGCCGCATGCGCGGTTTCCCGATCCTCGGCGGCTTCTCAAACCTTCGCGAAGTGGTGGCACGCACCCGTGCCAATAGCATCCTCATCACCTCCAGCGTCATGCCGGAGGAGCGCTACGAAGAGATCCTCACCGTGGCCCGCGAGCTCGGCATGGAGATCAGCCGCTGGCAGCCGGAGATGAATGCGCAGTGCCTGCTGGAGCCGACTTCTTTCACGCCTCGCCCGGCAGATGCCGGCGACGAAGTGCCGGAGCTGCTTCCGATCCCGCCGCGCACGGTCGAGCTGCGCCACGCGTGATTCCATTGCCCCGATGGCGGGGCGAGCAGTGGTTTTCAAAAAGGAAGCGACGCAACCCGCGTCGCTTCTTTGCTTTCGGGAGGGGATCGATGGATGCCGCCGCTTGCTCGCGGCGCGGGCGGGATCCCTGCGGAGCGAAGCCTCCTGAATTTCCTCTAACGCTTCCGCACCATCAAGCGGGCGACCTCTTGCGAATTCCTCCGCTTGTCGAAATGAGCGGAGGAAAATCCCTGGGCAAAGGTCCCGCGGGTTTCGCATTGGCCTTCATCCATGGCTTGCTCGAGCGCGGCTTTCATCGCTTGTGAATCGCCGGGCTCGACGACCCAGCCGCCGCCGCTCTCGCGGACCCAGGTGCCGATCGACGATGCATGGGTGCCGACGAAGATCACCGGACGGCCCGCGGCAAAAATTCCCTGCAGCTTGCTGGGCACCATCGTGCCATCCCATGCCGGTTCGAGCGAGGCGAGGTGGACATCGGCACTCCGGAGATGGCCGGCCAGTTCATCGCGCGGGACATAGCCGTGCAACTCCACCGGCGCTTCCGGATGGCGGGCGATGAATTCTTCGATCTCCTTCCGGCGTTTTCCTTCGCCGAAGAATACGAAGCGCAAGCCAGAGCCGCGGCGAAAGCCGGCCGCGGCGTCCAGGATTTCGCCGAAGCGATGACCCAGGCCCATGTTTCCGGAGTACATCACGATCGTCTCGTCATCACCCCAGTCGCGCTTCCGGCGCAGTGCACGCGTCTGCTCCTCGGCATCGCCCTCATTCTCCTCCACCGACTCCGTGCCCCAGAGCGGGATCCACGAAAGCGCGACATGATCGGGAGTATAGTGGCCCGTGAGCTTCGCCATATCAGGACCCAGCGTGATCACTTCCGCACAGCGGCTGCCTCCGAAACCGAAGCGGGCCACGCGGGAAAGGAGCCGGTAGGGGATGCTGCGAGCATCGAGCAGCCCGTGGGCGGACATGACGTCCGGATAAAGATCCATCACCCAGTGCGCGTGATCGGCGCCCAGGAGTTTCGAGAACACCCGCGCCATCACGGAGAGATAGGGCGGCGTGGTCAGCGCCACCACGCGGTCCGGGCGGCGTGCCGTGCAGAGCCCCCATGCCACCCCGAGGTAGAAGGAGGCGTAGTCCGCGATCTTTCCGAGAAAGCCCCGGCGGCCATAGGCCGTGGACCAGCAGCGCAGGACCTCGATGCCATCGCTCGTGGAGCGCGGGCCTGCCGCGTCGTCCTTTTGCCCGCCGTATCCGCCGCGCGAGCAGAGGATGGTGACGTGATGGCCGAGCGCGGCGAGTTCTTCCGCCACCGCCTCCAACATCAATCCGGTGGGAGCGACGTCGGGCGGATAGTACTGGTTGATCAGGATGAGATTCACGATTTCCTCGTGGGGAGGGGAAGGCGCGCGTCTTCTAACCGGAATGGCGTGGCGGCGGAAGGGCAAAGCGCGGGAAGGAAGAAAGGGGCTCGCATCTTTTCGGCTTCATCTTCCCGGGAATGGCTATCATCTTCCACCGGTCTCCCCCAGATGCGACTTCCCACCCCATCCGTCCGCTGGTCTCCCGGGCAACGTTCGACCTTATCATTCGCTGCGGCGCTTGCCATGGCGATGCTGGCGCTCGCCTTCCCGGAGATGCCCGCCCAACTCCTTTTAGGAATCCTGTGTACGGGGGCCGGCGTGCTCTTCGTGCTCTTTCCCCCGGTCGCCCGCTTGCCACTGGTCTGGTGGCTCTTCGGCCTCGGCTTCCTGGGGCTATCGCTTGCCGGGTTCATGCCGCGCGGCTGGGCCGGGATGCCGGCTTGGCGGCAGGATCTGGAATCGCTCGGCCTGAATACCGGGCCGCTGGCGATCGTGCAGGTGCCGTTGGCCGCGGAAGCGCTGTGCGGGATCGCCGTGGCCGCGCTGCTCGGGCTTTTCCTGTTAGGCCATCGGGGAGATAGCCGCGTGCAGCGGGGGATCGCCCTGGCTTTCGTGGTCTTTTGTGCGCTCTGGGCCGCGGCGGCGCTGGCGCTCCACAAGCCGGGCGGGGGAGATGAAACGGTCTTCGGCTTTTTCCCGAACCGCAACCACACGGCGACCTTGCTGTCGATGGCGGTGCTGGTGGCATGGGGGTGCCTGATGCAGGCGATGGGGCACAAGAACAAGGTAGGGATCGCGATCTCCGCCCTCGCGCTGGCGCTTTTCCTCTATGCCATCCTGAGTGTCTCCGAAAGCCGTGCAGGCGTGCTGCTGGTGGCGGCGGGCTTCCTGTTCTGGCTGCCCTTGGCCGGGATGCGCTATCTGCGTGGTAATACGGGAAAGGCGATCCTTCTGCTCATCCTCGGCCTGGGCGGGGGATTGATGGTGATGGACACGCCCGTGAAGCACCGGCTCATGGCGGTGCTTTCGAAGGATGGTACGACGAATGTCGTAGCAAAGGATGCACGCCTTGGCATCCAGCAGGACGCGCTGGGAATGATCAGCGCGGAACCGTGGTGCGGGGTCGGGCCCGGGCAGTTCGCGTGGATTTTCCCGCAGTACCGGAAGCTCACCCCGGTCTCCGGCGAGACGCCTTGCCTGCACCCCGAAAGCGATTGGCTGATGGTGGCTGCGGAGCACGGCTGGCCCGCCGCACTGTGCCTGGCTGCCGGCGTCGCACTGGTTTTCTTCATGGCCTTCCGCGCTGCCCGGCAGGGGCGTAGCCGTGCGCTACGCGTCGCCTGCCTGGTCGCGGCCATGCTGTTAGGCCTCCATGGCTTCATCGATATCCCCGGCCACCGCAGTGGACTGGTACTGGTGGCGGCGCTGTTGCTGGCGATCTCGCTGCGGCCCTTGGAGCAGGGGACCACGCGTGGCACCGCACCGCCTTCACGGCTTGGAAGGATCGGCTGGAAAGTCGCGGGATTACCGCTCGGGCTGCTTGGTCTTCTTCTCCTCGGCGCACAGATGAGCGGGCGGCCCGTGCTGCCTTCCGTGATCGCGAGCAGCGAGCGCCAGCGGGCGGAAGAGCTCCGCGAGAAGGATCGCGCCGCGCATGAGGCGGCCCGCGAGACCGGCATCGCCTACCGGCCGGCGAAGGACGAGGATCCCTTGCGGCTTGCGCGCACTTGTATCGAGGGTGCCGCGATGATCGAGCCGCTGGATCCCTCGCTGCAATTCGTGAGCGGGGTGATCGCGCTCTATTTCAATGGCGGGGAGGAAACCGCGCGCCAAGCCTTTGCGATCCAGCGCCTGCTCGCGCCGCAGCAAAGCCGCATGCTGCTGAAGCAGGCCGGCATGTGGGCCACGCGCGATCCCGATCATGTGAAGGCGCTGTGGGAACTCGCGCTGCAACACTCCGCGGCAGAGGAGCGGCGCGTTCCCGGGACGCAGCACGCGGTGAAGAATATCTACGAGAACCTCTTCGCGGACGCCGCGGCAAATCCGGATCTGGCACCGATTGCGTTCGAGTTCTCCAGCCACGACTTCGGACGCTTGGAGCAGTGGCTGCGCTATTCGCCTCCGGCTGCGGTCGATTATTTCTTCCCGCAACTCCCGGCCGACAAGCTGACTCCGGAAGAACGCGGCGTCCTGTTGGAGATGTGGAGCCGTCGTGGCTCGTCAGATGCAGTGAAGAACTTCATGCAGCAGCGCCCCGATTTCGCACCGCCTCTGCCCGCTTCACCGGAGAATGAGAAAAAGAACCCGTGACATTGCGGTCCTTCGGCTTGACCTCGGGCACATCTTCGAACTATAAAAATCGCGATGAAAGCATCCCCCCTGCTAAGTCTAGCACTCCTCATTGGCCTTTCTTCTTCAGCCATGGCGACGAGTTCATCGTGGTTGAACTTGTTCTCTTGGTTCGGAACTTCCACTAGCAGCAGCAATAGCAATAGTCACAGCAGCAGCAGTGGAAATCGCGGTAACGATCGTGATGATCGGGATCACGATAAGAATGACAAGAACGACAAGGATGATCGTGACAAGAACGATAAGGACAAAGACAAGGACAAAGACAAGGACAAAGACAAAGATCGCGACAAGGACAAGGATAAGGACAAAGACAAAGACAAGGATCGCGACCATCATGGCGATCACGACGATCGCTGCGACGATCCGCCAAAGCCCCCGTGGGATTGCGATCCGAAGCCACCGAAGCCGGTGACTCGTTGCTGAGTTGCTGAGGCAGCGGGATTCTCCCGCTTTTCAGGTGTTTGCTTTCACACTTGTTCCATCCTCAGGCGAATGCCTGAGGAGCTGTTAGGTTTGTTTGTTAGGGCATGCTCTTTTGCCCTTTTTTACCCGTTAGGGTGCGCGGCATCTCTGATGCCGGTCGGTGCCTGGGTAAGCGGTCCCGTTTCAGAGTGGTTGCACCAGCTCGCCCCTGAATGTTGAGGAGCCGTTCCGGTGGCGGGGCGGCGTCAGGGGATTCCCCGGAATGATCCGCGCCCCCAACTTGGAGGCCTCTCTTCCGGCCCGCGCTCCCGAGTTTTCCGGGATGTCCCGCCTTCCCTCATAGACGCTGTGCGGTATCTTCTTGGAGATATGGGGTATTAATAGGGTATTTATCGATATCTCTAAGTTCCCTATCTACTGTCGGGAAAAGTCCCGACAATTCTGCGCTCAATTTGTTCAATAAGTTCCAAACTTAGCGGAATTTTGAGGTTGGAGCAGGATCTTTCAAGAAATCGCAGCGATTTCGAAAAAAAGAATCCCCCTCCAGAACGGGCCCGGGCCGAATCTCCAATCGCTTGATTTGAAAAGAAAAGGGGAGCTTGGTGGCCGGATTTGCGATGCTATTTCGGTTTTCTTGAAATTACGTGTCGGTGATTTTACCGATTGTAGGATTTCTAAAAATTTGCAGAGATGTGTTCTGTCCAAGCTGCGATGCGATCGATCAGTCGCCGCCAAAAAGATCGATCGGACCGCGACAACCAAGTCTGCCCTCTTTCCGTGAAACACCTGCGCGGAGTGAACAAGACAAGGACTTCGGAATGCCCTGCCCGGCGGTTTCACCCGATTCTCCAAGTAGCCTGAGATCCGATCAGGCTGCCGGGGGGATAGCTAGTCCCAGCCATGCCAGCCTTCATTGTCCCAACCCGCCTGACCCTTGCCCTAGCAGTTGCCACCCTCGGAGGGGTGCGATTGTCCGGTGCCGAGGCGCCACCACCACCCGCGCCAAAAGGCCGGGCACTCCTGCCACCGCCATCGGTGCCTTTTTCAAAGGCGTATCGGCTGTGGCGACCGGTCGCTCCCTACGACACCGCGCCGATGTGGCTGCATGAGTCTTACTGGACCTATGGTCCGGACGGAAAGGCCTACGACACGTGGCACCCGCCGGCCGTGACGAATCCGGAGACGGGCCTGAAGGTCACCTTCGGCCATGAGCACGGCGATGATCAATCGACATCGGACCTTTATCCTTCGGCCGGTGCCATCGCCTTCGGCTACGTGAATGAGATGCTGGCCACCTGCGGCTGCGACACTCCCGGCATGTGCAGCCGGAATGAGGACCACGTGGGGCACAAGGTGACCGTGTCGAACAACACGCCGCTGAGCAAGGGAGGCACGGTGGACATGCTGATCAAGCTTCACCAAGGCTCGCATGGCGCGGATGCGATGACCAATCCATCCCACGAACTGGTGATCCACGCGAAGCACGACTCCGGTCCGCTGGAGTTCAAGTGGCGCACGATTCACTCCTTCGGAGGGGCCAACAAGTTTCATGATGCCGCGGCCGGGGAAAAGGAAGTGGTCTCCCTGGCTTCACCGGATCCCTCCCCGGCGGATCAGCCGCGTGGCAGCGTCTTGCGAATCATCCCATCGCTCCGGAGCATGAAGGAGGCACACGCAGGTTGGGGTCACTTGGAGACGTGGAATGGTGGGCCTGAGCAGTGGATCTATGATCCCACCGACAAGACCTATCCGGTAAGAATCTCCCATCACATTTACTTCAGCGTGGTGGATCCGGCGCGCTACTACAGCGCCACGACCGCCAACCATCTGGGCCGGACGGTCGAGCTCTGCTACGATCCCACGAGCCCGCTCTACAACCGGGTGGGCCAAGGCCCTTGGCCGGAGACTTCGAAGCTGCTCAGCGGGGCAGCCGTGCGCGCCCTCCCGGGAGTGCAACCCGTTCCTTGGAACGATCCACGCTCACCCTACCGCGGGGCGACACGCTTCCTGGAGCTGGACCGCCTGAACCTGATCAACCGCAGTGGTCAGACGAAGATTTGGACGGATGCCTATGGCTCGAAGATGAAACTGGCGAAGAACCGGGCCGATGGCGTGGTGGTGGAGCAGTTCCTCTCGGTCGACATGTCCGGCGTGGATCAAGGCGGTAGCACCCAAGGATCAACCCACGGTGTCACCAAGGTGGTCGATTACTCCGATGGGGGAAAGAACGGCGTGCACGCGCCCAACTAAGGAAGAGGAAAACCGAATGACGAACCTTCGCACATCCATGAACTCTTCTCTTTTCCGCCGTTTCCTGACCTCGCTGCTGCTGGTAGCGAGCGGCCTCTCGGCCCACGCCTCCAATGCGCTGGCCGGTGTTCCATCCTCCTTCGGCTTCCAGGCCGTCTCGGAGACAGCCTTGCTTGGTAGTCCCGTATCCGGCGCCGCAGGTGCCGTGGGTCCGGCCCATGTCTTCTCGATGCAGGAGACCGAGGTGCACGTGCAGACGAAGGACGGTGCCTCCGTCCTGCGCCAGAAGCTTGATGTCTGGTGGCAGGCCTTGAACCCGGCCTTCGCCGCGGCTGACGTGAGCCAGCCCCACGTGATTTATGATTCCTCCAGCCAGCGCTGGATCGCGATCGCCGCGGCACGCGTTGTGCCGGACAGTGCTTGGGATGCGCGGACCTTCGCCTTGCTGGTCGCCGTCTCCCAGGGAAGCGATCCTACGGGTGCCTGGCGCTCCTGGCGCTTCGACATGGCAGCCATCGGCAGCAGCACCTTCACGCCTTCCATCCAATCCCTCACCTTGGGATACAACAAAAAGTGGATCGCCGTGGGTGCCTTCGTCCTCGATACGAACTACCGCACCAGCGTTCATCGCACCCTGGTCTTCCCGAAGGCCGCGGCTCTTGCCGGGCAGGCGATCGTTCCCCGGATCTTCGAGGATGACGCATCCACCAGCATCACTCCGGTCCAGACCTTCGACGCGAATGAAGAGCGCCTCTATCTGGTCCAGTCCTGGAACTCGAATGTCAAAGGCTCGGGTTACCTCCGCGTGACGGCCATCCAAGGCGCGGTGGGAGCGGAATCCCTCGTCGAGGTCGGCTATCCCAAGGCTCCGGCGTGGGCGGCGAATGATAACGACACGGATTCCTTCTACGGCAATGCCCCGCAGCTTGGCGGCACCGACCTGATCGCGACCTACGATGACCGGGTGCAGACTGCGGTCTTCCGGGATGGTTCCTTGTGGGTGGCCCAGACGGTATTCCTGCCGGCGGCGAATCCGAACCGCAGCTCGGTCCAGTGGTGGCGGGTCGCCGCCAGCTCTGCCGAGGTCCAGCAACGCGGCTTGATTGATGATGAAACCGGCGCGCGCTCCCATGCCTTCCCATCCCTCGCGGTGAATGGAGACGAGGAGATCTTTATCGGCTACAATGCTTTCTCCGCCACCTCCTATGCGGGGGCCTATGGAAAGATGTTCGTGCCGTCCAACGGCGGTGGCTACGCGCCGATGCCGGAGGTCGTCATCAAGAGCGGTGAAGCCTATTTCCTGAAGCATGCGCAGGTGAATCCGTGGGGACCGAATACAGTGTCCTGCCTGGATCCTTCCGATGGCGACCGCTTCTGGTCTCTCCAGCAATACTCCGTGCCGCTGGCGGACACCACCGGTGCCTGGGCCACTTGGTGGGGAACTGCTTCGGCCCCGAATCTCAGCGTGAACTCGCTTGATGCCTGGCGTGCTTTCCACGAACTGCCTGGAGACGGCGCGCTCGATCTCGACAGCGGTAGCGATCAGGTCTCGAACCTAGTGAAGTATGCCCTGAACATCGCCCCGAATAGCGGGGATCTCACTCGCAGCGGCGCTGTGCCTCTCGCGAATCCCGATGGCACCACCTTGGCAGAACTGTCTGGCCTGCCGGCAGCAAGGAAGGAATCGAGCGGGCGCTTCTCCCTCACCTATCTGAGGCGAAAGGCTGTGAACTCTCCGGGCGTCAGCTATCAGGTGCAGTTCTCCGACACGCCGGGCCGCTGGGTGACCAATCCCGCCGCCACCGAGCACGTGCTTTCGATCGACCCCATCTGGGAGCGGGTGAAGGTCACCGATAGCTTTAGCGTGGCCGAGAAGAAGAGCCGCTTCCTGCAGCTGAAGGTGAATGTCAGCGAGGAATTCTCCGGCGGCTTCTAAGTCGACAGATCATTTTCCCCGGAAACAAAAACGGGCTGATCCGTTAGGATCAGCCCGTTTTCTATTTTGAGTTTATCGAAGGGGAACCTTCAACTCACTTGCGACGGCGCGAGCGGAGGAAGGCACCGGCACCCACGACGCAGCCGAGGCCGAGCAGGCTGCCCGGTTCTGGCACGGCGGTGACCGCCAAGTTGTCGGTGTAGGTGATGAGGCCACCCGTGTAGGCGAAGAAGAACTCGATGGTGCTGCCAGCCGGGATCAGCAGGTTGCCCAGAGGCACCGTGTAGCCGGTGTAAGCGCCGGTCGAGTCGGTACCCACATTGGGATTGTTCGGGGCGTGGATCAGCGCCAACGGGTTCGGGCCCGGGTTGGAGATGGGGTCGATGCCGGTACCAGTGCTGTCATTGCCACCGCCAGGAGTGATCAGGTAGCTGATCGTCAAGGAGGCGCCGGGCTGGTAGGAAATGGCGTCGAACACGAGTTGTCCGAGGGTCACAGCGCTGGTTGCGCCGATCTTCAGGGAGAAGTCGCCCACTGCCGTTCCGTTAAACTGCGGAGGCGTCGGGGTGAGGCTGGTGTCGCCCCATGTCTGGTCATTGGATCCGCCCGGGGACAAGCCGCTGGCATACAAGTTCACCTCGACATTGGAGCCGACGATGTTGCTGGCGGAATTGGTGACTTTGGTTGGGTCCGAGGGGTCATTGACCGTAGTCCAGTCGGAGATCCCGACGAGGATGTCAGCCGATGAGATCTGCGGTGCCACTAGCATCGCGGATCCGAGTAGGATGGAGCGTATCGCTTTTGTCATTTTGTTGTTGGGGGTTGGGTAGGGGGCCGGCTAATAGCCGGTTTTTTAGTCAGGGGAACGTTGCTCAGGCCCTTAGAAAGGTCTTCCACGTTTGACTCCCAGTCACAACAAGCTGTCGCCACGATAATGTACGATGGCGGTGAACTGCCGAGGGGTGGGGGGATCGCACGGGGGGAAATTCGGGAGGGAATGTCGGGGCAGAATCTGTAGTGGTGCCGCCGATTTTGAAAGATATCCGTCTATAAAAAATTTAAGGCTCCGAGTGATTTAGTTCGGATTTTTCTTATTATCAAAGGGTTGTGTCGGATCTTCGATTCCGGGGACACGCAATTCCGGATAGTTTTCTTCGGATCCACCAGCGGAATTCCGCTTCTGTTCAGCACGTTCGAGACCTTTCTTCCATGCGGGAGCCTCGTCGGAACCGATTGTAGACTTGTTCACCATCCGTTGTTCGAGGGAAACGTCGGCCGTATTTTCCTCGGCTTTCTTGTCCAAGATCAGGCGATCATAGAGGGCCTGTTCCACCGGCATGAGTTTCGATCGATCGACCCCGTCATAGATTTGCTTCGCCTGGTCCGGCTCGTTCGTCATCTTCAAGATGGCCGCCTTGAGCAGGGCTTGAGTCGTGGCGCTGATCTTCTCGCTCGCACCTTGGGCGAAAAGGCGCTCCTGGGCATTCTTCGGATCGCCGTTGAGGATGTATGCGAGAGCAAGCGTTGAATTCAATTCGAGCTTGCCCGGGTTTTCGGCGACTATCTTCTCAATGCGTTCGATGGCTTCGGTGGGCTTGGTGGTGCCCAAGAGCAGGCCGAGATAAGAGACATTGTTGAGCAGGTCGGGGTTCGAGGGCTCGAAGAGCAACATGCTCTGGGATATGGAGAGAATATCATCCGCGCGGCCTTCATTGTAGAGATAGACCATCGGTCCTCCGAGTGTGACGTAGAGAGGGATCTTGCCGAAGCCCAAGCGAACGGCTCCGATCCAAGCATCGGCCGCGGCCGCCTTTTCTCCATAGAGCTCGGCTGTTCTCGCGATCGGAATGAAGCGATTGCGCCGATTGTCGTAGGAGGCTTGGTTCAGAGCTTCGGTCCATTCCTTGGAAGCCGTGGCCTTGTCGCCCCGGTTTCCTGCCAAGATGGCCCGCACGATTCGGACCTCTACCATATCGGCGGTTGCCGGTGGATTCTTGAGCGCTTCATCCAGTTCCTCGTTTCGCTTCAGCCGCAGGAGTGCGCGGATGCGGGCGACGTAGGCGTCGGAACGTTCCTTCGCGGGTTCCTCAAGGATTTTCAGAGCGTCCTCGGGACGGTTATGGAGGCTGAGCCAGTTTGCGGTGGCGGCAGGATCGAGGGGCGCAAAGCGATCGATGGCACTTGCAAACACGGCCTCCTGTCCCGCGGGGTTCTCCGCGATTTGCGGATGGAGCGCGAGCAGATGATGGATCACCTTGGCACCCGTTTGCCGCGAGACCCAAGCAGGTAGATTGGGCAGAGGCTCACCCGGTGCCAAGCCTCCCGGCGTGTTTCCTAACAGCTCCAAGGCGGCGAGCGCTTCCGGAGCCCCATCCTCGATGAGGGCCGCGAAGTGTTTTCGGGCGATGAGGACGTCTTCGGGCCTGGGGTCCAAGGAGACGGCCCGGATGAACGCGAGACGGACCCGCGGCGACGGAGTCTCCGGCATGCGGTCCATGACTCCCTGCCTGACGGAGGCAATGCCTTGCTTTCCCATGGTAAGCAGCAGGGGGCTGATGGCCGCATTCAGCTCCACATCCTGGAGCTTCGGGTCGTTGTCCTTGTCCAGATAGGCGTAGGCTCCCAGTGCCAGGGCGGCGGGTCCCTGGTTAGCCAGGACTTCCAGGGAATCGATACGGTCCTCGCGTGTTGATTCGGGATGCCGGATCAATGAAACGGCAGCCATGAAGGCGGCCGGGTCTTCCGATTTGGCGAGGGCATGGGCCTGGATCGTGAAGGCGTGGTAATCTCCCCGCTTCATCATCAGGGCGGCGCGGGATTTCTCCCGTGCCAGTTGCCAGTCCTCGATTCTCATCGCCTCTTCCGCGATTTCGATCAGCTGGGTCACGCGATGTTCGCGGAAGGCGCGGTAGGCGGGTTTGAAGGCGAGGGCCAGGGCGCCAAGTGGAATGACGATGGCAAGACCGATCTTAAGGCGGCGGGCCAAGCGCCGACGGCCTTCCGTATTTTGTCCTTGGGTATTCGACATTGCGGAGCAGGAGTGGGTGAGTGGGTTCGAGGCCGCGCGGCTTGGGTACCCCGGGGCGCACCTCAGCCAAAGCAGCTTGAGGGCGTATCACCGGGGGGGGCGGCCGGGTGAAGCAGAATATTGCTGAGCCTGAGATGGAACAGCGGAAGACGCGAGAAGGAAAGATGAGAAAAACTGATGATGAAAGACCCGGTCTATCTCCATTCCACTTCCTTGTTCAGGGTATTCTGAACCAAATCCCAAGCCTTGGCTTCGTCATTTTCGCCGAAGACTCCCATCTGGATCACGCGGGCAGCTCCTGAATGGCGGATGAACGAACGGGAAAGGCGGACGCCGCGGTCGCTGGAACTTCCGACATGCCAAGCGCCGAGTCCTTGGATCCAAGGGATCTTGTAGTTGTGGACCAGGTTGCCCTTCGGATCCTTGAGGCGGGTGTAGTGAAAGACCAGCTGCTGCCCATTGGCGGCCGTGAAAGTCCGCGGCACTCCCTTCTCAAGAATCTGGAAGCCGGCGATGCTATTGCAGATATCGCTTTCATGTCCGGCGACAGCGGCCAAGGGGCCGACTTCCAGCTTGTCCCACTCCATGTAGATCAGCTGGAGCCTGCGACCGTTCTCCAGATCGTCGAATCTCTCCATGCCGCGGTCCGGCCGGTAAAGTTGGAGTGCCCTTCCGAAGGGAGGCGGCGCCTCGGTCACGAGCTTCGCATCCTTCCAATTGAAAAGTGGCGCGTGGGATGTCTGCGAACTTGCATGCCGCCAGTGCTGCACGCCGGCTTCGATCGAGAGAATCAGCGCGGTCATCAGGACCACGGGCAGGATCACTTTCATGAGCTTGTCGGGGGGAAAGGGGGGTATTTGGCTCAGGCAACGCGGCGGACGACGGTGCGTCCCTTGGTGCGGGGCAGCATGGCCCAGGCGATCCCGTAAAGGGCGAGGGCGGAAAGGGCGAAGGCGAAGTGGCCGGCCCCGTCATGGGCGGCATCCGCCGCGGCCTTGCCATTGAAAAACTGGGTGGAGGCCAGGTAGTAGGCCCGCGCGGTATTGCCGACGAGGGCGACCATCAGGGCCCCGCCGATCAGGAGCAGGCGCTTCGGCCAGGCGAGCCAGAGCAGCTCGCCGAAGAACAGCGCGGTCATTACCAAGCTCTGGGCGGAGCGGATGCCGCTGCAGCCATCGGTCACTTCCACCACTTCCTGTCCCAAGGTCAGGCGTTCGCCCAATTGCTCCACCGGGTGTCCTTCGAGCAGGAAGATTTCACGGGTGAGCCCGATCACATTTCCCGTGAGCGTCCGGATCAAGCCTTGCTCGACCTGCCACAGGTAGGGCACGGCGGACCATGCGAAGATGGTCACCGGCAGCAGGGAAAAGGAGGCCTTCCAGCCAGCTTGGCGGGCGAGCAGGAAATGGGAAATCACGGTGACCAGCAAACCGTGAAGGATGAAGGGCGGGCGCCAGCCGGCATCCCCGGTCTCGATCACGCGTAGCGGGACCAGAACCAGCAGGACCAGAGCAAGCAGGGCCCAGAGCCACCATGGCGGAGCATCGGATGCCTGGTCGGGTTTGCTTTCCAGGATCAAGGCGATCCGCCGCCATGCCAGCACGAAGAAGAGCGGGGCCACCAGGAAGCCATAACCGTAGTACTCGCCGAAGCGCCACTCGGGTACCAGCGACCAGAAGAAGTGAAGCCAAAGGACGGCTACGAAGATAAGAGGGACAGGCACGGGGGGATGGAAGGGTGGGTGAGAGAGGGGAAAAACGGGCGGCGCAGGCTTAGCCTTGCAGCGCGGCACTGCCATTCGCGGCGGGTGCGGGGGCTCCGCTGCCTTGGCTCGCATGCTCGCGGGCGATCTCGGCGATCTTCAGGCGGATATCGCTGAAGTACTGCATCTTCAGCCGCGCGAAGGTCCAGCCGTTAGGCCCGTCCAGAAAGCCGCGCTTCGCGATGAAGCACATCAAAAAGTAGAAGGGCCCCAGCCACCATGCCGCGAGGTGGCGGTACTTGAAGCGTTGCCGCCCGTTCAGTTTCGACCACTCGTCGTCGCCCGCCTTCAGCAGCCAGTGATAGCGGTTTGCCTCCCAGCTGGAGTATTCGTTATGCTTCGCCAGATAGTGCTTCATCCCGCGGTAGTCATGGTGCTGGAGCCGCGAGCTGATATCTGCGGTGGACCCTTCCAGCACGGGGTGCTCATGCACCTCCATGTCCAGATGGCTCCACTGGTCTTCCGGGAAGCGTTCATACTCGCCGCTGCCGATGCGGAAGAGGGCGAGCTTCCGGAAGGTATCCCCATGGCGCAGCGGGCGGCCCATGAACCAGTTGTCGAAGGAAAGCCAGAAGCCGTCGTGCTTCGTGTCCGGCAGGGTCCGGCGCAGCTCTGCGATGAACTCGGGTGTGACCTGCTCGTCGGCATCGACGAAAAGCACCCAGGGCGTGGTGAAGGCATGATTCCGCAGCGCCCAGTTGCGCTTCTTCGGAAATTTCCCGTCCCATTTGAAATCCAGCACGCTCGCTCCCGCGGCCTCCGCGATCTGGCGCGTGGCATCGGTGCTGCCGGAATCGATCACCACGATTTCCTCGAAGTCACGACCCAGCGCTGCCAGGCAGGATGGCAGGTTCTTGGCCTCGTTCCGCACGGGGATGCAGACCGTCAGGGGAAGGGGGAGTGGGGGGCTCATGATGCTTGTTGCGGCCGGGTGCCCACTTTCTTGGCAGGATTTCCGGCCACGATTTCATCGCGACCGACATCCTTGACCGCGACGGCACGGGCACCGACGACTGCACGGGCACCGACGCTGACACCGGGGCCTACAAAGGCATCGGCACAGATCCATGCTTCGTCGTGGATATTAACCGGTAGTTTCAGCAGCGGCATCACGGGATCGCGGAAGTCGTGGCTGCCCCCGCAGAGGTGTGCGCGCTGGGAAATGGTCACGCGGCTGCCGATGTGAAGCGGGCCGAGATTGTAGAGCAGGGCGTCGAAACCCACTGAGCTCCAGTCACCGATCGAGAGATTCCACGGGATGAAGATCTTCACCGAGGGGTGGATCTGCACTTGCTGGCCCACTTTCGCCCCGAAGGCGCGGAGCAGGGCGCGGCGCCAGCCCCAGCACAGCCGCGGGCTGCAGTGGAAGAGCGGGCCGCAGAGCGACCACAGCACACGGCCGATCAGTTCCTTGCGGCTCCACTTGCGGGCGGCACGGTTTGCTCCGATATCGAGCGGGAGATCCTGGGGTAGGGGTTCCGACACGGTTCTTGGAAAAGTGATGTGAGATCTGCGGGGGTCAGACGACGCACCGCGGTTTGCTCCCGCGGCCGAGAAGCCACTGATAGCAGGCCAGCATCTCGCGGGCAATCCCGTCCCATGAGTAGCGGGCGGCCACCATCTCCTTGCCGCGGCGGCCCATTTCGCGGAGTTCCGCCTCCGGGCGCGCGCTTGCATCTAGGAGGGCCTTGGCGATCGCGTCTCCTTCCACGGGCACCCACCAGCCGCAGCGCTCGGTCTCGAGGACCTGCCAGGGCGCGCCATGCGTGGTGATCACCGGCAGCCCGTGGGCAAGTGCCTCGGCCGCGGCGATCCCGAAATTCTCCGAGTAAGTCGGCAGGACGAAGAGGCTGGCTTCGCGGAAGGCGGCGGCTTTCTCGGCACCATCCAGCGGACCGGAAAAGCGCACGAGGTCGCTACCCAGGCCGAGTTGCTTCGCTTGCTTCTGCAGGTCGGCGAGGTGACCGCCTTCATCAGGGCCCACGATGTGGAGATCCCAGTCCTGCGGCTTCACCCGCGCCCATGCATCGAGCAGGAGCGGCAGGCCCTTCTTCGGATGGATCCGGCTGAGGAAAAGCGCGGTCCGGCGTGACGAATGGGGAGCTGCCTCCGCCACTTCGTCAGGGATCTCGGGCAGGTCCACGCCATTTGGCAGGACGATGACCGGCATCTTCAGGCCGAGGCGGCGGAATTGCTCGGCCTCTGCATCCGAGGTGGCATGCAGCGCGGCCGCGGACTTCAGGCAGCGTTTCTGATAGAGCCACCACGCGAGGCGCTTCTTCCACTTGCGGTGCTCCAGTGCCCATGGCTCCAGCATGCCCCGCGGGCTGACCACGCGGGGGGTCTTCATGGCGCTGGCCAATTGGGCCACCTTGTAGTTCGAAGGCAGCCACAGCCCGTGATCATGGATCATCTCGGCCGCGGCGGCTTGCAGGGATGGCAGCTCGGTGCCGCCGCTGAGAAAGGCCACGCCCTCCGGCGCGCGGAAGGAATCGGGCCGCTCGTTGGCTGTTAGAGAGACCTCCGCTCCGGCACGCGCCAGTGCCCCGGCGAGTCCGGGCACCGAGCGCGCGGGGCCCCCGGTTTCCATCTTCAGGCTGGATACGGTGTGGATGACTTTCATCGCTGGGCGAGCGAGCGGGGATAGTGGCTCAGGATTTGTCCCAGCCGCTGCTTGAAGGCCTCCGGACCGAACCAATCCACGCACTTCTCATGCAGGCGGCGGGCGTCGGGTTTCGGGGACTCGATGGCGGAGCGGATCGCGCTGGCGAGTTGTTCGGGTGATTCCGGATCGATCAGGGTGCCCAGCTCGCCGTTGGCCAGCGCATCGACCGAGCCATCGCGATTGCCCGCGATGACCGGGAGCCCGCAGGCGGCGGCTTCAAGGAACACGATGCCGAATCCTTCCTTCTGGCTCGGCAGCACGAACAGATCCGCACTGCGATAGAGATCGGGCAGGTCGTCATCCGGGACGAAGCCGGTGAAGCGGCAGCGCTCCAGCACGCCGAGTTCCTTCGCCTTCGCCGCGATGCGTTCCTGGTCATCGCCCTTTCCGGCGAGCACCCAGTGCAGCCCCGGATAGCGGGCTGCCAAGGCCGGCATCTCTTCCAGCACCTTGTCGTATCCCTTCGCGAACTCGCTTCGTGAAAGCCGGCACACGCTCAGCATGATGGCGGCATCCGCGGGGATTCCCAGGCGTTCCCGCCAATTGATGGCGGAGGGGCCGGGATGAAAGCGGTCTTTGTCGAAGGTGTTGGGGAACCACTCCATCGATGGGCTCGCGGCACCGATCTGGCCGCGCAGCCTTTCCTCGGTGTAGCGGCTCACCGGCAGGACACACTCCGCAGCTTCCAGTCCCCAGGCCACCTTGGAGCCGGCGATGTTCCAGACGTCGATGCCGTGTGCGACGCTGAGGAAGGGTTTCTTCTTCCAGCGGCTGATGAGGCGCAGGAGCGGGGCGAAGTGCGGGTGCGTGGAGATGAAGAAAGGAGCACGCGAGGAAAAGCAGGCTCCCGCGATCAAGAGGCGGCGTGCCGCGGCAGGGGCATCGCCCATTCCACTGAACTGCCTGCCTTCGAGAAAGGCGGCGGGGCAATCTTCCCGGCGATCATTCCGCGAGATCACCGGTACCGGCCTTCCCATCAGGGAATCCAGCGCGGCAATCATCCTGCGTGAGAAAACCTGCACGCCTCCGGTAGTGCGGAAGAGTTCCGGAACGATGACGGCGGGCACCGGGCCGGGCTGGGCGGGATCTGCTTTCAATCGGGAAGAGACGGGAGAGGCGTTCAAAGGATTCCGCGCATGGCACCGGCGAGCGCGCGCGTGGCGCATTCATAGGAGAAGCCCGCGATGTGTTGCCGGGCCTTTTCACCCATGGCACGCAGCTGTGTATTGTTAGAGAGCGCTTGATTGAGACGCTTCTCCAGCGCGTCCACGTCACCTGCGGGGAAGAGCCAGCCGGTCTCCCCATCGATCACCAGATCGGGCCCGGAGCCCACATGGCTGCTGGCGATGACGGGCTTGCCAAGGTTCATCGCTTCATTGAGTGCCAGTCCCCAGGTCTCGCCGCGTCCGAAGGAGGGCAGCACGACCAGGTCTCCCGCGGCATAGGTGCGCGGCATCTGGCTCTGGTTCTGGAAGGGCGCGAAGAAGATCGTCTTTCCTTCCCGCTCCGCGGCGGCAGCACGGAGGGAGCTCTCCAGATTGCCATTGCCCACGAAGAGGAGGACCGGTGCAGTCGCGGAGGAATCGCTCGGCTCCAGGCGGAGGAAGGCATTCAGCAGATCCAGCGGCCGCTTCTTCTCCTCGAACTTGCCGGCGAAGAGGACGACCGGTGCGCCATCGGGAATGCCGAGTTCCTTTTTCCACTCCGCGGCAGCGCGGTGGGCATCCTCCGCTCCGGATTGGAAGCGGTCGTTGTCCACGCAGTGGGGGACGATGTGGATCTGCCGGTCGATCACCCCGCTGCGGAGGAAATAGTCCCGGTTTGCCTGGCCGGTGGCGAGGAAGGTCCCGAAGCGCTGGAAGACGATGCGGCGCAAGAAGCGGGAGACGCCCGGCTTCCAGCCCCGCGCAGGGAAAAGTTCATGCGAATCCCCGCGAAACAGGAAGGGGACGTTCCGCAGGCGCTGCGAAAGGATCAACCCGAGGTGAGTCGCGTAATTGTAGCCGAAGAGCAGGACCGCATCCGGCTTCCAAGCGGCGATCTCCTTGTCCGCGCCGGGATTGTCCAGACCCCGGAAGTGATGGGTGCCGGGCTTCTGGCTCCGGTTCGGAAGGAAGCAGTGGCTATAGCCGTCGAGCAGCGGGATATCCCAGGTGAAGGAGGTGCCGAAGGTGATGTCCCGTGTCTCCTTCACGCCGAAATCCCAGAGGTAGAAAACCTTGATCTCCATCCCGGAATGGTCCGCCAGATGACGGAACCACGGCGAGTAGTACTGGATCGGATGGGACACGACGACCGCCAGGCGGGGACGCGGCGCGCCTTCCCGTGCCGGTGTGGCGACACCGGAGGGAGAGGAAGAAGGGGACGGGGAAATGGATGCGGAGTTCAAGGGGCGATCCTCCGGAAGGATTGAGAGCCTGCCTTTTTGGCGCGGGAGCCGCCGCCTTCGCCGGCCCACATGCGGAGCAGGCTGCCGCCGACCACCGCGGCCATCACGAATTGGAACAGCGCGGTGAGGAACACGCTGGCGACCTGCTCATAGGAAGTTGCCGTGAGCAGGAGGGCGCCTGCCAGTGCCATGCCTTCCACGGAGAAGACCCGCTTGCGCCGGGAAACGGTTTCCAGCCAACCCATGGCAGTGCCCAGGGCCAGGCCGAGGATCACCGGCCCGCCGGTAGGTCCGAAGTTTCCGACAGCTTCGGGCAGAAGACCCCAGGCGACGTAGGTCTTCTCGGTTTGCTCGACCGTGGATTGGCGGCCGAAGTGGAGATTGAGGCGCACCTGTCCTTCGTGCGTGCGGGGCTTGTCCTTCCACAGGATACGCGGGACGAAGAGGGGGGGGATCAGCGCATAGGTTTCGCCCATCATCGGCTTTGCCCCGCGCTCCTTGAAGCACTCCACCACGTAGGTCATGTTCTGGAGATTGTTCACGCGCTCCAGGAAGGATTGCCCGTCGCCTTCCTTATCCGAATCCTTGGCCAGCCCGGAACTGACCTTGTCACCGAGGAAAGCCGCAAGACTGGCGTCCGCCCATTCCATGTAAAGGGATGGCAGTTCGGTCAGGGTCATCCGGGTCGTATTGGAATCGTCGCTCCAATATTTCTCGCGGAGAGTGAACTTCCCTTGGTTCAGGAAACCCACGACGGCGAAGGTCATCAGCAGGAACTTGAGCGGTGCCTTCTGTTTCCCGAGGGTCAGCCCGATCGCGGTGGAAAGCACCAGCCCCGCAGCACCGGAAAGCAGGACGTCCGCCACCGAAAGGAGGAAGATGGAGGCAAACAAGATCCAGAAGATCCAGGCACGGGCCACGCTTGGCTTGCTCCCGATCGCGAGCCCGCCAAACAGCGCGCCTAGCGCACCGGAGGCATTCGCGAAGGTCCGCATGACCGAGTAGAAACGCTCGATGCCGGGCAGGATCTCGTAGATGAAGCCCGTGCGGACGCTGAGGTGGAAGCAAAGGCAGATGGTCAGGAGTGAGAGCGAGATTCCGAGGCAGCGGTCCAAGGCCTGCTTCCCTGAACTCACGATCAGGTCGTAGCGTGAGGGACGCGCGCTGACCGAGGATTTCCCGAGGAACCAGCCGCCGAGACAGCAGAGGATGAAGAGGCCGACTCCCAGCGCGGATGTCTGGATGACCTCGAGCTTCACGAACTTGAGCCCGGGATGGTCGATCATCAGGGGCAGCCCGTAGACGAGCGCCTGTTGCAGAATGAAGATCGGCAGCAGCGGCAGCCCGTGATTTCGGGTGCTGGTCCATAAGTAGAGGGCGGCCAGCGCGGGAGCCGCGATGATCAGGAATGGCAGGACGAAGTCCGGCTTCGTCACGATCAGGCGCGTGGCCGCGGCGACACCGAGCACCAGCAGGGCAATCACGCTCGCCTGGAAGGCCTTCGCCGAGCGCGAAGACAAGATCCCGTAGTCGATTTCAAGGATGCCCGATTGGGTGTGGGGCTTCTGTGCCGGGGCGGCAGGCATGGAGGATGGGGTGCTCATGCGGTGACAGCGTCCCGTCCTTCGCGGGTGAGACAGCGGTGAAGAAAACCGGCCAGCTGGCCAGCCTGGTGGCGGGCAGTGTGGGCGGAGAATGCCTCGTGGTCGAGCGGGACTTGGCGCAGGGTGCCGTCCGGATTCAGGGCATCTGCTAGAACACGCGCGCCGATGGCGTCCGCGTTGTCATCGCTGCGGAAAGGGACGACCGTGCCGCCACCCGCCTTGCGGATCAGGCTGACCACGGAGCTTTCCTCATGAAAGACGGTGAGCAGGGGCTTCCCGGCGAGGAGATAGGGGTAGATCTTCGAAGCGGTGTAGCCAGGATCATCGGAGCCGGGCACGATCAAGCCATCCGCATCCAACAGGCAGCGCAGGGTCTGGGAGTAGGGGATGCGGTCGGTATGCTCCTTCACCATCTCCTCCAGTCCATACTGGGAGGCGAGCGGTTCGATGGTTTTGATGCCCTTTCCCTGGCTCGCGTAAGAGGTGCCGATGAAGTGCAGGCGGAGGCGCTGCAGCGCGGGCTGGCGCTCCTTCAGCGTGGCGAGTGCCGAGAAGATGCCGGAGACGGCCAGCGCCATGTCCTTTCCTCCGCGCCCGATGTAGACCCAGTGCTGGAAGCCATCGGCAGGATCGAAGACCTGCTGGCGGATGGCGGAATGCCGCACCCGCTCAAGATCCGCATTGTCACCGGGGAAGGGCAGCACGATCGAGGGCAGGGCCTTGTCCGGATAGCGCGTGAGGATCTGCTCTGGATAGGCCGGGGAGACGCTGGTGATGCCGGAGCAGGCATCGAGCACCGTAGGCTCCTGCCTGCCGGCCAACCAACGGGTGACGGCGTACTTCAGCTTGCCGCCGGGCGGGGTCACGCCGGGATTGTTCCGATAGTAATCGCTCACCCAGGGGTCCTGGTAATCCATCGTGAAGGCCACGCCATGGCGCTTCTTCCACTCCGGCCCCAGCACGTGGATGCCGAACTGGGTGGTGGAAAAATAGACCAGATCGAAACGTCCTCCTTCTAACAGTTCATGGCCCTTCCGGCGGATCGCGGCCATGGCGCGGAAGGTCAGCGTGCCGAGCCCGGGGATGCGTCCCCACTCTAGGCCCAGGGCGCGGACGCGGTGCACGGGCACATCACCCGGCAGTCCTTCTTCCAGCCACGGGTCCTTCGGTGCCGCCACCTGCTCCGCCTGGACGCAGAGCACCTCCGCGGAGATGCCCTGACCCGCGAGATGAGGCAGCAGCATCCGCACGCGGTGCATGTCCGCCGCATTCGATGGCGGGAAATGGGGTGAGATGATGAGGATTCTCATCGGGAAACGGATCAAGCCTGGATGGCCTGGCGGTAAAGTTCCAGGTAGCGGTCCGCCACCTTCGCCTGGGTGAAGTGGGCCTCCACTTGCTGGCGGCACTTCAGGCGATCGATCTCGCCCAGTCTCCGGACGGCGGCGACGCCTTCCTCGACATTCCCGATGTGGAAGCCATGCACGCCATGCTTCACGATTTCCGGCACCGCGCCGCGCGGCGTGGAAATGACCGGGGTGCCGCAGGCGAGCGATTCCGCGAAGACGATGCCGAAGGGTTCGTCCCACTCGATCGGCACGACCATTGCGGCAGCCTTGCCGAGCAGCTCGTTCTTCTGCGCGTCATCCACGGTCCCGACATACTCGATGCCATCCTTGCCGAGATGAGGTGCGATCTCCCGGTCCCAGTAGCCTTCCGCGCTGCCGCTCTCCACGCGGTTCCCCGCGATGAGCAGACGGCGACCGCTGGCCTTCGCGATGGCGATGGCATTGTGCGCGCCCTTGATCGGTTCCAAGCGGCTGAGGAAAACCAGCGGTGCATCCGCAGGCACGGCGCTTACGAAATCCAAGCGTTCGGGATCGATGAAATTCGGGATGGCAGTCCAGGAACCGCCGCCGCGCTGGCGTCCTTTCTCGCCGAGTTGCTCGCTGCAGGCGCTGAAGTGGAGGCGCTTGCCATGCAGCCTGCGGGAAAGCTCGACGGTCCTGCCAGTGGGCTCGCGCTGATAGGACATCACCATCGGGAAGCGCTGCGCGCCCGCCGCCAGCGGCATCAGCCATAGCAGGCGGGAGAAGCTGTGAAGCAGGTCCGGCTTGAACTTCGCCACGGCCTGATGGAGCGCCAGCGCGTTCCGGAAGGAATCACCGCGGGTGGTGCTGGTCAGGCCGGGCCAGGCTTGGAAGAAATCGGCATCGACCGTGGAATCACGATGGGCGACGAGCCCGACTTCATGGCCGCGGCCACGGAATTCTTCGACGAGCGAGGCGATGACCCGCTCGATGCCGCCATACAATTTCGGCGGCACCGGCAGCTCGGCATCGGCAGTAAGGAGGATACGCATGATCAATCCCAAGAAGTGGATTCGAGGAGCTTCGAATCATTCCGCACATAGAACACGTCTACCTGCCAGAGTGCTCCGTCCCGCGGGCGGTAATACTGGGGCACCAGGTCGTAAAGTGTGAAGCCCTTTTCGGACATGTAGAGATCCACCTCATGAAAGACCGGTACGGGACCGATGCGGATGACGGACACTTCCAAAAGCAGCACTTCGAATTTCCGGATCGTCTCGCCGGCGCCATCCAAGGCACTCAGCTCGTTTCCCTGGAGATCCAGTTTGACGAAATCGGGATGAAAGCCGGGGCGGTCGGCAAGCAGCGAGTCGAGGCGCCGGAGGCTGACCGGCACGCCTTCATCCGAGTCCACGATTCTCGAGTTGGTGGCTTCATTCACGAAGCGGATTTCTCCATCCCGATCCCCGAGCGCGCATTCGACGGGTTCGGAGCCGGGGACGGATTTGGCGACAGCTTCAAGGAGCTGCTGCTCGCTGGCTTGGGGTTCCACCAGGAGCGTCGGTACGGGCCACACGTCCCAAGCAGATTTGGACCATTCACCGCGGAAGGCACCGCCGTCGATGATTCCTCGCGGTGAGAAACCCGCGCGTTTCAGATTCTCCATGCGTGCAGGCACGTCTTGGACAGCAAATATCCGGCGCTTCCATTGCTGCCGGGTTTCGTGAGGAATGAGTCGTTTGAGGGAGGAGGATAGATTCATTTCACTGAGGGGATTTGGTCAATGAGTTCTAACAGTTTTTGTTTCTCGATGTCCCAGTTGAATCGTTCGCGGCCGAGTTGGATCGCATGTTCCCGGCCTGCTGTTTGCCGGGCGGAGGAATCGAGCCATGCCGCAAGAGCAGCGGCAGACTCGGCCGGCTTTGTTAGATCGATGAGCACGGCGGCGTCGCCGAGATCCGCGGCGAGTGCTTCCTGGGCGAGCGTCTTGCTCAGGACCACCGGGATGCCCGCGAGGAGAAATGTGAATGCCTTGTTGGTGAGGCAGATGTCCCGGTTTAGCGGCTGGCGCTTTTCCAAGGCGAGGCCAGCGGTGTAGCCGGTGGCGTGGACGGCCATGGTCGCGGGGGCATCCGGCGGCAGCAAGCGGACCTCGACCTGGCTGCCGGCCGCGAGGGTTTCCAGCGTGGCACGGTAATCCGCGGAAACATGGCCGCGCAGGTCGAGCCGGACGGGACGCGCGAGCTTGCCCAAGATGGCGATGATTTCTTCCAAGCCGCGGCCCGCACCGACGGTCTGCGAGAACCAATAGAAGGAAGCCTGTGCAGGAGCCGCTTCAGGGATGCCTGCCTCTTCGAGCGGGAAGACATTCAGCAGCGTCACCGGCTTCACACCGTAGTTATCCTCGTAGGCCTTTGCGATCAGCGGGGATGCCGCGCTGAGGTGATCGCACTTTGCCAGGAACTTCGTTTCGATCTTTCGCGCGAGCCGGTTGCTCACCGCTCCCTCGCCGTTTGCTTCGCTTTCACCGGAGTGGAAGTCCTCCGCATCGAAGGCACAGCGGCTGCCGTGGCGCGCCGCGGCAGCGACCACGACCGGCAGGGCAGGGAGGCAATGTCCCACGTAGAGGTCCGCCTTGTGGCGCAGTGCGGCACTGCGCAGTCCGGGGAAAAGTGGATGCGAGGCACGGCAGAGGACCTCCGTGGCAGCGGCTCCCTTCTTGAAAAGCGAGAGGGCGAGCTTCTGCCCGGCACGCCAGCGAAAGCCGCGGCCGCGATCCGTGAAGAGCGAAACTTTCTGCGAGCTCCACTTCGCCTTGGCGAGCACATCCGCATCGCGCGCGATCGCTGGCGCATAGGTCTCGCCATAGATCACGTGGACGCGATGCCCTGCCTCGACAAGGGCATCCGCCTCCTTGACGAGTCGCGGGTTCGATCCCAGATGACCGGGACTTACGAGGCAGATGGAAAGCTTCTCCACGTCGAGCGAGTCTGCTTATTTCCCGATCAGGGCACCGACCGCCTTGGCGATCTCCCTGCGGTAGTCGGACCACTGCCAGTCGCGTGCGGTTGCCTGCGCCTTGAGCCGCATTCCGGGGAGCCGCTTCTGTTCCTGGATGACCCGTGTGAGTCCGGCCGCGAGCGCCGCAGCATCCGCCGGGGGGATCAGCCAGCCGTTCTCATCCTCGCGGATCAGATCGGCGGCACCGGCACGAGGTGTGGTGAGCACGGGCATGCCTTGGGCGAGGGCCTCGTTCACCACCAGGCCGAAGCCATCGCAGAGCGTCGGGAAAACCAGCAGGTCGCCCTCGCGCATCTTCTCGAAAAGCACGCTGCGGGGCACGCTCCCCATGAAACGGATCTGCGGCGGCAGGTTCTTCAGCAAGGCCTCGGGCAAAGTCACCGCCCCGTAGACATCCAGGGTGAAGCCCTTTGCCTCGGCTGCCGGCATCGAGCGAATGGCGTCGATGAGGTAGTGGGCACCCTTGCGGATCGAGAAGGTGCCGGCCCACAGGAAGCGCAGCACATCCTTGGCTGGTGCCTCCTCACAGGGATGGGTGACGGGTGGCGCACCATAGGGGACCACGGCCACCGTCTTCTCCGACCAACCGGCGGCCTTCCAGGAATCCGCGGTGAAGTTCGAGTTCGCCACGATCAGGTCGGAGAGCTCCCACTCCTGGCGGCGGCGCTCGGTGCGTTCGGCATGGCGCTCCACCGTCAGCTGGCGGTAGGGCGTGGCAAGTTCCGGGAAACGCTCGAACTCGGGAGCCAGCAGGTTCTCCACGAACTGGTGCTCCGGCGAGGGCAGGTCATAGGCGGTGCGGATGCCCTGGCGCTTGGCGGCTTCAAACATCGCGCGCGAGCCATACTCGTATCCATAGAGTACCTTTGATCCATTGAGGCGTCCGGCGACCCAGTGGTCGAAGCCATCGCGGGCCCAATGGAAGATGCGATCTCCCACCACCGGATCCTTGTTGATCTTGGTCGCGAACATCCGGAAGGCCTCGCGGAAGGGATAGGTTTCCACCTTTCCGCGATCGATCTCCGTGACGGCACGCCGCTTCAGGTTGGTCTCGAGATCGAACCGGACAAGCCGGGAGCCCGCCTTTGCCACGCGCTGCCAGCTTTTCTCCGGCTGGTCCACCAGCGTGCAATAGAAGGTATCCAGCAAGCCGGCTTCATCCAGGGCGCGTGCGACCTGCTGGGTGAAGGGTGCGGGGATAAGATGGGCGATGGAGATCATGGGTAAGATTGGAGAGGAGAAAAAAAGAAAATGACTAGGGAGCCACACGCTGCCGGTCGCGGACCAGTTGCACTCTCCGCGCGAGACGCCAGCCCACAAGCTTTCTCAGCTGTTGGAAGCGGGGCGGGCCGTCGGGTGAAAGATTGCTCCCACCGAGTTCCGCGATGCGGTCCTGGAGGGTGGCCCTCAGATCCGCGTGCTCCGGATAGTAGGTGTAGATGAAGTCTTGCAGGACATTCGCGCAGGAGAGACGTGCCGCCTTGTCGCTGCGCCGGGACAGCAGATGTCCGGTGCCGCGGAGCAGGGAGTGGTAAGCGCTCTCCACGGCCTTGCGGCTCTTCCGGCCGCTCAGGCTGCCACTGATGCCGGAGCGGTAGTAGAGGACAGCACCGGGAGTGAAGAGGGATTCCTTGGCGTGGCTCAAGGTGCGGCTGAAGAACTCGAAGTCATCGATCAGGGAGAGTTCCTCATCCCAGCCACCGCTTGCTTCAAGGATCGCGCGTGGAATCAGGAACATCCCGGGCTGCATCATCGGACGTGCATCATGGAGTGCCTCGACCAGCCACTCGGTCCCTTCCATGTCGCGCCACACGCTTTGGGGATTCGGGCGGAAGGTCGACGGATCGTCATCGTAAAAGCGGCCCCATTCCGAGACGGCGATGGCATCGCATCGTCCGGCGAGACGCTTCATTTGCAGTTCGATGTGAGCCGGTGAGAGGAGGTCATCGGCATCGAAGAACTTGATGAAATCTCCGGTCGCCTCCGCGGCTGCCCGGTTGCGCGCCTTCGCAGCGCTGCCCATGCGCTCATGAATCACGCGGACCCCCTTTGGCAGATAGCGGTCGAGGATTGCCGCGCTGTCATCGGTCGAGCCGTCATTGACCACGATGATCTCGATGCTGGGCCAAGTCTGTGCCAGCACCGAATCCAGCGCTGCCGCGACATAAGCCGCAGCATTGTGGCAGGGGATGCAGATGGAGACCTTGGTCATGAGTGGGAAGACGCGGGGTGGGGGCTCGCGGCTAGATGCTTCCGAGGGATCCCTGAATCGCAGGCTTGGTGGCCTTGGCCGCGATTCGGCTGCGAAGCCGCTCGATCGGCTTTTCGATGAGCCGGTAGGTAGCCCAAGCGAAGACGAGGCTGGCCACGACCACGAAGGGGACAAAGGAGAAGTCCGGCAGGTCCGCCTTCTTGAAGAGCACCGCGGCGACCGAGATCACCAGCATGTGGTTCAGATAGATCCCGTAGGAAAGCTCTCCCACGGCCCGGTCCACGCGGTTCCTCTGCGTGGCGGCAAAGAGAAAGGGGATCGTCAGCGCGGCGACCAGATATTCTCCCCAGCTTGGCAGCGAGACGCCGGCGAGGGGAAGGGCGAGAACCCAGATGAGCGGGGAGGCGTGGATCAGGGATCGCACCGCGGTGCCCCATCGTGCAGAACGTTCTCCCAAGCTCAAGGCCAAGTAGACTTCGAAGAGCAAGGCACCGGTGGCAAAATAGCTGAAGAGCCCGGGCCAGAAGAAATGGGAAACGCGGGGATGGTTTTCCTGCATGTGGAAGGTCAGATAGCCCAAGGCGGCCCAGACGGCGATCTTGAGCCAGAGGCGTGGCAGGAAGACGAACAAGGGTGAAACGATGTAGAACCAGATCTCCGCACCGATCGACCATGATTGTCCCACCAAGACCGCGGAACCCATCCAGGCGATCCCATCGGCTTCCGCATGCGCTAGCTCGGTGAACCAGAGCAGGCCTTCCTGGGGATTCCAGTGGGCGAGACTCGGGATGTCCGTGCCGACCAGCCCGAGATTCACCAGCCATACCCACGCCGAGTTCAGGACCGGCACCGCCTTGCTGAACTCGAGGAGAAGCGGTTCTGGCGTTGCGCCTGCGGTGGCCACCACGCAGATCTGGTACCACATGATGCTCGCGGCGAAGATGAAGAGGTAGAGCGGGTAAAGGCGCAGGAAGCGGTTTTTGGCGAAGTCGGAGAGTCCTCTGCGATGGAACCCGTACTTCTGTTTCAGGATCATCGCCATGTAGAATCCGCTGATCATGAAGAACACCTTCACCGACTGTCCTCCGGAAATCATGTAGGATCTCCCGAGTTGCAGATGGGCCAGGACGACGGCAATGGCCAGGGTGATTCTTAGAAGCCCCATGATTCTCGCGGGTGGATTTCTGAAGGTGCCGGTGGATCAGGAGGTCTACTCCAGCTGGGCGCGCCCCTCGAATTGCCCCACCGCCGATTGCCAGCGGATCCTCTCTACCGGTCCGCGCCAGCCCTTGCAGGCGAGCCAGGCCCGGAAGCTTCGCACGGGAATGGTGAGGCGGCTGATCCGGGGCCATGGGCGGATGCCGTGGATGTCCAGCACGCGGACGAAATCCCGGTAACTCACCCGGGCGATACGCGTGACGTAGTCGAGGGTCAGCCGGGTGCCCGGGATCAGATGGGTAAGGCTGAGCTCCGGAAGGTAGCCCAAGTCCCAGCCTCCCCGCAGTACGGTGAGATTGATGTCGTTGTCTTCGCCGGAGGTCAGCGACTTGCCCTTGCGGCCCAGAGCCTGGCGCCGTGGATCGGCCACGACCGCCTCCGCCCACGGGACCATTGCTTCCTTGCGGATGACCATCCCGGCACCGATCGGGGCACAGGCCGGATACTCCGGCTTGGCTGCATCCCAGGTGGCGACCCGCGCTTCCGGGCCCAGGTCCCTGCAACCGCAGGGCGCGAGACCGAGGCGGAACCACTTCGGCGGAGGCTCCTGGTATTCGGGGATAGAGCGTCCTCCGGCAGCGCCCAGACGCGGGGATTTCTCGAAGGCTGCTGCCGCTCTTTCGAGGTAGCTGGCATCCAGCACGTTGTCATCGTCCACCCAGACCATCAGCGCACCCCGTGCTTCACGGATCGCGCGGAGCCGTGCATGGGTCAGACCCAGCTCCATCTCCCGCACGATCCGTGCGGCAGGGTGCCAGGCTACCAGCGCAGAGTCCACGGGAGTCGAGCTGGCGTTGTCGATAATCAGCAGCTCCCATTTCTCCGGCGGCATGGTTTGCCCGCGCAGAGCTTCAAGAGTCCGCTCCAGGAACGCGCTCTTGGGATTATGGGTCGGGATGACTACGGTGATCATGGCAAATCGAGAGAGAGGGGGTATCGTGAGAGTCGCGGGAAGCCCGCGTCAGGAGAGTGTGGTTCGCCAAGCTTTTCCGAGATACCACGGTTTGCTGTCGGAAACGTAGTGTTCCAGGATGCGGGGAGTATGGGACGGACCCGGGCGGACCGGATGGACCTTGTAGTCTTCCTTGTCCAGGATCTGGTAATCGAGGCCGCTCATCAGCATCGCGGACGTACATTGGGTGACATTGTATCTCGTCCCCTCCGCCTCTTCCATTTTGGCAAGCCAGCCGTCCACCTCTTTCCACGGGATGGAATCTCCGTTCAGCGAGAAGATCCCGATGTTCGCCGCCTTTGGCAGGGTGTGGCCGCACAGGGACTCCACCAGGGTCCGGGAGTATCCATAGGATTCCCAGCAGTCTGCCTGAACGATACAGCCGGAGGGATTGTCGAGATAATCGTCGATCGCCACCGGAGGAGCGAAGAACAGCATGTCGGAATCAAGGAACAGCCTCCACTCGCTCGAGCCCGCGTGGATGTCGGTGAGCTTGCGGAAAAGCAACTGGCGATCCCGCCACCTGCGGATGTTCGGGAATTCCTCCCTGGGCAGCAAGGCATCGACCCTCGCATCGCAATCCGTCTTCCGATGAACCACGGTCTGCGGGAAGATCCGTCGGATCTGGGAGATCTGGCTGTCCTCAAGCGTGCCATCATCGAGGATCACGGGACGGATCCGATGTCTGGAATGCTTGGCAAGCGTCCACGCGCAGAAGGCGGTTTGATACCAGTGGTTCCGGCCAGTGAGGAACCAGATCTCGACTTCCTTGCCGGTTTTTCCCGCTTCGTCCTGCGGTGTCAGGAGGGAGACCGAGTCCTCCATCTGCTTTGCCCACTGGTCGCACAGGAGATAGGCGCGCGGTCCCCAGCGCAGCATACGCTGGATCTCGTCCTTCGGACGACGATACAGGGTGGTCTTGAGTGAACTTAGCAGGGGCTTCATAAACAGCGGAAAAGAGGAAGACGGCAGAAGCTTGATTGATCAGCGGGCGGCAGCATGGGCGGACCGCCCGGACACGGTCCCGGCCAGGGTTTCCTCCAGGATCCAGCGGGCCGCGCGCTCCGGCGAGGCGATGCGGTCGAAGGTGGCTTGCCGTTCGAGTCGTGCGGAGGGCGCTTCGTTGCGCGCGGTTTCCAACTCTTGGGCCAGTTCGCTCCAGTCGCCGCTGCGGTGGATGCTCAGGCCGCCGAGTTCGTCGAAATCGTAGATGCTCTCGAAGGAAAGCGGATCGGAGAAGGTCCGCACTCCCAGCAGCCATGCCAGGGTGACGATGCTACGGCATCCATAGTGGAAGCCGGTGGCGAAGACACCGAGCCGGCTGCGGGCGATCTGCTCCTCATAGTTGCCGGTCACGCCGCCGCCGCTCTTCATCGGGTAGTCCTTCGGATCGGGTGCGGGATGCTGTCCGAGTTCGAAGTCAAGCGGGTTCCGGAAAGTCAGATCGGTGCGGATCTGGTAGCGGTCCGCATGACGGGCCAGTTCCCGGTGCAGGGCGGTGCGGTGGCGCGGCCAGCCCCACAGGCTGTCTTTCAGCGAGACGTCATAGTCCACCGGCAGCGCGCGCAGGCGCTCGAAGTGGCTCCAGCGTTTTTCGAAGCTCTCATGCTGCGGCTGCCAATCGAGCCAAGGAGCCCGCAGCTTCGAGATCCGGTGGCGGAGCGACTGGAGCTTCCTTTCCAGCCCGCCGACAGGACCGGTCCACTCGAGATCCGGGCCGATCGGCATCAGCGGCCGGGCTTTCGGCATGTGCGCGCGGTAGTCCTGCTGGAGCTTGCGGTAACGGTCGCGGTAGTGGGAAAGCTCGTCCTCCGTTTGCCAGGGAAGCGCGAGGTCGAAGTCTTCTCCCTCGAAAAAGCGGCGGCGGTAGGTGCAGGAGAAGTAGCGGTCGCAAGACTCGATGAGCGGGGAAAGCTGGAAGATCGAGTCCTCTCCATCGAGTACCACGATGCGCGGTTTCCCGTTCCCTTCACGGATGCTGAGCGTGGCGGTGCGGCGGTGCTTGTGCTCGCGGAGCTTCGCCGGGAGCAGCTCTCCGGCCTCCTCGTTCCGCATCTCGCGGAAGCGGATCTCGCCCTGCCGGGCCAGCCGCATCAGGCCCAGCTTGAAATAGTGGACCGAGTGGTCGTGGCTATTCCGGAACCAGATGACTTCACACTTGCTCATACAGGGGAGGGAGGTGGGATGGGGTGTTTCTTGTTCAGGCGGTGGCTTGGACCGCTGCTTCACGGCGACGCACGGTCGAGCGCAGCCATGCCGTCAGGGGAAGCTCGACAAGGCGGTGGACCACCCAGCCAGCCGCACAACAGAGGAGGGTGCAGGCCACGGCACCTGCGAGCCAGTGAACCGAACCGAGGGGCGCGGACATGGTACGGAGGAACCTGAAGACCAGAGGCTGGACCAGATAGATGGCGTAGGACGCGGCGCCCAGTTCCACCAGCAATCGCACCACCGGATTCCGCTTCGGAAGAAGCGGTTCGCACCAGACGCAGGAGACCACGATCAGGAAGGCAGGCACGCCCCAGAAGAGGGCTCGCTGGGCGGAGAGCACCGGCACCATGCGGATGCTATTGTGCCAGCCCAGGTATTCGAAGAGGAGCGCGGTGGAGAGAAGCAGTCCCGTCCCCAGCACGAGCATCGCCAGTGCGGTCTTCGGGCCGAGCCTCGCCTTGCGCGTCAGCAGGTAGGCCCCGCAGCCCATCGCGAATTCCCAGCACATGGGATGAAAGGCGAAGTAAGGAAACTTCCAACTGAGCTTCCACAGGAAGGGCAGGGGCGCGCTCACGGCGAAGATCGCGATCAAGGCCCACGGGACCTTCCGCGCGGGAAGGGCGACGAGCAGGAGGCTGAAGAGCACGTAGAACCACATCTCGAAGCTCAGTGTCCATCCGAAGGGGTGTGCAGGATCATTGATCCCCAGCTTGTCGAGGACCGGCACCAGGAAGATGCTGTTCCAGATGGTGCGGAAGGGTAGGTCTCCCTTCGCCACCGCCTTGGTCACCGCCGGGATCAGGAAGGGCAGCGTAGCCAGCCAGTAGAGCGGCATCACCCGGATGATCCGGTTGGTAAGGAATTGCTTCCATCCCGGATCGGACTTGAGCGCGGTGTGCGCGATCACGAAGCCGCTGAGCACGAAGAAGAGGTCCACGCCACAACTCAGGCCGGCACCGTGCAAGAGCTCCGGCAGTTGACCCGCCGCGGCCGGCAGGACGAACTTGAGGTGCGCGAGGATCACCAGCACGGCTGCGATCGCACGGAGGATCTGGAGATTCAGGATCATGCGGGTGAACGGAAGATGCCCTAGTCAGGCGCAGGCGACCTTCTTCGATCTTCTCGCGATCGCGCGATGGTAGCTCGCCGTCTGCTGCAGGAGGACCCGCTCGGGATTGAGAAGATCAAGGACCCGGGCCCGGGCAGCGGTGCCGAGCCTGGACACGCGTTCCTTGTCTTCGCAGAGCCAGAGCACGGCTTCCATGATCGCCTGGGGATCGTGAGGCGGGATCAGGAGGCCGGAGACCTTGTCTTCGATGACATCCCGCATCCCGCCGGCATTCGAGGCGATGACCGCTCTTCCTGCCGCCATCATCTCCCAGCAGGCGAAGGGGAAGTTCTCCCACCGGCTCGGCAGCACCACGATATCGCAGGAGCGGATCTGCTCCGGGATCTTCGGTCTCGCGACCGGGCCGGTGAATTCGAGCTGGTCCAGATGCTTCCGGCACACGCCGCGGATGTAGCTCTCCATGTCACTTCCCCGGAAAGGCCATGAGGGACCGATGAAGCGGAAGCGCAGGTCGGGACGGCGTTTGAGGATGGCGGGAATCGCCTTCGCCAGTTCCACCACTCCCTTGCGCGCCTCCAGCCGGCCCAGGAAGCCGACGGTCGTGACGTTTCCCGGGATTGGCAGATTCAGAAGCTCCGGGTCCGGACAGAAGGGCAGCGGGAAACAGGAAACCTTTCCGCGATCCAGCGACCAGTCTTCCACGAGGGTCTCGCCAATCGCCTGGCTGGGTGCCGCGATCTCATCCGCAGCGAGTGCGAATTTCCGCTCCGGATCTTGCTCGGGCTGGTAGGCGGGCTTGCTGAGCACGGCGAATCTCCCGCGTGCCAAGGCACCCAGAGAGAACCTTGTCTTCTGCAGCAGCGAGGGCGGTTCGTAGCCCACCTTGCTGACCAGATAGGTGGGCGTGTGAAGCTTCACCACGACCGGCAGTTCCGGGCATGCCGCCGCGATCGCCGAGCCTTCCGCTCCGATCTCCGGGCTTTCCAACACGTCAAAGGCTTTCGCCCGATGGCGCTGGATGAAGGTGTCTACGATGAGGTTCTTGAAGTCGATGCGGTTCTCGGTGGGAAAGCGGTGAACCTTGATGCCATGATCTTCTGCCGGCTCACGGCCCGGGCTTCCCGCCGCAAAGACTTCCACATCCCAGCCGGCCGCCTTCATCATGATGGCGGCTTGCCAAGCATACGCACCGATGCCACCGATGGCGACGGCCGGAGGAAATTCAAAGCTGATCAAGGCGAGGCGCATGCGGCTAAAGAAAGGTCGGGGGGGAATCTCATGATCCCGGACATCAGATCGTGCCGGGATCGCGGGGGGATGGCGCGTGGCTGCGGGGTCGGAAGATCAATCTTCCAGCGTTACATGCAGCAGGTGATTGAAGCGGCGGTGAAAGAGGGACTTGGCGATTCTCTGTCCCAAGCCGGGAGCCTTCCATGCTCCCAGATAGGCCAGGGCTTCCAAGGTCTTGGCGAAATTGATGACCCCGAGGCCGTGGTTCGTGCGGAAATGATGAAGGCATTCATTCCACGGCAGGCCGGCCGATCTGGAATCCCGGACAGTCCGGAGAAAGAGGGCCTGCATGCCGCGCTGACGCAGGCGCTTGCGCAGGGCATCCGTGGAGACATACCCGGAGCGGATCGCGTGGGTGAACATGCATTCAAGGGTCCGGAGAAGCTGGCCCCGGGAAAGGGAAAGCAGCTGGCTCTTCGGGCTGCTCATCTGCGTGCCGGTGGGATCACAGCGCCAGAAGTGATCCAGGAGCGGAACCTTCACGTAGCGCAGCCCCTTGGACAAGGCGCGGACATGAAACTCCCAGTCCTGGCCCTTGTTGATGGATTCATCCCAGCGGAGGGAGCTCGCCTCCATGAATGAGCGCCTCCACAGCGGACCGGCTGTCTGCCAGTTGTCGGAAGTGACGCCGAGGAAGCTCTCCATGTCGGTGAAGCGGTCGTCCCACTTGCCCCAGTATTTCCCGGCCATGTCGCCGGGGGTTTCCCCGAAGTATTCACAGCGGCCGATGATGGCGTCGATCCCCTCATGCTTGCCGAACTCTTCGAGCCGCAGGCGCACGCAGCTTTCAGCAAGCAGGTCATCGGAATCCAGGAAGAGTACGAACTCGCCGTTGCTATGGTCATAGCCGAAGTTCCTGGCGGCGTTGGCATTTCCCGAAGGGCATGCAAGCACCTGGAATCCGGCGAAGGCGGGCAGCGCGGCGAACTCGGCGAAATCTTGTTTGTGCAGCGCGGGAGTGGATCCGTTGTCCACCAGGATCACCTCGGTGCCGGCGTGATCCTGCGCCAATGCCGACGCGACCGTGGCGCGGACAAGGTCATGCCGGTTGCGAGCCGGTATGATGATCGAAACAGTGCTCACGGGCGGATGGGCGTTCCGAACTTCGAGGTCAGGATCGATTCACCCAAGCTGCGTTGCTCGTTGCAGGTCCGTGCAACCATCCCGGCGAGTTCTTCACGGCGGGCTACGATCTTCGCAATCGAGGAAGCGGAATCGGGACCGACCGGGACGATCAGGTCGGTCCACTTCAGGGTCTCGAAAAGGGACGTGATCTTGGCGTGGCCCTCGCTCACCAAGGCGATCGGAAGGGCTCCGTTGACCGCGGCGAAGAGCAGGCAGTGCAGGCGATTGCTCGCGACCACGCGGGTATTCCGATAGAACTCCTCATAGGAATCCGGACCCAGCGGCCGGGAAGAGCGGTCATGCGGAAGGCTCAGCCCGGCGGAAAGGGAGGCGACGAAAGCTTCGTCTTCATCGACCTGATGGAAGAAGGCGGGCCTGCCGAAGTGCTGGGCCAGCGTCTCGATCACGGGTGTCAGCTCATCCGCGGAGAGGTCGGACTTGTGATCGGGATTGTATTGCCGGAACGAAAGCGCCAGTCCTTTGGTGCGTTCTCCCGAGGCCGCGGTCAGCGGGGAGAAGAATGCCCAATCAGGGAAATAGAGTGCTTTTCCGAGGTGGCGGGATTTGAGGCTCGCCAGCGATTTGTGGTCCCGGACTCCGATGCAATCGTAGTCGTCATAGCGCGGATCATCCGGCTTGATCGTGATCGAGAAACCAAGCGCGATCTTTCTGGGCAAGATGAGGCGCTTGATGGAATCCGTGAGCTGTCTGCCACGCTTGCCGGCTGCAGTTGCCGCGGGCTGAACTTCGCCGAATCCGCCCGGCGCATCGATCAGGTAATGTCCCTTTCCGGAAAGCGCGGCGAGGATCCGCTTGTTCCGGGAGCTATGAACGAAAGGGCGATACTCTTCGAGCCGGTCCAGGAACAGGGCAGGATTCCATGCGCGCACCTGGCCGTAACGCGCCAGGGTCGAAACCATGTTGCTGGTGATCAGCCGGTCGCCGAGGTTATCGGTCCGGTGATTCTCCCTGACGGCAAAGTGGTTCAATTTTGGCGCGCGGTTGGGGTGATCATGGACCAGGCCTGCTCGGGCGCGAAGATGCCGAAGTTCGCATTCGGCACCACGCCGGAGGAGTAGATGTCCTGGTCCGTGACGCGGAAGGGAAACACGCTCGAAGCCAAGGTCGCGCTCGGGCTGCGCACGATCACTTCCACCATGTATTCCCCGGGCAAAAGCCGGAGGTTCTGGATCCGGCAGTTGTAGCTGCGGCCCTTGGTGGTGGAAAACTTCAGGCCCACGTGATGGGTGGATGCGGACATGACGCGCTCCCGCTGGGGATGCTTGAAGGCGAGCACGAGATCGAAATGCTCGCAGTCGAACTCCTCGGTGAGCTCGATGAGGAAGTTCGCGGTCTCCCCGATCGGGATCGTATCGCCCGCGACGCCGGTCGCCGCATCATTCATCTGGATGCTCTTTACCGGATAGGAATACTTGGGACTGCCGGATCCCGCACCATAGGACTGGTTATACCGGTCGATGGCGTCCTGCGGATCGTCGAAGCGCTGCAAGTGACCTCTTTCCAGAAGGCAGCAGCTGGTGCTGAGCGACTGCACGGATGCCATGTTGTGCGAGACGAGGAGCACGGTCCGGCCCGCGGTCGCCACATCCTGCATCTTGCCCAGGCACTTCTTCTGGAACTCCTGGTCACCCACGGCCAGCACCTCGTCCACGATCAGGATTTCCGGTTCCAAGTGTGCGGCCACGGCGAAGGCGAGGCGGACATACATCCCGGAGGAGTAGCGCTTCACCGGTGTATCGAGGAATTTCTCCACGCCGGAGAAATCCACGATCTCATCGAACTTGCGGCGGATCTCCGCCTTGCTCATGCCGAGGATGGCACCATTCAGGAAGACGTTTTCACGGCCGGTCAGTTCCGGGTGGAAGCCGGTGCCGACTTCCAGCAGCGAGGCCACGCGGCCATCCAGCACCACGCGTCCGGCGCTGGGCTCGGTGATGCGGGAGAGGATCTTCAACAGCGTGGACTTGCCGGCACCGTTGCGGCCGATGATGCCGAGCACTTCACCGCGCTTCACTTCGAAGGAGACATCCTTCAGCGCCCAGAATTCCTCGACCTCGTCGCCCTGCACGATCTGGCGGCCGCGGGCCATGTCCAGGGTCTTGCGGGCGAAGTTCCGGCCGTGGCGCACCAGGCTGTCGCGCAGGGAGTGATAGCGTTCCTGCGGGCCTTCATGACCTACCAGGTAGCGCTTCGAGAGCTTGTCGACGGAGATAACGACGTCGTTTGACATGCGGGGAAAAGGGGAAGGGGAAAGGGAGCCTTGGGCCGTGGGGCGGTGTGGTTGTTAGACCAGGTCGGCGAAGGATTTTTCCATGCGGCGGAATTGGCGGATGCCCAGCCACAGGAAGAAGACGGTGACAGCGATGCTGATGCCGAAGGTCCGCGGGTCGAAGGAGACATCCCGGCCGAGCACGCACCAGCGGAAGCCATCGATCACGCCCACCATCGGGTTCAGCGAGTAGAGCAGGCGCCACTTCTCCGGGACCACGGAGCTGGAGAAGCCCACCGGGGAGACGTAGAGGCCGAACTGCACCATGAAAGGAATCACGTAGCGGAAGTCGCGGTACTTCACGTTCAGCGCCGTGATCCACAGGCCCGGCCCCAGCGAGGCGAGGAAGGCCATCAGCACGAAGCCCGGCAGCAGCAGGATCTGCCAGCCCGGCAGATAGCGGTACCAGATCATCATGCCCACCAGGATGATGAAGCTGATGAGGAAATCCACCAGCGCCACCACCACCGTCGCCGTCGGGACGATGAGCCGCGGGAAATAAACCTTCGAGATCAGGTTCGCATTCGAGACCAGCGAATTCGAGGCATCTGAAAGCGCGGTGGCAAAGAAGGTCCACGGCAGCATCCCGGCGAAGACCATCAGCGCATACGGCGCGGACCCTTCCGTGGGCAGCTTCGCCACCTTGCCGAAGATGATCGTGAAAATGATCATCGTCAGGAAGGGCCGGACCAGCGCCCAGGCCACACCGATGATGGTTTGCTTGTAGCGCACCGAGAGGTCGCGCCATGCCAGGACTTGGAAGAGTTCCCGGTAGTGCCAGAGGTCTTGCCAGTAGTTCTTCTCGGCGCGACCGGGTTCGAGGATCGTTTGCATCAGGAAAGGGAATGGGGGGGAGAGCGTGCGACGACGCCCGGTTTCAAGTATTCAAGCTGCCGCCCTTGGTCGATTTCCGGAGAACTCCGGAAAAACCTGAATCAAAGGCCTGGGGGTGGGAGGGACGGATCAGAGGCCGGGTGAGCGGAACTCGGATCGGGGTGGGGTGAACAGGACCGGAAAAGGCGGGGTGTCGCCTTCCTTCAATTGCGCGAGCGCTCAAGGGCAGCCGTGGGAATCACGGCCTGCAGGGTCTGGTGCCAGTTGCGCAGGCTTTCCAGACGCTCGGCAAGCAGCGGGGAAAGCTCGGACTCCGGCACCGTCGTCGGGGAGTCCAGGATCCGCTGGCCGGCTTCCACGCCGCTCACGAAGTTCTCCTGGATGAAGCCGGTGACCAGGCGGCGGAGCGAGAGTTCCGGGCGGTAGAAAGTGCGGCGGTCATCCGGAAGGATCACCACTTCCACCCCGCGGATCCGCTCCAGCAGCTTCAGTCCGGTGGAAGCGCTGGCCTTGCTGCAGCCGGAGCGCTCGACCACTTCGGAAAAGCTCATCGGCTCCTTCGAAAGATAGAGGATATGGTAAATGAGGGCCACGGAGCGAGGGACACCGATGGTGTCCGCCATTCGGCAGAAATAAGATGCCAAGGCTTCGCTCGCTTCATTGTCGGCTTGCTTGTGACATTGAGTGGGCATGAGGTCAGGTAGGTTCTGTCTGCTTCCGTTGTTCAGCGGATTATGAACAGGGGGTGGGACGTGGTTCTTGCGTGATTGCTGGAAAGGGGTGGGACTCCGGGGGCTATGTAGAGGTGCTCAGGCGCTCCGGACCTTGCGGGTCTTCTTCTTCGGCTTGTCGCCGTCGTCGTCGTCGTGGCCATAGGCACCGTAGGCGCCATAGCCTCCTGAGCCGTCGCTACCGTAGTAGCCGTAGGAAAAGTTTTCGCCCATCAGGCGGCGCTTCTCGCGGTAGGCATTCACCACCACGCCGCTGAGCGAGCTACGATCTTCATCGAAGATGGAGAGCGCGCGTTCGAAGGCTTTCTTGCGGGTATACTCCGCACGCACCACCAGGCAGGCATTGTTCACCAGCGGCAGGAGGATGCGCGTGTCCGGCACGGACAGTAGCGGTGCGGTGTCCAGCACCACCACGTCGAAGTGGCGGCAGGCCAGGATCAGCAGCTCGCGGATCTTCACCGCATCCATCAGCTCGCCGGGATTCGGCGCGCGGTTGCCGGAGGCCACCAGGTGCAGGTGCGTCGTGCCCGGCACCGGGACCGCCACCTCATGCAGCGGTGCCTGATTCGCGAGGAAGTCGGTCAGGCCGCCGCCCGGTGGATTCCGGTCGCTGCCGAGCAAGCGGTGCAGCGACGGCTTGCGCAGGTCGAAGTCGATGAGCAGCGTGCGCTTGCCCTGGCTCGCCGCGGCGAGTGCGAAGTTCGTGGAGATCGAGGACTTGCCTTCACCCGGCAGCGCGCTGGTGAAAAGCGTCACCTTCCGCTTCGTCTCATCGCCCAGCAGGGAGACCGATGCACGCAGCACGCGGAACATTTCTGCATAGGTCGTATTCGCCGCGCCGGGGCGGAAAAGCAGCATCTTGTTCCACTCTTCGGGGCCGTCCTGCAGGGTGCCGCCATTGCGTCTCTTCTGATCGCGCTCGGCACGCTTCAGATCGCCCGGCTTGATCTCGGAGATCGCTGCCAGCACCGGCGCTCCCGTTTCCGCGGAGACCTGCGCCACCGTGTGGTAGCGGTTGTCCAGCCTGCCCAGCAGCAGCGCCAGGCCGACGCCCAGCATCAGGCCGCCCATCGCTCCGGAGGTCTGGATCTTCTGGCGGTCCGGGCCGGATGGCGGGCCGGGCACACGGGCGAAGCTGCTCGGCTCCACGATCACGTTCTGGGCATTCTGGTCGAGCTCGAGGTCCTTCTTCTTCGTCTCCATCGTGTCGACGATCTTCTTCGCCCGAGCGATGTCGCCGTCCAGCTTGCCCACCCGGGCGAGAAGCTTCTGCCGCGCCATCACCAGATAGTCTCCGGGATTGGCCGCATCATCCGGCAGGCCGACGCCCTTCCAGTATTCCTCATCCTGCTTCTGCGTGAGGACCGCCTTGAAGTCCTTCAGGAAGCGCTCCTTGGCGTCTTCCATCAGCGCCACCGCCTCAACCTTCTTCGGGTGCTTGTCGCGATAGCGCAGCGCCACCCGGTCGAGTTCGGTCTCGCGCTTGTCGAGCTCCGCATGGAGCTCCAGGGAGCGCTGGTAGGTCGCCAGCACCGCGGAGTCCTTTTGCTCCTGCGTCTGGGCTTCGCCGGATTTCACGGTGAGCAGGTCCATCGAACCGCCACGGCCATCACGACTGGCCTTGCTGACGACACGGAAATAGTAGTCCGCGATCTTGTTCGCCACTTCCTTCGCGACTTCCGGGTTCGGGTGGGTCACGGAGATGTCGAGCAAGCGCGTGTAGCGGCGGGTCGAGACACGGGTCCAACTGCCGATCATGCCGGCCAGCAGCGCGGGAGCCGGCGGCTCCTTGCTGACTTCCTCCTCGGAATTGTTGCCCAGCTTCTTGTCCAGCCAGTCCGGCATCCAGTTCACCGGCGCGGGCACCAGTCCCGGCATCGAGCGCAGCTGGTCATCGCCTGCGACCATCTGCATCACCTCGAAGGTGCGGATCTGCTCGGCCACCGTGTTCATGCCTTCGGAGCCGGACATGTTCACCTCTTCCGCCTGGCCGCGCGAAAGCACGGACGCCACGGTATGCTTCACCAGCAGCGTGCAGGTGGCGGTGTACACCTTCGGCTTCTTCGAAAGGTAGTAGTGCGAGCCGAGTACTCCCAGGATCAGGAAGAGCACGATCCAGTACCAGCGGGAGAGGACATCGCGCATCGCCTGCTTGATGCCGCGGGAGCCTTGTGCCTTGGCATCGTAGCCTGCCGAATCCTGATCACCATCGTCGTGAGCTGACTTTGGGGCGTGATAATTGGCCATGGGGGTGGGAAGTGGGAGAGTGGGTGAAGAGGGGGGAGAAAAGCTCTGGAGGGTGGTGGGAACTTACCAGATGCGGTCGGGGACGGTGATCTTGTCCTCGGGCTGCAGCATGTAGTGCTCGCTGCCCTTTTCGGTCATCTCCCGGAGATTGACCTCGGTGACTTTGCCGTTGCGATTGATCTTCACCGCCTTCGCATTGCCGAGTTCGGTGTAGTTGCCGGCCTGCGCGATCGCATCGAGCAGTGTCAGGCGGCCATCCGGCGGGAAGGCCACCGGGCCCGGCTTGCGCACCTGGCCGAAGACGTATGCCACCTTGTCCGCGTAGTTGCTGCGGCGCACGGTGATCTGGTCGCCCGGCTGGATCTGCACGGTGGAGGCACCGCTGATCGGGTAGGTGGAGCTGCCGCCGTCGACGCGCGTTACCGTCACGCCCTTTGGATCGGCATAACGGGTCGTGCCACCGGCCATCGCCAGTGCGGAGGCCAGGTCCAGCTTCGCATTCTGGGGATAGGGAAATTGTCCGCCACCGGTCACCGCACCGGTCACCGAGATCATATCCTGCGAGTAGGCTTCCACCGTCAGCGTCAGCTTCGGGTCGACCAGGTAATCCTTGTCGTAGAGACCGCGGATCTTCTCGTTCGCTTCCGCCACCGTCAGCCCGGCGATCTTCACCGGCCCGATGAATTGCAGCACGACTTCGCCGGACTTCAGGATCTTGGTCACCGCATTCAGGTCGGTCTCGTTGAAGACCTCCACGCGGATGGTATCGTTCACCTTCAGCGTCGCGTCGGATGGCGCGGCGAGGCCCGTGGTGACAAGGGCGATCAAAGAGGCTGCAAGCTGGTACAAGTTTCTCATGGTCGTGACCCGTTGGTTGGTTCGGTTCAGGAAGAGGGCTTGGTGAGGGAGATCAGAAGCCCGTGGAAATCTGGAAGCCTACCTGGTGGCCGTTCCAATCGCCCCGCAGGCCACCGGACTCATCCATCCACGAGTAGAAGACGGAGGCGTTGGCGCGGTTCGCGAAGATCGGCATGCCCAAGGAGGTGCGGAAGGTGAAGTAATCGCTGTCACCCGGTGCCAGCAGGCCGTTCGGGTTGCTGGAATCGTCCATCGAGTAGTTCAGGCTCACGTCCCAGAGGGCGCGCATCACCTGGCGGTGGTAGCCGAGGCCGATCGATGTCGTTTCCCGGAAGGAACCGGTAGCGGTGCCCAGCCTCGAGCCATCGGCAGAGGTGCCGTGGTAGAGGCGCAGGCTCATGCCCCAGAGCTCCGACCAGCGGTAGGCGACTCCCAGCGAGCAGTTGAAATCCGTATCCGAATCCCCGCCGCCGCCGTAGTCCGCGAAGTCGAGTCCCACCGTGCCGTCCAGCGCGATGCGGTTGCTCAGCTTGTACTGCGCCCGCAGGATGGGACCGATGGTTTCGCGGTCGTCCTGGTTCGAGCCTTCTGCCAGGCTCCAGGAAACACCCGGGCCGATCCGGAGCAGCGGCGTCGCCTGCCACATCGCGGAGAGGTCGAAGCTGGTGTTCTCGGTTTGGCTCAGGCCGGCCTCATCCGGATCCGTCCATGAGTAGCCGAAGCGGCCATCGATCGAGGTCTTCTGGCTGATGCGGTAAGACGCGCCGAGCGAGGTGTTGAAATTCATGGTCTCCACGAAGGCGCTGCCGTAGTAGCGGTTCACCCCCTGCTCCTTGGAGCTGGAGATCGAGGCATGCGCGGAAAGCGGTCCGCCACCGTCGTAGTTACCTTCCAGCGAGAGGTTGTAACCGAGGCCGTTGTTGTCGGAGTTCTCGAAGTAGGTGTTATAGTTCAGCGCCGCTTGGCCGATGAACTGGAAGGCCGCTCCTTGAGTCTGGAAACTGAAGGTCGGCGAGATCACGAAGGTGACCTCGTCATCCTCGTTGGAGGAGGTCTGGAAGAAATTCGAATCGTAAGTAAGCGCGCTCGAAAGGCCGAGGTGGAAGCGCCGTGCCACATCCTCCAAGCCGCTGCCGAGAGCGCTGGAAGCGAAGGGACTCACCGGATTGGTGAAGCCGCTCGGGGCCGTCACGGCCGGGGCTTGCAACTGCTGTCTCACCGGCTCCTCGGGCGTCGCGGGAGCTTCCGCGATCGGTGCCTCATCGGCGGGCAGCATCGGATCTTGGGACACCGGCTCGATGTAGACCGCCGGGACGCTCGTGGCATCAGGGGCCAGCGCTGCGGTGGCTCCCACATCTCCGGTGACTGGCTCCGGGAGGCTCCCGGTCTCCGGTGGCAAGGCAGGCGTTTCCAGATCCTGGGCGAGGGCGCAGCAGGGAGCGGAAATCAGGGCGCAAGAAAGCAGCAGCAGTCTCGAAGGGAGGGGGAACATGTCCGGGTGGGGGAGAAGTGGGTGGGGGAACTTGGGGGTGGGAGGATTACAGCGGGCGCGCCTCGGCTCTATCCGGTAGCATCCCAGGATCAGGATGCTCGTCCCCCGCTAGGGGATGGAGATAGGGCAAGTGCATTGAGCACATGCCTGCAAAGGCAGCTTGCTGTATCATGGGGGGTGGGGGGAATTCGCCGGGGAGGCGAAGGGTGTCTTAAGTCAACCGGAGGGTGAGAAAACCGATTGATGAGTTTTGAACTACAGGAACGCGGTCGAAGGTGGCAATAAAATTTGAGACACCGGGGGAATTTTCTGTCCGATTTTGCACCGTTTGCGGACTTTCCAGATCACCGGTGAACTTCGGGGGATTGGCCCCCTGAAGCGTTAGAAGAAGGGAGGTGGAGAGGATTCCCCTTATAAGTAGCACTACGCATGCCACGCCCCCCTACGCGATCGGTTAGGGTATCGCGGGCATCCTTTTCCATATGATTTTGCAATCTATCTGTTTGGTTTGCTAACCGTTGATTTCTAACGAATTGAGGAAAAATGGGGCCCTCTCCTTCCCGGCCTCGGAGTTTTTCTGAGAAAGGCCCCGCGAGGACCCTGAAAATTTCCCGGAAAATAGCTGAGAATTGATGATGCCCTGCCAAAGATAGCTCGGGTTTCTTAAATTGTTTGGTTGGTTCCGAAATAAGCGAATTTCAAGTTTTTTGCTCCTGCCAAACTTTGGGATGGATTTCTCTGTCCGCTTGTTGCTGAAGCGCCCGCGGTAAGGGTCGGGGTAGTCGTCGGGTATAAAATCGACATGTTTTTAGCCGGATAAGTGTGCGTATTGCATGTTCTCCTACGTTATCGCGTGTATTGTTGTCCCTTTGGTTACTTCATAACTGACGGTAGCGATAATCCGGTATCCTTAAATGAGCAGGCTATCCGACAACTGTGGGCACCCGGACGCCTCTTCGGGGGATCGGAGCTGCCCTCCCATGCTTTAAGGCCGGGCGATCCCCGCCAAGGGTCGATACCCTTTCTCGCTGAACCTCAAGTTCTTCCGCTTCGTCCGCGCTCCAGCCGATGAGCCCCCGGCCTTACGGGATCGGTCCCTTCACCAAGCTCACCGATCCGCTCTCCGAGCCCGCGTCCAGAACCGGGATGGGCAAGGCTGCTGCCCTCGCTGTGCCTAGCTACGGATGGTAAATGTTCGAATGAACATTTCCCCTTGAGGAAATTGAAGGGGCACGAAACCGCCCCTTTCATCGCTGCGCATGCATCTGCAAAAATGGTTCACCACATCCGCTGTCTCCACCCTCACCTTGCTGGCCGTTGCCGGTGCCAAGGCCCAGGCTGCTTATGTCCTTTCCCAAACCGAGAACTTCGGATTCCTGCCAAACGGCTCCCAGCAGGTGACCTTCGATAAGTTTGACGATCAGGGCGGCACTCGTGTTTTGCAGAGCGTCGAAGTCACGCTTGAGTTCACGAAGACCGGTGGAAGCCTGGCTGTGGACAATGATTCCGCCAGCGCGGGGACGATCGGCCTGCAACACACGATCAACGGCAGCCTCACGGTAGTGTCCGGCGGCATCAGCCTGCTGGATCTCGCGTTCAACCCGATCGGGGCCACTCTCAATGCCACAAGTTCGCTCGATGGACTCGGGATCGGTGCCACTTCCGGTGACCCGACCACCGAGTTCAACAACACCGGGCAGAGTGACTACTACATTTTCGCCCCAAGCAACCTCACGGTTTCGGCTTCCGGCACGATCAATTCGCTCTTCAATGGTGGCTACGTCGCCGCGGGCGGAAACAACACCTTTGTCCTGAACTTCGGCGCGCTACAAACCACTGGCGCAACGGGCATGGGAGGTTTGCAGCAAGCTTACGTCGTGTCCGATGTGCAAGGCTTCGTCACCGTGAAGTACAATTACGATGTCGTGCCAGAGCCTTCCGCCGCCATGCTCGGCTTGATCGGCACAATCGGGCTGGTGGTCCGCCGTCGCAGCCGCTAGTTCCCCTCCCGGCCCGAGTTCTTTCCCCCGGGGAACTCGCGGCGTCGGTTCAAAGTTTCAGCGAATAGAAGTTGCTTCGCGCGATCGGGCACAGGGCTTTCGGAGTCCTGTGCTCTTTCTATTCAGACCAGACCGGGAATGGGCGGAATTTTGGATCAAAGGTGAAATGTCAGGGGGATTCGAAGATGATACCGGATTTGTGACTCGGCTCCGGTCTCTAGGGCGACGGTCTGGCCCGATCGATGGAAGCTGGGCCAATTCCGTGAACCTCACGGTAGCGCTGGCGGTGGGCTATTTTCTCTTGGGCCGGCTGGCCTTCGCCATGGCAGTTTCCGAAGGCAGTGCCACGAGCATTGCATTTCTACCCGAGGGTTTAGCCCTGGCGTTCACCATCATCTTTGGACCGCGGGTGTCCTTGGGAATCTTCCTGGGACAACTGGTCCTTTCGGTATCGCTCGGAGTACCGGCCGCGGTGGGTGCCGCATTTGGACTCGTCAACGCGATCGGGGATTCCATTGGCGGATGGCTTTTCTGGAAATGGCGGATCTCACCTTCCCTTGGAAGGCCACGGGATGTTGTCCGGCTTTTCGCCATGATCGCGCTCGTCCTCCAGCCCGCTTCGGCACTCGCCAAAGCTCTTCCCAGGATGAGCATATCGGTGCCTGAAGAGGTCATCCACCTCTCCATCTATTCCTGGGCTGGAAACACGATGGGACAATTCTTGCTGGTTCCCATCCTTCTCACCTGGTGCAGCGCCGGTCTGCGCTTTGATCGCAGGGAGCTGGTCCGCAGCTCGGCCATTCTCGGGCTCTATGGCGCCGGAATCCTGATGTTCAGCTATTTCCGGCTAGGGGAAATCGACCGGCTCTATTGGTTCGCGGTCTTTGGGGGATTCTATCTTGTATTGATCTGGAGCTCGGTCCAGTCGGGAACACTTGTCACATCGGCAATTAATTTCCTCATCACGATGGGGTTCGTGCTGTCGATCGCCATCAGCCCCGAATCACTGCTTTATTTTTCCACCCAAGGTCGGGTGCTCTACGCCGATTTTCTGATTCTCGCAGGCGTGGCCTCCTCACTGGTCATTTCCGCGTTGTGTAGCCAGCTGCGGGAGAAAACCGCGCAGCTTATTCAGGCAAACCGCGCGAAGGAACAGCTCCTTGCCATCATCGGTCATGACGTGAGAAGTCCGATCGCAAGCCTGAGCACGGCACTCGATCTCGTGAAAGAGGGCAGAATGGAGCAGTCGGAGTTCTTCTCCATCAAGAAGCAGCTGAGGCTGGCGACGGACAGCACCCGGTGGACGCTGGAGAACATCATGGAATGGGCCACCCTGCAGCTCGATGAACTCAAACCTGCGCCAATGTCATGCCGGGTCCTCGCGATGGCCGAAGACGCGGTGGAGCTCCTGCGCGTCAATGCCGAATTCAAGGCCATCAAGGTGGTGATCGATATCGATGGCGATGCCATGGTATGGGCAGATCGGCACCACCTTGGCTCCATCCTCCGGAACCTCCTTTCAAACGCGATCAAGTTCACTGGCCGGGGTGGGCGCGTCAGGCTATCCGCATCCCGCGCGGGAGGATCCTGGAGGATCACCGTGGAGGACAATGGAGTGGGGATGACGTCTCAACAAACGGACGGACTGTTCGAAGAAGGAAAGGGGTTCTCGACTTCGGTCGGTACCGCGCGAGAACGAGGCGCTGGACTCGGCCTGCAGATCGTCTCGAGCTTCCTGGATGCCAATGGGGGGGACCTCTCGGTGGACAGCTTGCCGAATGAAGGCAGCGCTTTTCATTTCACGCTGCCACTTCCACCGGAGAGCTCTCTTTAGCCGGCAATCAGCGAATCTTCTCCGGTTTTAAACCGGCCGCCATCACGATGGGCACCAGCAGGGGAACCGCATTGACTCCCAGCTTCGTTAGGATCCGGGAACGATGAACTTTCACGGTGCGCTCGCCAATACCGAGCCCCACGGCGATCTGTTTGTTCAGAAGCCCGCGCACGAGCAAATCCAGCACGTCGAACTCACGCTCCGTCAAGGAGCCGAGCATCTCCCGCGCGTTCTCGGCTTCAGTCCGCGCGAGATGCCGCTCCCGTGAAATGTGGAGAGCCCGATCCACGGCGGAGAGGACCTGTGCCTTGATCAGAGGCTTCTGGATGAAGTCCACGCCTCCTTGCTTCATGGCCGTGGCGACCACAGGGACGGTCCCATAGGCGGACATGAAAATCATCGGCAAATTCCAGTTCCGGTCCCTCACGAAATTCTGCACTTGGATTCCGTCCATCTTCGGCATCTGGAAATCCACGAGAAGACACGACTCAGACAAAGGTGCCTGCAACTGTAGGAATTCCGTGGGATCGGTATACACCTCGGTGGCGTAGCCATGATCCTCGAGGATGTAACCAAGCCTGCCTAGGATCAAGGGGTCGTCATCCAGCAAATAAATCGTATTCTTTTTTCCGTCTTCCATTTGAGTTAAACCGTACAGGTCTTTGCTTGCGCCTTGAACCCGATGCTGACTCTCCGGGGGGATGCGGGGAAGGCCTGTCCGTTGAAACGGAGAATCAGTCATGAGGACATCCATTTCACCATACGGCGCGTGCCTGTGCTTTCTTGGGCATGAGCACGAGTTCCGCTGAGCCGCAGCCTCTCGGGGATGCTCGGCCGAAGAAGAGCCCTGCCAGCTTCGCAGGCTCAGCGGTGATTCCGCCGGAAAGCGGGACCCGGCAAGCTGGTTCCCAAAGAGAACAGCTGCACCAGGCCCGGGCACATCAGTGGGGAGATCAGCGTGTCGTGTAGCCGCCGTTTGAGAAAATGGTTTGTCCCGTGATCCACCAGCCATCGGAAACCAAGTGGAGAACCGTGGGGACGATGTCTTCGGGAGAGGTCAGGCCGGTCGGGCTATGCGCGCTGAGGGCGGCAGCGGTCTTGTGGTAGGCCACTGCTTCCGGTGCTTCCGCCGGATAAAAGAACGGCGTATCCATGGGGCCCGGCCCCAGGGCATTCACCGAGATCCCGCGTGAGCCGAATTCCTTGGACGCGGCACGGGTGAAATGCTCCACCGAAGCCTTGCTACCCGGATAGACCGCATAGAAGGGCGTGTAGGCCGCAAGCAGGGAGCTTACGATGGTGAGGACCTTGCCGTGGTCATTCAGCTTCAGCCCGGATTCCTTGATGAAGAAGAAGGCCGCCTTCGCGTTGATGTCGAAGCTCTGGTCGTAGTCCTCCTCGGAGACGTCGGAGATGGGCTTCTTGACCACTTTCCCGGCAGTGTTGATGGCGATATCAACCCCGCCAAAAACCTTGATCGCCTCGGCGAAGAGCAGGGTGTTGTTTGCCGGAATGCTAAGGTCTCCCTGCACGGCGATCGCGTCCGCGCCAAGCGCCTTGACCGCAGCCACGGTCTCTTCCGCATCCTTGCGACTCGAGTCGCTATTATAGTGAACCACCACCGCCCTCGCTCCCTTTTCCGCCAGCGCGCGGCTGATCAGCCCCCCGAGGTTCTTTGCTCCGCCGGCGACGATTGCGACCTTCCCTTGAATGCTGTGTCTACTCATGGATGGATGGAGTTTCGATTGGGCTCCCTTCTTTCGGCTGAGCCGGGAAGTGAGCCTCCTCACCATGGTGTCGCTTCCCTTGGCGTATTGAACAAAATGCTTATTAATCACCAGCCCCGGTGACGTGCATCCCGCTCTCCATAGCCTACCCGCACCGCCACTGGTGCGGGGTCATCCCGGTATGCCGCTTGAAGAGCCTCGCGAAATGACTCTGGTCCGAGAATCCACAGTCAGTCGCTACATGGCTGAGCGGCAGGCGAGTCCGCGCCAGTAGCACGCGGGCCTTTTCGATTCGCTCCCTCATGACATACTGGTGTGGCGAGAACCCCATCGTATTCCGGAAGAGCAGCAGAAAGCGCGAGTTGCTGTAGCCTGCAACTTTCGCCATCTCCTCAAGGGTGATCGTGGACGAAAGACGGTCCAGAACGAAGGCGTGAACGGCTTCCAGTCGCGACTTGGAGAGCCGGTGATTGCCATCGCGCAGGTTCTCACATTCGCTGACCAGGCTCCGGATCAAGGTGAGCTCCATCTCCCGCGCCTTCATCATCGGTTGCCCGGCGACATCGAAGCACATCATGAGCCGCTGGATCGCCCTGAGCAGGGCACCGTTCCGGAAATGAAAGCGCTCCGGCACCTCCGCTGTCCGTATCTCCAGCTCATCGCACACCTGTATCACCCCCTTCGGCTGCACGGCCACGAGAATGAAGCTCGTCTCACGATCCCATTGCGGACGGGTGAAGCAACCGCTTGGGTTGAGGATCAAATCCGCAGAGGAAAAATTTGCCTCCTTGCGCCTTCCCCGTCCGTCCGGGGACCAGGAGAGCGATGTCTCCTCCGTGGGAGCCACAAGAATGTGTTGGGATGGAGGGCGGTAGTTGACGGCATACTCCATGAAAGGAGCTTCCAAGCTTCGCTCGATGATCACGTGCTCCAATGCATGCCCGCTTCCGGAAACCCTTCGGATATGCGACTTGATGATCGATGCCGACACAGAGCCAAAAATACGGAGTGTGCCGGGCAATCTGCAATCTTTTTCCCGTCAGCTGCTGGCATTGATCCGGGCCATAGGGGAGACCGGGCACAAGAAACGGAGCGTGATTGGTTAGATCCTGTTAGCATGGAACGCGGCGATGGCTTCGGGCTGGAGAATCTGGATGCTTGAAACGGCACCGGAGAACTTGAGGTTGTCGAAGATGTTAGCCGCGTATCCCGGGTAGAGGCCGATGGTCACGGTTCGTACCACCGGGTGATGGCCCTTTCGCGATTTGCGTGGTCATCGTCACGGGCGTGCTGCCGCCTGATGATGGAGTAGGCTGTCGATGACGCGAACAGGGTGCTCTCGTTAGAGTGACTTGGGGTGATGTCCTTGGATGGTGAGATATTATTTCCAGTCGTCGGTGACGCCCATTGGTCGGTAAACAGGTTTTCTCATGCAGTTGAATAAAATGACTTTTATTTTCAGTCGCGCCGCACGAGTTCTCGCCGGATGGGCTGTTTGAAATGAGAGCCGGATCGAAGATGGAAACTGAAGCGCTTTCAAAGATGCCTGGTCTTTGTGGTTCTGGTCGTTAGTGATTTAGGCGCTTATCGAGATGTCGCCAACGCGACACGAATTCGAATCGTGACGAGGTGAGGCTCTCAGGGATGGAGTCTAACAGCAGGCGATGTCTAGCAGGTCACTCCCGATTTTTTACTTGAGGCCTTAGTTGGGTTTGGATGACTTCAGGAACCCTTACAGTTATTCAATGAAGATTAGAACGATATCTCGATATTGCTGTTATCCGAGGCTGTCACGGCATTCCGTTGCGTTGGTTGCCTCGGGGATCGGTGTCGCGGCTTTGATCGCCAGCTCACAGGCTCAGGATACGGGCCGATGGGATCTAACAGAATGGAATGGCGTCATCGAATACACCTCGGAACCGGATGGCAGCCAGGGATTTCATCCTACGACCCAGATCCATTCTTCAGGAGGTGTTGCGGTCGCGCTGAATTTTTCCGCGAACATTGTCAACGCGGAGCAATATTTCCCTTCCTTTGAAGCCAACTCGATCACCACTTCCTATAGCCCGGGGGAGGCGTCCTGGGTAGAAGACCTTGGATTCACCCTTGATCAGTCCGTTGACTTTGGACCTTCCTCTGGCCAGACATCGGCGGCTGAAAACGGTTGGCTCTCTTATGGTCTGAGCGGCATAAGCGGCGAGGACCTCAGCTTTACCAGCTCGACGATCACATTCACACTCGAAGGAGGCGGGATCTTCACCGCCTTCGGTGGATCGGGTCTGGGAAATTATGAAATCAGCGGAGTGGGGACCAATGTGGTGACTGCCGTGTGGAATTCATCACTCGGCTTCGATTCAGCCAGCATCTTGTTCGATGACATCAAGCTTTCCGGCCCTATTTCCGGGTATTCCGTTTTGAGCGCACACGAGAGCCTTACGGAGAACGAGGTCTATTCCAGTCAGGTCGCGGTCCAGCTTGGAGAAGGGGCGACGGTTGTTCCTGAACCTTCCAGCGCCCTGCTCGCCGGCTTGGCGGGCTCCTTTTGCCTTCTGCGCCGCCGGAGGTCTTCGGTAGCTTCTTGAACCCCATTGGAATCGTCTCGGCCTCCATCCGGGCCTCTGACATCTACGATGCAGATTGGGCATTGCGGTGCCCAATCTGTTTTTGTGGGAAGATGTCGCTCCGCTTGGGTCCGTCTTACGGGATCGGTCCCTTCATCAGGCGGAAGAAGAGCTTGGGATCGACTCCCTTGTTGATCGGCAGGCTTACCGATCCGCTCTCCGAGCCCGCGGTAAATTCCGATCCGGGCACCGGCGTGAAGTTCGACAAGGTCGGGCTGGACTCCACGTGATACACTTGGCCTGCCACCAGCTTCCCGTAATTCAGCGTGATGCCCGTGGCCCCCACATTCACGGCGGAGCCGCGGAAAGTCGGCTGCGTGCCCACTTCCTCCGGACCCACCGCGAAGTGATCCAGCACCTGCGTCCGGGTCAGCGAGCCTTTCCAGATCCGCAGCTCGTCGATCTGGCCGTCGAAGTCCGGATCGCCGAAAGCCACCGCGGCTCCGAGGAAGAATTGGTCGATGTTCAAGCCGCCCAGGTTCTTGCCGCCCATGGTCGAGAGGAAGGTCTTCAGCGTGCCGCCCACCGGGCCGATCCGCAGCACCAGCCGGTTGTTCGGCACGTCCCAGGTCGCGGCGAAGTAATGCGGTGTGGCATTTGGCAGCGGTGTCCCGCCCAGCACCCGCGCTTCGCCATTCCCCGGATTGATCGAGGCGCTCGGCACGTTGCCATCGATCCCGCGCTTCGGCGTGATGTCGATGTAGTTGCCGCCCGTGCTCAGGCCCAGCATCAGGAGCTTCGACCAATCCTGCGCGGTGTCCTGCGTGAACCATCCCTCGATCGTCAGCGCGCTGGCACCATCGATCGTCGAGGCCAGCTCGGCGAGGGATGCCCCCTGGGCCCGTGCATGGTTCGTTCGCGTCGCGCCTCCCGGGAGGTTCAGCTTTCCACCCGTCACCGATGCGGTGCCCACCAGGCTCAGGTTCGCCGTGCCCACGGAGTCCGCAAGGTTTCCACTGAAGGAATAGCGGTGCGTGAGCAGTGCCGGCGGTACCGCCGGTGCGCTGTTCGGGTCCGTCGGATTTGTTCCGGCATTCACCTCCGCCAGATCGCTGAAGCCATCGTGGTCGGTGTCATTGTCCAGCGGGCTGGTGCCGGCCAGCGGCTCCGCCGTATCGAGCAGGCCATCGCCATCGAAGTCCTTCGCCGGTCCCAGGACGTGCAGCGTATGGATGCCGGGGAAGGACATCTCCCACTCGTCCGGCAGCCCGTCGCCATCGGCATCGCCGGCCGGTTGCACCGGACCCGCAGCGAAGTTCGTCGCGATCTGCGCATTCGAAAGCACGCCCTTCCACACCCGGACCTCATCGATCTGGCCGTCGAAATTCGGATCGTCGAATTGCACCGCCGCGCCGATGCGGAATTCATTCACCAGGAGCTGGGACAGCTTCTTGCCGCCCATCGGCGTGGTGAAGGTGCTCAGCGTGCCACCCACCGGGCCCATCCGCAGCGTGAGCAAATCCGTCAGCGGATTCCAAATCGCAGCGGCATAGTACTTCGTGCCATTCACCAGCGCGGTCCCGTTTGGCCCGCCGATCGCCGTGCTTTCGCCCGCGCCCGTATTGAAGGATGCGCTGGAGACATTGTTGTTCACGCCGCGGCGCGGGGTGAGGTCGATGTAGTTTCCGTCCGAACCCTTGCCGGCCATCACCACCTTCGCCCAGTTCTGCGCCACATCCTGCTTGAACCAGGCCTCGATGCTCACCGCGTAGGCGTTCTGGATTGTCGCGGCGACTTCCGCCAGCGCGGGGCCTTCGGCATAGGCCTGGCTGTCGCGCGGCGGGCCGCCCGGCACATCCAGGCTGCCATTGGCCACGCTCGCCCCGCCCTTCAGCGTCAGGTCCGCCGTGCCCACGATGTCGATCGCGCCGGCATTGAAGCCATAGCGGTGCGCCAGCTTCGCGGAGGGCCCGCTGTTCGGGTCATTCGGGTTCGTGCCTTCCGCTCGCTCCAGCAGGTCGCTGAAGCCATCGTTGTCGCTGTCGGTCTTCGTCGGGTTCGTGCTGCCGCTGCCGCCGTTGTATTCGTCGTAGTCGGAGAGTCCGTCGCCATCGTAGTCGCCGCTGCCCGCACCGGAGCCGCTCTTCGCGTAGCGGTTGCCATCGAGCATCGTCAGGTTGTTGATGCCCGTGAAGGAAAGCTCCCACGAATCCGGCAGGCCATCGAGATCGCTATCACCGGAGGGATTCGGACCGGCTGCGAAGCTCTTCGCGATCCGGCTGTCGCTGGGCACGCCGCGCCAGATGCGGAATTCATCGAGCTGCCCATCGAAATCCGGGTCAGGCCAGAAGACCGCGGAGCCCAGGAAAAACTGGCTGATCTCCAGGTCCTCGAGTTTCCTGCCGTTCATCGGCTCGCTGACCGTCGTCAGGCTGCCGCCGACCGGGCCGACCTTCAGCGTGATGCAGTCCGTCACCTCGTCCCAGATCGCGGCGACGTAGTATTCCACGTTCGGCCACATCGCGCTGCCGCCCTTCACGTTCGATTCCCCGCCGGAGTTCTTGCGGATCGAGATGCTGGAAACATTTCCATCCGACCCGCGGCGTGGCGTGATGTCGAGGTAGTCCGCACCCGAAGCCGTGCCGGCCATGAAGAGCTTGGCGAAATTCTGGAAGGTATCCTGGTTGAACCACGCCTCCATCGTCACCGCCGTGGAGCCATGGATCGTGGCTGCCAGCTCGGCCAGACCCGCACCCTGCGCGGTCGCGTGGTTCGTGCGCGTCAGCCCGCCCGGGAGGTCCAGCTTGCCGCCGCTCACGGTGGCGCTACCGGCCAGGCTGAGATGCGCCGTGCCGATGGAATCGTTCGTGCCGGTCGTGAAGGAATAGCGGTGCTTCAGGATCGCCGGGGACGTGGCACCCGTATCGATCACCGTCACCACCACGCGGATGGTTTCATTCAGCGCGGGCTGCGCGGCATCCGTGACCTGCACCAGCAGCTCCATCACCGCGGGATCATCCCAGCCGGAGGAAAGCAGGCTGAAGTCGAGCCGCGTGGGATTTGCCACCGTGATCGCGCCGGTCACCGGATTGATTGCGAAGCTGCTGCCGCTGTTGCCCGGGACAATCGAGAAGGCGAGGGGATTCGCGCCGTGATTCTTGTCCGGCGTCACCGTGCCCACCGCCGTGCCCACGGGCGCGAATTCATTCACCGAGAAACGATCCGGCGAGATCGCTCCCGCGATGTTGCCATCGATCACATAGTGGCCCAGCGAGCCGTAGTCCGAATAGCCATCGGCCAGCACATCGCCACGGCCCGTGCCATCGATGTGGAGGGTGTAGGTCCCCGCCGCGAGGTTGAGGTTGAAGGATGCATCGATCCCCGGATCCGGGTTCGAGGTGGCGATCACGGAGCCTCCCGCATTGCGCAGCTCCGCGCTGATATCCAGGTTCGGACCTTGGTTCAGCGGCTTGATCGCGATCGCCGCGCTGCCGCCGGTGGTGGTGAATTTATAGACATCCACATCGCTGCGGGTGCCGATGATCCCGTCGTCGTTGATCGTCGTGCCAAAGAGCTCCAGCGGGCTGGCCGTGGCCGGGCTGTCGCCGCTGTCATCCGCACGGAAATCCACCGCATTGAAACTATCCATCACCGCCAGGTCATCCTGCTTCTGGTCGGCGCGGGCATACTCGCCCTTCGACCACTGGCTGAGGTTCTGGTAATACCCCACGCCCATGATCGGTGCCCAGCCGGAGTGGCCGCCATAGTAGCCCTCCGCGTCGCTGGTCCCTTCCGCCACGCGTCCATCGTGGCCTAGCCCCAGCGTGTGGCCCACTTCATGGGAGATCACTTCCGCGCTGTTCTTCCCGGTCGTGTAGAAGGCCCAGCACGGCGTGTCGCCATCCCAATTCCATGAGCCGATGTAAGCGACCCCGCCGGCGCCGGGCGCGGCATTCGTGGTCGGCGTGATGATGCAGCGCTGGCGGGAAGTCTCCGGCGCATCCAGGTAGATCTGGAGGTCCGTGGTGACATTGATGTTGAAAGGCGCGAAGTCCTCCGCCACGCGCGACCACACCTCGAAGATCTGCGCGTTGTTCGAGCCGGAGGGCGCGGCATCGAAATTTCCCCAGCCCTCGAAGGGGCCCTCCTCGCCATCGAAGTCGAGATACACCACGCCCGTCGCCCGCGGCAGGCTTTGCAGCGGGATCACGCCGTTCTGGTACGCCGGGATCTGCGCATCCGTCGGATGCTCGTCCGGCAGCAGGTATTCCGCCTCCGGGGCATTCTCCGCCAGCGGGATCGCCTGAGGCTTCGCGTAGTTCACGCAGCTCACGCCATCGGCATGGGCATAGGTCAGCTGCGGGCTGCCATCCTCCGCTTGTTCGAAAAGATAGCCATAGCTCTCCGCGGGAAAGCGGATCGCCCCGGCATAGCGTCCCGAGGGCGTGCCCTCCGGCTGGCGGCGGAAAAGGAAGCGTCCCTCCGCAGGCGCGGTCATCCGGCCCTCGCTCATCACCCAGTTTCCCGCGGCGTCCAGCTCCACCCGCTCGACGACCGCCACGCCTTCCTTGCCGTCCGGCAGCGCGAGCCCGAAGCTCCCGCCTTTCTCCTTCATTCCCTCGAAGTACGAAGCTTGTAGTACTTTCGAAAGCCGCACCGGCTCCGTGTGCGGCTTCCCGGCCGCGCAGCTGATGCAGTCGCCGCCATGCAAGTGCGGCACCTTCCGCCCGGCATCGGATGCCAGCGCGGGAAGATCCGCCTGCGCCACCCGCGCGGCTTCCGCCAACGGCGATTTCTCCGCAATCGGCCCTTGGCCCGGGCTCAGATCCGGCGGCTGTTGGGCAGGACGCTGCACAACACCAATCATCGCGAGACCTACAGGGATTAGGGTCCCGAGCAGGACGAGCTGGGCTTTCTTCACGAGCTTTCGAGTTTCCCGGTGGCGCGTGGCTTGGTGGGGACGCGCTCCGGGACTGGAGGAAGAATAAGGGCCGGATAATGTCGCGTATTCCGCGTATCCCGCAATAAGTAAAACACGTAGTAGGGGCTCAGTTGCGGCGCAGTTCCAGAAGCCCTCCCGAGAACCCCTCTTGCAACTGGATATCGAGGCGGATCGCCGTGGTCGTCACCGGCTCGAAGCTCACGCGGTTCGGCGCGTCTTTCTCCACGCCAAAGGCCCCCGCGCCCTTCACCGGCTTCCACTCGCCGCCATCCTTGTAGGAAAGCGACCACGATGCCGGCACCCGGCAGCGCCCGGAGCCGCTGTCGTCGAACCAATAAACACTCACCGAGGAAATCTCCTCCGCCTTTTCAAACGACCATTGCAACCACTCCGCGCTGCCCGTGTGATCCCAGAAAGTCATCCGCGGGATGTCCTCGCCGCGCGAAGACGATGGGGCCGCATTCGTCAGGATCGCATCCGTGGCATCCCCGCCATGGTGATGCGAAAAGCTCAAGCCCGGGTCCGGGATCTCCTTCCCCCGCAGCAGCGGGAAAGCCGTGATCCGCAGCGTCTGCGCGCCAAAGGGCACCAGCGTCACCTGCTCCAGCGGTTGATCGCTCGCTGCCGGGCTCTCCGGCACCTCGTCCGCCATCCTCTCATCCCGCACCAAGCCCCACTGCGGCAGACGCTTCGCAGGCACCGTCAGCGTGATCGGCGTGCTCTCCGGCAGCCACGGATTCTCCGGCATCTTCGCACGTTGCAGCTTTACCTGTGCCGCCGGGTTTTCGCGCTCCAGATCCAGCGCATAGTTCCATGGCGTCGATGGCGTCATCTCGATCTCATCGAAGCCGCCGCCGATCTTCGTGAACGTCTTCACCGTCTCCGCGATCTTCAGTGAGAAAACCAAGGGACCACGCCAGATCGCCGCGGAGCCACGATAGCCATTCTCCGTCTTCAGCTCCGCGGGCAGCTCCATCGTCACCTTGTCGCCTGCCTTCCATGTGCGATCCACCGTGAGGAAAGCGCCGCTCTTCACTCCCGCGATCATCTCGCCATTCACCGCCACCCGCGCCTTTGAAGCCCACTCCGGGATGCGCAGCTTCAGCGGAAAGGCCAGCGGCTTCGCCGGATTCACCGTGAAGCGGATCACATCGCTGAAGGGATAGTCCGTCTCTTCCTGGATCGTCACCGGCGTCTTCTTCACCGTCGTCGAAACCTCCGTCGGCCCGTAAGCCACCGCGGCCAAGCCCCCATCGCCCGTCGCCATCCACGCGTGCTGCACATACTTCGGCCAGCCCATGTGCAGGTTGTAGCAGCAGCAGTGAAAGCCCGAGTGCGGGCTCACCAGCAAGTCATCCCCATGGTCATCCGCAAAGGGCAAGGTCCGCGGCACATTCTTCCGCGCCACCGGGACATTCGGCAGCGTGTAATACTGGAATTGCTTGAAGTCCTTCGTCGTCCCGCCGGGCAAGAGATTGAAGGCGATCTTCTCCAGCCGGTCGCCGATCACCGGATCACCCAGCGCTTCCAACGCCACCTCGTTGCTTAGCATCTGCTCGACGATCGAGCACATCTCGATCCCCTGCGTGGTCGAGCGACCCGCCAGCGGCTCCGTGCCGCTCCACATCCCGATCGGCAAGCCATGCTTCTTCGGCAGGACTTCCCATGCCTCGCCGAAGACCGCGCGGTCCTTCGCCTCGCCGGTGCGGACGTAATTCACCACCGGATACTTCATCGCCTGCGAAACATTCACGCCGTGCTCGATCCGGAAATCCTCCGGCGATCCGCGCAGCGTCTGGAAGAAAGGATTCCACCGGTTCGCCTGCTTCCGCAGCTCGTCCACCGTCTCTAACAGAAACTTCTCTCCGGTCCGGTTGTAGAGCCAGTAAAGCGTGTCGATCTGGTCGCCCGCGCGCGCCTTCGCCCACTCCTGCAGCGGCTGCTGCGGCAAGTTCGCATGCAGGTAGCGCGCATACTTCATCAGTGCCGGGATCACACGATCATCCTTCGTCGCCTCGTGGTAATCGCGCAGCGTCCACGTGATCACCATCCGCGGCCACCAATCGTTGTTCGACTTCGGGCCCAGCTGCCCGTCCTCGCGCTGCGTCTTCAACAGCGAATCGATCCACACCTGCGCCTGCTTCTTCAGCCTCGGATCATCCTTCACGTAGGCCAGGCTCACCAGACCGCGCAGATAGTAGGGGCCCTTCTCCCAAGCTTCGCCCTCGCCACCGCGCCAGCCATTTTCCGGACCCAGCTCCGGGATCACTTCTTCCGCATGACCGGTCAGGCCATCCGCCTGCAGCTTCAGCTGATTCTCCAGCCAACCCCGCGCACGGATCGATCCCAGCTCGAGGGCAGTGAACGGCGTCGCCTGCAGCGGTTCGCGATTCGGCACCGCCTCCGCGTGGACGACAGCGGTGGCGAGCATCAGCACGGAAAGGGGGAGGGGTAAGGGGAAGACGGGGCGGGAAATCATCATCGGCACGGAGGATCTTCTTCGGGAAATGGGTCTACCTGATTGGGTTGATAGGTAAAACGAGTTTATTTTCGATTTCCTGTCACTGAGCCCGCAGGGGCATCGGGCTCCAAGGCCCGCCCGCAGAGCGATCTGCTCCGTGCTGCGACCTCCCTTACATGCTCAAGCAGCCGCTAACACCCGGTTTCCCGGCCAATGCGAGCCAGCAGAAAGAGCGGGGTGCTCCCACGTGCGCGGAAGCACCCCCATTTTTTCGCCTGAAATCAGATCTCTCCAAAGGGAGCAAACAACGCTTTCCCTTTTGGCGAGGGGCGACCCGGGGAAGGCCATGAGCACCGGGTCGCCCCAATGCCAGTGCCCGAGGGGGGAATACGGGACAGCACACGTCAAGATGCCGCCATCCCAACTAGCCAACAAGGAGGAAGCATTAGGGATTTCAACTAGATGCGGCCGCTTGACCCGGCTTGGCGCGGGGGTTTTCCATGAGGGTGCGGGCCCCATCCGGGGGGATAACGGCCCGCTACGCTGGCGGTACGGGACTTCTCAATCCCGGCCGCCAGCTTCTTTTTCCATGGGGGCCTCCTCATCCATCCGCCGCAGCATCACGATGATCGCGATGCCCTCTTCCACTTCCTCACGGATCAGGACCCGGTCCCGGTTTGCCGCCAGAAGGTAGTCCTTCGCCGCTTTTACCAGATTCGCCCGCTGGTGCTGGAGCCCGCCTCCTGGAGCAGGCTGCCACGTTTCGCCATGGTTCATCTCTATAGGACGGAAGATATCAGGGGATGTTACTAGGTGGAATGGCAGGCTGGCTCTAGGTCATCGGCGTAGGCGCGGCCCGCTGGAGAACTCGTTTTTCTCCGATTTTTTCCGCTGCTCCCACAAATCGGCCCTCTTCCCCGAAAATTTCGCAATCCTAATTTCCTTTGTAACCTGCTAATTTTCAGCATAAGATTTGCCTCTGCGGGAGCCCCTCCCAAAATTCTGCAAAATTGCAAATTTCAATGTAACCGAGACCCGGGCTAATGCGTCGTTCCCTTTCAAGAACCCGATTCCTCCCTAATCGTCCATGAAACTGCGCCTCCTCCTTCCATTCCTCCTCTGCGGGGTCTGTGGGGCAGTGCCGCCCAGTGCCACGACAGGGGTCCCGGCGTTCCTGGATACGGACAACGACGGGAAGATCTCCGAAGCCGAGCGCCAAGCGTACGCGGAGGCCCGCAAGGCCGCGCGCGAGAACAATGGCAATGCCAATGGCAAGGGGTCGAACAACGGGAACGGAAACAACGGCAATAACGGAAACGGCCAGGGCAACAGCAAGTGGGACACGAATGGCGATGGCGTCGTCGATGACGACGAGCGCAACGCCGCGGTCCAGACGCTGAAGTCCAACCTTGAGAACAAGATCGCCAATCTCTTCCTCGACCTCGCGGGAGATGACGAGCTGCTCAGCCTCGAGGAATTCGCCACCCTGCCGCAGTTCAAAAACACGCCGCCTCAGAAGGCCGCGAATCTTTTCAACATGATGGATGCCGATGACGACGGCCTGGTCACGCTTACCGAATTCTTTCGGGGGATAGGAAGAGGTAAGGGACCGGACAAACCCAAGTCATCCGGCGGATCATAATGATGATTTGAGGGAAGTTTTGGCGCGCAACCCGGGGTGGGATGTTCGTCTTGCTTCTCTCGAAAAACGAGGCAACCCGGCCCTGGCGGCCGGGTTGCCCCCAGCCTTCCGAAAGAGAGAGAAAGTCGCCCTACGAATGATCGACAGAACTGCTGTGTGACCCGGTTTGCTGCAATGGCGAAATTGGTAGCACTTCTGACAGCCGTGTCAGAAGGAGGGACGCTTTATGCCACGCAGTTCGAGGAATTCACCGCGGGCAACAACCGTTGGGGGGGATCAAACGGTTGGGTATCAGACAATACCAAGAGCGGCTCCCAGGGAATCATCCAGGACCCCGTGAAGGACCTGCCGATCGGAAAGGCCGGCTACCTCGGCTACGCCTCGCCGACTTCTAAGATCACGAAGGTCTACCGGACGATCAATCACGACCCGGTCGCTACCGGCTTTCCGAGGATCGAGTTCGATACCCTGCTGGGCGTCCAAGACTCCACCTCCACGAAGCGGGACTATTTTTACGTCTCCTTCTACAACATAGAGGGGTATTTCCTCGCCGCGATCATCTTCGACAATACCACCGGGATGGTGCTCTCCGATGATGGCGTGACGGTGAAGGATACCGGCGTGCCTTTCATCCGCGGCGACCAGACGCTCGGCGTGGCGGCACTCCAGATCCTGACCGTGGCGATTGATTTCGACCGGAACGAGTGGCAGGCCAGTCTCGATGGCATCCCGCTTTTCAGCCAGGCCTTCACCTCCATCCAGAAGCCGCTGAGCTTGGGGCCGCTGGCCTTTGAGTGGGATATTCCCTCCGGTGGCGCAGGTCAGGCCGGTGACAATTGGCTCCTCGTCGCGGACTTGCTGGTGGCCTCCATTCCTCCCGGTCCTTTCGAGCCGCAGTCCTTCGCGCTGAATGCCAGCCGGCAGGCGGAGATCGCGTGGCCTGGCCACAGCGGCTTCGATTACCAGGTCCAGTACTCTCCGGACATGAAGTCGTGGAAGAATGACCTGCCCGGCTCGCTCTTCGCGGCGAATGCCAGCGAGAAGACCCTTTCCTTCACCGATCCCTCCGAACCTTCCCCCGCCTGTAAATTTTACCGGGTCATGAGGACCCCCACCTTCCCCTGAAGCGATGAGCGAGGCCATCCCCAGTTCCGTCTTTGCAGGTCTCGCGTTCCGCGCGGGCTTGATCGGACGTGATCAGGGGCAGCCCCTCCGGAAGCCACAGGTGGTCGTGCTGCCCCGGCAACAAGATTCCATGGTTGAGAATGCGAGCGAAGAGCCCGCTGCGGAGCTCCTCGCGAGGGCCCGCAATGGGGACGAGGATGCCTGTCGCTGGATCGTGACCGTGCTTCACCCGATGGTGAGCCGCTTGGTGCGCGGGCAGATCCGCCGCACTGCCGATCTGGAGGATGTGGTGCAGGAGATCTTCGTGAAGGTCTTCGTGAAGCTGGACCAGTATCACGGTCCGCAGCCTTTCAGCCACTGGGTCAGCCGGCTCAGCATCACCACCTGCTACGATTGGCTGCGCCGTCAGAAGGCGCGCCCCGCGACCATCGATACGGATCTTTCGGAGCCGGAGCGCGTGGCTCTGCAGGGTGTCATGGCCACTACGGATGACCATGAGGCAGGCAGCAGCCGCATCGAGCTCCTTGGAGATCTGCTGGACCGCTTGATCGGTTCCTTGAAGCCGCAGGAGCAGATCATCATCCGCCTGCTCGACCTCGAGGAGAAGTCGGTGGCGGAGATTTCCGAGCTCACCGGCTGGGGTGCTTCGAAGGTGAAGGTCACCGCCTTCCGGGCCCGCAAGAAGCTGAATGAAATGATCCAACGGATGGAGAGGCCATGAACCCGGACACGCATCCATGGAAGAAGATGGCTGCCGCCGCCCGCCGCAGCGGGGAGGGGCATGCGCCATCCGCTTCAGCATCGGCATCGCCATCCGCGCCGGCTCCCACTGCGGAGATTGCCTGGCTGCCGGAGCTGCCGGAGAAGATCCACGCGATGTTCCTGCGCCTCATCTGGCGGCGCTGGTCGATCGCCGCCATCCTGATTTCCGCCGCCGTGATGGCGGCTGCCTGGTTCCATGCCCGCGGGGCCTTCTCCGCGGACCATGATGCCGTGCTCCCCAGAATCCCGATCCCTGCCGCGCCATGATCAAGCCCAGCATCAAAGACCATGCCTCGATCCTGCTGGCGCTGCTGACGGTCTTCGTCTGCGGCTTCGGCGCCGGCCATGTCACCGGTTCGAAGCGTCCGCTCCCGAAGCCGGAAGTCGGCGCGCGTTGGGAAGAAGAGACGTTCTCGATCCTGACACGCACGCTGGATCTGAATGAAGACGAGCTGCAGGTGGTGAATGCGGAGATCGATCGCGCCGCCACCGGCATCCGCCTGAAGCGGGACGAGACGATCCTCGGTTATCACGAGGAGGTCTCCGCGCTCTACGGACGTCTCATCAAGCAGCTCGATGGAGCGAATGCCGAAAAACTGAAGGAGGAGAAGAAGGCCCTGGACGAGAAGATCAAGTCCCTGCGCCCGAGCACCTGAGTCGCATCCTTTTTGATGTCCCAACGCCTCAATTTCATATCCGGAGTGGTGATGCTGGTCGTTGCCGGCACCTCCGTGTTTTTTGTGGTGCAGCGGGAGGAGTTGAAGGATGGCCGCGAGGCTGCGGCCCGGCATGAGGAAGAGGATGCCCACGGCTCCGTGCGGGGCTGGGGTGGCAACAAGATCCGCCAGACCTCCCATGAGCGCCCGCGTGCGGCTACCCGGGAGAGAGCGGATGATGATCTTTCCAATGTCCGGCAGCGCCTGGTGAAGCCGAGCGTGCACGCCGGCCTGGCCGTGGAGGTGCCCGCGAATCATCCGCGCCGTGCCGAGCTGCTGCAGCAGGCGGATGCGGTGGAGACGGATGCGAAGCGCCGCTTGGGCCTGATGACGGACCAGTTGGATCTTACCGATGCGCAGCAGGAGAAGATCTTCCCGCTGCTGGTGCGCAGCTCGCAGTCCTATGATCCCGGCATGCGCATCGTCCTTGGCAGCCATGCCTCGGCATTGCCGTCTTCGGACAGCACGCCGCTGGACCGCTCCTCGGAGCGCGATCTGGTGCAGCAGGAGTTGAGCGGCGCGCAGGAAGATGCCCTCATCGAGCGCCGCATCGGCGAGCAATTGATCTGGGAAGAGATCATCGGGGATCTCACCCGCGAACTGGATCGCGCCACTCCCGGCGAGATCGCGGACGCAAGCCCCGAGCCCGAGCCGGAACGCGCGACGACCGGTGGAGGCATGGATTCCGATCCCGCCGCCGGGACGCCCCCCGCGTCCGATGGCGGGGAGACGGAGACCGAGACGCCGGACTCCCGCGGCGGCAGAAACCTTTTCGACGAGATCGACCCGGGAAATTAATTCCCCGCCCGGGACGATCTCATCCAAGCATAGTAGATCGAATGTCGTAGCACCCCCGCGACTTTCCAGATGCCCCTGCAAAAGGGGCAACCGCTGACCGACCGGGCAGGTAGCAGTGCTCTGCCCCGGCGTGAAGCGGGAGAAAGAAAATGGTGCTCCGGAGAGGGCATCCCGTGGGCTGCCGTTCCGCTTCAGGGCGTGCCGGTGGCGTTAGCCGTTCGAGGCCTGGCAGCAGGCCCTGTCTCATTCACATCCGTCTCAGACCGTCTTCATGAAGTCCTGTTCGCCCTTCGCGGGTCGATCATTCCGTTTCGCCGTCGTCTTGTGGTGCTTCGCCCGGGCTTTCGCGGCGGAGCCTGCCTCCTTGGCGCAGATGCTCGCCCAGCCAAACGGAAATCTGCGCGATGATGCTTCGCGTGCGCGCATTGCCACAGCGGTGAGAGGTGCGCAGTCACAGCGGCTCGCGGAGGCACGCCAGCGTGCGGCGGAGCGGAAGCTGCCACTCCGCATCCAGCGCCCGAATGGCGTGCTGCAGGAGATCGAGGGCTTCGAGGGCGATGAGCCGCGCTACCGCAGCACGCATAATGCAAACGCTGCAATTAGCACGGCGGCGAATCTAACAAGAACTGCATTTGCAGTAGATGGCGACGGCTTGACCATCGGCCTCTGGGATGGCGGCTCGGCGCGCGCCACGCATCAGGAGTTTGGCGGCCGTGTGGTGGCGATGGATGGTGCGGCCTCCGTGGATCACGCCACCCACGTGGCGGGAACGCTCGCCGCCGCAGGCGTGGTGGCAAATGCGAAGGGCATGGCTCCGGCCATCACGGTGGATAGCTACGATTGGAACAATGATGTTTCCGAGATGACGTCCCGCGGGGCCAGCGCGCCGGGGCAGGAGGGGAAGATCTACCTTTCAAACCACAGCTATGGCTTCATCAGCGGCTGGAATTATGTGGACGATGGCATCCGCGTGTGGGAGTGGAACGGGAACGGCACCACCAGCACGGGCACGGAGCAGGACTTCGGGCGCTATAGTACTTACGCGCGGGACCAGGATGCGCTGGCCTTCGCGGCTCCCTATTACTCGATCTTCCGCAGCGCGGGGAACGAGCGCGTGGACAATCCCGGGCCGGGCGAGAACGTCTCGCTGGCACCCGCCAGCGCACAGGTGGTCAGCTATGACCCCGCGCTGCATCCGGCGGGAGATGGCGATTATCACGGCGGCTTCGAGACCATCGGCTTCGAGTCGCTGGCGAAGAACGTGATCACCATCGGCTCGGTGACGGATGCCGTGACCGGCGGCACGCGCGATGTGGCGAAGGCGAATAGCAGCACCTTTTCTTCCTGGGGGCCGACCGATGATGGCCGCATCAAGCCGGACCTGGTGGCAAACGGGGATGCGCTCTATTCCTCGCTGAATGGCAGCAATACGTCCTACGGTACCTATAGTGGCACCAGCATGGCCACGCCGAATGCCGCGGGCTCCGCGGCGCTGCTCATCGAGCTCTACGGCCGGCTTTTCCCCGGGCAGGCGATGCGTGCCAGCACGCTGAAGGGCCTGCTGATCCACAGTGCCGACGATCGCGGGAATCCGGGGCCGGACTACAAGTTCGGCTGGGGTCTGGTGAATGCGAAGGCGGCTGCGGACCTGATCAACGATCACTCGGCGAATCCGCTGAGGAAGCACGTCACCGAGTCCTCGCTCGGCAGCAGCATCGCCAGTCGCACCGAATCGATCGTCTGGGACGGGGTCTCGCCAATCGTGGCCACGCTGTGCTGGACGGATCCCGCGGGCTCTTCCACCAGCACTTCGGACCTGCGCACCGCGCGCCTGGTGAACAATCTCGACCTGAAGATCACCGGCCCCGGAGGCGCGGAGTATCTGCCCTATGTGATGCCCTTCGTGGGAGATTGGTCGGAGGCGTCCATGGACTCCGCGGCTACCACCGGGGTGAACCATACGGATAACGTCGAGCAGGTGCGGATCGCCTCGCCGGGAGTCGCGGGCACCTATCAGGTCACGGTTTCCTTCTCCGGCACGCTGACGAACGCGGCGCAGAATTACTCGCTGTTGATTTCCGGAAGCGCCGCCGAGGAGCCGCCGCTGCCACCACTTTCGCTCACCGCGGTCAGTCCGGCCAGCGGCTTTCCGGGCACGGCCACGATCGAGGTGACGGGGGATGGCTTCGGCACCGGCACCGGCCTGAAGCTGACGCGCAGCGGCCAGCCGGATATCGTGGCGACGGATCTCCAGTTGCTCGGCGTGACCTCGCTGCGCGGGCAGTTGAATCTCACCGGTGCCGCACCGGGCTTGTGGAATGTGGTGGTGACGGATGCCGAGGAGAGTGCGAGCCTGGCAGATGCCTTCACGGTGGTCGGCGCGCTGTGGAGCGAGTCCTTCGATGGCACGGTGAACGGCTGGGCCTCGCAGGCTGGCATGGGCGGGAATGCGTGGATGTTCAGCACCGCGGCCAGCCATTCTCCGCAGACCTCGTACTTCGCACCGGCTCCGGAAACGAAGTCCACGGTGGCATTGGTCACGCCTTCCATCGTGCTTCCCGCGAATGCCAGCAACCTCCAGTTCCGCTTCTGGCAGAGCTACAATTTCCAGAACGCGCAGGATGGCGGGAAGCTGGAATTTTCCGTGGATGGCGGCGCTTGGTTCGAGGTTTCCAGCGCGAACTCGGGACTCGCCTTCGCAGCGAATGGCTACAATGCCACCATCGCCGCGACGGGTTCGCCGAGCTTGCGCAGCGAGTTCGCAGGACTCCCGGCATGGTCGGGGAATAGCAATGGCTTCTTGGAGACGGTGGTGAATTTCACCGATACCGCGAAGTTTGCCGGCCACGCGCTGCGCATGCGCTGGCGTCTGGCCACGAATGGCTCAATCGCCAGCCCGGGATGGTATCTCGATAGCATGGTGCTGATCGGTGGCGGGGATCTGGTGAACCAGGCGCCGGTGGTGACGGATGCGGCGGACGCTCCGGGCACGGAAGCCGTGACGGATGCGGATGGCAGCATCTTCCACATCGTGCGGGGTGCCTCGGCGCCGCTCACCGTGGGCTGCACCGACGACGGCGGGGAAGAGGCATTGACCTACTTGTGGTCGGTCGCCAGCGGTCCCGGGGACCCGGTGGGCTTCTCTGCGAATGGCAGCAATGCGGCGCAGCAAAGCGAGGCGAGTTTCCACGCCCCGGGCGATTACCATTTGTCCGTGCTGGTCACCGATGCCGCGGGCCTGACCGCCACCAGCGATGTGAAGGTGCGGGTGGTGCAGACGCCGTCCGATCTGGCGGTGAGTCCGGCATCAGCCGTGGTGCCGGTGGGCGGGATGCAGGCTTTCACCGCGACCCTGCACGATCAATTCGGCGCGGTGCTTTCGGATGTCAGCGCGGTGTGGTCGGAGAATGGCGGCGGCAGTATCAATGCCGCGGGCATCTTCACCGCGGCCACCACGGGTGGTCCCTTCGTGATCTCTGCCACGGCCGCCGGGTTCACCGCCACGGCATCGGTCACGGTGACACCCGCTGCCGCATCGGTAAGCATTTCCGGCTTGGCGCAGGTTTACGATGGTAGCCCGCATGCCGTGAACGTGACGACCGATCCGGCGGGCTTGCCGGTGAGGGTGACCTACAATGGCTCGCTCGAACCGCCGGTGAATGCGGGCAGCTATGCGGTGGAGGCGAATATCACGGACCCTTCTTATCAAGGCTCTGCCAGCGGTGTAATGGAGATCGCGAAGGTGCAAGCCGACGTGGTGATCGGGAATCTTTCGCAGCCCTACGACGGCACGCCGAAAACCGTCACCGTCACGACCGATCCCGCGGGCCTCGAGGTCGCGGTGACCTACGATGGAAGTAGTACTCCGCCCTCGGCTGCCGGAAGCTACGCCGTGGCCGCCACCATCACGGATCCGAACCACGAAGGGCAGGGGACTGCCGTCTTGGAAATCACCGGCAGCAACTTCGCCAGCTGGCAGGCCGCCCATTTCACCGAAGAGCAGGTCGCGGCCAATCTCGCCGCAGCCGGGGAAGATCCCGACCACGATGGTCTCGCCAATCTCGCCGAATATGCCCTCGGCAGCGATCCCTTCGCCTTCACCCCGGGCCCTGCCATGAGCCTGGATGAAACCCACCTCATCCTCAGCTTCGAACGCCCCGCCGGCATCACCGATGTCGAATGCATCGCCGAGTCCGGCTCCACCCTCGGCGGCTGGGAACCCGTCGTCCTCGAGCTCATCTCCACCGCCAACGGCAGGGAAACCCTCCAGGTCAAAGTCCCGCGCCCCCCCGGACCCGGGAACCTCTTCCTCCGCCTCCGCTTCGAGTTCCACTAGAACACGCTCCTCCGGAGCGCCCTAACAAAAATGTAGCGGCGCTCTATGAGCGTCGGTGATTGGCGGCACGGGCCGCATCGATGGATTCACCTCCCACGCTCCTCCGGAGCGATCAGGATAAAAAATGTAGCGTCGGTCTATGACCGTCGGTGATTGGCGGCACTGGCCGCATCGATGGATTTACCTCCTACGCTCCTCCGGAGCGGTCCGAAGGAAAATGTAGCGTCGGTCTATGACCGTCGGTGATTGGCGGCACGGGCCGCATCGGGGATCATCGATTCTCTAACAAGTGCCAGCTGGTCCGATCTCATTGCCCGGAGGGCAATCAGCCAATAGCCGGTGGTCGAGCGTAGCGAAAACCACCGGTAGAGATGGAGTGTGAATGGGACCCCGGACGGGGTTCCAGCGATGCGCCCCGATGCCCGGATGAAATTGCGGGAGATCCGTGATGCCGAAGGAGTTCCCGGGTAGTTGCGGATCGGGGATCTTGAGGTGACTTCTCGCGCGCTGGAACCCCTGCCGGGGTTCAATATCGCCTCCGACCTGACCGGTGGTTTTCGCTACGCTCGACCACCGGCTATTGGCTAAGGCCCCGGAGGGGCCTTGGACGCAAGCGTTTGTCGAAAATCCCCCGATGCGGCTGATGCCGCGAGAGTCCGACGGTCATAGACCGCCGCTACATTCTCTTTCCAACAGCTCCTGCGGAGCACGGGAAGAAGCCGGAACACCGGCAAGCTCCCGATCATCACCCCTCCTGGCAGTAGATCGCCTTTCTCATTCCCTCCATCATCCGCCCGTGAGAACCGCGACCCATCCCGTCCCGTCCGACCCTTCAGCCGAACCTGTCCCCTGTTAAATTTCCACTTTTTATCAGGCCCTATCAGGCGAGGGAAGAACCGTCGCCCCCGCCGCCCCGGTTTCACGCCTCCCGAACCCCGGAAGCCACTGATCCCCAGCCGTCCAATTATTCAACTTTCCCTAACCTTCTGCCTTGCCAGACCCCCCTCTGAGGGTGTTTTATGGCATCGTTAGGAACCCGAATTCCTCCCGGTCTCAGGTCCCCAACAAAAAGTTGGCACGCTGCTAGCGAAAAGCGACGCAGCTGGTTTCCCGCGGTCGCGCCCTCGTGCGCGCCCGGCTTAGGGGCCGCCAAGCCACATCACACGACAAACCAACGTAGTCCAAAGCAACCGATACCTATGAAAAGCACTATCGCACTCAGCATCGCCGCTGCCTTCGCCCTCTCGGGCACTCTTCTGGCCGGCGACGCCGTTGTGACCAACACCGCCTCCACGGGCACCATCACCCAGTCCACCAGCTACGGCGAAACGCCACACTGGATCCTTGGCGGTGGCGTGGACTACCTGGTCGACGCCGAAGAAGCCTTCTACAATGGCCACTTCGGTTACGACTTCGGTAACGGCTCCGCGCTGTACATCGAGTCCGGCTGGACGGGTGAGGAAGAAACCACCGTCTTCCCCGTTCTCGCGAACATCGATGTCGACATCGTTCCGGTCACCCTGAACTACAAGTACCAGTACAACTTCACCGAACGCCTCGGCTTCTACGTCGGCGGCGGTCTCGGCGCTTCGAACGTTGACGTGAACGTGGGTGCACTGGGCGACGACGAGTGGGTCTTCACCGCTCAGGCCTTCGCAGGCCTCGTCTACAATGTCTCCTCGAGCTTCGAAATCTATGCAGGTGCACGCTACATCTGGATGGACGACGTGAGCCTCTTCGGCACCAACATCGACGACCTCGATGACGTGGGTGTCGGCGGTGGCATCCGTTTCAACTTCTGATTCTATTGGTTGTATTCGGTATTCATATGCGCATGGAACCCATCCCCGGCAACGGGGGTGGGTTCTTCCGTTAGGGCCGTTGCAAATCGCCACGAGCTCGGGCGAAAAGCACGCCTTGCCCTAACCGTTGGGGCTCTCTCGTTTCCGCCCTAACACCGGCACGGCTCATGCGTTAGGGCGGCCATGCAAGATCATCGTCCCAATGATCGGGAAGACCCCGCCGCCTCCTTCGGAGCCTATATTCTATGGGCTTTCGCCGTCTCCCTGCTAGTCAGCACCCTCTTGAACCACTGACTAACAGAATGCAAAAGTCGCCGGGCGCGGTGCAAAAATCGCCTCACTCCGCGGCCGCCACCTTCAGCTGCGTGCACAGCCACTGGGGCAGGCCATCGATCTCATAGCCGAGGTCCGCATAGTAAGCGATGAAGCCCTTCTCCGGCTTCGCGATGCTGGCATTCACCGGCTCGCCTCCCTTCAGCGCGATCTCCCGTGATTCCCAACGCGCCTTCCGGAAGTCCTTCGTGTCCGACTTCGCCACCCACAGCCGCGCCTCCTTCGGCGCAGGGTCCGCCGTGACCTTCAGCGCGAGGCTTCCGTCGGCCTGTGTCTCGTGCTTCCACTCGAGCTTCGGCAGCGGCTTCCCGCTGAGCTGATAGCGGACGAAGGCGGACACGTTGTTGATCGCCCGGTCCGCATTCAGTTTCTTCCCCGCGGAGTCCCGCTCGGTAAGGTCGTGCCCCGCATTCGGCGAGTAGGAGATGTATTTCTCCCCCGGCAGTGCATCCCAATAAAGATTCAGCGCATCCGTGCTCCAGTAGGGATCATTGTTCCCCAGCACGATGAGCTTCGGCATGGTGAAGCGGGCGCGATAAGTCCACGGGTCCACCATGCTCCAGAGATGATTCGCGCGCGGCGTATCCGGGATTGGCACCAGCCCGCGATCCGTGTAGGGAGAGATCTCCGCGCTGGGCCCGCCCAGCGAGCTCTGCTGGTGGGTCAGTTGCTCGCGCATGTTCAGCACGTCGATCACCATCGGCGTGATGGCCATCACCCGCGGATCGCTGGCAGCCGTCAGCCAGGTTGTCCAGCCGCGCTTCGAGCCGCCGCCGACGATGAACTTCGTCACCGGCTCCTGCCATTCCTTCGCGCTGAGATCCTGCAGCGAATCCATCGCCTTCACCACGCTCTTCACCATCGGGAAGAGCAGCGGCCACGAAGCATCTCCGGAATCAAGATAGCGCACGAAGGTCTCCGCGATGAGGTGGTCCTCTTTCTTGCCATCGAACAAGGGCTGGTTCGGCACGCCGAGCAGCATCGCGACGGGGGCCTTGATCTTTCCCGCGAGCAGCGCGGCATACATCGCCCTTTCCTGGGAGGCGCTGCCGCCGTCATTGAGGAGCAGCATTTTCCCGGTCGGCACGCCGACGGGCTTCACTACCAGCAGATCATGCGTCCACGGGATGCCCTGCCACACCTGCGAAGTCAGCTTCAGGTGCCAGATTTTCGTGATGCCGAATTCCTTCGTGTCCTCCACCTTCCACGTGAAATCCGGCTCCGCCTTCGCGATGTACTGGGCCAGATCCTCCGGCACCGCGGGTGCATCCTTCGCCGGTGACAGGGTGACACTGCCGAGCAGCAACAGCGGCAGGAAAAGTTTTCCGAATGAGCGCATTGGCAGATCCTAGCCGTCTCCCGGCCCGGCACAAGCAGGCACTCATGCTTGATACGGGTAGCGCAGGAGCATAGAGGAGAGACGATGAGCGATGATTTCGACCTGAGCTCGCTCTTCGAGGGCGTGAAAAATTCAGAGCCGGAGCAGGAATTTGCCTTCGAGGTGGAGGGGCCGATGACGATTGCCGACGTACTGGCGCTGAGCTCCGATGAAGAGGCGCGCGAAAAGATCCGTGCGGTGGATGACCAGGGCGGAGAGGTGAAAGTGGTGCCTCTGGGGAAGACGAGCCGCATGATGATGTGCGGGCTTTTCACGACGATCCCGAAGGGAAAGCGCAGCTACTGCTATCGTCACCTGCCCTTCCCGCTGGAGGATGAAGAGCTACCGGTACACGCGGTGGTGGAGGTCTTCGCACGGATGCTCCAGCGCTGGGCGAGGGAGCAGCCGGACTGGCTAACGTGCACGGAGGATGATTTCGCGAAGATCGCCTTTTACCGCTTCCACTTCTCCGCGGAAGAGGGCGTGTGGACGGTGAGCTTCGAAGCGGACGAGTGAAGCTCAGCGCCGCGGCTTCACCACTTCCGCAGGCCAGACGAGCGGCGTGCCCGCGGGGAGCAATCGCACCGCGCGATCGATGTCCCAATTCGTCATGCGAAAGCCGCCGATGCCTTCCTTCGATTTCATCTGCGCGGGGATGCCGGTGCCGTGCAGGCCGTAGGACAGGGCGTCCTTGCTCTTTGCCTTGGCGAGATTGATCCACACCACGCCCACCGGGTTGTTCGGTCCGGCGGCGAGAGTTTCTTCTTTCTCCGCCACCGGTGCCGGCGCGGGTGTCGCGGCGGGGGCATCCGCTGTGGCTTTCGGTGCTTCGCGCGGTTCGTGCTTGGTCACCAGCTTCGGCTGCGCGATCGCGTCGAGCACAGTCCACGATCCCCGGCCGCGGAGGCCGGGACGTGCGGAGGCGAGGGGCATGGCGGCGATCAATTTGCCATCGCGGGAGACTTTCAGGATGGAGACATCCACGATCTCCGCGGTGACCGGCTTCTGGGGATCGGCCGCCGGTTGCAGCGCCTGGTCGCCGGCTTTCTCGATCTCATAGGGAATCACATTCGGCACCTGGAAGATCGTGCCCACCGCGGGCTTGTCGCCCACCTTGTCATTGAGGCGGCGCAGGAATGCTTCATCGCAGTGAAAGCGCTCCGCGACGAATTCCCATGCGCTGGCGTAGCCGAGGAAATGCTCCGCCACCATTTCCTCATAGCTCAGTGGAGGCGGCAGCTTGGGAGCTGCGGGCTTACCGGGCTTCGGCTTTTCCTTCTTTGCGCCTGGCGGAGTCACGGCGATGGCCGCGGGCGGGATGTCCCGGACCTTGATAAAGCGGAAGTCATCCGCGCGCAGGACATAGTTCGCATACGGTTGCTTCAACTCGGCGAGCGCCTTCTTCCGCAGCTCGTGCGGGTCCGCGAGCTCGGGGTGCATGGATTGATAGAGCTGGGTGATTTTCTGGAAGGTGGGGCCTTCCTTGCCATCGATGGCACCGCAGGAAAACATCTCGCGATCGAGGAAGACTTGGATGAGCACGGTCTCCATCTCGAGTTGTTCGAGGGTCATGGGCTCGTAGTCCTCATCCTCCATGGAGGGTTCCTTCTTCTTCTTCTTTCCCTCCTCATTCTCCTTTCCGGGCTCCGGTGGCGGCGGCGGCGGTGGCTCCATCGCCAGGATCTCGCCGGGCGTGGGGATCTTCAAGGATTGGCCGATGACGATGCGGTCGTTCTTCAGCTCGTTGAATTGCTTCAACTGGGCCACGGTCATGTTGAACTTCCGTGCGATCTTCACGAGGGCATCGCCCTTCTGGACTTCGTAAGTGGTGGGGCGTACTTCGACGGGCTTGGGGTCTTCTGCCGCGGCAGCCGGGTCCTTCGGCTTCAGCTCGTCAGGCAGCGGCATGCCCCAGTCCTTCGCGGCGGATGGGGCCACGCTCCACTTCCAATTCACCGCTTCTTCGAGACCGGCCTCGGCCTTCGATGGTGGAGGGGCCGGTGCCGGCACCGGTGTCGCGGGCGGAGCCGTCTGGGCGAGCAAGGATCCCGCGAACATCCCCAGCACCACGACCTGCGCCCCCGGCAAACGCATCATTCGACCACACATGTTGGCAGGATAGCGAAGCGGGCATTTCCCGCAAAGGGAATCGGAAGGAAGTGGGTTCTGGAAGGTAGGGACAAGCGCCCCCGCTTGTCCGGGAGTGGTCGCCGCACCTTCCTAGCCCGCATTTCATGCCCCGGAGGGGTGACAGCCAATAGCCGGTGGTCGAGCGCAGCGAAAACCACCGGTAAGCCCACGCAAATTGAACCCCGGATGGGATTCCAGCGATGTGCCCCGATGCCCGGATGAAGTTCGTGGAGCTGGTGATGTCCAAGAAACCTTCGGATTGGTGCGGATGGGGGATATCGAGGTGACTTCCCGCGCGCCGGAACCCCTGCCGGGGTTCAATATCACTTCCGACCTAACCGGTGGTTTTCGCTGCGCTCGACCACCGGCTATTGGCTATTTGCCCTCCGGGCAATGAGACCGGATCAGCTGGACCCTCCGGGCAATGAGATCGGATCAGCTGGAACTTGTTAGAGAATCGATGATCCCCCGATGCGGCTGATGCCGCGAGTTTGCGACGGTCATAGACCGACGCTACATTTTCTTTCGGAGCGCTCCGAAGGAGCGTGGTGAGAGGATCCTCCGATGCACCCGCGGCTTCCGAAGGTGAAGAAGTAGGTTCCGCGGGATGCTCCGCAGGAGCGGTCAGGGTGAAAATGTAGCGGCGCTCTATGAGCGTCGGACTTTGGCGGCATGGGCCGAATCGCGGGATCATCCATTCGTCATTCAAAGGTAGGGACAAGCGCCCCGCGAGTGGTTCGGTGATGCGGGCCGCACCACAGTCGGCCGGGGGGCGACCCTACCTTTCGCCTGACCGATTTAGTGGACCCTACCCGTGATCCCCGAGGATCTCTTCCATCGCCTCGACGAGTTCTTCCCGATTCTCCGATGGGGCGATCTTCTTTAACGCTGCTTCCAAGGCCGCTTCCACTTCTCCGATGGTCACCTGGCTTCCTTCCTCGATGAAATGCTCCACGACATTCCGCTTCTCGGAGTCACTGAGGTGGGGCGAAGGATCGCGCCCTTGCAGATTGCTGTCGTCCATCTCGTTCATGACATGTCTCCTTGCAGGATCCATTCCACCCGCTTCGTCCTAGGATGCATCAGGGATACGGGATTCCTTTCACGAAATCCCGCGTGGCGAATCGCGTAACCCTCGCGCGATTTGCATCACCCTTATTCGATTCCAAGACGCTCCTTCACGCAGGCGAAGAGACGGTCCGGCGTGAAGCCGGGATCATTCTCCGCCATGCATTGCTCTACGGCGGCATGGAAATCCTCATCGCTGAGTCCCGGCTTCCCGGCGAGCAGTGCGTCCTTCAGCTTCTCCAATCCTTCATCGATTCCCTTGCTCATGGGGTTCTCTTCGCAGCTGCCGTGCCGGGGGTGATGAGTAAAACTGGCCGATCACCTTGCGCCGCCTGCCACGCGGATCGTTTCTCCGGTGATCCATGCAGAGGCATCGGAGGCGAGGAAGGTGGCGACCCTTGCGATGTCGACAGGCTCCCCGATGCGCGCGAGCGGGGTGAGGGAGAGGTAGAGCTTCACGCTTTCTTCCCCGAAGAGGCCTTCCGCCACGGTGCCCTCACTGCGGGTGTAGCCGGGCGCGATGGCATTCACGCGGATGCGGCGGTCGCCAAGCTCGGCGGAGAGTCCTTGGGTGATGCTTTCCACGGCGGCTTTCGTGGCGGAATAGAGGACGCCCTGCGGCAGGGAGTGGCTGCCGGCGAGCGAGCTGAGATTGATGACGCTGCCGCCTTCAAAGCCGAATTGCTCGATCGCTTCCTGAATGGTGAGGATGGTGCCGAGCACATTCGTGGAGAACTCGCGCTGGAACTCGGCGACGGTGATGGCCTCGAAGGGCTCGAACTTGAAGACGCCGGCGTTGTTCACCAGCACGTCGAGCTTGCCGAAGGCCTCCTTGGTCTCCTGGAAGAGCCGCTTCACCGCGCAGGGCTCGGAGACGCTGGCCTGGATGGCGATGGCGCGGCCGCCGGCATCGGTAATCTCCGCGACCACGCTGTCGGCGTCGCTACTACTGGTGGCGTAGTTCACCACGACGGCGGCGCCTTCGCGGGCGAATGACTTGGCAATGGCGGCGCCGATTCCCTTTGAGGCACCGGTGACGATCGCGACCTTGTCCGTGAGTGTCTTCATGATCTTTTGAGGAAGTGAGAGGAAGGCCGGGCTGCCGGTGGTCCGTCACGCCCGGCCGTGGTGCGGCTCATCGCGCGGCTTTCGCCTTTGGCATGGCGTGCTCCAGCCAATCCGTGAAACGGGTGGAGCCGTAGAGCGCGCGCTTGCCGGGAGTGAGGCTGTGACGGTCCACCACCGCGCCGAAGTATTTCGCCTTCGCATCGGTGACCACCTTGCGCTCATCGCCGCTGGCCGTGAGGAACTGCCGCACGAAGTCATCCATGTGGAGTTCCTCGGGACCGGCGACGTCCACGATGCCATTCTGCGGCGGGGCGATCGCGATCTCCGCGAGTGCCGCCACGAGGTCATCCGACGACATCGGCTGCAGCACGGTGTGCGGGAGGTGGACTTCATTTCCCGTGGTGGCGGAGCCTGCGATGGCGGCGGCGAACTCGAAGAACTGGGTGGCGCGGACGATGGTGTAGGGAACAGTGGAGGAGGTGATGAGATTCTCCTGAGCCATCTTCCCGCGGAAATAACCGCTCTCCAGCATGCGATCCGTGCCGACGACGGAGAGCGCGACGTGATGGGCGATGCCGGCGCGTGCCTCCGCGGCGAGGAGATGGTGGCCGGATTGCTGGAAGAACTCGAGCACCGCCTTTGGCTCAAAAGAGGGCGACTGCGTGACATCCACGACGACATCGGCACCGATGAGTGCTTCCTTCAGGCCCATCTTCGTGATGGTGTCCACGCCGGTGGAGGGCGAGGCGGCGAGGACTTCGTGGCCCTTGGCACGCAGGGTCTTCACCAGCCGGGTGCCGACGCGGCCGGTGCCGCCGATGACGACGATGCTGAGCTTTCCAGTGCTGCTTTTCTCTTGGGAGATTCCGCTTTGTGATTTCATGAATAATGAGGGTTCAGTGCTTGGTTCATGGCGGAGCGGGGCATGGATTTGCCCGAGGACTCCGCGGTTCATGCCAGACTTACGGAAGCGGCGGCGCGGCGTGACAGGTGGGGATGGAAAAGTCCGGTAGTGAATGTTCGTCTCCCGCGAGTCCTGATTTTCGCGCGATGGGGAGTAGCCAAACGGATGCGGGGAAGTTAGAGCTTTGGCCATTCACCCGTGACTGTTCCCACCCCGATGAAGTCCCTGACATTTGCCGCTGCGTCTTGCCTCTTGCTCGCTTCATGTGGTGAGAAGAAGGCTCCTGTTGCTGCTGCTCCCGCAGCGGCGGCATCTGCCGGGAAGTCCACCGGCGATCAGTTGGCGCTGGTGGCTTTCTCCCAACGCAGGGCGGTCTTCCGGGTGAATGGTGAGCCGGTGAAGGGGAGTGCCAATGAATCGACCTTCCCGCTGGTGACGGGCTTTCCCCTGAAGCAGGGGCGGAATGAAGTGCTGATCGAACGCTTCATCGACTCGAAGGAAGAAGAGCGGATGGGTGCGGCGACGGTTTCAGGAAAGACCGAGCTGGAGGTGGAGCTGAAGCAGGAGGGTGAGAAGAACCTGCGCGGGGAGTTCGAGCTGGCAAACGTGCCGCCGCCGCCGGGCACGGGGATTGCGGGCGAGTGGTCGCCTGGCGACAAGGACAAGCTGTTGGATTGGTCCGTCGCGTTGTTCGCAGCGATGAAGGCGAAGGATGAGGCTGGCATCCGCGGGCTCTTCGATGCCGTGCTGGAGCGGCCTCCGGTGGAGTGGACCTTTTTCCTGGATCCGAGTGTCCAGGATTTCAACGCGGTGCCGAAGGCGAAGATGGATTGGGTAGCGGGGAAATCGATGGTGCTGGTGCTGGCGGATCCAACCGATGAATCCGCGCGGCTTGCGACCGCGAAGAACGACAAGGCGGACTTCTGGATCGATAGCATTCCCTTCTTCCGCGACAGCGCGGGCGATGTCTTCGTGAAGGGGCTGGAGAACAATTGGACGAAGCTGAAGCTCGATTGAGCTTACTCCAGTAGCTGCCGGAGTTCCGTGATGATGTGATCCGCGCCGCTGTTATCCAGCCTGCGTCCGCGCAGGCGGAGCGAGCGGGCGTCGCCGGCGAAGAGGGCGGTGCGGAAGCCGGTCCGCGCGGCGGGGTCGATGTCGTTGCGGACGTCGTTTCCGATGTAGAGGGTTTCTGTCGCGTGGATGCCGCGTTCTAACAGGCGACCCTTTGCGAGCTCGAAGAGAAAGGGATCCGGCTTCGCGCGCAGGTGCTCGTAGGAGAAAAAGCAGAGTCCGGGATCGATGCCGAGGGTATCGATCGGGCCGAGGCAGCGCTCGAGCTCGGGGAGGGTGTAGAATTGGGCATTCGAGACGAGGCCGAGGGGGAGGCCGCGGGCTTTCAGCGCGTGAAGGGTTTCGCTCGCGCCGGGCATGGCTTCGACGGGATTCACGGAGCGTTCGTGGCGAAGGGCGAGCGCTTCGATTTCTTCGACAGGGAGGCCGGGGTGTCGGAGTGCGTGGATCTCCCGGATCTCGACTTCAGGGAAGGGGTGCGGGGAGCGTGCGTGGGCTTCCGCGATGAGGGCGCGGAGTTCCGGGTCCGGATGGATCTCGCCTGCGGTGGAGCCTAACAGCGTGCCGTAGATGTCGAAGAGGATGGCCTTGATCCCGGTAAGGGGGTGATGCCCGCCAAAGTGGTCATTTCTAGCTTCGTTCATCGCCGGATTCGGGCGCGGATGATTCATACAGGTACTTTGATGTCACGGATGATCCGTGGTGCTCGCGCTGAGGGGAGGTTCCTCATCATGCAAGGGTCTAGAATGAATGGATAAATGATTAATAATGATATGGTGATTTTACGGTTAAAGATGTGTGTTCTTTTTATTGAGCGGGTTCGGGCCTGAGGTTATATCCGGGCGCTATGAGTGACCTCCCGGAAGATAAGGAGAGTAATGAAGTAGACGCGGTGATACTTCTGATCAGCAAGAGATTGCTATGGGCCTTGGGGATCTGCGTGGTGATCTCATTGGGAGTTGCAGCCGTGAATAGCAGTAACAAAGGGTGGTTCCCTGGTTCGGCAGCACCGACAGCGGCCTTTCTCGCCGGCGTTTTCGGAGGGTTCATCGGTATCCAGCGTCGATTGAAGACCTTGGAGCCTCATGATCTGGCATTGATGTCGAAATCGCTTATCTACACTTGGCTCTCGCCTTTCATTGGTGGGCTTCTGGGTTTTCTGGTGTATGTGCTTTTCGTTTCCGGTCTTCTCGCCGGAGATCTGTTTCCCAAGTTCTTGGCGATCGTTTCCCCTGGGGATGTGAAAGTGGCATCCGGCGGCACAACGTCCGAAACCGGCGTCACGGGGCTTGAAGGATACAGGGCCGGCCTCGACATTGTAGCCACGATCGCGGGCCGGCCGAGTGACTATGCCAAGCTTGTTTTCTGGGCCTTCCTTGCGGGCTTCTCCGAGAACTTCGTGACAAATATCGTCGGCCAATTTGAAGGAAAAGCGACGGAGCGCACCTGAGCCGCGGCAGTTGCAGTTCTCCTCAGGTGCACAGGAAATTGAAGGACCCGGGCTTCACAAAGCGGGCGAGCACCTTGTGCTTCGGCAGGTACTCGGGGGCCGATGGCTTCGTCCCGATGAGAGTGGAGTAGAGCTTTTCCAGGCGCGCGCCATACGCTTCCGGCGCATAGGCCAGGAGGTCCTGCGGCTTTGCCGTGGGTGTCGTCTGCTTCAGCGTCCGCCGCAGCCATGCGCGCAAGGGCTGGGTCTCGGCGCGGATTTCCACCAGCACGCTATCCGCACCGTCACCGGCCAGGATGCGGTGGATGACTTGGCGCTGGAGGTCTTCCGGAAGGTTTCCAAAATCGAGGTGCCCCTTATGGAGCATCGCGGCGAAGGAGCGCTCCAGATGTTCGTTCGACATGGCCAGGCCGTAGGTTTCCAGGCTCACGCGCAGGGTGCGCACCAGGCGCTGCCGCAGGGTTTCCCGGCCCACCCACTCGACCGGGACTAACAGGCGGTCATAGAGACGGCCCGCGACGATGCCTGCTTCCGCGAAGTCATTGGTGACTGCGGGCAGATTCCGCCCGAGCAAGGGCTTGCCCAAGGTGATCGGCTCGAGGAAGCCGAGGCCGAATCCCTCCGCGACCGAGGTGCTGAGGCAATGCGTGGAGTGCCGCAGCCAGCTGGCGAAGGTGCGCGGGGCCTTCGGTGCCGGGGATAGGCGGCCCACGACATCGAGCATCACGGGCAGCTGCGTGTCTTCCGCGAAGGCCACCCATTCATCATGGATGGGGATCCACCGTTCATTGTCGGGCCCGAGGCTGACAGCATAGCGCGTGCCCTTCGGCGAGAGCGCGGCGAGCAGGAAGATCTCGCCGAGATTTTTCCTGCGGATGCCGCGGACCGGATAGAGGACCAGCGGATGCTCCGGCGGATTTTCCAGAGGCTTCAGCACGGCTGGCGGCGTGATCGCATTTGGCAGGAGGGTGGAGTGCGCCGCGGGCAGGCCGGCACTGATGAAGTACGAGCGATCCCGTGAATTCAGGAAGGCCTGGCGGATGCGCGGCGAGTGCGGGTAGAGCGTGTCCGTATCCGCGATGACGGGGTAATTCTGCGGGCGGCCATCTTCGGCGAAGTCGTGGAGCTGGAGGACCATGGCCTCGCCCGCCTCCGCGAGGATCGCCACGGCATCTGCCATCACGCGATTCCGCCCCAGCGAGTGATTGTGGAAATGCCACACCACGGGCAGCGGTCCCAGCATGCTGGACACCGCGCCGCGCATGGCCTGGACGAGCTGGATGCCGCTGATGCCGCCGGCCTCGGTGCCGTAGCGCAGGCCGTCCACGATCTGCACCGGCAGCTTCGTCCCGCTTTCATCCGGCTCACCGCTCAGGATCACGTGGGGAACGCCCGCATCCGTGAGGCACTGCGAGGCGGTGTGGATCACACGGGTGACCCCGCCGCGGTGAAGGTGATAGTGGACGATGGCGACGCAAAAAGGAACGCTCATGGCAAGGATGGCGACGTGTCAGATGCGGGTGTCAGCGGTCGAGCGGACGGAAGGGTTTGACGAAGTGAAAGCCCCAGATCTCGAATCCCAGGCGATGATAAAGCCGGTGGGAGGCGTGATTGGAAGTATAACTGTCGAGCACGGCGAGATAGCAGTTTTTCGAACGCCCGAAGGCTTCGAGGTGGGCGATCAGAGCAGAGCCCAGGCCAGAGGAGCGGAGCTCGGGATCGACGACGAGATTGTCGATTTCCAGATAGCGGCCGCACCAGATCTTCGTGGCAATCCAGACACCGGCGACGGCGCGCAACCGGCCATCGATGAAGGCGCCGAAGGCATGATAGTGCGGATGCTCGGCGAGGATGGTGTCAAAGCGCTGCCGCAGCAGCTCATGGGAAATCCCGGGATTCAGGTGCGCCAGCATCTGCGTGGCGGCATCGAGGTCATCCGGGCCGAGTTCGCGTATCTCCGGTGCGGGTGCGATCACGCGCCTTTCTTAGCGCGCTCCGCCGCCGCTGGGAAGCGCTTGCAATACTCCGGCAGCGAAATCATTGGCGGGCGTTCACCCGCAAGCACCGTGGGCACGGGGATGCGCGCGAAAAACGCGTCGAGGATCTCCCCGGACATGCGCCCGAGCTGCGCGAGCGAGCGGTTCCGGTGGATGCGCTCATCGAGGTCCGTCTGGGCGATGGCACCGATGCCATGGCTGCGATGGACATCGAGCAGGTGCGCCGTTTCCACGCCGTAGTTCGTGGGGAAGGGGATGGCTTCGAGGATCTCGCGCCGTGCGGCGTATTCGCCGGCAAGCGGTTGATGCAGCCCGGCGAGCTCGGGGACGAAGCGCTGCAGGAGCGGGCGCACGAGGATCTCCGTGACGCGGCCGCCGCCGCGGGGATCGACGCCCTCCGCGGCGAGGAGCGGGCGCTCGTAGAAGCCTTTCACATAGCCGATCTCCGCATGCCGGATCAGCGGGCCCACGGTGCCATAGACGAAGCGCGGGTGGATATTCCCGATGTCTCCATCGACGAAGCAGAGGATGTCCCCGCGGAGATGATGGACGGCTTTCCAGAGGTTCTCGCCCTTGCCCATGCGGTGGCCCTGGAAGGGCAGGATGTCGGAAGCGAGGATGACCTCCGCCCCGGCATCGGCGGCAAGGGCGCGCGTGCGATCATTGGAGCCGGAGTCGATGACGACCAGTTCATCGAGCAGCGGGTGTTTCTCTAACAGCTCATCGCGGAGGACGGAGACGACGCGGGCGATGGTGCCTTCTTCATTGAGCGTGGGGATGCAGAGCGAGACGCGCAGGCCCGCGGCTTCCTTCGCCGCGACGAGGGCGGGGAGATCGGAGAAGTCACGGTGATGAAAGGCGCGCGGCATGAGCTCGGCGGAGTATGGGCGAGGATGAGGGGAAGCTCAAGGGTTGAAGGTGGGGGGATTGGCGCTCGATCGCAACGATGACTGGGACGGTCTTCCCCGGGAGCGCGGAGGCTCCGCCCCGCAGAGTGGTCCCTGCGAGCCTGTCTCATCCCAAGAGCTCGACGCGCCCGCCTGATTGTGATCCCGTGCTTCATCGATGGATCGGCGTCCGCTTCACAAGGGTTGGCATTCTCGTGGCTACCTTCCCCATCTGGATGCGCCGGGTGAGTTGCAGGCACTGACATTCCGGCTGGCCGATTCATTGCCGCGGAAGGTTATCGAATGTTGGAAACGCGAGCTCCAAGGGACCAAGGGCGGCGACTTGCAGCTTCGCCGGCAGATCGCAGTCTACGAGGATGCAGGCCACGGCTCGTGCTTGCTTGGCAGTGATGACCATGCGGCGACGGTTCAGGAAGCTCTCCTGCATGGCGATGGCAACCACTATCGATTGCTCGAATGGTGCATCATGCCAAACCACGTGCATGTTCTGATCGCGTGTCTTCCCGGGGCATCACTCGGGGACATCGTTCGACGCTGGAAGACCTACACGGCACACGCGATCCATCGGAAGCGGGGCAGTGCCGGTAACGTCTGGGCAGAGGACTACCATGATCGGTACATTCGGGACCTTGATCATTTTCACGATGCGAGAGCATACATCCGGAACAATCCTGTCCGGGCGAAGCTGTGCGCGAGTCCTGCCGAATGGCGCTGGGGAAGCGCGGCCTATCGGGAGAGGGTGGACTAGGCTCTAGGGAGTGATGATGAGTGCAATCCATCTCATCCCCCGGAGAAGGCGATATCGATCCGCTGGATGGAGGCGGGCCTGAGGGACCGCTCTGCGGGGCGGAGCCTCCGCGCTCCCGGGGATGGCCGTGCCGGTGAGCGGGCCGCCTATCACTCCGGCACGATAAACTCGAACTCAATCGTTGCCCACTCGCCGGATGGCAATTTCACCCAGTGGGTCGCCTTCCGGAGCTGGTCGGGCGGCACGGAGGCGCTGCTTGTCCATCCCCATCGCTTCGAGAGTCTCTCCCGGAATAAGACCGAATGTAGCGAGGGGAGGCCTATGAACTCATCCAAGGGACGATCCGCCATCGAGGACGAGAGCATCCCTCCATGCGTGAGCAGAAGCTTCTCTGCGATTCGCACTTCCTCCGGAAACATGCGGATCAGTTGCCTGCTCCTTACCTCGTGGGAAATCGCAAGCGTCGCCCTCCCCAGGAACAGCAGTGTGATCACGGCGGTAAAGAACTTCATGGCTCCGGTCCAGTAGGTGAGCCGCCGATGACGCAGGACCACGAAAGCGAGAAGCGACTCGCCGAACATGTAGGCCGCAGGAAGAAAATAGTCGGTCCAGGAGCCGGGGCCCGTGACGTCGAATACGCGGCTCCGGAACTCCAGCGGCCGTCCCATTCCCAGCGACCAGATGATAGGTGCGAGGCAATCCGCCATGACGACGCAGCCGCAGAGTGCGGTGAAGCGAACCGGTGCCTGGATGCCGCAAAGAACGCCGGCGCCGGCGATCAAATAGACGAAGCCGCCGACCCCGATACTTTGGCCCCAGTGAGAGCCCAGAAACTCCAGGATGACTCCGCCCACCATCATGAGGCCGAGGATCCGCGTGGACACGGAGTGCCCGCTGGCATGGATTTCCTCCTCTTCCCGACTTGAGAATTCTCCATGACTCCTTGCCCCGGGCTCCTCCGCTGCTTGCCACGCGGATTGGCCTTCTTCATCTGGAGAGCCAGCTTTCAATGGGGTGATGAGAGCTGCGCCGGCCTTCTGGCTCAAGCCGCAACTTCTGTTCCGCGCTTGCTGTTAGGGCTGGTCCCCGCGGGCGATGAACTCGAATTCAATCTTTCCCCACTTGCCCGATGGCAATCTCACCGGGTGGGTTGCCCTCTGGATCGGGTCCGGAGGAACGGAGGCACTGCTTGTCCATTCCCATCCTCTCGTGCCTCCCTCCGAGAAGGAGATCGAGTGTAGGGATGGCAGTGCCTTGATTTCGGCCTGCGGTCCATCGGTCGCGGGGGATGAGATCATCGTCCCATGGGTGCGCAGGTAATTCTCCGCGAGCTGCACTTCCTTCGGGAACATGTGGATCAGCTGCTTGTTCCTCAGGTCCGTGGTGACCCTTATCAGGGAGATGGCGAGGAAGATCACGATGAACGCTGCGGTGAAGATCTTCACCATCCTGGTCCAGTAGGGGAGCTGTCGCTGACGCAGGGCGACCAAGGCAAGCAGGCTTTCGCCAAACATGAAGAGCGCGGGGAAGACGAAGGCTGTCCAGAAGCGGAGCTCCCGGTAGTCCAGCCACTCCCGCTTCAGCTTCACCGGCTGATCCATGGCCAGCGACCAGATGAGCTGTCCCAAATTCAGCAGCATCATGAGGATGCCACAGAAGGCGACAAAGCGAAGCGCGGTCTGGCTACCCATAAGGATGACGATGCCGGCGACGAAATAGAGCAGCCCGCCCAAGTCGAGATGCTGGCTGAACAGTGAGCTCGTGGTTTCAAGGATGAACCCGGCGATCAACATCCACCCGAGGATTCGCGTTGGGATGGAGTGCTTTCTGGCGTGGCGCTCCTCCTCGTCCTGCGTGAGGATCTGCGCGTGATCCTTCGCTTCCGCCATGGCCTGCCATGCGGTGTGTCCCGCTTCATTTGGAGAATCGCTATTCAATGAGGCAAGGGAAGCCCGGCTCGCACCTTATCTCAAGTCCCAAGCTCCGGTATCAGGAATTCCAGCTGGATCCTCGACCATTGACCGGAGGGAAGTTTCATCCAAGCGGGTGGCCTCGCGGATTTGCTTTTTATCCGCGTCCTCGGCCGGGGTCTTCATGAGATAGGATACGCCCATGGCATTGGGTTCCCAGAAGACGCTGAAGTCGCGGATGACCGGAGAGGACATGATTTCATGGAAGGCGCGCGCGGAGGATCCATGAGTCCTCAGATACTCATCCGCCATCCGGACTTCGTCCGGGAATCGATCGAGGAGCTGCTTGTTCTTTTCTTCCCGATGTATGGCAGCCAGCCGATCAGATGGGTCGCCCGGGAGCGCTTCCGCGCCAGCGTCTCCTCGACCTCTTGCTCGCGGACCTTCAGCTTGTCCTTCTCCGCGGCATCCGTCTGCCACGCATCGATCGTTTCTTGATCGGGATGCGGCTGCGACTTGTCTGGAGATGCGGGATTTAGTGAGGGAAGAAGATTGTCATCCGCATGCGATCTCAAGCCTCAACTTTCATGGGCGGCGGGTCATTCGCCCTCTTTCCCCGACCATCTCTCCAGCCATCTCCGCGCGATGCTCTTTCCGCGCGTATTCAAGAGCAGGATGAGGGGGTAGCCGACGGTCATGCCGATCAGGGTCATGGCAGCTGCCCAGCCGGCGAGGCGGATGGCATCGCCCTGGAAGGCCTGGATGCCCCACTGGATCACGATTTCCCGCGTGCCGAGTGTTCCGACCAGGATTGCCACGCCGGTCCGACCGATGGTTACCTTCATCGTGTCCGTAGGGCCCTTTACGATGAGTGCCACCAGGGTTCCCATCAGGATCGAGCTGGTGAACGCGATGCAGAGCCAGCGCCATTCGCCCTCGGAAAGGATCGCGCCGGTCCAGCCAAGTGCGCTCGCGACCAGCACGGCGGCACCGAAGAAGAGTTTCTCAAAGAATGCAGCAAGCATGATTAAAAGTGGATGTGATGTTCACTTGGAGCGGGGGATGGCGGGTGTTTCCGGTTGCCGTCCTTGGGGTCTACTACCATGGATCTCGTACTTCAGGACTCTCGCTCGATGAAGTCGTCCTCTCCCAGGAAGAGCCTCCGTTCCGACCTGCGTCGCCGTGTCAGTCCGCGCAATCTCTTGCCGCCGGCCTTGTCCCACAGGAGCAGTTGTTCTGCTGCTGCCATGTAATCCCGCGCATTCAGCTTCTTTCGCAAGGTGGACTTCAGGAATCCGCCCGTATTGAAGTCGAAGGAGACCAGTGCTGCGAATTGGTCATCGCTCAATGGCACCGACGTGCCCTCGGTGACGCGTTTGGCGAAGACCTGAAGATCGTGGCGCAGGAGTTCCTCCGCCTCCTTCTGGGTGATGGTCCTTCCCGCCTTCACGGTGCCATCGCGATGCACTAGGCCGGTGTGTCCGTAGCCGATGGTCCACACGCCGACGCTATCCCGATAGGCGCTCAGGTAGCAGCCCTCGAAGTGCTTGATCAGCTCGATCCCCCGGGCATTCACCTCGCGCTGCTTGCGCTGCGGCGGCGCGCTCTCCGGCTCCGGCTTTTTTGAATAGGGATCGTGATCGATCAGATTGAAGAACAGTCCGCGGAACGGCGCGCTCAGGTTTCGAAGGAAGCTTCCGATGCTCATCTTATTTCGTCCTCCTTTCTCCCTCTAACCCGCTTCGCGGTTGCTGGGACCGCGCCCCTGCCGGTTCCCCGATGCAGCACCAGGAATCCTGCCCCGCCGCCTGCCGGATGGCCTTCCGGGAACTCTCCGGCCTACCCGCTGAAGTCACCCGCATCCTCGCCTCCGCACAACCGCTGAAAGCCCATGCCAGCAAGCAGGCCAAGGCCAGCAGCACCAAATACCGCAACACACCGCGAGCCCTTCCCGGCCCGCCGCCGCCGTCCCCACCATTGAATTCACCCCTCCCGGCTCCCGGAGGATAAGAATAAGAAAGCCCCGAAAGCATCGCAGAGTTCATCTCGTCAATCGTGTTTTGTTGATCGACGAACACCCTATCCCAAAGCCGCACAAAGCTTCTACTGCCAGCGGAGGGGGGGGCTGGTAATAGAGAAAGCGGAAACTAGGAACGGTGGAAAATCTCGGGTGACGATAGCGAGCGATCTCATTTCCTCCGCGATGGAACGAAAGGGTGAAGAACTCCACCGTCAAAGATCCGTTAAAACCACAGGGAACCTCGTCTGATCACTTGACTTGTTCATCTGGCTTAGCTCGGGTTTCTGGAAATGCGCGTTGCCCTCTCTGTATGGATCATTCTCGGATTGACTGCCTTGGGCGACAGTTTCGTTGAGCTCCCTTCATTGATTGATTCGTCGATTACAGCGCACGAGGTCCATCTGGAATGGGAGAGCTCACTTGGGCAGGTGTATCAACTTGAGAGTTCTGGCATCGTTTCCGGGGCGTGGGATCCCATTGGTGCACCCCGGATTGGCGATGGTCTCCCCATGATTTACACGGAGCCTCGCACGGGAGAACGGAAGTTCTTCAGAGTTACGGTGGCGCCCGAGGATTTTGAACCGACCGATCTTTCCCCGAAGTGGCAGCTCGACGCCGAAACCGATTTTCCCCAGGCTGCGGAAGGACAGCCAGTGAACCAGTGGACGGGAAGTGGAATCTCCTCCGTTGCTCAGCCAGTAGTAGTGGATCAACCAGTCTTCCAAGGGGGGGGGATCGTATTTGATGGCCAAGGTGACAATCTCTCGTTCCCGATGTGGGAGGGAGGGATCGGGCAGCAGTGGACTCTTGCGGTGCTCATGAAGATCCGGCAAGGGGTATTGCAAGATCGATCGTTATTCGGCTGCGACGTGACCGCTGCGCGTGCTCTTGACGTCTCCTTTCGCGATACGGGCCTAAATAGCTTCACGCCAGGCTACAAGTCTATCGTTAGCTCGGACGAGTGTGCTGCACATCCTTCAGACAATTGGCGTGTTTTGTTGCTGCGCTCTACGGGAACCACGCTCAAGGTGCGCTTTGACTGGTATGAGCGCGAGATGACAGCAACTCCGCCAACCACATCTCAGCAAGGTAGATTCAATCTCGGCTGCGGATATCTTGCTGCGACTACCTCCTCGCCTCTAACCGTCCGCTATGCTTCCTTTTTTCCCCACGCCCTGTCGGACGATGATGCCGTGCGAATGCTACGTTGGATGGAGCGGAAGAAAAGGGGGGAATACCCGCCCGTGACCGTGATCTACGGTGGCGGGCAGAGCAATTATCTGGGTAGCGTGGATGCCATGCGCCGGGAGTTCCCCGCCGCATTGGGCAATGTGTCCCTCGCCTTCAGTCGTCATTACGGAGGGTCGCCTCTGAATCTCTGGATGAATGACAACCCCGACCTCACTGGCTTTGAGGTTTGTCCTTTCTACGATCCCAGCGGGGCTCCATCCGGGACCGCCGCGGCTTGGGTTGGAGAGAATCACTCGGGCACCCGGATTCTCGATTCTTGGAATGTTCGCGTAAGTCATCTCAAGAAACATCCGAAGCCTCGGAAAGTGTGCGTTTTCGTTCAGGGCGAGACCGATATGGGCGACTCCACAAAACTATGGCGACCCAATGGGAATGGGCAGTGGAACCTTGCCTACACAGAGCCTTACTGGTTAGCCGATACCTACGGACCGCGCTCTGTCGCTTGGAATAGGGCAATCCGCCAGAGCACCGGTCATGATGACATGACTTTCATCTATGAGCGGGTGGCCTTTAGTCCCAGCTTCTCATTGACCCCTCTTCAGATTGAAGCGGGGTACCGCCAGCGAGAGAGCCAGTTGCAAGCATTGAGTGGGGAACCCCGGTATCTGCTTGTCGATACGGCCGAGTTTCCGAGGCATGACGGAGTGCATTTCTCGAATCCCCAGTATCAGGCATCCCAGATACCGAACACCGGAGCCGAACGCTTTTGCCGAGCAGCGGTCCGTCTGATCAATTCGAGCGAGCGCTTGGCCACGATGAGCAGCGACGCGAGGTTGATCGCAATGCGTGCGATCGATTCAGGCGCCCAACTCACCGAAGCCGGTTTTCAAGCCTGCGAGAATCTTGTCGCGGTGCAAGGCTTCGCAAACCTGCGCTCGCTGGTCATTCCCTCTCTCTCCGCGGCGAATGCAGTGGATGAGGAGCGTCTCCGTCGCTGCGACCTCCTGCTTCACCGAGGTGGCAAATACGCTCCCGGATTTTTATCGGCGACTCCCGAAGCGGCAGTTGCCACCTGCAGCACGGGAGCAGATGTGAGCATTCTGGAGCAAGCTCTTGAGACTTTTACCCATGCTCTGGGAGGCTCAGGAGAGGTAAATCTTTCCGTTCTTCCCTAGTTAGTAAATCCAAGGTCGATTTCGAAAGCCGCTATCCGCTGCAATGTTTGAGTCCTTCTCGAAGTAGAGTAGCTGCGCGTGCCAGTTAACCGTGGGGGCTGCTGTTCGCGAGCCAATATTGAAGCTTAGCTTGTTAACAGAGTCGTTCCAAACATGGTGCTGCGCCACGGAGGGGCGCCACAGAGCGAACATGAAGGGTTTCTCGGCCCTGGCGGGGTTCTGTGCCGATCGGCTTGGAGCTACCCAACATTCAAGATTTTTGGTTAGAGTGCCTGTGTTGCGGTAAATCACCACGAATTTGTGGCGGGTGAGTCCGTTTATATTGTAGCCCACCGTCTGCGTCGTGACCGGGATATAGAACTTTTCGCTGGTCTGGTGTATTGCGCCGTCACTGATGTGAAACCTTACCCATGGAAGGGGCCCGACGTCGCATCCAAACTCCCAAACAATACCAGCCGCGTCGATGTTGCCAACAACGGGAAAGCCAGTCTGAATCGCGATCTTTACGAAACCGTTTGGACTCGGAGTGCCGTAGAGGCTCGTGATGGCCTCATTGAGTTCGAAGCGCCAAGCAAAATTGTCGAATCCGTGAGCATTGTCTCCGGTTCCGATTTCGACCCCGCCAATCGTATTGGCTGCAGCGCTCGTGGAGTTGTTCAGAAGGAATGTTCCTTTTGAGAGATTCTTGGTTATCCCGGTCGGCAAGCCCGAATCGGCTGCGTCGCTCAGAAGAGGGAATACGCGTGTGGTGCTGCCGATGACATTCATCATCGCCCAATCTCGGGCGGTCATAAGTTCTCCCTCAGAGTCAAGCGCTAGCGGGCTCTCACCACCTGTGTCGCCGATGGGAGAAGTGACGCGAATGCGGCTGAGGATGTCTTCGGCCCATAGGATGCGAGCCTCGTCACTCAGGTGGACGTTGTCTCCTTGGAATCCCAGCGCTGAGATCTCCGCCCAACTCGAAAAGTAGTCCCAGCCATTGTTGAAGTAGAAGTTGTTCCGTGCGGCGGCTGCGAGCCAATAATCGCGTTCGCTTTTTTGTCCGTTGCCTGGATCAAGTTGAATTGGTGAGTTGCCGATACAAACGTGCGTCTTGCCGGGAAAAAGAAGCTTCATCTTGTCCAAATGTGAATCGATCGAAGACTGCGGTTCTCCTTTCTGAGCGTGGCACCATGCCTGAATGTTGAAGATCGCGGCGAGCTGTATCCAAGTGCTGTTAGGAATCGTTTGATGCTGAACATAGCTGTTACCACCACGTCCCAATGAGACGCTGACGACTCCTTTTTCTCTTCTTACGAAGGTTCCGATGTAGTGGGACTCGCTCGTTGAACAGGTGGTGACTAGGGAGATGGATCCGCAGAGGGGAAGACCATCGGTGGCTACGAATTCCACTGTGTTGATCGTGCCTGAAGCGCCATTTGTGCTGACCCCCGGTCCAGTATTGACGGCTCCGGGTACCGTGCTGACTGTTTTTGTGGAGACGACCACGCCGTTTATCTTGAGCTGGAATTGCAGGTTGCCTCCGCCCGTTTTCACGCCGTAGATGGCTTTTACTGAATTCCAGTGAGTCAGCAGGGTCGCGTTTCGGGGGCTCTCGGTGACGGTCGAGCCAGAAGGCATCATGAAGTAGCTTCCGGTGGGGGTGTAAATGTAGCTGCCGGAGGCTGTTGCTACCGGGTAGAAAGCGGCTCCGCCAGTGAATACAGGCGTGAGGCCGGGTGCATCGAAGGTAGCCGCCTGGTAACGCGAATTTTCGAGTGTGGCGCTCATTACTCCGCCGAGACCGTAGGTTTGGATGAGCGCTGCAGTTATCCAATGCCATGGGCCACCGGTATGAGCAATGGAATCTCCGGTAGCCCCGAGCCCTACAACACCGGGATTGCCAGACCGGTTCAGTAATGCACGGAGATGCCTTCGAAGATTCAGAAGATTTCCGGGGTTTCTTTCAATCGTTGGAGCCGCAACCATTGCTGACGTTGCGGCTTGGCTTGCTGAGGTGGCAGCGTTGGCAGCGCTCGTGTCAGCCTCGCTCGCCGCATTGAGGGCGCTTGAGACGGCTTCGGCGAGGTCGGTGTCGAAGGCCGAGGCGATCTCCAGCGGGGTGAAGACGTCGAGCTTTCCGGTTTGGTCGAATCCGACGTACTTGCCCTTGCGATCCGCAGCGGGGGCGAGTTGCATGCGATCCTCCTCTGCAGGCAAAAGCAGCTCGCCGTCCGGGAGGTGAATGGATCGGTTGAGAGCTTCTTCCTGCCGGCGCTTTTCATCGATCTGTGCCATCACGCGCCAATCCGCCATGCGCTCGAGGGTGGCGGAAGGAATCTTCCCGTTCGCGGTCAGGGTGCTCTCCTGCTCCAAGGGGGTGTTCCGGCTTACCCGAAGGTAATCGCTGTCCGGGATGGCTCCGCCGTGGGTCACGATTTGTCCGGTCCCCGTCAGCCCGTTGCCGGTGATCTTGTAGTGAAACCCGCGTGTCAATGGCGTGACCGCCCGGCTGGTTCGATCGATCTTCTCGACGGACAACCACGATTCGTCGTCAAAGCGGAGCTGCGGCAGTGCATAGGGAACCGAGGTCGAGCCGTTGCCGGTAAAGATGAATTGAGAAACTTGTGAGATGATAGCCATTTCCGTGCAGGGTAGGGAACCGGCCCGGGCTCTTCTACTGCCAGCAAGCTTCTTTTTGGATACGTGCTTACTGCGGTGAAGTTCCTTCCGTCCTCCCACATGGCATAGCGGCTGGGCGTCGGTCGAGGTTCGCGCGCTGGCGGTTGGAGTCGGAAGCCGAGGGTCTTCTCATGGATGACCTCGCGCACGGTGGCACCATTGCGGAGGTAGTTGACAGTGCGGCGGACATCGCGGGATAAGCCGCGCATGAATGCTTCAAGCATCATGAGCCACAGGTCTTCATCCTTTCGATTGGGAACAGGTTTTCAAAATTGTATTCCAGCCGCTTGAACGCCTTTCGTACCTTTTGATCCTTCTCAAAGTTCCGTAGCAGCTTCACCTCCTTCAGGACGTTCCGCTCGGGATACTTCCCCATGCAGGCCGAAGAGCTTGTCGATGAAGGCGTCTGCTCCTTCGCGGTCGAACTTGCCATCGCGCTCGGCTTTGTTGATGGCGGCGGTGCGGCCGAAGACGATGCCGAAGTAGGCACGCGCGGC